>NZ_JBIVZM010000019.1:0-132283 GCF_044759525.1 Streptomyces sp. NPDC101110 | reverse complement strand
AGCCTTGGCCTGTTCATACGCCTCCGCCGTGACGTTGGCGTTCGCGGCCAGGCCGGCGGGGGGTGCGAACCTGCGCTCTTCCTTGAGCAGGTTGGCCAGGCTCTCGTTGCTCACGGCATCTGCCTTTCCCAGGGTGTCCGTTGTGTCCCAGGCCACAGCTCATCAGACCCGGGGGTGCGATGACAAGGGCCGACCGCCGATTGGTTTAGACCTCTCGGTGGTCTCGGTCGGGACCGGGGTCATCCGTACCCACGGACGCCGACCAGGGAAAGTTCACCGGTGGGAGGCCCGGCAACCGCAGGGAGCGCGGTCCGGCTCGCTGGCGCGGGATGGCGCGGACCGGTGGTTTGGCGAGGGCGAGGTGTGCTGTGAGGCCGATGGGCACGGGGCGTGCCGTGAAATCGGCGGGCCGGTGGGGCCGGTGGGCCGGTGGGGCCGGAGGGCCGGAGGGCCGGTGAGCATGGGGGTGCCGTGAGGTCGGTGGACCGGTGGACCGGTGGACCGGTGGACCGGTGGACCGGTGGAGGTGGACCGGTGGGCCGGTGGGCACGGGGGCGCCATGAGGTCGGCGGACCGGTGGGTGCGAAGGGTGTGTCGGCGGTCGGGGCGCCGGAGGGAAGACGTCCTGCCCGGCGCCCCTGTGCCGGGCTCATGCCGTCAGGTCGGACTCCCGCACGCGGTCGAACACGACGCCCGCGTCCGTCTCGGTGAGCAGGTATGCCTCGGCCTCGCCCACGTGGAAGTACATCCCGTGCAGCTCCAGGCTGCCCTCGTCGATGGCCCGGGCCACCGAGTCGTGCGCGCGCAGGTGCTCCAGCTGCTGGACCACGTTGGTCAGGCAGAGCTGCTCGACCGCGTCCTCGGGGGAGCGCCCGGCCAGCCTGCCCCCGGGCAGACGGTCGTCGGCCATGCGCTCCAGGCTGGGCAGTCCGTGCCGCAGCCATCGCTTCAGCGGGGTTCGGGCGCCGCCCGGCTCGGAGTTGAGCAGCGCCTGCATCGCGCCGCATCCCGAGTGCCCGCACACGGTGATGGACCGCACCTGCAGCACGTCGACGGCGTACTCGATCGCCGCCGCCACCGAGTCGTCGCCGCTCTCCTCACCCGGACGCGGGACGAGGTTGCCCACGTTGCGCACGACGAACAGGTCGCCCGGTCCACTGGAGGTGATCATCGAGGTGACCAGCCGGGAGTCGGCACAGGTGAGGAAGAGCTGCGAAGGCTGCTGCCCCTCTCTGGCCAGCCGGGCCAGCTCGCTGCGTACCAGGGGAGCGGTGTTGCGCTGGAACGCGCTGATGCCACGCGCCAGTTCGTGCCCGCTGGCTCCGCCGGTGCCCGTCGGGTCCGGCTCGGAGCCGTCCGCCCGGTCGGTGTTCTTCTCGGCGGGGGGTGCGGACCCGGGGCCGTCGCACTGGTGGTTGCGCCAGGGCGTCCAGGGCCGGCAGCGGCAGTCGCCGGAGGACTGTGGCTCGGAGATGCGGGTGCCGGGATGCCGCCCGGTGATCTCGACGGTGCCGCCCTGCGCGGTGTGCGTCTTCTGCCAGTCCTGCAACGTCTCGAACGCGGCGTGGTCCATGAACGACCCGTCCAGTTCGACGACGGTGTCGGCGCCGTGGGGCACGAGATGCAGGGCCCGGCTGAGCCGTGGCACCGCGAGGAACGTCAACTGGCCTCTGACCTGTACGTGGTGGACTCCTTCCGTTTCTTCGTGCGTGATGCGGGTGCGGGTGAGGCGGTGCAGGGCCACGCCGACGGCCGTGGCGATGCCGAGCGCCACGCCCTCCAGGACGCCGAGGGAGACGACGCCGAGGGTGGTGACGGCGTAGACCCACACTTCCCGGTGGCGGGTCACCGTGCGGATGTGGTTCAGGGACACCATCTGGATGCCGACGGCCATCACCAGGGCGGCGAGCGAGGCGAGCGGGATGAGCTCCAGGATCGGGACCATCAGCAGCGTGGCGATCACTACGAGAACGCCGTGCAGCATCGTGGAGTTCCGGCTGACCGCACCCGCGTGGACATTCGCCGAACTCCGCACGGCCACACCGGCGATGGGCAGTCCGCCGAGCGAGCCGGAGACGATGTTGGCGGCGCCCTGCCCGAGCAGTTCGCGGTCGAGGTTCGAGCGTCCGACGCGGGGCGGCAGGCCGGGGCGGCCGGCCACCAGCTTGTCCACGGCGACCGCGCCGAGCAGCGACTGCACACTGCACACCAGCGTGGTGGTGAGCACGGCGGCGACCAGGCCGAGCACCGGGCCGTCGGGCAGTCCTGCCAGGGCGTGGTTGCTCCAGGACGGCAGGTCGACCTTGGGCAGGCGGAGCCCGGCGAGGGCGGCGGCCGCGGTGGCTCCGGCGACGGCGACGAGCGCCGCCGGGACCTTGCGCAGCAGGCGTCCGGCCCGGCCGGGCAGTCTCGGCCAGAGCAGCAGCAGCGCCAGTGTCAGGACGCTCACGGACACGGCCGCGGGGCGCATGTGCGCCAGCTGGGCGGGCAGCGCCCGGAGGTTGTCCGGGACGGAACTCTGCGGTGTGCCGCCGAGCACGATGTGCAGCTGGGCGACGGCGATGGTGACGCCGATCCCGGCGAGCATGCCGTGCACGATGGCGGGGCTGACGGCGAGGGCGCCACGGGCCACGCGCAGGCAGCCGAGGCCCAGTTGGGCGAGGCCGGCGAGGACGGTGATGGCGCAGGTCGTCCGCCAGCCGTAGCGCTGGATGAGGTCGGCGGTGACGACGGTGAGCCCGGCGGCGGGGCCGCTCACCTGGAGTGCGGAGCCGCCGAGCCGCCCGGCGACGAGCCCGCCCACCGCGGCGGCGACGAGGCCTGCCTGGAGGGGAGCGCCAGTGGCCAGGGCGATGCCCAGGGACAGGGGCAGTGCGATCAGGAAGACCGCGATCGAGGCCGACACGTCGGCACCCGCGATCCGGAATCGGCGGGGCCCGGTCGGCGGCGGACTGTGGGGCGGGTGGGTGCGCTCGGTTCGGTTCGGGTCGGCGGCGCGTGTGGGGACGCAGGCTGACATGGTTTTCCCGTCTCCTCCGGGGCTGCGCGGTCGCGTAAGGGGGGTCCGCTCGGGGCGGGTGCATCGGTCGCGGCGGTCACGGCGTAAATCGGCGGGATGAATTGACGCTCGGTAAACGGATCGTAATGCAGAGTAAAGGGCGAGCATAGACTTTACGGGCAAATGGGTTCATAAATCACTCTGAAGAGTGAAGTAGCCATTTGGTCGGCTTGTCGTACTAATTCCTTCTCGGTCTCGTGCGAATTTGGCGGCGCTGTCCGCACCCGAGAGAAGGAAGAAGGTGGGCGGATCATGGCCGCCACCCCCAGGATCGCCGCGGGTTCCGTCATCGCCGCGGTCTGCGCCGCATCGCTCGCCGGCTGCGCGACCGGCACCCCCCGGCAGGAGACCCCGGCCCCGCAGAAGCCGACGCCCGCACAGGCGCCGAAGAGCGCGGTCCGGCTGATCGGAGACGGCTCCACCGCCTACACCGGCGCCCAGCCGCACCTGCCACGCCCCGAACGACTGCGGCCCGGCCAGAAGCCCCCGCAGTTCGTCGTCTTCTCCTGGGACGGGGCGGGCGAGGACAGCCAGAAGCTGTTCTCGCACTTCCGCAAGGTCGCCAGGGAGAACAACGCGACCATGACGTACTTCCTGAGCGGCGTGTACATGCTGCCGGAGGACCAGCGCGACCGGTACCGCCCGCCGCAGCACTCCCCGGGCCGCTCCGACATCGGCTTCAACGACCGTCAGGGCATCGCCGCCACCGCCAAGCAGCTGCGCCTGGCGTGGCTGGAGGGCAACGAGGTGGGCACCCACTTCAACGGCCACTTCTGCGGCAGCGGCGGCGGCGTCGGAGAGTGGTCGGTGCAGGACTGGAAGGACGAGATCTCCCAGGCCAAGCAGTTCGTCAGGACCTGGAAGACCAACACCGGCCTGAAAGGCGCCGCGCCGCTGCCCTTCGACTACGACAAGGAGCTGATCGGCGCCCGCACGCCCTGCCTGGAGGGCCAGCGCAACTTCATGCGCGCCGCGAGCGACCTGGGCTTCCGCTACGACACCAGTGGTGTGAACAACCAGGTCTGGCCGACGAAGAAGATGGGTCTGTGGGACCTGTCGATGCAGCTCGTGCCGTTCCCGGGCCACTCCTTCGAGCAGCTCACCATGGACTACAACTTCATGGTCAACCAGTCGGGCACCACCACCCAGGGCAACCCCGCGAAGTTCGGCTTCTGGGGCGACCAGATGCGGGACAGCCTGCTCAAGGGCTTCTCACGGGCCTACGACGGCAACCGTGCGCCCCTGATCATCGGCAACCACTTCGAGTCCTGGAACGGCGGCACGTACATGCGGGCCGTCGAGGAGGTCATCGAGACGGTGTGCACCAAGGAGGAGGTGCGCTGCGTCTCGTTCCGGCAGCTCGCGGACTGGCTCGACGCCCAGGACCCCGAGACGCTGGAGAAGCTGCGCACCCTGCAGGTCGGCCAGGCGCCCAAGGAGGGCTGGGCGTCCTTCCTGTCGGACCGGCCCGCTCCGGCACCCAAGGGCGTGCCCGGGGCTCCGGCGGCCGGAAGGTAGCCCTCAGGGCGGACGTCGCGTGGTGCACGCGCGCGTGAAGATGGCCACTCCGCCGTGGGGCGGGGCCCCGGGGTGCGTAGGGTCGTACTCATGAGTACAGCAGGCGCGAGCGCCGATCCCCTCGCGGCCCTGGGGGCGCTGCCCTCGGTGGCCGAGTCCGTGGAGTCCGTACGAAAGGCCGTGGACCGGGTCTACGGGCACCGGATCATGCGGCGGCGCAGCAACGCCATCACCTCCGAGGCCGCTCTGCGCGGTGCCCGCGGCTCGGCCGCGCTGTCCGGGGCGGACTGGGCCCTGGAGGAGGTCCGCCGGCGCACGGACTTCAGCGGCGACGGCGAGGCCCGCACGGTGGGCGCCGCCCTGCGGCTCACCGCGGAGGCGGGGCAGTTGCTGTCGATCTGGCGGCAGTCACCCCTGCGGGTGCTGGCCAGGCTGCACCTGGTGGCCGCGGCGGACAAGGCAGACCAGGTGGGGCGGCCGCGGAAGGAGGGCGAACCGGTCGACGAGCCACTCGTCGGACTGCCGTTGCCGAGCGCCGCGGAGGCCCACGGCAGGCTGGACGGACTGGCGGGGCTGATCATCGCCAGCGGTTCCGCGCCGGCGCTCGTGACGGCCGCCGTCGTGCACGGCGAACTCCTCGCGCTGCGCCCCTTCACCTCCTACAACGGCCTGGTCGCGCGCACCGCCGAGCGCATCGTCCTGGTCGGCAGCGGGCTGGACCCGAAGTCGGTCTGCGCGGCCGAGGTCGGCCACGCGGAGCTGGGGCGGGACGCCTACCTGGAAGCCCTCGGCGGGTACGTCTCCGGTACCCCGGAAGGCGTCGCCGCCTGGATCGCCCACTGCGGCAGGGCGGTCGAGCTGGGGGCGCGCGAGTCGATGGCGGTGTGCGAGGCGCTGCAGCGCGGAGCGGCGTGACATCGCCCGGCCCCAAAAAGTAATGCGGCGGTACGAGTTCTCGTACCGCCGCTGGCATGAGCATCGGGTTACCAAGCGTCCTCGATATGTGCCCATCAGGCCGGGGGCTTTGCCCGTCACCTGGTGCGGCTGGCCCGTATTCGACGGGTCGACGTCGCGTGGGTGCCCGGTGTTCATGCGCGGTCCGTGGGGCCAAATGCGTTAAAAGGTGATCCTCTCGGATGTCCTTGGTCTCGCGGGCCGTTGAATCCTTTGTACTCCTGCCCCGCAGCAAGCGGAAGCCCAGGTTGTACTTCTTTACTTTCGGGTTCACACAAGACGCGGTATCGCTACAGGTCAAGCGACTGTGGCCCGGCGCCGGTTCGCATACCAAACGAGTCCCGCGGTGGCCGCCGCGGCGCCTATCGCGGCGACGGCGACGAGCGCCGGGCGCGGTGGCACGGAGAACGCGGGGATGCGCTGCTTGAGCCGGACCGGACGGTGGAAGTCCAGGATCGGCCACCCGCGCGCGAGGGCCTCGCGGCGCAGCGCCCTGTCCGGGTTCACGGCATGGGGATTGCCGACGGACTCCAGCATCGGCACATCGGTCGCCGAATCGCTGTAGGCGTAGCAGCGGCTGAGGTCGTACCCCTCGGACTCGGCCAGTTCCCTGATGGCCTCCGCCTTGGTCGGCCCGTAGGCGTAGTACTCCACATCGCCGGTGAAGCAGCCGTCGTCGCCCACGACCATGCGGGTGGCGACCACGCGGTCCGCGCCCAGCAACTCGCCGATCGGCTCGACCACCTCCGCGCCCGACGTGGACACGATCACGACGTCACGGCCGGCCGTGTGGTGCTCCTCGATGAGCGAGGCGGCCTCGTCGTAGATGATCGGGTCGATCAGGTCGTGCAGCGTCTCGGCGACGATCTCCTTGACCTGCTGCACGTTCCAACCGCGGCACAGGGCGGACAGATATGCGCGCATGCGCTCCATCTGGTCGTGATCCGCGCCGCCGGCGAGGAAGACGAACTGGGCATATGCGGTACGCAAGACGGCCCTGCGGTTGATCAGACCGCCTTGGTAGAACGACTTGCTGAACGTGAGCGTGCTCGACTTCGCAATGACCGTCTTGTCCAGGTCAAAGAAGGCGGCTGTGCGGGGCATCGAGTGGTTTTCCACGCCCCAGAGCATAGAGGCAGCCCATTCGGCGTAAGGTGGGGCGTGTGGGTTTGCCTGAGAAGGCTCTCGGGTACACCATGGAAGTCACGGATCGTTCGCGACCGTGCTAACCCGGCCCGACTCCTCCCCCCCCGAGTCGGCCGTGGGGACGACCCCCGCTCTCCCCCCCGGCGGGGGTCGTCGCATGTCCGGGTGGGTTTTTCCTTCTTTGTACGGCCTCGCGGCCGTTGTGGCGCGACCTGCGGGTCAAACTTGTCATGCCCATGTCTTGTTACGGCGGGTAGTCGTCGGGCTGCTCTGCGGGGGTCGTACACAGGGCCTGAGTGGCACACCGGTATGGGTGACGGCGATATTCACAACTCCCGGGACGTCCACAGTTATCCACCAAGATCCACACGATTTCCGGGATCGCTGCACCGTGATTCCAACGCGTCCCGCTCGCGGCGAGTTCATGGCCGGTTCCGAGTACCCGGGAGCGTTTGGCCGGTTTCTGTCGGCCGTTCACAGGGAGGCCGCTTGTCGGTTCTTCCCACGGATGGGAATCGCGGGGCCGCTGTGGCTCTGCGAGTCACGCAGCGAAGGGGGTTGGAAACCGTGGCCGGAACCGTCACACACGATCCGCCGCCGGCCGCCGGAGGGCGGCAGGGAGGACCGCTGATCGTCACCGAGGACACCGAACTCCTCGACGACCTGCTGCGCCTGTGCGCGGCAGCGGGCGCCACACCCGAAGTGCACCACGGGGTGCCGGAGCACAGAGGCAGCTGGGAGGCCGCACCGCTCGTCCTGGTCGGTGACGACGCCGCGCGGCGGGTCCGCGGAGCCGTCCGCCGAAGGGGCGTCGTGCTCGTCGGCCGGGACCAGGACGACTCCGGGGTGTGGCGGCGGGCCGTCGAGATCGGCGCCGAGCACGTCCTGATGCTTCCCGACGGCGAGCAGTGGCTGATCGACCGGATCGCCGACGTGGCCGAGGGAGTCGGCCGGCCCGCCCTCACCGTGGGCGTCATCGGCGGCCGGGGCGGGGCCGGAGCGTCCACGCTCGCATGTGCCCTCGCCGTCACCTCCGCGCGGGAGGGACTGCGCACCCTCCTCGTGGACGCCGATCCGCTGGGCGGCGGACTCGACGTCCTCCTGGGCGGGGAGACGGCCGAAGGACTGCGCTGGCCCGCCTTCGCGTCCTCGCGCGGACGGGTCGGCGGCGGCGCCCTGGAGGAGTCGCTCCCCGAGCTGCACGCATTGCGGGTGCTCAGCTGGGACCGCGGCGACCGGATCGCGGTCCCGCCGCAGGCGGTGCGCGCGGTGCTCGCCGCGGCCCGGCGCCGGGGCGGCACCGTCGTGGTCGACCTGCCGCGCCGGATCGACGACGGCGTCGCCGAGGTCCTCTCCCAGCTGGACCTGGGCGTGCTGGTGGTGCCCGCCGAGCTGCGGGCCGTCGCGGCCGCGGGGCGGGTGACCTCCGCGGTCGGCATGGTCCTGCGGGATCTGCGGGTGGCGGTCCGCGGGCCGTACCCCCCGGGGCTCGACGCCCGCGAGGTGGCCCGCCTGCTCGGACTGCCCCTGGTCGGCGAGGTGCCGGTCGAGCCGGGCCTGTCCCGTCCGGACGAGGGCACGGCGCCCCCGGGCGCCGCCCCGCGAGGACCGCTCGCCCGGTTCTGCAAGGAGTTCTGGGAGCGCGCGCTCGTCGAGGCGGGTACGGCATGAGCACCCTGGCCGGACTCGAGGGCACGACGCTGCTCGACGGGGTGCGGCGGTGGCTGGCCGAGAGCGGGGCCGAACCGACCCCCGCGCGCGTGGCGCAGGCCCTGCGGGAGCAGGGGCGGGTCCTCGGGGACGCCGAAGTCCTGGGGGCCGCCGCACAGTTGCGGTCCGAGCTGGTCGGAAGCGGGCCGCTGGAGCCGCTGCTCGCCGACCCGTCGGTCACGGACGTGCTGGTCTCGGCACCGGACCGGGTCTGGGTGGACCGCGGCGGCGGACTGGAGCTGACGCCGGTGCGGTTCGCTGACGCGGCGGCCGTGCGACGTCTCGCCCAGCGTCTCGCCGCGGTGGCAGGACGCCGATTGGACGACGCCCGGCCCTGGGCCGACGCCCGGCTGCCCGACGGGACGCGGCTGCACGCGGTGCTGCCGCCGGTGGCCGTGGGCTGCGCCTGTCTGTCGCTGCGGGTCGTCAGACCGCGAGCCTTCACGCTCGGCGAGCTGGTCGCGGCGGGCACGGTGCCTCCGGGTGGGGACCGCATGCTGCGCGCCCTGCTCGACGCCCGGCTGTCCTTCCTCGTCAGCGGCGGTACCGGAACCGGCAAGACCACGCTGCTGAGTGCCCTCCTGGGGCTGGTGGGACCGGGCGAACGGATCGTCCTCGCCGAGGACTCGGCGGAACTGCGGCCCGACCACCCGCACGTCGTGCGGCTGGAGACCAGACCCGCCAACCAGGAGGGGGCGGGCCTCGTCACCCTCGAGGACCTGGTGCGCCAGGCGCTGCGGATGCGGCCCGACCGGCTGGTCGTGGGCGAGGTGCGCGGGCCCGAAGTGGTGCACCTGCTGGCCGCGTTGAACACCGGCCACGAGGGCGGCTGCGGGACCGTGCACGCCAACGCCGCCGCCGACGTACCGGCCCGCCTGGAGGCGCTCGGCACGGCGGCGGGACTGGACCGGGCCGCACTGCACAGCCAGTTGGCGGCTGCCCTCTCCGTGGTGCTGCACCTGGTGCGCGACCGGGCCGGACGGCGGCGGATCGCCGAGGTGCATGTGCTGGAGCGGGACGCGTCGGGTCTGGTGCGGACGGTGCCGGCGCTGCGGTGGGGCACGGAGACGTTCGTGCGCGAGCGCGGATGGGAGCGGCTGAGGGCACTGCTGCGAGGCATCGAGCCGGGTGAGAAGAAGGGGGCGCGTGATGACCGGGGCGTCTGAAGTGTCGGTGGGTGCGGCCGTGGCCTGCATGGGGGCTGCCGTCTGGATGCTGGGCGAACGCGAGGAGGCGGCGCGGCGGGCGCGACTGCTGCTCGCGGAGGGCGGCCACGTCGGGAGGGCGTCTCCCGGGTGGCGGCGGACGGCCGACGGGCTGTGGCGCGTCCGCGGGCGGCTGCGCGCCGAGTGGTGGTCGCCGGTGGCCGGGCTGCTGCTGGCGGTGCTCGGTACCTCGGTGCTGCCGGCCCTCCTGGGGGCGGCCGGGGTGCCGTTGCTGCGGCGCGCCCGGCTGGCCGGCCGGGCGCGGCGGGACCGGGAGCGCCGGACGGACGAGGTGATCGCGCTGTGCGGGGCGCTCGCCGGAGAGGTGCGGGCCGGACGGCAGCCGGGAGAGGCGCTGCTCCGGGCCGCCCGGGACTGCGGGGGACTCGCGGGCGCGCAGTCGACGGTGCTGGCGGCGGCGCGGTTCGGCGGTGACGTGCCGGACGCACTCGCCGCGGCGGCGCGGCAACCGGGTGCCGAGGGGCTGCGGGGACTCGCGGCGTGCTGGCGGGTGGCCGTGGACCAAGGGGCGGGGCTCGCGGCCGGGCTCGACCGGCTCGCCGCGGCCCTGCGCGCCGAGCGCGACCAACAGCAGGACCTCCGCGCCCAGTTGGCGGGCGCCCGGGCCACGGCGGTGATGCTCGCCGGGTTGCCGGTTCTGGGACTTCTCATCGGCACCGCCATGGGCGCCGGCCCTCTCCACGTCCTGCTGCACACAGGGGCGGGGCTGGGCTGCCTGGCGGCGGGCGGAGCGCTGGAGGGCGTGGGGCTGTGGTGGGTGCGGCGGATCGTGCGGGGCGCGGAGGCGGCGGCATGAGCGGGGACGTCGTCCACAGGCTGTGGGCCACCGTGGGGACCGTGCTGGCCGCCGCATGGGTGGCGCGTCGGCTGATGCGGGCACGGCGCCGTCGGAGGCTGCGCCGGCGACTGACCGAGCTGTCCGGGATCCGGGAAACGGCCGTCGCCGTCCCCCTGCCGGAATGGCGCGGGGTCGCACGGAGGTGGTCGGCGCCCGTGGGCGTGGCGTGCGCCGGATGGCTGCTGGTCGGAGGCCTGGCCGGGGCCGCGGTGGGACTTGGTGCAGCGGCGGGGGTGTGGCGGTGGCGGCTGAGGCGGGAGACGGCCGAGGCGGACCCGGGTGCACCCGGTCTCGCCGAGGCGGCCCGGCAACTGCCCCTCGCCGCCGACCTGCTGGCGGCGTGCGTCGCTGCGGGCGCCGGCCCGGTCGTCGCGGCACAGGCGGTGGGTGAGGCCTTGGGCGGGCCCGTCGGTGATGCCCTCGCCCGGGGTGCGGCGGAGGTGCGGTTGGGCGGTGAACCGGGCTCGGCCTGGCGGAGGTTGGGTGCCCTGCCGGGTGCCGGAGGTCTGGCTCGGCTTCTCGAACGGGCCGATGTGTCCGGGCTGCCCGCGGCGGTGCCGGTCGCGCGGCTCGCCGCCGAGGCCCGGGCGGACTGGGGCCGTTCCGCGACGGCCAGGGCCCGCCGGGCGGGCGTGATGGTCAGCGCGCCCGTCGGGCTCTGTTTCCTGCCCGCGTTCATCGCGGTCGGCGTGCTGCCCGTGGTGATCGGACTCGCGGGCGGGGTGCTCGGAGGGGGTGGTGGATGACGCGGCACGGACCCGAAACAAGTGATGGATGACAAAACGAAGTTCGGACTCTTTTCTACGGGGGTTGAGATGTATCAGGCGGTAAGGGCACGGCTGTGTGCCCTGGTGTGCGGGATGCGTGCGGCGCGGCGGGACGCGGGGATGGTCACGTCCGAGTACGCGATGGGGATCGTGGCCGCAGTGGCGTTCGCCGTGGTGCTCTACAAGGTCGTCACGAGCGGCCCGGTCAGTGCGGAGCTGCAGAACATCGTGAAGGGCGCCCTCAATGCGCGGATGTGAGCGGGGCGCCGACCGGGGTTTCGTCACGGCGGAGTCGGCCGTGGTGCTGCCCGTGCTGGTGATGTTCGCGATGGCGCTGGTGTGGGGGCTGCTGGTGGTGGCGGCACAGATCCAGTGCGTGGACGCGGCGCGGACGGGTGCGCGTGCGGCGGCCCGCCAGGACCCGCCCGGCGCGGTCGTGGAGCTGACCCGAGAGGCGGCGCCGCCCGGCGCGGAGGTGACGGTCAGCCGGGACGCGCAGCACGTCCGGGTGACCGTGGTGGCCAAGCCGCCGGTGCTGCGCGGTCTGGCCTTCGCCGTGCGCGAGGAGGCCGTGGCGTCGGTGGAGGAGGCGGTGGGCACGTGAGCGTGTGCGGAGGGGGAGCGGGCTCGGGCTCGGGCCGGGGATCGGCCGGGGATGTGGACCGGGGGTCCGCCACCGTCTGGAGTGTCGGGGCCGTTGCCGTCCTGTGCGTGGTGTTCGGTGTCGTGCTGGCACTCGGGCAGGCCGTCGTGCTCCGGCATCGCGCGGCGGGCGGTGCCGATCTCGCGGCGCTCGCCGCGGCGGACCACTGGGCCGACGGGGGTGCGGCGGCCTGCGGCCGGGCGGGCCGGGTGGCCCGGGCGCAGGGCGTGCGGCTGGTGCGGTGCGAGCTGGCCGGGGAGATCTCGGACGTGACGGCGGCGTCGGGTCGGGGGCCGTTCACGGTGGAGGTCAGGGCGCGCGCGGGCCCTGCCGCGACTCCCCTGGACCTCCCGGCTGCTGCCGGGGCACCTCGTCCCCCAGTGCGTCGCCCCCTGGCGCCCGGCCCCCGGGGGTCTCGCCCTCTGGCGCTCGGTCGGATGCCTCGCCCCCTGGCGCCCGGACCCCCTGGGTCTCGCCCCCCGACGCCTCGTCTCCCGGCTGCTTCTCCTCCGGAGCCCCCTCCAGCAGCACCGTGAGCAGCCGCACCGCCCCCCTCTTGTGCAGCGGGTCGTTGCCGTTGCCGCACTTGGGGGACTGGATGCAGGACGGGCAGCCGGCGTCGCATTCGCAGGACGCGATGGCCTGGCGGGTGGCGGTCAGCCAGGTGCGGGCGGTGTGGAAGGCGCGCTCCGCGAAGCCCGCGCCGCCCGGGTGGCCGTCGTAGACGAAGACCGTGGGCAGGAGGGTGTCGGGGTGGAGCGGGATCGACACGCCGCCGATGTCCCAGCGGTCGCAGGTCGCGAAGAGGGGCAGCAGGCCGATCGACGCGTGTTCGGCGGCGTGCAGGGAGCCGCCGAGGATCTCCGGGTTGATCCGCGCCCGGTCCAGCTGGTCCTCGGTGACGGTCCACCACACGGCGCGGGTGCGCAGCGTACGGGGAGGGAGGTCGAGTTTCGTCTCGCCGAGGACCTCACCCGTGATGAGCCGACGGCGCAGGAAGGAGACGACCTGGTTGGTGACCTCGACGGAGCCGTAGCAGAGGCGGCCGTCACCCCAGGGGATCTCGACGTCCGTCTCCAGGACGGAGATGGACGTGGTGTCGCGGGCGACCGTGGAGTACGGCGGCGCCGCCTCCTCGACGAGGGCGACGGATTCCTCCAGGTCCAGCGACCGCACCAGATAGGTGCGGCCCTGGTGGAGGTGGACCGCCCCCTCGTGCACCGTCGAGTGCGCGGCTCCGGCGTCGACCGTGCCGAGCAGCCGGCCCGTGCCGGTCTCGACGACCTGGACCGGGGTTCCGCCCTCACCGCGGATGTCCGTCAGGTCGGCGGCACGCTCGCGGCGGGTCCAGTGCCAGGCCCTGGTGCGGCGGCGCAGCAGCTTCGCGGCCTCCAGCTGCGGCAACAGGCCCTCGCTGGCCGGGCCGAACAGGTCGAGGTCCTCGTCCGTCAGGGGCAGTTCCGCGGCGGCGGCGCACAGGTGCGGCGCCAGCACGTACGGGTTGTCGGGATCGAGGACGGTCGATTCGACCGGCTGGTCGAACAGGGCTTCGGGGTGGTGGACGAGGAAGGTGTCCAGCGGGTCGTCGCGGGCGACGAGGACGGCCAGCGCCCCCTGCCCGGAGCGTCCGGCCCGGCCCGCCTGCTGCCACAGGGAGGCCCGCGTGCCCGGGTAGCCGGCGATGACGACCGCGTCGAGACCGGAGATGTCGATGCCGAGTTCGAGGGCGTTCGTCGCGGCGAGGCCCAGCAGTTCACCCGAATGGAGGGCTTGTTCGAGAGCGCGGCGCTCCTCCGGGAGATAACCGCCCCGGTACGCCGCGACACGCCGGGACAACGACCGGTCGACCTCGGCCAGACGCTCCTGGGAGATGACCGAGATCAGCTCGGCGCCACGCCGGGAGCGGACGAAGGCGACCGAGCGCACGCCCTGCACGGTGAGGTCGGTCAGGAGGTCGGCGGCCTCCGCGGTGGCCGTGCGGCGGACCGGGGCTCCCTTCTCGCCGTGCAGCTCGGTCAGTGGCGGTTCCCACAGGGCGAACACCAGTTCACCGCGCGGGGAGGCGTCGTCAGCCACTTCCAGCACCGGCAGGCCGGTGAGGCGGCGGGCGGCCACCGCGGGTTCCGCGGCCGTCGCCGAGGCCAGCAGGAACACGGGCGACGCGCCGTAGCGGGCACACAGGCGGCGCAGCCGGCGCAGCACCTGGGCGACGTGTGATCCGAAGACCCCGCGGTAGGTGTGGCACTCGTCGATCACGACGTACTTCAGCGACTTCAGGAAGGAGGACCAGCGGGGGTGGGACGGCAGGATGCCCCGGTGCAGCATGTCCGGGTTGGTCAGGACGTAGTTGCCGTACTGGCGGATCCACTCGCGTTCCTCGAACGGGGTGTCGCCGTCGTACACGGCTGCGCGCACCGAATGGCCCAAGGGGTGTGAAAGTTCCTTCACGGACCGGCACTGGTCCGCCGCGAGCGCCTTGGTGGGGGCCAGGTAGAGGGCCGTCGCGCCTCGGCCGTTCGGAGCCTCGGCGCCGTCCATGAGGGTGGACAGGACGGGCACGAGGTAGGCCAGGGACTTGCCGGAGGCGGTGCCGGTGGCGACGACGACCGAGTCGCCGTCCAGGGCGTGCTCGGCCGCCCGTGCCTGGTGGGCCCAGGGATGCTCGATGCCCGCGGCCGCCACGGCCGCCACCACCTCCGGGCGGATCCGGTCGGGCCAGACGGCATGGCGACCCTCACGCGGGGGCAAGTGCTCCGTATGAGTAATGCGCGAAGCCCGGCTCGGACCGGACGCGAGCCGGTCCAGGACCGCGCCCGGCGCGGGCCGGGAGGCGGGTTCCGTCGGGGTTCGATCGGATCGGTGATTCTTGGCCATCGGCACCGAGTGTGTCACTGGCGTGACGGACAATGGAGCCAAGGCGTCGTGCACGCCTGCCGGTAAGTGATTGAATGCCATCGCGGCTGGCGAAGCGTCCAGGGGCTGAAGCCGAATGCCCCTAGGGCGACCGCTCGATAGCAAGGTGCTGGAGGATCCGTGGACCTGTCCCTGTCGACCGAAACCATGGGCGATCGCACGATCGTCAGGGTCGGTGGCGAAATCGACGTATATACCGCGCCCAAGCTGCGCGAGCAGTTGGTCGAGCTGGTGAACGACGGCAGTTTCCACCTTGTCGTCGACATGGAGGGCGTGGACTTCCTCGACTCCACCGGGCTCGGCGTACTGGTCGGCGGCCTGAAGCGCGTGCGGGCCCATGAGGGCTCACTGCGCCTGGTCTGCAACCAGGAGCGCATTCTGAAGATCTTCCGTATCACCGGCCTCACCAAGGTGTTCCCGATTCACACCTCGGTCGAGGAAGCGGTTGCGGCCACCGACTGACGCCGGTCCCGGGCCCTCGGCCCGGGACGGCCGATGTTCGGCGAAGGTGAAGACCGAGGGGGCCCGGGTTTCGGCGGCCCGGAGCCCCTCGACAGCACGCCCGTGATTGCGAGGGGGATGCATGGCCACCGTTGAGCTCCGCTTCAGCGCGCTGCCCGAGCACGTCAGGACCGCCCGGCTGGTGGCGGCAGCGGTGGCGCGCAGGGCCGGGGTGGACGAGGCCGTCCTCGACGAGGTCAGGCTCGCCGTCGGTGAGGCGTGCACCCGAGCCGTCGGGCTGCACCAGACCGGCGGGATCTCGGCCCCGGTGAAGGTGCTGCTGATCGAGGAGGAGAAGCAGTTCTCCATCGAGGTCGGCGACGAGGCCGCGCACGCGGTGGCCGGTGAGGGCGGGCCGGGCGCCGGACCCGGCGACCCCGACGGCGAGGCCGACGAGGACGAGATGGGTCTCGCGGTCATCAGCGGACTCGTCGACGACGTCGAAGTCAGCGCCGGAGAGCACGGCGGGCTGATCAAGATGACCTGGCCGACCACGCCGCCGCCCACGATTCTGGTCTGACACCGCCACCGCTCGCACCCGTATCTCCGAAGGGCCCCACCACCCGTGGGGCCCTTCGTCGTGTGCGGGTGTCAGTGCTCGCCTTTACAGTAGTTCCTGTGCCGTTCATCGCGTGAATTCGTTCACGATCATTCGCGTGCTCGCCGGCAGCCTCGGAATGCTTTCAGGGCATTACCTCGGAAGGCTAATTCCGTTTATCGCGCTCTGTTTTGATCAGGTTCCGGTACCTACAATCCCGTCCACATCTTGAGCTCAGCCCAAGCGTCAAGGAGGACGAATGGCGGGGCTTTCCCTCTCACAACAGTCGGGCCATCCCACAGACCTCGCAGCCGCCGTACTGACCGATGGCAACCGCGTTCTCATCGTGGTCATCGCGGTCGTCGCACTGGCGGCGCTGGCGGTCGCGGGCGTCCTGGTGCGCCAGGTGCTCGCGGCCGGCGAGGGCACCGACAGCATGAAGAAGATCGCAGCGGCGGTCCAGGAAGGGGCAAACGCCTATCTGGCCCGTCAGCTGCGCACGCTCGGCGTATTCGCCGTGGTCGTGTTCTTCCTGCTCATGCTGCTGCCCGCGGACGACTGGAGTCAGCGTGCCGGACGGTCGGTGTTCTTTCTGATCGGAGCGGCGTTCTCGGCGGCCACCGGCTATATCGGCATGTGGCTCGCCGTGCGCAGCAATGTGCGTGTCGCCGCGGCGGCGCGTGAAGCCACTCCGGCTCAAGGCGAGCCGGAAAAGGATCTGACCGCCGTCTCGCACAAGGCGATGAAGATCGCCTTTCGCACGGGTGGCGTGGTCGGCATGTTCACGGTGGGCCTCGGCCTGCTCGGTGCCTCCTGCGTGGTGCTGGTGTACGCGGCCGACGCGCCGAAGGTGCTCGAGGGCTTCGGCCTCGGGGCCGCGCTGATCGCCATGTTCATGCGTGTCGGCGGCGGCATCTTCACCAAGGCCGCCGACGTCGGCGCCGACCTGGTCGGCAAGGTCGAGCAGGGCATTCCGGAGGACGATCCGCGCAATGCCGCGACCATCGCCGACAACGTGGGCGACAACGTCGGCGACTGCGCCGGCATGGCGGCCGACCTCTTCGAGTCGTACGCCGTGACGCTGGTGGCCGCGCTGATCCTGGGTTCGGCGGCATTCGGCGACGTGGGGCTGGGCTTCCCGCTGCTGGTGCCGGCGATCGGTGTGCTCACCGCCATGATCGGCATCTTCGCGGTGGCGCCCAGGCGTGCCGACCGCAGCGGCATGAGCGCGATCAACCGCGGCTTCTTCATCTCCGCGGTGATCTCGCTGGTGCTGGTGGCGGTGGCCGTCTTCGTCTATCTGCCGGGGAAGTACTCCGAGCTCGACGGGGTCACCGACGCCGCGATCCAGGGCAAGGACGGCGACCCGCGGATCCTCGCGCTCGTCGCGGTGGCCATCGGCATCGTGCTCGCCGCCCTCATCCAGCAACTGACCGGCTATTTCACGGAAACCACCCGCCGGCCCGTCAGGGACATCGGCAAGACCTCCCTCACGGGCCCGGCCACCGTGGTCCTCGCCGGTATCTCCGTCGGTCTCGAATCGGCCGTCTACACCGCCCTGTTGATCGGTCTCGGTGTGTACGGGGCGTTCCTGCTCGGCGGTACGTCGATCATGCTGGCGCTGTTCGCGGTGGCGCTGGCCGGCACCGGCCTGCTCACCACGGTCGGTGTGATCGTCGCGATGGACACCTTCGGGCCGGTCTCCGACAACGCGCAGGGCATCGCCGAGATGTCCGGTGACGTCGAGGGCGCCGGCGCACAGGTGCTCACCAACCTGGACGCGGTCGGCAACACCACCAAGGCCATCACCAAGGGCATCGCGATCGCCACGGCGGTGCTCGCCGCGGCGGCGCTGTTCGGCTCCTACCGCGACGCGATCATCACCGGTGCGCGGGACGTGGGCGAGAAACTCAGCGGGGAGGGCGCCCCGATGAGCCTGATGATGGACATCTCGCAGCCCAACAACCTCGTGGGTCTCATCGTCGGTGCGGCAGTCGTCTTCCTCTTCTCGGGTCTGGCGATCAACGCCGTGTCCCGGTCGGCCGGTTCCGTGGTCTACGAGGTGCGGCGGCAGTTCCGCGAGAAGCCCGGGATCATGGACTACAGCGAGAAACCGGAGTACGGCAAGGTCGTCGACATCTGCACCAAGGACGCCCTGCGCGAGCTGGCCACGCCCGGGCTGCTGGCCGTGATGGCGCCCATCTTCGTCGGGTTCACGCTCGGCGTCGGGGCGCTCGGCGCGTTCCTGGCGGGCGCGATCGGCGCGGGCACTCTGATGGCGGTGTTCCTCGCCAACTCCGGCGGTGCCTGGGACAACGCCAAGAAGCTCGTGGAGGACGGCCACCACGGGGGCAAGGGCGGCGAGGCCCATGCGGCGACCGTGATCGGAGACACGGTCGGGGACCCCTTCAAGGACACCGCGGGGCCCGCGATCAACCCGCTGCTGAAGGTCATGAACCTGGTGTCGCTGCTCATCGCGCCCGCGGTGATCAAGTTCAGCTACGGTCCGGACCGGAGCATCGGGGTGCGGATCCTGGTCGCCGTCCTCGCGTTCCTCGTGATCGCCGGGGCGGTGTACGTGTCAAAGCGGCGCGGAATCGCCATGGGTGACGAAGACAACGCCGACTCGGAGCCCAAGTCGGCAGATCCGGCGGTCGTTTCGTAGGGAGGTTCCCCAGCCCCAGCTCAAGGTGCGGGCGGGCGGCGCGTGTTCACGCGTCGCCCGCCCGCGCTGTGTGGGTACACGATCACGCGTGAGCCTTCTCTCGCCTGATACAAAAGGTTACAAAACGGTTTTATTGAACCTCCGGCGTGCGGTTGTCGTGCATCTGGCGTGTATGTTCCGGGGCCGAGAGCCATGGAAGGGACCAATCCGGTGAACAAGAAGCTCGCGGCCGCACTGTCCGGCGGTGCGGTACTGGTACTGGCGCTGTCGGGCTGCGGCGGCGACGACAGCAACGACAAACTGGACTCCTGGGCCAAGCAGGTCTGCGACGCGGTGCAGCCGCAGGCCAAGAAGATCGAGTCGGCCAATGCCGCGATCCAGAAGGAGACCTCGGACAACAGCACGCCGAAGGACGTCCAGAAGACCGACGCCCAGGCCTTCCAGGACATGTCCGACGCCTACAAGGCGATCGGGACCGCCGTGAACAAGGCCGGGGCGCCCGACGTCGAGAACGGCGAGAAGAAGCAGAAGGACGCGGTCAAGGAGCTCAACGCGATCTCCGCCTCGTACGCGTCGCTGAAGAAGCAGGTCGACGAGCTCGACACCAAGGACCAGGGCAAGTTCGCCGACGGTCTGAAGGACATCGCCACCGAGCTGGACAAGCTGAGCCAGAGTGGGAACGACGCCCTCAGGAACCTGGAGGAGGGCGAGGTCGGCCAGGCGATGGCCCAGCAGTCCAGCTGCAAGGCGGCCACGGCGCCGGCCGGAGCCTCCTAGTACCGCTGGTACCGCGTCAGGCGACGCTCGCCCCGCCGCGACGCCGGCACGCCCGCTCGCCGCACCGGCCACGAGCCCGAGTACGTCCCGTACGAGGGCGTCGGGCCGGCACACGGAGAGCACGCACCGGACGCGGCTCCTCCACGGGCAAGCGTCGCCTGCCGCGGCAGTGGAGCCGAGGACCGGGAACCGGGCGGCAGTGGCGGTTCGACCCCGCACGGGCACGTGCGACCTTCGCCCCGGCGGCCACAATGGGGGGCGTGAGTAACGCCAGTCAGTCACCCCTGCCCCCGCTGCCCGCCTCCGACCGCCCCGATGTCGCCGCCCGGCTCCGGGACGCCCTGCTCGCAGCCTCCTTCACCGCCGACGGACTGCTCGAACTGCTCGGGGCCCCCGCCTACGCGGCGCTGGCCCGGAGCGAGACCGTGCCCGCACTCCGGGCGACCCGCGGGGACACGCCGCTGGAGATGCTCGTCCGGCTGTTCCTGCTCCAGCAGCCCGTGCAGCACGCGCGCGTGGCGGAGGTCCTGCCGGTGGACGCCTGCCTGGAGAGCGGCTGGCTGGCCCGGACCGGCGGGCAGGAGCTCACCGCCACGGTCGACGTCCGGCCCTACGGCGGGCCCGGTGGCGAGGACTGGTTCATCGTGTCGGACCTCGGCTGCGCGGTGGGTGGCGCCGGCGGTATCGGCCGGCGTGAGGAAGGGGTCGTCCTCGGAGTCGGCGGCGCCTCCACGACCCTCGCCGGCATCACCGTCCGTACGCCGGTCGCCGCCGCGCTCGACCTGGGAACCGGTTCCGGCATCCAGGCCCTGCACGCCGCACAGCACGCCACGCGCGTGGTGGCCACCGACCTGAACCCGCGCGCCCTGCACATCACCGCCCTCACGCTGGCGCTGTCCGGCACCGCCGCAGCCGACCTGCGCGAGGGCTCCCTCTTCGCACCGGTCCGGGGCGACGAGACGTACGACCTGATCGTCTCCAACCCGCCCTTCGTGATCTCGCCCGGCGCCCGGCTCACCTACCGCGACGGCGGGATGGGCGGGGACGATCTGTGCCGCACGCTCGTTCAGGAGGCAGGGGAACGGCTCAACGAGGGCGGGTTCGCGCAGTTCCTCGCCAACTGGCAGCACGTGGAAGGGGAGGACTGGCAGGACAGGCTCAGGTCATGGGTGCCCCGGGGCTGCGACGCGTGGATCGTGCAGCGCGAGGTGCAGGACGTCAATCAGTACGCCGAGCTGTGGCTGCGGGACGCGGGTGACCACCAGGGCGATGCGGCGGAGTACCAGGCGCGGTACGACGCATGGCTCGACGAGTTCGAGGCGCGCAAGGTGAAGGCCGTCGGCTTTGGCTGGATCACCCTGCGCAAGACGGGCGCAGCCGTGCCCTCGCTCACGGTGGAGGAGTGGCCGCACCCGGTCGAGCAGCCGCTCGGCGACACGATCCGGGCTCACTTCGACCGGCTCGACCACCTGCGCGGTCATGACGACGCCGCGCTGCTCGAAGGGTACTTCCGGCTCGCCGCCGAGATCGTGCAGGAGCAGGTCGGGCTGCCCGGCGCCGAGGACCCCGAGCACGTCGTGCTGCGGCAGAACCGCGGCATGCGCCGGGCGACCCGGGTGGACACGGTCGGCGCGGGCTTCGCCGGCGTCTGCGACGGCACGATGAGCGCGGGCCGGATCCTCGACGCCATCGCCCAGCTGATCGGCGAGGACCCGGTGCTGCTGCGCGACCGCACACCGGCCCAGATCCGGCTGCTGGTCGAGCAGGGGTTCCTGGAACCGGTCTCCTGAGCGGCCCGCCGAGGGGCGGCCGGGGCCGTCGAGGCGACTCGGCGACAAAATTCGAGTCGATTTGAACACCTCGGCCGAAAGAGGTCACAGGAACCGGAAGGCCTTGATCCACCGCCGTGTCGCCCCGGCGTTCACCTCGGGTTCGCCTGCCCGCCGCCCGCGCGTGCCAGCCTCCCCTCGCCAGGGATGCGCGGACCGGGGGAAAGAGGCACGGCGATCATGGAGAGTGCACCGGCGATCTTCACGGGAGCGGTGTTCTCCCTGTTCGGAGGCGCCCTGCTGGCCTGGACCGTGACACGCGCGCGCCGGCACCTGCCCGTCGCCCAGGGTGTGAGACCGGTCGCGTCGGCGACCCTCGCGAGCGTTGTCGCGGTGCTCGCCCTGGCGAGCGCGGCATGGTGCTTCACCCGCCTCTGAGGCCCGCTCCGGCGGCGCGCCTGCCGGTAACCGGGGGGTAGCGCTCCGCACAGGACGCCTCCCGCTCCCGGTACTCCGGGCGGCAGGATTGGTGGTAGTCGGGTTACCGTTCGAGTGGCCGTTGCGGGCTTTTCCCGTTTGACACGGGGGCGGGATGTACCGTCACACTCCGCAGCGTCACCACGTACCCAGCCCCGGTAAGCGACTCCGGGGAGGCCCCAGCGTCGACCGGAGAGAAGAGCGAAGTTGTCCCCGACCAGCGAGACCGCGAAGGGCGGCCGCCGACTCGTCATCGTCGAGTCGCCTGCCAAGGCGAAGACGATCAAGGGCTATCTCGGCCCCGGCTACATCGTCGAGGCGAGCGTCGGGCACATCCGCGACCTTCCCAACGGCGCCGCCGAGGTGCCCGAGAAGTACACCGGCGAGGTCCGCCGCCTCGGTGTGGACGTCGAACACGACTTCCAGCCGATCTATGTGGTCAACGCCGACAAGAAGGCGCAGGTCAAGAAGCTCAAGGACCTGCTGAAGGAGTCCGACGAACTCTTCCTCGCCACCGATGAGGACCGCGAGGGCGAGGCCATCGCCTGGCACCTCCAGGAAGTGCTGAAGCCCAAGGTCCCGGTCAAGCGGATGGTCTTCCACGAGATCACCAAGGCCGCGATCCAGGCCGCCGTCGCCAACCCGCGCCAGCTCAACCAGAAGCTCGTCGACGCCCAGGAGACCCGCCGCATCCTCGACCGCCTCTACGGCTACGAGGTCTCGCCGGTCCTGTGGAAGAAGGTCATGCCGCGGCTGTCCGCGGGCCGCGTCCAGTCCGTCGCCACCCGGCTCGTGGTGGAGCGGGAACGCGAGCGCATCGCCTTTCGTTCGGCTGAGTACTGGGACCTGACCGGCACCTTCGCGACCGGCCGCGCCGGAGACCCGTCGGACCCGTCGTCGCTGGTCGCGCGCCTGCAGACCGTCGACGGCAGGCGGATCGCGCAGGGCCGCGACTTCGACTCCCTGGGACAACTGAAGAGCGCGAACACCCTCCACCTCGACGAGGCGAACGCCCGCGCCCTGGCCGCCGCCCTGGAGCAGACGCGGTTCGCCGTCCGCTCCGTCGAGTCCAAGCCGTACCGCCGCTCGCCGTACGCCCCGTTCCGTACGACGACGCTGCAGCAGGAGGCCAGCCGCAAGCTCGGCTTCGGCGCGAAGGCCACCATGCAGGTCGCGCAGAAGCTGTACGAGAACGGCTACATCACCTACATGCGTACGGACTCCACGACCCTGAGCGACACGGCGGTCTCCGCCGCCCGCGCCCAGGTCACGCAGCTGTACGGCGCCGACTACCTGCCGCCGCAGCCGAGGACGTACGCCGGGAAGGTCAAGAACGCGCAGGAGGCCCACGAGGCGATCCGCCCCTCGGGTGATCGTTTCCGCACTCCCGCCGAGACCGGACTGACCGGTGACCAGTTCAAGCTGTACGAGCTGATCTGGAAGCGGACCGTCGCCTCCCAGATGAAGGACGCCACCGGCAACAGCGTCACGGTGAAGATCGGCGGCACCGCCTCCGACGGCCGGGACGTCGAGTTCAGCGCGTCCGGCAAGACGATCACCTTCCACGGCTTCCTCAAGGCCTACGTCGAGGGAGCCGACGACCCGAACGCCGAGCTGGACGACCGCGAGCGCCGGCTGCCCCAGGTCTCCGAGGGCGACGCCCTGAGCGCCGAGGAGATCACGGTCGACGGGCACGCCACCAAGCCCCCGGCCCGCTACACCGAGGCCTCCCTGGTCAAGGAGCTGGAAGAGCGCGAGATCGGCCGCCCGTCGACGTACGCCTCGATCATCGGCACGATCCTCGACCGCGGCTACGTGTTCAAGAAGGGCACGGCCCTCGTGCCGTCCTTCCTGTCCTTCGCCGTGGTCAACCTCCTGGAGAAGCACTTCGGGCGGCTCGTCGACTACGACTTCACCGCCAAGATGGAGGACGACCTCGACCGCATCGCCCGCGGCGAGGCGCAGTCCGTGCCGTGGCTGAAGCGGTTCTACTTCGGCGAGACAGGGGCCGACAGCGGCTCCGCGGCCGACGCGGGCAACGGCGACGGGGACCACCTCGGCGGCCTCAAGGAACTGGTGACCGACCTGGGCGCGATCGACGCGCGCGAGGTGTCGTCGTTCCCGGTGGCCAACGACATCGTGCTGCGGGTCGGCCGCTACGGGCCGTACATCGAGCGCGGCGAGAAGGACACCGAGCAGCACCAGCGCGCCGACATCCCCGCCGACCTGGCGCCCGACGAGCTGACCGTCGACCTCGCGGAGGAGCTGCTCGCCAAGCCCAGCGGCGACTACGAGCTGGGCACGGACCCGGCCACCGGCCACACGATCGTCGCCAAGGACGGCCGCTACGGCCCGTACGTGACGGAGGTCCTCCCCGAGGGCACCCCGAAGACGGGCAAGAACGCGGTCAAGCCGCGCACGGCGTCCCTGTTCAAGACGATGTCCCTGGACACGGTGACACTCGACGACGCCCTGAGGCTGATGTCGCTGCCGCGTGTCGTCGGCGCCGACGCCGAGGGCCAGGAGATCACCGCGCAGAACGGCCGCTACGGCCCCTACCTGAAGAAGGGCACGGACTCGCGCTCGCTCCAGGCCGAGGAACAGCTCTTCACGATCACGCTGGAGGAGGCGCTGGCGATCTACGCCCAGCCCAAGCAGCGTGGCCGGGCGGCCGCCAAACCGCCGCTGAAGGAACTGGGCACCGACCCGGTGAGCGAGAAGCCGGTCGTGGTCAAGGACGGCCGCTTCGGCCCGTATGTCACCGACGGGGAGACCAACGCGACCCTGCGCTCCGGCGACAGTGTCGAGGAGATCACCCCGGAGCGCGGCTACGAGCTGCTCGCCGAGAAGCGTGCCAAGGGCCCGGCGAAGAAGACCGCGAAGAAGGCGGCCAAGAAGGCGCCGGCGAAGAAGACGACGGCCAAGAAGACCGCGGCGAAGAAGACCACGACCGCGAAGAAGACGACGGCGAAGAAGACCACCACCGCGAAGAAGACGGCCGCCAAGACGGCGACCGCCACCAAGTCCGCGGAGGACTGAGCGACCCGCCGAACGGCTGCGGCACCTCCAAGTTCACGGAGGGTCGCGGCCGTTCGGGCTCTGTCCGTAAACCGGACCGTGGCGTCCGGTTCTTCGCCCAGGGTTCGGAAAGCGAACGCCCCGGCAACACTTCGGTGTCGGGGCGTGCGCATGCCAGCCCGCGCCCTCCGGGGTGTCGGTGGCTCCCGATAGGCTGAACGCATGACGCGAGCCGACCACCCAACGGCCCCTCAGCCCGCCCCCGACGCCGCCCTGGTCGCGGACTCCCGCGAGCGTGCCGTCCGCGCCCTGCTGCGACGACCGCAGCTGAAGCGGTTGTGGAGCGCACAGCTCGTGGGTGGTGTGGGGGACACCCTCGCCCTTCTCGTGCTGGTCCTGCTGGCGGTCCAGGCGGCCGTCGCGGAGGCCTCGTTCGGAGGTGGTTACCGGGGCGTGGCGTTCGCAGTGGCGACCGTTTTCGGGGTGCGCATCCTCGCGACGCTGCTGTTCGGCGCCGTGCTGCTCGGCCCGCTCTCCGCGCTCACCTCGAAGGACGGCCCGCTCGACCGCCG
This sequence comes from Streptomyces sp. NPDC101110, assembly GCF_044759525.1. Lineage (NCBI taxonomy): Bacteria > Bacillati > Actinomycetota > Actinomycetes > Kitasatosporales > Streptomycetaceae > Streptomyces > Streptomyces sp. NPDC101110. The sequence continues at coordinate 107,193 of NZ_JBIVZM010000019.1, read as the reverse complement.
CTGGACCATGGTCGGCGCCGACGGACTGCGCGCGGCGCTGCTCATCGTCGCGCCCCTGTGGATCGACTGGACGCCGGAGAACGCGCTGGCGGTCCTCCTGGTCACGGCCTTCGTGATCGGTGTCGCCGAGCGGTTCTGGACGGTGTGCCGCGAGAGCGCGGCTCCCGCGCTGCTCCCCGCCCCGCCGCCGGAGGGCGCGACGGTCCGGCCGCTGCCCGACCACATGGACGCCCTGCGCCGGCTGTCGCTGCGCACCGGCTTCGCGGCGATCCCCCTCGCGGCCGTCGCGCTGGTCGTCGCGGCCCTGTTCAACAACCTGCTCGGCGCCGGCATCGACTGGTTCGGCCAGCACCAGGCGGCCCTCGCTTCCTACGTGGCCGCAGGCCTGTTCGCCGCGTCCCTGTCCGTGCTGACCTTCCTGGAGCTGCCTTCCGGCACGCGCACCCCGCGCGCGCGGTCGCCGCTCGAGGGGCTGCGCCGCCCGAAGACCACCACCGGCGCCGACAAGGGCCGCACCGGTGCGATGCCGCTGCTGGTCCTGTCCTGCGCGGCCGTCGCGGCGGCGGTGTCGGCCGCCGTCGCCGTGGCCGTGCTGCACGCCAAGGACCTGGGCGGCGGCCCCGTGCTCTACGGCCTGTGCGTGGCCGCGCTGACCGGCGGCGTGGTCGTCGGCATCCGTACGGCGCCCGCCCTCGTGCCCGCGCTGTCGCGCCGCCGGCTGCTCGCGCTGACGATCGCCTTCACCGGTGTCGCCCTGCTGGCCGCCGGGCTGGTCCCGGACGTCACCACCGTGCTGCTGATCCTCGCGCTGGCCGGTGCCGGCGCGGGCCTGTCCGCCAACATCGGGCACACCCTGCTCGACCAGGAGACCGAGGAGAACCGGCGCTCCCGCACGACGGAACACCTGCACGCGGTCGTCCGGGTCTGCGTGGCGCTCGGCGCGGTGATCGCCCCCGTGGTGGCGGCGGCGATCGGGCCGCACCGGCTGGAGAGCGGCAAGTTCGTCTTCGCGCACGGCGGCGCGGCCTTCACGCTCATGCTGACCGGCGCCCTGCTGCTGCCCGTGGCCGCGCTGGTGCTGGCCAAGGTCGACGACCGTTCCGGTGTGCCGCTGCGACAGGACCTGAAGGACGCGCTGCTCGGCGGTGACGACCCGGCGCAGGGAGCCTCCGCCACCGGCTTCTTCATCGCCCTGGAGGGCGGAGACGGAGCCGGGAAGTCCACGCAGGCCGAGGCGCTCGCCGAGTGGATCCGGGCCAAGGGCCACGAGGTCGTGCTGACGCGCGAGCCGGGGGCCACGCCGGTGGGCAAGCGGCTGCGGTCGATCCTGCTGGACGTGTCGAGCGCCGGCCTGTCGCACCGCGCGGAGGCGCTGCTGTACGCGGCCGACCGGGCCGAGCACATCGACACCGTCGTACGGCCCGCCCTGGAGCGCGGCGCGGTCGTCATCTCCGACCGGTACATCGACTCGTCCGTCGCCTACCAGGGCGCCGGCCGTGACCTCTCGCCCACCGAGATCGCCCGGATCAACCGCTGGGCGACGAACGGGCTGGTGCCGCATCTGACCGTGCTGCTGGATGTCGCGCCGGAGACCGCGCGCGAGCGGTTCACCGAGGCGCCGGACCGGCTGGAGTCGGAGCCCGCCGAGTTCCACGCGCGTGTGCGGGCCGGTTTCCTGACACTGGCGGCGGCCGATGCCGGGCGGTACCTGGTGGTGGACGCCGGCCAGGAGCCCGAGGCCGTCACGACCGTCATCCGGCACCGCCTCGACCAGGTGCTGCCGCTCTCCGAGGCCGAGATCAAGGCCCAGGAGGAGGCACGGAAGAAGGCCGAGGAGGAGGCCCGCCGCAAGGCCGAGGAGGAGGCCGCCCGCAAGGCCGAGGAGGAGCGCCTGGAGCGCGAGCGCCAGGAGCAGCTCGCCAAGCTGCGCGCCGAGGAGGAGGAGCGCAAGCGCCGCGAGCTGGAGGAGGCGCAGCGCCGCGAGGCCGAACGGCAGGCCGAGGAGGCCCGACGCCGGGCCGAGGAAGCGCGCCGGAAGGCCGAGGAGGAGCGGGCCCGGCTGCTCGCGGAGGAGAAGGCCCGCGCCGAGGAGGAAGCCCGCCGCAAGGCGGAGGAGGAGCGGCGCCGCAAGCAGGCCGAGGAGGAGGCCCGCCTGCGTGCCGAGGCCGAGGCGCTCCGCCAGGAGAAGCAGCGCAAGGCCGAGGCGGCCCTGCTGCGGGCCGAAGAGGCCCGGCGGCTCGCGGAGGCGGCAGCCGCGGCGGCCGAGGCCGGGCCGAAGAGCTCCGCCCCGCAGAGCTCCGCCCCGCAGAGCTCCGCTCCCAAGAGCGCGGCGGGTTCCGCGGCAGGTCAGGACGCGGCGACCGTGCCCACGCCGGTGGTGACACCGGGTGGTGCCGGTGAGGACACGACCGTGCTGCGCCCGGTGCGTGAGGAGGAGCAGCGCTCGGACGGCGGCCGGACCTCCGGTGAGTCCGAGGCCGAGGTGACGGCCGAGCTGCCGAAGCCGCCGGTTCCGCCGGTGGCCGGGCAGGAGACCAACGCCCTTCCGCCGTTCTCGCCTCGCCCCGTCGACGAGACCGAGGTGCTGCCGAAGGTGCCCGACCGGGACGCCCCCGGCGCGGCCGACGAGACGGCGGTGCTGCCTCCCGTCCGGTCGGGGGACGCCGAGGAGACGGCCGTGCTGCCCCCGGTCCGGCCGGGGGACGCCGAGGAGACGGCCGTGCTCCCGCCGGTGCGCGGGGACGACCCGGCGGACCGGGTGCCGCCCGGCTACTTCCGGGAGGACGCCCCGGCCGCCCGGCCCGACGGCACCGAGGACCGTACGCGGGAGATGCCCCAGATCGACGATGAGGGGACGCCGCGCCGCCGCCGGTCCGACTGGGCCGAGGAGACGCCGCTGGACGATCTGCCCTCGCTCGCGGACGAACTGCTCGGACCGCACGACGACGAGCCTGACCAGGGCCGCGGTCGCCGCGGGAGGGGCGGCCGGGGGCGCTGACGCCTCCGGCGGGCCGGTGTGGCTTCCGACCCGCCGGGGTGCTGAAACCCCGGCGGGCGGTCGCGGGAGCCCGGGAGCCGGAGCACTAAGAGGTTGATCGGTGCGGGAGCCGAGGCCGGACCGGACCCGAGGGGGCCGGACGGTGCTGGGAGCTGTAGCCGGACCCGAGGGGGCCGGCCGGTTCGGGGGCCCGGGGGAAGACCGCGAGGTGACCGGCCGGACCGGCCGGGTACCGGGCACCGGATGGGGCGGCAGGCGTTGTCACGGCAGGCGTTGTCAGTGGTCGCCCCCACAATGGATCTGGCAACGCGGAACGTGACGGAAGGGCGGCGTGACCCATGACCGTGTGGGACGACCTCGTCGGGCAGGAGAGGGTGAGCGAGCAGCTGGCCGCCGCCGCTCGGGACGCCGACGCGCTGGTCACCGCGGCCGCCACCGCCGCCCCGCCGCCCGAGGCGTCGAAGATGACGCACGCGTGGCTGTTCACGGGCCCGCCCGGGGCGGGGCGGAACCAGGCGGCGCGCGCGTTCGCCGCGGCGCTCCAGTGCGTCAGCCCCGACCGGGCCCTCGGCGGCTCCCCCGGCTGCGGCTTCTGCGACGGATGTCACACGGCCCTCGTCGGCACGCACGCCGACGTCACCACCGTCGCCGCCGTCGGTACGCAGATCCTTGCCGACGACATGCGCGACACGGTCCGCAAGTCGTTCACCTCGCCGGCGAACGGCCGCTGGCAGATCATCCTCGTCGAGGACGCCGAGCGGCTGAACGAGAAGTCGGCCAACGCCGTTCTCAAAGCAGTGGAGGAGCCCGCTCCGCGCACGGTCTGGCTGCTGTGCGCCCCCTCCATCGAGGACGTCCTGCCGACCATCCGCTCCCGCTGCCGCCACCTGAACCTGAGCACGCCGAGGGTCGACGCCGTCGCCGACATGCTGGTACGCCGCGAGGGCATCGAGCCCGACGTCGCCGCCGCGGCGGCCCGCGCGACCCAGGGCCATGTCGACCGGGCCCGCCGCCTCGCCACCGACCCGGCCGCGCGTGAACGCCGGGCCGCCGTGCTCAGGCTGCCGCTGCGCGTCGAGGAGATCGGCGGCGCGCTGAGGGCCGCCCAGGAGCTCGTCGACGCGGCTGCCGAGGACGCCAAGCAGCTCGCGGAGGAGACCGACGCCAAGGAGACCGAGGAGCTGAAGGCCGCTCTCGGCGCCGCCCAGGGCGGCCGCATGCCGCGCGGCACCGCGGGCGTGATGAAGGACCTCGAGGACAAGCAGAAGCGCCGCAGAACCCGCACGCAGCGTGACAGCCTCGACCTCGCCCTGACCGACCTCACGGCCTTCTACCGCGACGTACTCGCCCTCCAGCTCGGCTCGCGCGTGGCCATCGCCAACGCGGACGCCGAGGACGCCCTGGAGCGCCTCGCCCGCGGCAGCTCCCCGGAGTCCACACTCCGCCGTATCGAGGCGATCGCGTCCTGCCGCGACGCCCTCGACCGCAACGTGGCGCCGCTGCTGGCGGTGGAGGCGATGACGATGGCGCTCAGAGCGGGCTGAGGAACCGGCAGAACACACACGGCGGGCACACGCGGGCAGGCCGGGTGGGCGCACGCTGGCAGGCCGGGTGGGCACACGCGGGCCGCCGGGCGGGCACACGCGCCGGACATCCGCGGCGGGCACCCGCGTCGGCACCCGACGCGGACACGCGGTTGACGCCGTAACTCGTACGAGGCGCGATGCGCACGCTTGGCACCCGAACCGTCGCCCAGAGTTACGCTCGCTGAATGGACACACGGCGCACCCTCCGCTCCGCCTCCGCCTCCACCTCCGTATCCGGCTCCCGGAATCCCCGACGCAGGCCACGCGACCGGGCCAAGACCGCCGCCGGTCTCGTCGCCACGGCGGCGCTGCTCGTCTCCGCCTGCTCTTCCGGGAGCGCGACGACGTCCGCCGCCTCCGCCGCGCAGGAGGCGGCACTGGCCGCGCTGCCCCAGGCCACGCCCGCGGCACTCGCGACGTACTACGGGCAGAAGCCGGCGTGGCGCAAGTGCGGTGTCTCCGGCTTCGAGTGCGCCACCCTCAAGGCACCGCTCGACTACGCCGAGCCCTCCGCCGGCGACATCCGGCTCGCCCTCACCCGCAAGAAGGCCACCGGCCCGGGCAAGCGGCTGGGCTCGCTGCTGGTGAACCCGGGCGGCCCCGGCGGCTCGGCTGTCGGCTACGTGCAGGCGTACGCGGGCGTCGGCTACCCGGCCGAGGTGCGTGCCCGCTACGACGTGGTGGCGGTCGATCCGCGCGGTGTGGCCGGCAGTGAGCCCGTGGAGTGCCTGGACGGGCCGCGGATGGACAGGTACACGCGCACGGACGCCACACCCGACGACGGGCGGGAGACGGACGGGCTGGTCGCGGCGTACCGGACGTTCGCCGAGGGCTGCGGCGCGGACGCGCCCCGGCTGCTGCGCCATGTGTCCACCGTGGAGGCGGCCCGGGACATGGACGTCGTGCGGGCCGCGCTCGGCGACGAGAAGCTGAACTACGTCGGTGCCTCGTACGGCACGTTCCTCGGGGCGACGTACGCCGGGCTGTTCCCGGACCGGGCGGGCCGGCTGGTGCTGGACGGCGCGATGGACCCGTCGCTGCCGGCCCGGCGGCTGAACCTGGAACAGACGGCTGGCTTCGAGACGGCGTTCCGGTCGTTCGCGGAGGACTGCGTACGGCAGGCCGACTGCCCGCTGGGCGGCAGGGGCACCTCGCCCGAGCGGGTGGGCCAGAACCTCAAGGCGTTCTTCGAAAAGCTGGACGCGCGGCCCGTCCCCACCGGTGACGCCGACGGCCGGACGCTCACCGAGTCGCTCGCCACGACGGGTGTGATCGCGGCCATGTACGACGAGGGTGCCTGGGAACAGCTGCGCGAGGCGCTGACGTCCGCGATGAAGGAGAACGACGGCTCCGGACTCCTCGTCCTGTCGGACGGCTACTACGAGCGGGACGCCGACGGCGCCTACAGCAATCTGATGTTCGCCAACGCGGCGGTGAACTGCCTGGACCTGCCGGCCGCCTTCGACACCCCCGAACAGGTGCGCAGCGCCCTGCCCGAGTTCCGCAAGGCCTCGCCGGTCTTCGGTGAGGGGCTCGCGTGGGCGGCCCTGAACTGCGCCTATTGGCCGGTGCAGGCCACGGGTGAGCCGCACCGCATCGAGGCGGAGGGTGCGGCGCCCATCGTCGTGGTCGGCACGACCCGGGACCCGGCCACCCCCTACCGCTGGGCGCGGGCCCTGGCCGGCCAGCTCTCCTCGGCGCGCCTGCTCACCTACGAGGGCGACGGCCACACCGCCTACGGCCGCGGCAGCTCCTGCATCGACCGGACGATCAACGCCTACCTGGTGCGCGGCACCCCGCCCACGGACGGAAAGCGCTGCTCATAGCCCTGTTCCCGGCCCCGTGGGGCCCACCACCGGGGCTGGTACGGAGCACCCTCGGAAACTGTGTAGACTTACCGTCGTTGCTGATCGCACCATAGTGCGGACGGCGCGCCGCCTTAGCTCAGATGGCCAGAGCAACGCACTCGTAATGCGTAGGTCTCGGGTTCGAATCCCGAAGGCGGCTCCAGTGAAGGCCAGGTCACATTGCCCGTGACCTGGCCTTTTGTGTTGCTCGGGGCTCCCTCCATTGCAGCGGGAAACCAACATTGATCATGTCCGTGGCCATGCCGCCGGATGGCGCGTCGATGTGTTTTTACCAGCCATGAGGCAACCACGAGGCACCGCAGGGTCTCTGACGTCTCGCGCCCCGCGATCGGCTGGAGACACGAGATGAGCCCTCATAGAGCGAACGACCGTCGGCGTCGGCAGACGGTCCCGGTCCGGCTGTCCGGCTGGGTTCCGGCTGCAGCACTCCTCCTGGCCTTGACGACCTCATGCACCGGCTCCGCGCCGGGAGGCGGTGCCGCCGCGGCCTCGAAGCCCGGCGCGGCGGGGGTCGGCGACCGGCTGTTTCCCGCCCTCGGCAACGGCGGCTACGACGTGACGCATTACGGACTGACCCTGGACTACGTGCCCGAGACCAACCGTCTGAAGGGCACGGCTGTCATCACGGCGCGCGCCACCCAGGACCTGAGCCGCTTCAACCTCGACCTGTCAGGGCTGCGGGTACGCCTGGCCACGGTGCAGGGCGCGAAGGCCCGGTATCGGCGTGAGAAGGACGAGTTGCTGATGGTGCCGGCGAAGCCGGTCCGGGAAGGCGACATCTTCAAGACGGTCATCACCTACGACGGCGCTCCCCGCACGATCGAGAACGACGACGGAAGCCTGGAAGGCTGGATAGAGACCGATGACGGCTCGACCGCCCTCGGCCAGCCCGCCGGTTCCATGACCTGGTTCCCGGGGAACCACCACCCCTCGGACAAGGCCACGTACGACATCACGGTCACCGTTCCCAAGGACGAGGACGGCACCCCCTACGACGTGGTCAGCAACGGCGAACTGACCAGGGAAGAGGACAAGGGTGAGACGGTGACCCGGCACTGGCGCACCACAGAGCCCATGGCCAGCTACCTCGCTCATGTCTCCGTCGGCTACTTCGAGGTCGACGAGGGCTCGGCCGACGACGAGCTGCCCGTGTACGTCGCCATCGACCCCGACGAGTCCGAGAACGCCGCGGACGTCAAGGATCTGGTGCCCGAGATCGTCGGCTGGGCGAGCGAACGCTTCGGCCCCTACCCCTTCTCCTCCACCGGCGCCGTGGTCGACCACCTGCCCGAGCTCGGCTATGCCCTGGAGACCCAGACCAAGCCCTACTTCGATGAGGCGCCGGACGAGGGTCTGCTCGTCCACGAGTTGGCGCATCAGTGGTTCGGCAACTCCGTCACCGTGCGCAAGTGGAAGGACATCTGGCTCAACGAGGGTATGGCCACCTACGCGGAATGGCTCTGGGAGGAGCAGCAGGGCGGCAGGAACACCGACGAAATCTTCGAGGACTTCTACGACGGCTCGGATGCCGAGAGCGAGGGAATCTGGGCCTTCCCTCCGGCCGACCCTCCCAGCGCGGAGCGCGTTTCCGACCCGCCCGTATACGGGCGCGGCGCCATGGTCGTGCACAAGGTGCGTGAGGCCGTCGGTGACGAGACCTTCTTCGACATCCTCCGCACCTGGACCCGGCAGCACCGGCACGGCAACGCCGACACCGGACAGTTCATCGCCCTGTGCGAGGGCAAGTCTGGGAAGAACCTGACGAAACTCTTCGACGCCTGGCTCTTCGGAAAGCGGAAGCCGCCCCGGACGCCATGAGGGCCGCCCGACGGGAGGAGGGCTCTTCTCCCACCCAGGGGAGACAAGAGCCCTCCTCCTGTCCGGAGGAAGACCTCAGGCGGGCGGGTACACCAGTGTGATCTCGCGGTTCAGGCCGGACTCGTCGGCGTCCGGGTACATGGAAACCTCACCGTCGGACCACCGCACCAGGAAGTCGTCCGGGTGGCGGTTCTCCGTGTAGTCGCCGGCGCCCAGGAGGGTGGCGTGGGTCCAGAGCCGGTTGGGCTTCTTCACCTGGATCTCACCGTGGAAGCCGTTCTGGTCGAGATCCTTGTAGAGGGTCAGTTCGCCATCCGTCCAGCGCACCATGAGGTCGTGCTGGTCGTTGCCGGTGAAGTCGCCCGACGTGATCGACGAGGCGTGCTTCCAGGTGCCGTTGGGCGCAGCAAGCTTCTTCTCGCCGTGGAAGCCGTCGCGGTTGACGTCGGTGTACAGGGTGACTTCACCGTCGCTCCAGCGGACCAGGAGGTCGTCGGTCCACTTGTTGCCGGTCGTGTAGCGGCCACCGGTGATGGAAACGGCGTGCTTCCAGGTGGCGTTGGGCCTCTGCAGCTGAACTTCGCCGTGGAATCCCTTCTCGTCGACGTCGGGGTAGAGCGTCAGTTCGCCGTCGGTCCAGCGGACGATCAGGTCGTCCGTGTCGGCGCCGGTGAAGTCGCCCGCCGCGATGGTCTCGGCGTGCTTCCAGGTGCCGTTGGGCCCGATGAGGCGAATCTCCTTGTCGAAGTTGTCGGCGTCCTCACCGGCACCGCGGTACAAGGTCACTTCGCCGTCGGACCAGCGCACGATCAGGTCGGAGTAGTCCCATGTTCCGGGATTGCCGTCGGTGAAGTAGCCCCCGGCGATGACCTCCGCGTGCTGCCAGGTCTCGGCCTTGCCCAGGACACCACGGCCGGCCGGCTGACGGTTGTTGACCGCGTCGTCGTACAGCGCCTTGGCGTCAGCGTCGAGGTAGGAGCTGTAGGAGATGTCGTCCTTGTCACCGCCGGTCTTCCAGCCGCCGATGACGCCGATGATCCCCCAGCCGCCGCCCCGCTTGACGAGGAACGGGCCGCCGGACGCACCGCCGGAGTACTTGTCGCATGCGATGCGCAGGAAACTGCCCGGGATCTTCGGGTCGGTGCTGTTGTAGCGGACGGTCTTGTCCGTGCAGTCCAGCGGGCGCTTCTGGTTGGCCGGGTAGCCGATGAGGCGAACCGGGTCGTGGGCGTACCCGGCGTCGATCATCAACTCGGCACCGCCGACGACGTCCTCGACGTTCTTGCCACCGCGCGGTTCGAGCTGCAGGAAGTTGAAGTCGAGGTCGGCCGCGGCGTCCGGCCCCTTGGCGAGGTATCGCTTGTCGACGTAGATACGTCCGGGCTTGACGGTGAAGGCGCCGTGCGGCTTCTTGCCGTCGTCGTACTGCGGGACGAACGTGAGGTTCTTGCGCGCGTCCTGGTCGTCGAAGCAGTGACCGGCGCTCATCACGATGTTCTTGCCGGGGCTCTTGACGACCGTGCCGCCGCAGAAGCGGCCGGTGTCGGTGCCGTCGTTCCAGAAGAAGGTGCCGACGATGGGCAGCCCCTCGAACGGCTTGCTGGGGGAGCGGAGCATCCTGGTGGGAGCGGGAAACTGCTTGGCCTCCTGCTCCTGGACGGGCTTCGCGGCCCGCATGCGCTCCGGGGTCCAGTAGCTGTCGGCGTCGGCCGGCGTGAACCCGCGCGCGTCGTCGTCCCCGCTTGCCGGGAGCGGGGACGGCGGTACGGAGGGCTGTTCCGCCGGGGCGCTCGGGGTCGGGTTCCCCGAGGGAGGTGGATCGCTCTGGTCTGCGTATGCCGGAAGCCCCGGCAGCAGAATGAGTGCCGCGGCCCCCGCCACGGCACCCAGAGCTCTACGCAACGTCATGGTCGATATCCCCGTCATCAAAGGAGACGCGTGTCTTGCCAGCCTGGCGTGAGCGCGTCAAGGTCAGCCGCGATCATAGGTCTGTTTCATGTAGGAAAAGGCGAATATGGCCCAACTCACACGCGCATACGGATATGTCGGACTCGCTGTGGTTGCCGTACCTCTGATCCTGATCGGGCAGGCCACGACGGCCCGCGCTGACCGGCTCCCTTTTCCTGGAGGCGGGTACGTTTCCGTCAGCGGTTCGGCAGGACCCGGCGAGACGGTGGAACTCACGGTCAAGGAGCGCCCCGGCAATCCGCACCCGACGTCGGTGGAGGTCTCCAGCCCGGCGCTGACCGACGAGACCACCCTCGGTGACACCAAGGGAGCCTGGGTGGGCGCGGGCCGGATCAGAGAGAACGTGAAGCCCGGCACGTATCCCGTGACATTCACGCTGCGCCACAAGGACGCCGACTGCGTGACGGAGAAGGACCGCGACTTCGTGTGCGACTACCCCTCGATCGTCCTCCGTGGGGAGGTCCAGGTCGCGACTCCGGACGAGGGCCCGGCATCGGGCGGCGGGCCGGGCTTCGGCGGGGGCCTGGCGCTCGGCATCGCGTCGGGCGCCGTGGGGACGATGGCGGCGGGCGGGATACTGCTGCGCCTGCGGCGGCGCGGGGCCGTGGATGAGCCCTCGCACAACCCAAGGGCCTGACCGGCCCGCGCGGGCCGCACAACCCAAGGGCCTGACCGGCCCGCGCCGGCCGGAAGCCTGACCGACCAGACCCGGGCCGACCGGAAGCCGGCCCGCAGTACCCCGGGCCGACCGGAAGCCGGCCCGGGGTACTGCCTGTTCAGTGGCTGGGTTCCCGTTCGATCGGGAGCCACAGTTCGGCGTCCGCCTCCGTGCCGGACGGAGACAGGCGGGTGCGCAGGATCTCCGGACCGGGGCGGGTGCGGTAGGGGTTGGACGGGAACCACTCGGTGTACACGTCGTGCCAGAGCTGCTGGATGGCCTGAGGGGCGGGCCCCGAGGTGGTGAAGACCGCCCAGGTGCCCGGCGGGACCGGGAGGACGGTGGTGCCCTCGGGTGCCGGTGCCGGTGCCGGGGTGATCACCGCGTGATAGTAGTCGAGTTCCGTGCCCTCCGCGCGGCTCGGATCGACGTCGTCGCACACGGCGACGATGCCTTGCGGCTCCTGGCCGGACTGTTTCTCCAACCGGCCCACGGCGGCCTTGTCGAGGCCACGGACGAAGTCGATGATCGCCTGGTTCGGGCCGGAGTGGATCAGGGGGATCCGGGTCTTGAAGCCCGTGACGGTGAAGGCCGGGCGGTCCAGGACGCGGTACTGCATGCTGCTGCTCCCTTCGACGGTGAGGCGGAAGGTCAACCGGGGCTGGGAGACGAGCGCGGCGCCGGTGCGACGGGCCTCGCCCGGGCCCACGCCGTGCATCGCTCGAAACGCCCGCGCGAACGCCTCGCCCGAGCCGTAACCGTGGCGGAGCGCGATCTCCAGGAGCGTCGCGTCCCCCGACAGCACCTCCGCGCCCGCGACCGTCAGCCGCCGCCGGCGGATGTACTCCGACAGCGGCATGCCGGCCAGGGCGGAGAACATCCGGCGCAGGTGGTACTCCGAGGTGCACGCCGTGCGCGCCAGATCCGCCACGTCGACGGTGTGGCCGAGGTCCCGTTCGATCCGGTCCATCGCCTGGTTGAGCCGGTCCAGCACGTCCGGTCTCCTTCCTTTCGTGCCCTCACGCTAGGCAGCGCGTGCCCTGCCGCACCCGACATCCTGTGCCCGTTCCGGTCGGGTGCCGACCGCACCGAACCAGGAGCGGAAAGGAGCAGTCGAAGAACTTAGGGAACCGCCGTCCGGCGGCCGTCCTCACGGTGTCCCTACCGTGAACGGCTAGCATCGCCCGTCAATCAGTCAGTTGCCGACCGGATGAGGTGAGGACGTGGGGGCACCCAGGATCGCCGTCGCCGTCGTGACGATGGGCAACCGGCCCGACGAGGTGGACGCCTTGCTGGAGTCCGTGGCCAAGCAGGACGTGCCGCCCGAGCGGATCGTCGTCGTGGGCAACGGATGCCCCCTGCCCGACTTCGCCGGACGGCTGTCGCTGCCCGGCGAGGTCACCACCGTCGAACTCGACGAGAACCTCGGCTGCCCCGGTGGGCGCAACGCGGCACTGGAGCAACTGCGGGAGTTCGGCGACATCGACGTCGTGGTGGATCTGGACGACGACGGTCTGCTCGTCGACCCCGACGTGCTGCGCCGCGTGCGGGACCTGTACGCCGCCGACGGGCGGCTCGGCATCGTCGGCTTCCGGATCGTCGACGAGCTCGGCGAGACGCAGCAGCGGCACATCCCCCGGATCGGCAACTCCGACCCCCGCCGGGGCGGTTACGTCACCGGCTTCCTCGGCGGCGGGCACGCCCTGCGGATGACGATGCTCGACCAGATCGGCGACTGGCCCGCCGGGTTCTTCTTCGCGCACGAGGAGACCGACCTCGCCTGGCGCGCCGCGGATGGAGGGTGGCGGATCCTGTACGCGCCGGAGTTGCTGCTCCGGCATCCCAGGACCTCGCCCGCTCGGCACGCCATCTACTACCGGGTGAACGCCCGCAACCGCGTATGGCTGGCCCGTCGCCGGCTGCCGCTCCCGCTCGTCCCCGTCCACCTGGGCGTCTGGGTGCTGCTCACCCTCGCCCGGAACCGGTCGGGTGCCGGGTTGCGCGCATGGTTCGGCGGTTTCGTGGAAGGCGTACGGGAGCCGGCGGGGGAGCGGCGCCCCATGCGATGGCGGACGGTGTGGCGGCTCACCCGGCTGGGGCGCCCGCCCGTCATCTGAGAGGCACGGGCGCCTTGCCGTGCGGCGGGCCGTGGAGTCCGGGCCGCGCGGGGAGATGGAGAGGGTCCCGGCCGTTCACCTCCGCCGACCGGGACCCGGACCCGGCCGCGGCGGCGACACTCCCCCGAGTTGCGCGTCCAGACGCGCGCGCCGCCGGGCCAGATCCGATGTAGTGATCACATCAGGCTTTGCCAACGGATCGCTAACATATGGCCAACGCTTCGCCGTTGCGCCATCCGGCGATTGGCCGGAAGTCGCCGAACCAAGATCAAGGATGGCCAGTACATCCGCTGATCCGGCGCAGCAGGTGAGAGCCGGATGGCGGGAACGCGCCGTCCGGGGGCGGAAACTCGTCAAGGCGGTGCACGGGGGGTAGTGGCGCATGATGCGGTTCGGGCTGTTGGGGCCGCCGGTGCTGTTCGACGACATCCGAGGCGGCGACCGGTGGGAGGCCAGGGCCGTCGCGAGCCCCAAGTCCCGTGCGCTGCTGGCCGTGCTGCTCCTCGACGCCGGGCGGGTCGTCTCCGTGGAGGCGCTCAAGGACGCGCTGTGGAGTGAGGCGCCGCCCGTTTCCGCGCAGGCCTCCCTGCACAACCACATCGCCCGGCTGCGGCGGCTGCTCGACGATCCCGGACGGCTGCGCACCGTGCCGTCCGGGTACGTGCTGCGGCTCGACGAGGGCGAGCTGGACGTGCACGTCTTCGACGGCCACGTCGCCGCCGCACGCGCCGCGCACGCAGGCCGGGCCTGGGAGCGGGTCGTGCACGAGTGCGCCGCCGCGCTCGCGCTGTGGCGGGACGCGCCCCTCGCCGGGCTGCCGCCCGAGGTCGGCGGGTACGCCTTCGCGCAGCGGCTGTGCGAGGCCCGGCTGCTGCTCCTGGAGTGGCGCTACGACGCCGAACTGGCCCTGGGCGGCACGCGGTTGCAGGAACTGGTGCCGGAGCTGGCGGCGCTGACCGGCGTGTATCCGCTGCGCGAGGTGTACCACCGCCAGCTGATGCTCGCCCTGCACCGCACCGGCCGCCCGGCCGAGGCCCTGGCCGTCCACCGGGACCTGCGCGCCCGCCTCGTCGGTCAACTCGGCATCGAACCGGGGGCGGGGGTGCGGGAAGCGCACGTCGAGGTGCTGCGGGGGGCCCTGGGGGAGGCCGGCGCGGGGGACGAGCCGGGTGACCGCGAAAGGCCCCCGCCCCGTCCGGCCGACGGCGCGCCCACTGGTCCGGCCGACGGCACGCCCATCGGTCCGGCCGACCCGGCTCCGGCCCCGCCCATCGGTCCGGCCGGTGGTGCGCCCGTGCCCATCGGCCCGGCCCGCGGTGCGCCCACCGGCCCGGCCCGCGGTGCGCCCATCGGTCCGGTCGCCGGTGCGCCCACCGGCCCGGCCCGCGGTGCGCCCATCGGTCCGGCCGACGGTGCGCCCATCGGTCCGGCCGACGGTGCGCCCATCGGTCCGGCCGGCGGTGCGCCCATTGGTCCGGCCGGCGGTGCGCCCATTGGTCCGGCCGGCGGTGCGCCCATCGGTCCTGCCGGCCCGGCTCCGACCCGTCCGGTCGGCAGGCCCTCGCACAGCGAAGCCGGTATGCCGGTGCCGTTGCCCGCGCCCGCCCAGCTCCCGCCGCCCCCGATCCGTTTCATCGGTCGCAACGCCGTCCGCGACTCCCTGCACCGCGTGCTCACCGCACCCGCCCCCCACCCCGTCGCCGTCATCAGCGGAATGGCCGGTGTCGGCAAGAGCGCGCTCGCCCTGTACGTCGGCCACCGGCTGGCGGAACGTTTCCCCGATGGGCAGATCCATCTCGACCTGCACGGCGCCACCCCGGGCAGGGCACCTCTCACCCCTGGTCAGGCACTCACCGCCCTGCTGCGCGACCTCGGTGTCGAGCCCTGCCGCATCCCCGAACAACCGGATGCCGCAGCAGCGTTGCTGCGGTCACTGCTCGCACCGGTCCGCACGCTGCTCGTGCTGGACGACGCCGTGAGCGCCGCACAGGTACGGCCGCTGCTGCCGGGCGGCGCCGGATGCGCGGTGATCGTCACCAGCCGGTCGCCGCTGACCGCCCTCGACGGCGCGGCCCGCTTCCCGCTCGCCCCGCTGTCGGACGAGGAGAGCGCCGAACTCCTGCGCAGCGCCTCGGGCCGGGAGGGCCTGGACGGCACGGACGCCGCCCGGCTCCTCGTCGAGCTCACCGGCCGGCTCCCCCTGGCGCTGCGGGTCGTCGCCGCGCGGCTCGCCGCCCGCCGGGCCCTGACCCCCGAGACGCTCGCCGGTCAGCTCGCCGCCGCCGAGGGGCGGTTGCGTCACCTGGAGTACGACGACCTGAGCGTCGGCCGTTCGCTCGCCGTCGCGTACGACGCGCTCGCGGGCTCCGAGCGCGAGGCCGACCGGGACGCGGCTCGCACCCTGCGTGCCATCGGCGCGCTCGACCTGCCCACGTACGGCGCCCCTCTTCTCGCCCGTCTCACCGGCATCGGCGAACCCCGCACCGAGGACGCCCTGGACCGTCTCCTCGACGTGGCCCTGCTGGAGGAGACGACGTACGGCCGCTACGCGCCGCACGGCCTGGTGCGCGACTTCGCCCGTGAGCGGGCCGCGGAGCACGGGGCCGTCCACACCGCCGGCGCCGTGGACCTCGCCGACACGGCGCTGCACTGGTACGCCGCCGTCGCCGAGCGCGTCCTCGCCGCGATCGTGGAACCCGGCCTCGACCGGGACGACCGCCTCCGGCCCACCGCGAGTCAGCCCGGCGGTCATGCGGCCCGGGTCGCCACGGTCACTCCCTTCGCCGGCCCCGAGGAGGCCTTCGCCTGGGGAGACGGCGAGCTGGAGAACGTCGTCGCCCTGGTCGAGCGGTACGCGGACGCAGCCTCGCAGCGGCGCGCGGGCCTGGTCTCCACGCTCGTCCGGCTGATCTCCCCGTACGCGCACCGCCGGGGCCGCATCGCCGAGATGGAGGTGCTCGGGCAGGCCGGCCTCCGGGTCGCCCGGCGGCTCGGAGACACGGCGGCGGAAGCGTACGCCCTGGCCGACCTCGGCGGGCTGCACTTCCTGACCGGCCGGCACAGCGAGGCCCTCGCCCTCAACGACCGGGCGCTCACCCTCTGGCGGCGGCTGGACCACACCTCCTGGATCCGCCGCTGCCTGAACAACCGGGGCCTGCTGCTGGACGGGCTGGGCCGGCGCACCGAGGCGGGCGAGGCGCTGACACGGAGTCTGGAGTACGCCCGGCGGCTGAACGACCCCTACGGCGAAGCCATCACCCACAGCCACCTCGGCAACCTCGTCGAGCCCACCGACCCCCGGGCCGCCATCGAGCAGCACCGGCGTTCGCTCGCTCTCGGGGAGGAGATCGGCGCCGTGATCGTGCGGCACGCCGCGCACTGCAACATCGGGTACGCCCATCTGCGGCTGGGGCAGCCGGCCGCCGCCGTCCCGCACTTCGAGGAGAGCCTGCGCATCCTCGGCGGGCACGGCGACTGGTACGGCGAGTCCCGGACCCGGCTCGGCCTCGTCCGGGCCCTGCGCCTGCTGGGCCGTAGCCGGCGGGCCGCCAGCGAGTGCGCCGAGCTGCTCGGCCGGGCCGACGCCCGCGACGACCGCTGCACCGCCGGTCTCGCCCGCCACCAGCACGGGCTGCTGCTGCGGGAGCGGGGGGAGGTCGGCGAGGCGCGCGAGGAGTGGGGCTCGGCGCTCGCCGCGCTGGAGGGGACGGACGAGTGGGCGGTGGTCACGGAACTGCGCGAGCTCCTGGCGTCCTGCGGCTGATCACTTGGTGGCTGATCACGTGGCTGCTGATTGGCTGCTGATCACGTGGCGGCTGATCACTTGGCGTCCGCGTAGCACTCCACCACCGCCGTCGTGAACGGGAACCGCACCGGCGTCTCCCCGAAGGTCAGCCGCCCGGCCAGGGCCGCCGCCTCGCGGATGGCCGCCACGACCGTCTCCGCCTCCTCCTCGGGGCAGTGCACGATCACCTCGTCGTGCTGGAAGAAGACCAGTTCGGCCGCCAGCTCCGCGCAGGTCCGGCGCAGCGCGGCGAGCAGCAGCAACGCCCAGTCGGCGGCGCTGCCCTGGACGACGAAGTTGCGGGCGAAGCGGCCGCGGGCGCGGGCGTTGGTGGAGGCGTAGCCCGGCACCCACGCGACGCTGTCGTCGGGCTGGTCCGCATCGCCCGGCGGGATGCCGGCCTCCTCGGTCGCGTCGTCCGTCCCCCGGGCCGCCGGCGGGCAGGTCCGGCCGAGCCAGGTCCGCACGAGCCGGCCCTCCTCACCGGCCCGGGCCGCGTCGTCGACGTACGCCACGGCTCTGGGGAAACGGCGTCTGAGCGCGGCGAGGTTCTTCAGGCCGTCCCCGGAGGTCTGCCCGTACACCGCGCCGAGCACGGCGAGCTTGGCCTGGCCGCGGTCGCCGGAGAAGGCGCGGTCGGAGACGGACTGGTACAGGTCGGTCTCCCGCCCCGCCACCTCCATCAGGCCGGGGTCGCGGGAGATCGCGGCGAGGACGCGCGGCTCCATCTGGTCCGCGTCGGCGACGACGAGCCGCCAGCCGGGGTCGGCGACCACGGCCCGCCGGATCACCTTGGGGATCTGCAGCCCGCCCCCGCCGTTGGTCACCCAGCGACCGGTCACCGTGCCGCCCGCGAGGAACTCGGGTCTGAAGCGGCCCTCGCGGACCCAGTCCTGGAGCCAGGACCAGCCGTGGGCGACCCAGATGCGGTACAGCTTCTTGTACTCCAGCAGTGGTTTCACCGCCGGATGGTCGATCGTCTCGATCTCCCACTTGCGGGTCGAGGAGACCTTGATGCCGGCCCGCGCGAAGGCTTTGACCACCTCGGCGGGCAGGTCGGGGCGGACCCGGTGGCCGAACGCGGTGGACACCTCCTCGGCCAGTTCGGCCAGCCGGCGCGGCTCGCCGCCGCCCGCGTACCGCTCGCCCAGCAGGTCCTGCAGCAGCGCCCGGTGCACCTCGGTGCTCCAGGGCAGTCCGGCCCGGTTCATCTCGGCCGCCACCAGCATGCCCGCCGACTCGGCGGCCGTCAGCAGCCGCATGCGGTCGGGGTGCTCGGCGCTCGTGTGCCGCCGCTGCTGCTCGGCGTAGACCGCGAGGAGGTCGGACAGGGGCAGGTGGACGCCCTGCGGCTCGAACAGGGAGGACTGGGCGCCCGGTTCTGCCGACCGCTGCGGCGGATCGGGCGGTACGGGGCCGCCGCGCAGCCGGGCCAGGGCGGCCCCGGCCGAGCGTGGTTCCCCGTACCGCCCCTCGTGGCCGAGGAGGAGTGTCTCGGCGGCCTCGATGTCGTAGCACCGCTCGACTCGCACCCCCGTGGCGAGCAGACGCGGGTAGACCTCGGCGGTGGACTGCCACACCCACCGCGTGACGCCGGGACGGCTCCGCACGGCCTCGGCGGGACCGGGCTCCCGCCACACCGGGCCGGAGGGCAGCCCGTCCGGGCCGAGGGGGGCGACGTCCACGCCACCGTCCTCGGCCGGTGCGAGCGCCCACCGGTCGGCCATGCTGCGAGTCTGCCAGGGGGGTCTGACAATGCCCCCGACCCGACACCGCCCAGGATCGTCCGGCACGTTCACGGAGGACGGTCAGGCTTCACCCGACGGCAGGTTCGCCGACGCCGGTCTGGATCCGGTCGGCAGGTCCGCCGACGCCCGCCTGGATCCGGTCGGCAGGTTCGCCGACGCCCGCCCGGATCCGGTCGGCAGGTTCGCCGACGCCGGTCTGGATCCGTTCGGCGGGCCGCCGACGGCGCTCGGGATCCGGCAGGTTCGCCGCCGCCGTCAGGATTCGCCCGCACAGTCGCCGGCGCCCTCAGGATTCGCCCGCACAGTCGCCGGCGCCCCTCAGGATTCGCCCGCTTCGGTCTTCTGCGTCTGCGTAAACTTCTTCAGCGCCCCGGCGACGTACCGCTCGGTGTGCCCCTTGTCGATGCCCAGGCCGCTGAGGACGCCCTGGCCGTTCTCGTGCTCCAGCAGAGCGAGCAGGACGTGCTCGGTGCCGATGTAGTTGTGGCCGAGGCGCAGGGCCTCGCGGAAGGTGAGCTCCAGGACCTTCTTGGCGGCCTGGCCGTAGGGCACGAGTTCCGGGGCGTCGTCGACGGCCGGCGGGAGTGCCGCCGTGGCCGCCTCGCGCACGGCGTCGAGGGAGACGCCCTGTTCGGTGATCGCCTTCGCGGCGAGTCCCTCCGGTTCGGCCAGCAGTCCGAGGACGAGATGCTCGGGCAGGCCCTCGGCGTTGTGCGCGGCCTTGGAGGCGTTGTGCGCCGCCATGACCACGCTGCGGGCCCGGGGCGTGTACCGGTTGAAGCCCTGGCCGGGGTCGAGGTCGGCCGACTCCTTCGGCACGAACCGCTTCTGGGCGGCCTGCCGGGTGACGCCCATGCTCTTGCCGATGTCGGTCCAGGACGCACCGGAGCGCCGGGCCTGGTCGACGAAGTGGCCGATCAAGTGGTCGGCTACGTCGCCCAGGTGATCCGCGGCGATCACCGCGTCCTGGAGCTGGTCGAGCGGCTCCGCGTGGACCTTCTTGATGGCCGCGATGAGGTCGTCGAGACGGATGGATGACGTGGTCTCGGGGTTCGTCATGTGTCAACCGTAGGTTGCGCCCCCCAGAGTGTCAACCGCGAGTTGACACCTGCGGGGGGGCAGAGGGATCCGATCGGATGTCAACAGCGAGTTGACATTCCCTTGAGGTGGCGGAGGTTCCTGGCCGGTCGCTCCCGCGTGGCACCATCGGCCCGTGAGTACGTCCAGCACCGTCGACCGCGCGTTCGCAGCGGCCCTCTATGAGACCGGCGAGAGGGCCCTCGACACCGGCGCGTCCCTGCTCGCATCCGACCCGGCGGCGGACGCCGAACTCGACCGGCGTGGAAAGGAGTTCGTGGCAGCGGCCTGGCGGCGCGGCTGGCAGCCGGCCGACGTCGTACGGATCGTGCGGCGCGAGCTGCACGACGCGCACGTACTCCTCGTGGCCGCGCTGATCCGCGCCCAGGCACCCGACGACGTGCCCCGGGGCCGCCGCTGGGACGCGCAGTTCGCGGAGCTTCCCGCCGCCGCCCCGCCCCGCACCGACCGCTTCTCGCACGTCACGGCCGTGCTGGAGCTGTACCGCCTGCTGGTGCGACTGCCGGCCCTGGAGCCCCTCGACGAGGCGCCCGGAGCGGAACCCGGCCGGGCGAGACCCGAGTCGCGCATGCTCACCCGCATCCGCGCCCTGCTGGCCAAGGCCGAGGCGACCGGGTTCCCGGAGGAGGCGGAGGCGCTCAGCGCCAAGGCGCAGGAGCTGATGGCCCGGCACAGCGTCGACGAGGCGCTGCTCGCGGCGCAGGCACCCTCGCCGGACACCCCCGGGGCCTGCCGGATCGGGGTCGAGCCGCCGTACGAGCAGGCCAAGGCGGTGCTGCTGGACGCAGTCGCCGGCGCCAACCACTGCCGCGCCGTGTGGAACGAACCCCTCGGCTTCTCCACCGTCGTCGGCTTCGAGGCCGACCTGGAGGCGGTCGAACTCCTCTACACCTCACTCCTGGTACAGGCCACGACCGCGATGACCAAGGCGGAGGCCGCACAGAGGGCCGGTGGCCGCAAGCGCACCAAGACGTTCCGGCAGTCGTTCCTCGCGGCCTACGCCCACCGCACAGGCACCCGGCTGGCGGCAGCCGCAGAGGCCCAGGTGACCGACGACCTGCTTCCGGTCCTCGCCTCCCGCGAGGTCGCCGTCGCAGGGCGGCTGGACCGGATGTTCCCGGAGACGACCACGACCCGGCTGCGCGGGGTGCGGGACGCGGCGGGCTGGACGCAGGGGGCGCAGGCGGCCGACCGGGCCCAGGTCCGGCACCGGCCGCCGCTGCGCTGAGCCGCCGTCGGCACCGCCTGCGCCCTCGGCGCCGACCGTGCCGTCATGCCCTGCCGCTCAGTCGCCCGAGGTCTCGAAGCCGCTCACCGAGGGCTTATCGTCCGACGCCCACGCGACCTCTCCGTACGACCACTTCAGCTCGTGGGCCGTCCTGGTGTCGCCGGGCAGGGTGAAGGACGCCTTGTGCACGTCGAGACTCTCTGCGGAGCCCGCCTCCCCCCGGACGTAGGTGAGGGTGAAGGACGTCGTGCCGCCCTTCGCGAGGGTCAGCGACTGGGCCTTCGCGCCCTCGTCCGGGACGACGGATGTCGTCTTGCCGTCGGCCAGCAGGTCCACGCCGGGGAAGCCCTTCAGCGTGCACTGCTCGCCCTTGTTGGTGAGCGTGACGGTGACCGTTCCGGTGTCCCCCGCGGCCGGGGCGGCGGCGGCGCCGACCTCGACGCCCATGTCGCCGAGCGCGCAGGCCGAGTCGCCGGGCCGGTCCGCGTTCTTGACGTCGTCGCCGCCGGACGTGTCGTCGCTGCAGCCGGTCAGCAGGACCGTCGCGGCGAGGGCGGCGGCCAGGGTGAGGGGGTAGGTGCGCATGAGGTCCTCTGGACGTGTCGAACGAAAGCGGCATCGGGCCCCTGGATCATCACGCACGCGCACACGGCCCGCCCACGCGCCCCCTCCGATTCCCCCGAACGCCGGGCGGGCCGCGGTGCCCTCAGGCGATCCGCGGCCCGTCCCCACTATGCCGGTGTCAGCCGAGGCTCGCCGTCGGCAGGCCCGTCGGCAGCTTTCCGCCCTCGGCCTTCGTGTAGGTCTCCGTACCGAGGCCGCCCTCCCAGGTGACCTTCAGGCTGCTGCCGTTCACCGAGTCGACCATGCCGGTCGCCCGGTCCTTGGAGCCGTCCGTGCACTTCAGGCGGATCATCCGCATCCCGGACTCCTCGCCCGCGGTGCCACTGCACACGCTGCCGCCGGTGCCGAACAGCGCGGCCTGCTTGCCGGTGATCACTAGGGCCACGGCCTTGCCGTCGGTCGTCGCAAGCCAGCTTCCCGCCAGTGCGCCACCGGCCGACTCCCCGGAGCCGGAACCCGCCCCGGTGCCGCCGTCCTCGCCGGCGGACGCCGAGGACGACGGGGTCGGGCCGGCGGCGGAGTCGTCACCCGAGTCGCCGTCACTGCTGCACGCGCTCAGCACGAGCACGCCCGCCAGCCCCGCGGCCGCCGCCGCGGCGCGCACGGCGCCGGAACGGCGCGAGAAGATCACCGAAGTCACTGCAAGCCCCCAAGCTGTAGCCGGCCGACCGGCCCGGACGGCACCGGCCGGCCTCCTGGCCGGAACGACCGCAGCAAGCTACCAGGGCCCGTCAAGAGGCTTCACAAACGCCTCTCACCAGGACGACTTGCGCACCCCGGGCAGATACCCCGCGTGCGCCTGCTCCCGCAGACCCACCCGGGACAGCCCGAACGCCCGGAAGTAGCCGCGCGGCCGGCCGTCCACCTGGTCACGGTTGCGCACGCGTGTGGCGCTCGCGTCACGCGGCTGCCTGTGCAGCTCCGCCCGGGCGGCGAGCCGTTCGGCCTCGGTCGAGGACGGCCGCCGGATGATCTCCTTCAGCTCGGCCCGCCGGGCGGCGTAGCGCGCGACGACCTCCTGCCGCCTGTCGTTCTTCGCGATCTTGCTCTTCTTCGCCATCAGACCCTCACTCCCCGGGCGCGGATCCGTGCGACGGCCGCCTCGATGCCGATCGTGTCGACGGTCTTGATCCCCTTGGTGCTGAGCCGGAGCCGGACATGCCGGCCCTCGCTCGGCAGCCAGTAGCGCTTGGACTGGATGTTGGGGTCGAACCGGCGTGACGTGCGCCGGTGGGAGTGGGAGATGCGGTTGCCGAAGCCCGGCCGGGTGCCGGTCAGCATGCAGTGCGCGGACATGGGTGGTGACGTACCTCTCTGCTCAGGAAGTGGAAATGGATTTCATTTTCAGTATCATAGCGGCATGGCACGCAACGAACTCCGGCCGGTCATCAAGCTCCGGTCCACCGCCGGGACCGGCTTCACCTACGTGACCCGCAAGAACCGCCGCAACGACCCGGACCGCATGATCCTGCGCAAGTTCGATCCGGTCGCCGGCCGCCACGTCGACTTCCGAGAGGAGCGCTGACCATGCGACAGGGAATCCACCCGGAGTACGGCCCCGTCGTCTTCCGCGACCGGGCCGCGAGCTACGCCTTCCTCACCCGCTCGACCCTCTCCGCCACGGCGGGCGAGAAGACCGTCGAGTGGGAGGACGGCAACACCTACCCGGTCGTCGACGTCGAGATCTCCGACGTGAGCCACCCCTTCTACACCGGCACGGCCCGCGTCCTGGACACCGCCGGGCGCGTGGAGCGCTTCGAGCGCCGGTACGGAAAGAAGGGCTGACCCCGTGGCTGTCCCTCCCGCTCTCCCCGTCGTGATCGTCGGCGGGCTGCACGCCGACGCGCGCCGGGCGGCCGTCGCACGGCTGCTCGCCGACGTCCCCGGCAGCGTCGCCCTCCACCACGACCTGGCGACGGCCGCCGCCGGCACGGTCGTACGGACCATCAGGGACGCCTCCGGTGTCCTCGACGCGGGGGAGGCGCCGCTCGTCAACGACTGCGCGTGCTGCGCCCTGCGCGAGGACCTGGTGCCGGAGCTGGAGCGGCTGCGGGACGCCGGGGTCACCCGGCTGGCCGTCGTCGAGCTGTGGGACTCCGTCGAGCCCAAGGCCATGGCCGAGGTCGTCACGGCGGGCGGGCTCACCGTCACCGGCGTGATCACCGCCGTCGACCCGGCCCTGGTCCTGCCCTGCCTCGGCAACGGCGACGACCTCGCCGACGCCGGTCTCGCGGCCGCCGCCACCGACCAGCGCACGATCGCCGACACCTTCGCGCGCCAGCTGGAGTACGCCCCCGTCCTCGCGGTCGCCGACTCCCCGGAGGCCGACGACGAGGACCGCGAGCTGCTCGCGCAGCTGCACCCGACGGCCCGCCGGGCCCCGCTCGGGGAGGGTGCCCCCGAGGACCGGGCCGGCGACGGCCTGACCATGCCGGCCCCGCGCAGAGGCCCGCTCTCCCCGCTGGCCGAGGCCGCCCTGGCCGGCTTCGACGTCGAGGCGGCCGCCGCCGCCCAGCACCCGGCCTGCGCGCTGCTCCCCGCCGAGGCCGACGCGCACGGCGTCTCCACGCTGGTGTGGCAGCGGCGCCGCCCCTTCCACCCGGAGCGGCTGTACGCCGCGCTGGAGGACCTGACCTGCGCGGCCGCCCGCAGCCGGGGCCGGTTCTGGCTCGCCGACAAGACCGACACGCTGTTCCACTGGGACGCGGCGGGCGGCGCCCTGTGCGTGGAGGGAGCGGGCCCCTGGCTGGCCTCCCTGCCGGACGCGGCCTGGGAGATGGTCCCGCCGGTGCGCCGTGCCGCCGCCGCGCTGGACTGGCACCCCGAGCACGGGGACCGCGGCCAGCACCTGGTCTTCACCTCGCCCGGCCTCGACCGGGAGGGCCTGGAGCGGCTGCTGGAGTCCTGCGTGCTGACCGACGCCGAGTACGCGGCGGGCCCCGACGCCTGGCAACGGCTGCCGCACACCTTCGACACCCTTCTGGAGGTCTGACCCCATGCCCCGCAAGCCCGACCGCAGGCCCGCCAAGAACCGGCCCAACCCCCTGGATCAGGCGGGGATCACGTACATCGACTACAAGGACACCGACCTGCTGCGGAAGTTCATCTCCGACCGCGGCAAGATCCGCAGTCGCCGTGTCACCCGGGTGTCGTCCCAGCAGCAGCGGCAGCTGGCCAAGGCGATCAAGAACGCGCGCGAGATGGCGCTCCTGCCGTACACCGCGCGCTGAGCCCGTGCGGACCGGGTGAGGTTCCCCACGCTCGGCGGGTGGGGGCCTTCCGCCGGTGCCGCCGCCGGGCCGCCGCCGGCCGTCCGGTGGCGGGGCGCGTGGCGGGGTGCCGGGACCGGGCCGTGGACGATCGGAGCGGCCGCGCGGCCGTGATTCCGCGAGCCGTCCCGGGGCGCCGGGCGGCGCGGTACGCGCACGGTGGTGCGTGGGGTCGGCGGTGCCGTTGGCCGAGCGCGGGTCCTGCGATGGTCCGAGCAGGACCCCGGCCGCGAGGACGACCCCGGCCTCCTGCGACCGGCCCATTTCTCGCCATCCCCGCAGGCCACAGCCGTCTTCCGGATACTGGTCGGCCAGTCGAACGCCCTTCGCAGGACCGTGCGTCTCAGCTCCCGCTTCCCGGGTGCGGCGCCCGCGCGGCCGCCGCATTCCGCCGTCGAGCGGATGTTCCGCCTCCACCGGACCTCCCCGACCCTGCCGACTTCGCCGCAGGCCACGGGGAACGAGAGACGAGGGAGAGCCGTCAGACAGACGAGGGGCTTCGGTAAAGCGGACGTCAACGCTGTAACCGCGGGACCACCCCGCGTGCACGTGCATCTGCCCATGCATCTGCACATGAACAGGGCTATGATCCGGGTCAGTTGACCACTGCACCAATGGCCACACCAGCCAGTGCACCACCGGGGAGCGACCTGTGGACCACGACGTGTACGACGTGCACAACGGGATGGCGGCCGCCGGGCTGCGCGGTGTGGCCTGGCAGAAGAGCCGGCACAGCAACTCGCAGGGCTCGTGCGTGGAGTTCGCCCGATTGCCGGGCGGTGATGTGGCCGTGCGCAACTCGCGCTTCCCGGACGGCCCCGCACTGGTCTACACCCGCGCGGAGATCGAGGCCATGCTGCTCGGCGTCAAGGACGGCGAGTTCGACCATCTGGTCGGCGGCTGACGGTCCGGCGTCCCGGCGGAGTCCGGGCGATATGCGCGTTGGGCGCGGTGACGCGCGTAGAACCGCGGCGCGAGAATGCGCCGCGGTCTTCTCATTCCCCCTTCGGCCGTGTACCGGCCGGCGGCAGCCGGAATAGCGCCCAGACCACCTTGCCGCTGAGCGCGCCCGCGAGCGGGTGCCAGCCCCAGCTGTCGCTGAAGGAGTCGACGAGGAACAGCCCGCGGCCCGACTCGGCCGAGAAGTCGTCGGTCTCCCGGGCGACCGGGCTGTCGTGACTGGGGTCGCGCACAGCGCACACCAGCCGCTCGGTCCACCGCATCAGGTGCAGGCGCACCGGGGGCTCGCGGTCGCCGCACGCGCCGCTCGCCGGAAGTCCGTGCCGCAGTGCGTTGGTGACGAGTTCCGAGACCACCAGGCAGACGTCGTCGAACCGCTCGCCCATGTCCCACTGGTCGAGGGTTCTGCGGGTGAACTGCCGTGCCTCGCGCACCGCTTCGTAGCGGGCGGGAAGGGCGCAGGAGGCGGCGTCGGACACGGCCGCGGGGTCCAGCGGCGGAAGGCCCTGCCGTAACGGCTCGAGCATGGTCGATCCATTCGTCCCCATGCGAGGCACTCCCGGGAATTCGCGGTCGGTGCGATGCGGCGGTGGTGCGGGACCATGGTTTCGGATGCGTACAGCAGATGCAAGGGCAGATGCACGTGCACGTGACCGGAATGAGATGTCCCGTACCGCTTGTTGGCCAATTTTTCCGTCATCTTCGCGTCGCTCTCCGGCCGTTCATTTGCCTTCTTCTTGCTTCCGCGCACGAGCGCCGATCGTCTCGATTCCGTTTCCGTAACCGGACGAGTACTGCTCGGAGTGTTTTAGTGGCAGACTGCGGCCCCTGAAGACGTTGGGGAGGCTGGCGAACGTGAGCGCGGGAGAGCCGGGATCGGTGGTGCGGCGCATGCTGCTCGGATCACAACTCAGGCGACTGCGTGAGGCGCGGGGCATCACGCGCGAGGCGGCGGGTTATTCGATCCGCGCCTCCGAGTCGAAGATCAGCCGGATGGAGCTGGGCCGGGTGAGCTTCAAGACCCGAGACGTCGAGGACCTGCTGACCCTGTACGGCATCACGGACGAGCAGGAGCGCGCCTCCCTGCTGTCACTGGCCAAAGAGGCCAACGTCGCCGGCTGGTGGCACAGTTACTCGGACGTGCTGCCGAGCTGGTTCCCGACCTATGTCGGCCTGGAGGGTGCCGCCTCGCTGATCCGGGCGTACGAGGTGCAGTTCGTGCACGGTCTGCTGCAGACCGAGGCGTACGCGCACGCGGTGGTGCGACGCGGCATGCAAGGAGCCAGCGAGGCCGACGTCGAGCGCCGCGTGGCGCTGCGCCTGGAGCGGCAGAAGTACCTGGTCGACGAGCGGGCGCCCGACTTCCACATCATCCTGGACGAGGCCGCCCTGCGCCGCCCCTACGGGGACCGCCAGGTGATGCGGGGCCAGCTCCAGCACCTCATCGAGATCTCGGAGCGGCCCAATGTGCGGCTCCAGGTGGTGCCGTTCAGTCTCGGCGGTCACTCCGGCGAGAGCGGCGCGTTCACGATCCTCAGCTTCCCGGAGTCCGACCTGTCGGACGTGGTCTACCTGGAGCAGCTCACCAGCGCGCTGTACCTGGACAAGGCCGAGGACGTCGCCCAGTACGAAAAGGCGCTCAAGGAGCTCCAGAGCGACAGCCCCGGGCCTTCGGAGAGCCGGGACCTTCTGCGGGGCCTCCTCCAGCTCTCCTGAAGCAACCCTTCAACTCGCCTTAAACATCAGTACGATGACGTGTGATCAGATCGTGAAGGCGCGATCAGGGGTCTGCTTAGGGATCGAGGGATCACATTGTCGTCGTCCTGCTTCACCGACCTTGCACAGCAGTACATCGACGGTGAGTGGCGCCCGGGCACCGGTTCCTGGGACATCATCGACTTCAACCCGTACGACGACGAGAAACTCGCGTCGATCACCATAGCCACGGCCGACGAGGTCGATCAGGCGTACCGGGCCGCCGCCCGCGCCCAGAAGCAGTGGGCCGCGACCAACCCCTACGCCCGCCGGGCGGTTTTCGAGAAGGCGCTGCGCCTGATCGAGGAGCGCGAGGCGGAGATCTCCGAGGCCATCATCGCCGAACTCGGCGGCACCCGCCTGAAGGCCGCCTTCGAGCTGCACCTCGCCAAGGAGTTCCTGCGCGAGGCGGTCCATCTGGCGCTCGCCCCCGAGGGGCGGATCATCCCCTCGCCGGTGGACGGCAAGGAGAACCGCGTCTACCGCGTGCCGGTCGGTGTGGTGGGCGTGATCAGCCCCTTCAACTTCCCCTTCCTGCTGTCGATCAAGTCCGTCGCCCCGGCGCTGGCGCTGGGCAACGCCGTGGTGCTCAAGCCGCACCAGAACACCCCCATCGTCGGCGGTTCCCTGGTCGCGAAGCTCTTCGAGGACGCGGGGCTGCCCGGCGGTCTGCTGAACGTCGTCATCACGGACATCGCGGAGATCGGCGACGCCTTCATCGAGCACCCGGTCCCCAAGGTCATCTCCTTCACCGGTTC
This sequence comes from Streptomyces sp. NPDC101110, assembly GCF_044759525.1. Classification (NCBI taxonomy): domain Bacteria; kingdom Bacillati; phylum Actinomycetota; class Actinomycetes; order Kitasatosporales; family Streptomycetaceae; genus Streptomyces; species Streptomyces sp. NPDC101110. Next base: position 78,956 of record NZ_JBIVZM010000019.1, on the reverse strand, counting down.
CGACGCGGTGGGCCGGCACGTGGCGACCGTCTGCGCCCGGCTGTTCAAGCGCTCCGTCCTCGAACTGGGCGGCAACAGCGCGCTGGTGGTCCTCGACGACGCCGACATCGACTACGCCGTGGACGCGGCCGTCTTCAGCCGGTACGTCCACCAGGGGCAGGTCTGCATGGCCGCCAACCGGGTCCTCGTGGACCGGTCGGTCGCGGACGAGTTCACCGAGAAGTTCGTCGCCAAGGTGAAGACCCTCAAGACGGGCGACCCGCGCGACCCGGAGACGGTCATCGGCCCGGTCATCAACTCCTCGCAGGCGGACGCCGTCTCCGGCGTCGTCGAGCAGGCCCTCGCCGAGGGCGCCACGGCCCTGGTGCGCGGCGGCCGGACCGACAACCTCGTCGAGCCGTCGGTGCTGACGGGCCTCCCCGCCGACTCGGCGCTGCTGCGGCAGGAGGTCTTCGGACCGGTGGCCTTCCTCGTGCCGTTCGACGGTGAGGAGGAGGCCGTACGCCTCGTCAACGACACGCCCTACGGCCTGAGCGGTGCCGTCCACACCGGGAACGTGGAGCGGGGTGTCGCCTTCGCCAAGCAGATCGACACGGGGATGTTCCACGTGAACGACGGCACCGTGCACGACGAGCCGATCGTCCCGTTCGGCGGCGAGAAGCACTCGGGCATCGGCCGGCTCAACGGCGACACGATGCTCGACTCCTTCACCACGACCAAGTGGATCTCCGTGCAGCACGGCCGGAGCGGGTTCCCGTTCTAGCGTCGTTCACCGCGCCCGTGCCCTTGCGGACAGCACCTGACCGCAAGGGTCCGTAGCTTTGAGGTGTCAGGGGGAGAGGCCCCCGGACTGGTGGAAGGCGGCGGTCATGGTCACTCACGTTCCGGCGGAGGCTCACGGCGACGAGCGCGGAGCGCTTCTGGCCTTCATCGCCGAGCAGCGGGGCGGTGTGCGCCGTGCGGTGCTCGGGCTGACGGACGAGCAGGCGAGCTCGCGTCCCAGTGTCAGTGAGCTGTCCCTCGCCGGGCTGATCAAGCACGTGGCCGAGGTCGAGCAGATGTGGATCTCCCTGGCCAAGGGGGAGCCGCCGGCGGTGGTGCGGGACCAGAGCAACTGGCACGAGTGCTTCCGGCTGGTCGACGGCGAGACCGTCGCGTCGCAACTGGCTTACTGGGACAAGGTCGCCGCCGAGACGGAGGCGTACATCCGCTCTGTGCCGAGCCTCGACGACACCTTCGCGCTGCCGGCCCAGCCCTGGTTCCCGCCGGACGGCCGGGTCTCGCACCGCTGGCTCTGCCTCCACCTCATCCGGGAGACGGCCCGGCACGCCGGTCACGCCGACATCATCCGCGAGTCCCTGGACGGCAGGACGGCCTTCGAGCTGGTGGCCGAGGAACAGCGGGCGGTGGCCGAGGCATAGCCTTGGCCGCATGTCAACGATCCGCCTCCTCGTGCTCGGCGCGGTCCGTATGCACGGCCGGGCCCACGGCTACCAGGTGCGCAACGACCTGGAGTACTGGGGCGCGCACGAGTGGTCCACGGCCAAGCCCGGCTCGATCTACCACGCGCTGAAGCAGATGGCGAAGCAGGGGCTGCTGCACGCGCACGAGATCGCCCCGTCCACGGCCGGCGGTCCGCCGCGCACGGAGTACGAGGTCACCGGGCAGGGCACCGAGGAGTACTTCCGGCTGCTGCGGGAGGCGCTGGTCACCTATGACCAGCGCGGGGACATGAAGACGGCCGCCGTCGGCTTCGTCGTCGACCTGCCGCGGGCCGAGGCGGTCGCGCTGCTGAAGGAGCGGACCTTGCGGATCGAGCAGTGGCGGGCCGCCGTCCTGGAGCACTACGTGCCCGAGGAGGGGCCCGGACAGCTCGGGCACATCGGCGAGATCATGAACATGTGGGTCCACACGGCCGACTCCGAGGCCGAGTGGACCCGCGGTCTCATCGGGCGCATCGAGGGCGGCGCTTACACCTTCGCCGACGAGGGCGACCCGTTCGTCGGCGTCCTGGCCAAGGACGCGGAGAACCCGTACGCGACGGGGGAGCGGCATCCCGGGGACGCCAACTAATCAAGTTTGACGAATGGCGGGTCCGGGTTTAGCTTGAGGGTGTAGTCAAGTTTGACTAGCGAGGGAGACCCAGTGGCCGAACCGGCGATCACCGTCGAAGGCGCTCAGAAGACGTACGGCGACAAGAAGGCACTGGACGGGCTCGACCTCACGGTCGCGCGCGGCACGGTGCACGGAGTGCTCGGCCCGAACGGCGCGGGCAAGACCACCCTGGTGAGGGTCCTGTCCACCCTGCTGCGGCCCGACGCCGGCCGGGTCGAGGTGGCCGGGCACGACGTGGTGCGTGACGCCTACGCCGTGCGGCTGCGCATCGGCCTGCTCGGTCAGCACGCCGCGCTCGACGAGGAACTCGGCGGCCGGCAGAACCTGGAGCTGTTCGGCCGGCTGCACCACCTGGGCGCGCGGGGGGCACGGGCGCGTGCGGACGAACTCCTGGAGCGTTTCGGCCTGGCCGACACCGGCCGCAAGGCGGTCCGGCAGTACAGCGGCGGCATGCGGCGCCGCCTGGACCTGGCCGCTTCCCTGATCACCGAGCCGGAGGTGCTGTTCCTCGACGAGCCCACCACCGGCCTGGACCCGCGCGGCCGTGCCGAGGTGTGGTCCTCCGTCCGCTCCCTGGTCGGCGGCGGGACGACGGTCCTGCTCACCACCCAGTACCTGGAGGAGGCCGACCAGCTCGCCGACCGCATCTCCGTCGTCGACGCCGGCCGGGTCGTCGCCGAGGGCACGGCGGACGAGCTGAAGGCGCGCACCGGCGGCGACCGCATCGACGTGGTCCTGCGCGACGCCGGTGAACTGGGGGCCGCCGTCGCCCTGCTGCCCCTGAACGGGATCAGCGTCGACGTCGACCGCCGGCTGCTGAGCGCCCCGGTCACCGACCGCATGGAGGCGCTCTCCGGGGTCGTGCGGGCCCTGCGGGACGCCGGGATCGAGGCGGAGGACGTGGCCCTGCGCCGCCCGACGCTGGACGAGGTGTTCCTGCACCTCACCGGGGACGACCACCGAGTGAAGGAGGCCGCGTGAGCGCCCACGCCCTGACCGACTCCTGGACCATGACCCGCCGGGAGCTCGCCCGCTGGGGGCGGCAGCCGGTCCAGCTGGCCGTCAACCTGGTCTTCCCGGTGATGCTGCTGCTGATGTTCGGCTACCTCGTCGGCGGCGGCCGCGGGGTGAGCGGTGAGTACCGCGACTACCTGGTCCCCGGCATGCTCGCGCTCACCATGGCCTTCGGCCTGGAGGGCACGATGCTCGCCGTCACCCAGGACCTCAACAAGGGCGTGATCGACCGTTTCCGCTCGATGCCCATGGCCAACGGGGCGGTCCTGGTGGGCCGTTCGGCCGCCGACATGCTCCAGTCGGCGATGGCCCTGGTCGTGCTGATCGGCGTGGGCGCCGCGCTCGGCTGGCGGCCCGGGGGCGGCCCGGCGGCCCTGCTCGGGGCTGTGGGACTGCTGCTCCTGTTCCGGTTCGCGATGCTCTGGATCGGCATCCACCTGGCCCTGGTGGCGGGGAAGCCGGAGATGGTCCAGGCCGTGCAGATCCTGGTCTGGCCGGTCGGCTTCCTCTCCAACGCACTGGCCACGCCCGGCTCCATGCCCGGCTGGCTGGGCACGGTCGTCGAGTGGAACCCCATGTCCCACACGGCCACGGCCGTCCGGGACCTGTTCGGCGTGCCCGGCACGGAGTCCGGGCACGCCTGGACCGCGATCGCCTGGCCCCTGGCCCTGCTGGCGGTGTTCTTCCCGCTGGCGGTACGGCGGTTCGGACGTCTCAGCCGCTGACCCCCGCGGCCCCGGTCCAGTACCGCGGCAGGCGACGTTCGCCCCGTCGCGCAGAACGTCGCCCGGCCCGGCGCCAGGGCCGGTCGTTTGCATCAGGTCGGCCGAGAGCGACTGCGCCTCTCGGCCGCCCCGCGACGCCGGCACGAGCCAAGCGACAGGCCCTAATGGTGGAAGCTGGTCGCCGCGCCCCTGTCCTCGGTCAGCGGGCGCGGCTGCCGGCGCAGATCCGGCAGCAGCCGCTCCAGGTCCTGCGCGAGCAGATCGGCGAGGTCGGCGGAGAAGCCGTTGCGGCACACCACCCGCAGCACCGACAGGTCCTCCCGGTTCGCCGGGAAGGTGTACGCGGGCACCAGCCAGCCGTGCTCGCGCAGCCGCCGGGAGACGTCGAAGACGTCGTACGCCGTCACGTCCGGCGCCGTCGTGAAGGCGAACACCGGCAGCTCGTCGCCCCGGGTCAGCAGCCGGAAGTCACCGAGCGCCCCGATGCGCCCGGCCAGCCCCGTGGCCACGTCCCGGGCTGCCTGCTGCACGGCCCGGTAGCCCTGCCTCCCCAGCCGCAGGAACGTGTAGTACTGCGCGACGACCTGCGCGCCCGGACGGGAGAAGTTGAGCGCGAACGTCGGCATGTCGCCGCCCAGGTAGTTCACCCGGAACACCAGCTCCTCCGGCAGGGCCGCCGCGTCCCGCCACAGCGCCCAGCCGACACCCGGGTAGACCAGCCCGTACTTGTGCCCCGAGGTGTTGATCGACGCCACCCTCGGCAGCCGGAAGTCCCAGACCAGGTCCTCGTCGAGGAACGGCGCGACCATGGCCCCGGACGCGCCGTCCACATGGACCGGGACGTCCAGCCCGGTCCGTTCCCGCAGTGCGTCGAGGGCCGCGCACAGCTCGGCGATCGGCTCGTAGGACCCGTCGAAGGTCGAGCCCAGGATGCCGACGACGCCGATGGTGTTCTCGTCGCACAGCTCGGCGGCGGCCTGCGGGTCGAGGTGGAAACGCTCGCCCTCCATGGGCACCAGCCGGGCCTCCACCTCCCAGAAGTTGCAGAACTTCTCCCAGCAGACCTGTACGTTCACGCCCATCACCAGGTTGGGCCGGGCCTCGGGGTAACGGTCGGCGTTGCGCTTCGCCCACCGCCGCTTCAGTGCCATCCCGGCGAGCATGCACGCCTCGCTCGACCCGGTCGTCGAACACCCCACGGCACTCGCCGGGTCGGGTGCGTTCCACAGGTCGGCGAGCATCGCCACGCAGCGCCGCTCCAGCTCGGCGGTGCGCGGGTACTCGTCCTTGTCGATCATGTTCTTGTCCCGGCACTCCGCCATCAGCAAGCCGGCCTCGGGCTCCATCCAGGTGGTGACGAACGTGGCGAGGTTCAGCCGGGCGTTGCCGTCGAGCATCAGCTCGTCACGCACCAGCTGGTGGGCGGTCGCCGGGGCCATCGGCTGGTCCGGGAGGCGGTGCGTGGGCGGGGCCTCGGCCATGTCGCCGAGCGGGTTGGCCGGGCCGTAGAAGGGGTTGACGGACAGGCGGCTGTCGCCGCTGCGGGGGGTGCCTTCGCTGAACGGCACGGGTGCCTCCACGGATGGGTTCGAAAGGGAGCGGGGAGGGGGTCAGCGGACGGCGGTGCCGTCCGCGCGCAACTGCATCTGCGGCCGGCCCGTCACCAGCAGCCAGGCCGGCAGTGAGGCGATGCAGAGCACGGCGATGATCCCCGGCGAGGCGACCAGCACCGCGGCGACGAACAGGCTGATCCAGCCCTGCCGGGTGATGGCCAGCAGCACGCCGAGCACGGCGGCCGAGACGCCGATCGAGGGGTGCACCCCGGACACCAGGGCGTGGGCGCCCAGGCCGAGGGCGGTGCCGACGAACACGGCCGGGAAGATGCGCCCGCCTCGGAAGCCGCAGGACGCCGCGACCAGCAGCGCGGCCAGCTTCACGACCGTCAGCAGGGCGTACTCCCCGGCCGACCGGCTGTCGGGGTCCTGTGCGAGCTCGGCGATCTCGTCGAGCCCCTTGAACAGCGTCAGCTGGCCGCCCAGAGCGGCGAGGGCGCCCAGCACGAGACCGCCCGCCGGCAGCATCAGCATCGGGTGGCGCAGCCGGCGGAAGGCGCCGTGGACGTAGGGGAAGGCCCGCACGGCGGCCATGCCGAGCAGCGCGGCCACCACCGCGACCACGATCGCCGCCAGCAGGTCGCTCCAGCCCGGCCGGCCGAAGGGGGGCAGGTCCAGGTCGAAGCTCGGATGGTCGATGAGGGTGGCGGTCAGGGCACCGGCCGTGCCGGCGGTCAGCGGGGCGAAGACGTTGTCCCAGAGCAGTCCCCGGGTCTCCCGCACGGCCAGCGCCTCGGAGATCACCAGGGCCGCCGCGACCGGCGTGCCGAACAGGGCGCCGATCGTCGCCGCCTCGGCGAGGGCCGGCCAGACCCGGCCGGGCGCCCGCGGCACGAGCCGGGCACCCAGCCACGCGGCCAGGGCGACGTTCACGGTGATGAGGGGGTTCTCGGGGCCGAGGCTGGGCCCGCCGGCCAGCATCAGCGCGGTCACCAGCACCAGCCCCGGCAGCACGACGGGCGGCAGTACGGGGGCGTCGAGGCCGACGGTCGCCGGATCCGGGCCCGCGTGCCCCGGCGCCTTCCACACCACGAGCCCGACCGCGACCCCCGTGGCGAAGAGCATCACGAACATCCATGCGACGGAGTACCTGCCGAGCCCCAGCGCGGCGGGCAGCGGCCCCCAGAGCACGTCCTGGAGCTCCTCGGCGGCGACCTCGACCCCCACCAGGACCAGGCTGGACATGATCCCCACGGCAAGAGCGGGCAGGATCGTCGGCAAGAGCGTGCGGGCGGGAGTCGCGGGGGTGACGGAGGGCGCCTGCTGCGCGGAATCCTGGACCACGCGCACACCATAAACGTCTCAAAGAGGACAAACGGGAAACACGCTTGCACCTCACGTGACGTGAGGCCCGACCGTGGAGCGCGAAAGAAGGGAGCGGAAGTGAGCTATTCGGTGGGACAGGTCGCGGGCTTCGCCGGTGTCACGGTGCGCACGCTGCACCACTACGACGCCATCGGGCTGCTCGCCCCGAGCGAACGCAGCCACGCGGGCCACCGGCGCTACAGCGACGCCGACCTCGACCGGCTGCAGCAGATCCTGTTCTACCGGGAGCTCGGCTTCCCGCTCGAGGAGGTCGCCGCGCTGCTCGACGACCCCGAAGCGGACCCGCGCGCGCACCTGCGCCGCCAGCACGAACTGCTGACCGCCCGGATCGAGAAGCTGCGGAAGATGGCGGCGGCCGTGGAGCACGCCATGGAGGCACGCACGATGGGACTCAACCTCACGCCCGAGGAGAGGTTCGAGGTCTTCGGGGACAACGACCCGGAGCAGTACGCCGAAGAGGTCGAGCAGCGCTGGGGCGACACCGACGAGTACGCCGACTCGCAGCGCCGCACCGCGAGCTACACCAAGGAGGACTGGAAGCGCATCCAGGCCGAGGCCGCCGACTGGGGCGAGCGCTACGGCGCCCTGATGTCGGCGGACGAGCCGCCCACCGGCGAGGCGGCCATGACCCTGGCGGAGGAGCACCGGCAGCACATCTGCACGTGGTTCTACGAGTGCTCCTACGAGATCCACCGCTGCCTAGGCGAGACATACGTCTCCGACGAGCGGTTCAAGGCGTTCTACGAGGCGCTGCGCCCGGGCCTCGCAGAGCACCTCAGGGACGCGATCGTCGCGAACGCGGCACGTCACAACGCCTGAACACCGGTCCGGGAGTGCCCGGGAGTGCCCGGGAGTGCGGGAGTGCCTCACTCCCGGGTCAGGACCACCGCCGTGCCGTACGCGCACACCTCGGTGCCGACGTCCGCCGCCTCCGTCACGTCGAAGCGGAAGGCCAGGATGCCGTTGGCGCCCCGCGAGCGCGCCTGCTCGACGAGCCGCTCCATGGCCTGGTTGCGGGTCTGCACCAGCGTCTTGGTGAGCCCGCGCAGCTCGCCGCCCACCATCGACTTCAGCCCGGCGCCGATCTGGCTCCCCACGTGCCGGGAACGCACGGTCAGGCCGAAGACCTCGCCGATCACCTCCCGCACGTGGTAGCCGGGTACGTCGTTCGTGGTGACGACGAGAACCTCGGGCTCCGGGCCCTGTCCGCCGCCGTATTCGTCGATGCCCATGGTTCACAGCTTTGACCGGGACCGCGCACAGTGCATCCTGAGTACGCCCATGGAACCTGGGCCATGACGGCTGCGTTGATACTTTGAGGCAGCCAGCCTCCGCCCGTACCCCACAGCAGCAGGAGCCACATCCCCGTGACCACGCTTGCGCTCGGCCCCGAGTGGCTCAGCCCGGACTACCTGATCTCGACGTTCAGCCTGCCCGGCATCCTGCTCATCGTCTTCGCGGAGTCCGGTCTCTTCGCCTTCCTGCCCGGCGACTCCCTGCTGTTCACGGCCGGTCTCTTCGTGGCCGAGGGAACCTACATCACGCAGCCGCTGTGGCTGGTCTGCGCCCTGATCGTGCTCGCCGCCGTCCTCGGTGACCAAGTGGGCTACATGATCGGCAAGTTCCTGGGCCCGAAGCTCTTCAACCGTCCCAACTCCAGGCTCTTCAAGCAGGAGAACCTGGACAAGGCCCACGAGTTCATGGAGAAGTACGGCCCCAAGGCGATCGTCCTGGCCCGCTTCGTCCCCATCGTGCGCACCTTCGCACCCATCGTGGCCGGCGCCGGCCGCATGAAGTACCGCACGTTCCTCACGTACAACGTCATCGGGGGCGTCGCCTGGGGCACCGGCGTCACCCTCGCGGGTTACTGGCTCGGCCAGATCGGCTTCATCAAGAAGAACGTCGAGTCGATCCTCATCCTGATCGTCCTGCTCTCCATCGTCCCGATCATCATCGAGTACCTGCGCGACCGCTCCAAGAAGAAGCGCGCCGCGGCCGAGGCCCCCGAGCAGCGGCACGGGCAGCAGCCCCCCGCGATGGACGACGCGACGACCCAGCTGCGCCGCATCACCCCGGACGACCAGCCGCCCCACCACCAGCCGCAGCAGCAGCCCCCGTACGGCAACCAGAACGGCTACAACGACCAGCAGTACTACGGCCAGTACCCGCAGGACCCGGGCTACGGCCGACAGCCGCAGCAGCCCTACGGCAACCAGCAGCAGCCGTACGGCACGCCGCAGCAGCCCTACGGCACGCAGCAGGGGCCCTACAACAACGGCTACTGAACCGGCCTCCCCGCGGGGCCGCCGCCGGCAACCGCTAGAAGCCCCTGGTGCGCTTGGCGGCCCGCCGCTTCTCCGCCGACCCGATCCGCAGGAACATCCGGGAGATCTCGGACCCGAGGTTCACCCCGATGGCGATGGCCATGGCGAGCGCCACCGCCTTCGACAGCGACACCAGCCCCTCGTCGACCTCGCTCTGCGCGATCGCCAGCAGCCCGAAGTACGTCGCGGAACCCGGCAGCAGGGGCCCGATCGCCGCGGTCGTGTAGGGCAGGGCGGAGGCGAACTGGTACCGGGACAGCAACTGCCCGAACAGTCCCACCAGTCCCGCGGCCGCCGCCGTGGACGCCACCGGGGAGATGTCCCCCACGAGGTGCATCGCGCCGTACACGACCCACGCGACGCCGCCGTTCAGCGTCACCCACAGCACGGTGGATCGCTCCTGCTGGAGCAGCACCGCGAAGGCCAGTGACAGCAGCATCGACGCGCCGATCATCATCACCGGGTCGTCAGACGCCCCGAGCGCCTGGTCGGGGTTCAGCCGCGCCCCCAGCTGCACGCCGAAGTACAGCACCAGCAGCACACCGGCGACGATGCCCACGAAGAAGTACAGGACCTCCAGCAGCCGCGCGGACGCGGTGATGTAGAAGCCCGTCAGACCGTCCTGCACCCCGGCCACCAGCGCCCGCCCGGGCAGCAGCGCGAACAGCCCACCGGTGATGACCGCGGAGGCCTTCACGTCCACGTGGCCGAGCGTCAGCGCCACCCCGATCGCGGCTGGCGGCATCGCGGCCACCGTGAACTGATAGAACTCCGGCAGCCCGCGCCCCGCGCACAGCCACGCCAGCCGGTCACCGAGCATCGCGCCCAGCGCGGCGGCCACGAACACGATCAGATCGCCGCCCACCAGCACCGAGGCCGCACCTGCCAGCAGCCCGCTCGCCCCGGTCAGCGCCCAGCCGGGGTAGGGGTGCCGGTTACGGCGGATCTCCGCCAGCCGCCGGTAGGCCTCCTCCAGGGAGACCGCCGTCTCGTCGTCGCTGAGGTCGTCCACCAGCTGGTACACGGCCGCCAGCCGCGTGTAGTCCGTGCCCCGGCGCCGCACGGTCCGCGACGCCGTGACCGGGTCGTCGACCAGGGACGGCTGGTAGGAGATCGCGAGCAGCGTGAAGGTGACGTTGGGCTCGCACCGGTCCAGGCCGTACGAGCGGCACACGGCGAACATCGCCGCCTCCACGTCCTCGGCGCCCTCACCGCCCGCCAGCAGCAACTCGCCGATGCGCAGCGTCAGGTCGAGCACGCGGGGCACCGCGGGCCCGCTCTCGTCGGTGCCGCGATGGCTGATCTCCGGCGCGGGCCGCTCCGCCACCGGCATGCGCAGCATCGTGCGCATCCGGTCCTGCCAGGGCACGTCCTTGGTCAGACTGACCACGGGAATCCCGGTCGGCGGCGTGAAGGCCGTCGGGGCCTGCTTCGAGCTGTACGTGCTCGGCGTGGTGAACGCCGACCCCTCCTGCTCCGCCGGGGGCGCCGCGTGGACGTCCAGCCCCTGCGGCACGGCGAACTCGGACGTCGTCTCGGACTCCGCGCCGGCCGCTCTGTGCAGAGCCAGTCCATCGGGGATCGCGAACTCCGACGTCGTCGACATGTCGCCGTCGACGCCGGTCCCGGCCGGAGGCAGGAACGCGCTCCTCACCTCGTCCGACTTCGGTTTGCGGTCCTCCGCGTCCGTCACTGCCTGGCGCTCCCTGTACGACACGTCAGCCTCGTACCCCCCACAGCCTCAGTATGCGCACAGACGGACCAACGGGCCGCACACGCAGGCGTGCGGCCCGTGAGCACCAGGAGAGGAGGTCAGTGACCGCCCTGGTCCTTGAAACGCTTGTAGGACCGCTCGATCTCGGCCTCGGCGTCGGTGCGGCCCACCCAGTCCGCGCCCTCGACCGACTTGCCGGGCTCCAGGTCCTTGTAGACCTCGAAGAAGTGCTGGATCTCCAGGCGGTCGAACTCCGACACGTGGTGAATGTCCCGCAGGTGCTCCACGCGCGGGTCCGTCGACGGCACGCACAGCAGCTTGTCGTCGCCGCCGGCCTCGTCCGTCATGCGGAACATGCCGATCGCGCGGCAGCGGATCAGGCAGCCCGGGAACGTCGGCTCGTCGAGGATGACCAGCGCGTCCAGCGGGTCGCCGTCCTCGCCGAGGGTGTTCTCGACGAAGCCGTAGTCGGTCGGGTAGGCGGTCGAGGTGAAGAGTCGCCGGTCCAGGCGGATACGACCGGTCTCGTGGTCCACCTCGTACTTGTTGCGCGAACCCTTCGGAATCTCGATCGTGACGTCGAACTCCACCGGTGGCTCCTCCATGATCAACACATAGTTCTGGTGGTTAAGTGTCCCTCACGCAGGTGTGTGATCGCGAAAGGGGCTGGTGGTCGTGCCAGAGCTGAGGCCTTGGCGAGCCGCGAAACCGCACGTGGTGCGGCTCGCGGAAGCCGTACGACCGCGCCTGGCCCGGGCCGCGGCGGCTGCCGAACCACGGCTCGCGCGGCTCGTCCGAGCCGGGAAACCGCAGCTCACGCATGTGATGCCGCCGAAGACCTGGCAGTACACCGCGGGCGCCGCCACCGCCGGACTCGCACTGGCGGCCGGTGTGGTGACCGCCGCCGGTCCCTGGGACTCCACGGGTCAGCGTACGGCCGAGCGGGACCGGGCAGTGGCCCTGGGCCGCGCGGGTGGCACAGATCACGGCAGCGCCCCCGGCGCGCCCGGCCGGCCCCGGCCCGCCCCCAGCGCCGGACCCGTGCTGACCGGCCTCGGCGGCGTCAGCACCGTCAAGTCCGCGCCGGACGGCAAGGTGCTCGCGGACGCCCTGCGCCCCCTGCTCAAGGACCCGGCCCTCGGCCCGCGGCCCGCCGGGGCGGTCCTGGACGTGACCACCGGACGGCGCCTGTTCGGCTCCGGCGCGGGCACGGCCCTCACCCCGGCCTCCACGACGAAGATCGCCACGGCCGTCGCCGCGCTGTCCGCGATGGGCCCCGACCACCGCCTCACCACCCGCGCCGCCCTGGAACCCGACACCAAGGAAGTCGTCCTGGTCGGGGGCGGTGACCCCACGCTCACCGCCCGGGAGAAGACCGGGGGCTCGGCGAGCCTGCGCGCCCTGGCCGCCCGGACGGCCGCCGCGCTCGCCGACCGGGGCGTGCGCGAGGTGACCCTCTCTTACGACACGACCCTCTACGCAGGCGACGAAAAACACCCGATCGGAGACAACCCCAACCTCGCCCTCGTCAGCCCCCTGATGGCCGACGAAGGCCGCACGGACGATTCGGCGAGCGGCCCGGTCGAGCGCGTGAAGGAACCGGCGGCCGACGCCGCCCGCCGGTTCGGGGACCTGCTGAAGTCGCACGGCGTCAAGACCACGAGCCCCGGTCCGTCCAAGGCCACGTCCCGCGCCGAGACCCTCGCGGCCGTCTCCTCCCCGCCGCTCTCCGCCCTCGTCGAGCGCATGCTGACCAACAGCGACAACGACATCGCCGAGGCCCTCGCCCGCCAGACGGCGATCGCCACGGGCGAACGGGCCGACTTCGCCGGGGCCGGCAAGGCCATCGGCTCCCGGCTCCGCGAGCTCGGCCTCCCCGTCAAGGGCGCCGCCTTCAAGGACGGCAGCGGCCTGAACCGCGCCGACCGGCTGACCCCCGACCTCCTCACCGCGCTGCTCGCCAAGGCTGCCGACCCCGCCCATCCCGAGTTCCGCCCCGCCCTCACCGGCCTGCCCGTCGCCGGTTTCACCGGCACCCTGACCAGCCGCTACACGGACGGGGCGGCCGGCGTCGTCCGCGCCAAGACCGGCACCCTCTCGGGCGTCCACGCCCTCGCCGGCACCCTGGTCGACCAGGACGGCCGCCTGCTGGCGTTCGCGTTCATGGCCTCCGGCACGGACCCCGGCAGTCCGACGGTGTCCCAGAAGGCGCTGGACCGGGTCGCCACCACCCTGGCGGCGTGCGGCTGCAGGTGACGGACGGTGACCCGCCCGCGGCCGGGGCGAACCGGTGCCCGGCCGTCGCCGCCCTGCCCCAGCAGGCGGCCCTCACGTACGGTTGACGCATGACGAGCATCGGTGGTGCTTCAACCGGCATGGTCGACTGGAACCTCGCGGTGGCGACCGCGACCCGGCTCGTGAGGCCGGGCCCCGAGGTCAGTCGCGACGAGGCCCGGGCCGTCGTCGCGGAGCTGCGCCGGCATGCCAAGGCCTCGGAGGAACACGTCCGCGGATTCACCCGGCTGGGCACCGAGGAGGGGCACGACACCCCCGTCCTCGTCGTCGACCGCCCGGGCTGGATCCGGGCGAACGTCGCCGGGTTCCGGGAGATCCTGCGACCCCTGCTCGACAAGATGCAGGAACGGCGCGGCACCAGCCCCGGCGGCGCGGTCATGAGCGCCGTCGGCGGCAAGGTCACCGGCGTCGAACTCGGCATGCTGCTGTCCTTCCTGGCCTCCCGCGTCCTCGGCCAGTACGAGACCTTCGCCCCCGCCGCGGGCGACCTCCCCTCCGGCGGCTCCTCCGACGCGCCGGGCGGCGGCAGGCTGCTGCTGGTCGCCCCGAACATCGTCCACGTGGAGCGCGAACTCGACGTCGAGCCCCACGACTTCAGGCTCTGGGTCTGCCTGCACGAGGAGACGCACCGCACCCAGTTCACCGCCGTGCCCTGGCTGCGGGACCACCTCGAGGGTGAAATCCAGTCGTTCCTCCAGGAGACCGACGTCGACCCCATGACCGTCCTGGAGCGCGTCCGGGAAGCCGCCCAGTCCCTCGCCGGGGGCCGCCCCGAGGCGGAGGAGGACGACGGCGGCCGCTCCCTCGTCGAGATCGTCCAGACCCCCGCCCAGCGCGAGATCCTCGGCCGCCTCACCGCCGTGATGTCCCTGCTGGAGGGCCACGCCGACTACGTGATGGACGGCGTCGGCCCGTCCGTCGTGCCGTCCGTCGGGGAGATCCGCGAGAAGTTCCAGCAGCGCCGCGCCAAGGGCGCATCCCGCCTCGACCTCGCCCTGCGCAAGCTGCTCGGCCTGGACGCCAAGCTGCGCCAGTACCGGGACGGCGAACGCTTCGTGCGGGCCGTCGTCGACGAGGTCGGCATGGACGGCTTCAACCGCGTGTGGACCTCGCCCAACACGCTCCCCACCAAGTCGGAGATCGCCAAACCGGCGGACTGGGTCGCGCGGGTGCATCGACGGGCCGAGTAGTGAACACGCGGGAAGGTCGTGCGAGGAAACCGGCCGACGGCAGGCGAACGCCCCTCCAATCACCCGTCCGAGGGACCGTGAGGCAGGGGTAGGCGTGCAATGCTCGGGGAACGGCCCGGTTCTGTCACCATCTATACACTCTGCGTGACCGGCACTCGGGCTCACCCCCCGAAAACTTCATGAAGGGAACCGGACATGGGTCCCCATCCTGCGGTCGCGGCGATACGCCTGGCAGTACGCCGCGTCCTCCACGACCTCCTCACCGAACACCACCGCGCCCCCGCCGCGGTCCCGCACGCCCTCCCGCACGAGCCGCCGCCGCTCGTGCTCGTGGCATGCTCCGGCGGCGCCGACTCGATGGCCCTCGCCTCAGCCCTCGCCTTCGAAGCCCCGAGGCTCGGCGTCAGAGCCGGCGGCGTCACCGTCGACCACGGCCTCCAGACCGGCTCCGACGCCCGCGCCGCGGAAGTCGTCCAGCGCCTGCGCGAACTGGGCCTCGACCCCGTCGACTCCGTCGCCGTCACCGTCGGCCGCGCCGGCGGACCCGAGGCTGCCGCCCGCGACGCCCGCTACGCCGCGCTCGACACCGCCGCCGAACGCCACGGCGCCGCCGCCGTCCTGCTCGGCCACACCCGCGACGACCAGGCCGAAACCGTCCTCCTCGGTCTCGCCCGGGGCTCCGGCATCCGCTCCCTGTCCGGAATGGCCGCGGTCTCGGGGGCCGGCGGCCGCTACCGGCGCCCCTTCCTGGAACTCGACCGGCAGACCGCCCGCAAGGCCTGCATGGTCCAGTCGCTGCCCGTCTGGGACGACCCGCACAACGCCGACCCTGCCTACACCCGCTCCCGGCTGCGCCACGAGGGCCTGCCCGCCCTGGAAAAGGCCCTCGGCAAAGGCGTCGTCGAAGCCCTCGCCCGGACGGCCCGGCTCTCCCGCGACGACGCCGACGCCCTCGACTCCTGGGCCGGCCAGGCCGAGGCCACCGTCCGCGACGCCACCGGACAGCTGGAGTGCGCCAAGCTCTACGCGCTGCCGCCCGCCGTACGCCGCCGTGTCCTGCGCCGGGCCGCCATCGCGGCCGGTGCGCCCGCCGGCTCGCTGTTCGCCCGCCACATCGAGGAAGTCGACCGGCTGATCACCGGCTGGCGCGGTCAGGGAGCCATCAACCTCCCCGGCAAGGTCGTGGCCCGGCGGCAGGGTGGCAGACTGGTGATTCGGCAAGGCTGAAGCACGACCCCTCCCCGCAGCCGGCGGAGGGGCCGCTCGGCCGGTGGGACGACCGAAAGTGATGCGGGTGGACGCGAAAGACATGGGTGCCGACCTCGAGAAGGTGCTCATCACCAAGGAAGAGATCGACGCGAAGCTGGCCGAGCTGGCCGCGAAGATCGACGCGGAGTACGAGGGCAAGGACCTGTTGATCGTCGGAGTCCTCAAGGGCGCGGTCATGGTCATGGCCGACCTCGCGCGGGCGCTGTCCACCCCCGTCACCATGGACTGGATGGCCGTATCCTCGTACGGGGCGGGCACCCAGTCCTCCGGTGTGGTGCGGATCCTCAAGGACCTCGACACCGACATCAAGGGCAGGCACGTCCTGATCGTCGAGGACATCATCGACTCCGGCCTGACCCTGTCCTGGCTGCTCTCCAACCTCGGCTCGCGCGAGCCCGCCTCCCTCAAGGTGTGCACGCTGCTGCGCAAGCCCGAGGCCGCGAAGGTCGCCATCGACGTGGAATGGGTCGGCTTCGACATCCCCAACGAATTCGTCGTGGGATACGGACTCGACTATGCCGAGAAGTACCGGAACCTCCCGTTCGTCGGTACGCTCGCGCCTCACGTGTACGGCGGCTGAGAACCCGGCCGGAGTGCCGTGCCGGTGATCGGGAACCCCAGCGGGCATCCCGCCGTTGGAGCAGGCGTAGGCGGATCGCCAGCCGTCCCACGCGGCTTCAGGTGACAATGCTGGGGTACCGTCCGAAGAACAGTCTTTATCAAACTCACTATGGCAGGAGGGACGGGGCGGCACCGCTCCGTATGGATGGACGTGAAGCGATACTTCCGTGGGCCGGTCATGTGGATCGTGCTGGCCGTCCTCGCCGTGGTCGTTTTGATGCAGGTCGTCGGCTCGTCCGGCGGCTACAAGACGGTGGACACCGGCCAGGTCGTCCAGGCGATCAACCAGAACAAGGTGGAGTCGGCCAAGCTCACCACCGGTGACGAGCAGATCATCAAGGCCACGCTCAAGGACGGCGTGAAGGTCGAGGGCAGCTCGAAGATCCAGGCGAGCTACATCGGCGACCAGGGCGTGGACATCGCCAACACCCTGCAGAACAAGTACCAGGACAAGCAGATCCCGGACGGCTACACGGTCTCGCCGTCCAAGCAGAACCCGTTCGTCGGCATCCTGCTCTCCCTGCTGCCCTTCGTGCTGATCGTGGTCGTGTTCCTGTTCCTGATGAACCAGATGCAGGGCGGCGGCTCCCGGGTCATGAACTTCGGGAAGTCCAAGGCCAAGCTCATCACCAAGGACACTCCCAAGACCACCTTCTCCGACGTCGCCGGATCCGACGAGGCCGTCGAGGAGCTCCACGAGATCAAGGAGTTCCTCCAGGAGCCGGCCAAGTTCCAGGCCGTCGGTGCCAAGATCCCCAAGGGCGTCCTGCTCTACGGGCCTCCCGGCACCGGCAAGACCCTGCTCGCGCGCGCCGTCGCGGGCGAGGCCGGCGTCCCGTTCTACTCGATCTCCGGTTCCGACTTCGTCGAGATGTTCGTCGGTGTCGGTGCCTCCCGGGTCCGTGACCTGTTCGAGCAGGCCAAGGCGAACGCCCCGGCGATCGTCTTCGTCGACGAGATCGACGCGGTCGGCCGCCACCGCGGCGCCGGCCTCGGCGGCGGTCACGACGAGCGCGAGCAGACCCTGAACCAGCTCCTCGTCGAGATGGACGGCTTCGACGTCAAGGGCGGCGTGATCCTCATCGCCGCGACGAACCGGCCCGACATCCTCGACCCGGCGCTGCTGCGCCCCGGCCGCTTCGACCGGCAGATCGCCGTCGACCGCCCGGACATGCAGGGCCGCCTGGAGATCCTCAAGGTCCACCAGAAGGGCAAGCCGGTGGCGCCCGACGTCGACCTGTCGGCCGTCGCCCGCCGCACGCCCGGCATGACGGGTGCCGATCTGGCCAACGTGCTGAACGAGGCCGCCCTGCTGACGGCCCGCAGCGACCAGAAGCTGATCGACAACCACATGCTGGACGAGGCGATCGACCGTGTGGTCGCGGGCCCGCAGAAGCGGACCCGGATCATGTCGGACAAGGAGAAGAAGATCACCGCGTACCACGAGGGCGGACACGCCCTGGTCGCGGCGGCCTCGCCCAACTCCGATCCCGTCCACAAGATCACGATCCTGTCGAGAGGCCGCGCCCTCGGCTACACGATGGTGCTGCCGGACGAGGACAAGTACTCGACCACGCGCAACGAGATGCTGGACCAGCTGGCCTACATGCTGGGCGGCCGCGCGGCCGAGGAGCTCGTCTTCCACGACCCGACCACGGGTGCCGCCAACGACATCGAGAAGGCCACGGGCCTGGCCCGCGCGATGGTCACGCAGTACGGCATGACCGAGCGTCTCGGCGCGATCAAGTTCGGTGGCGACAACACCGAGCCGTTCCTCGGCCGTGAGATGTCCCACCAGCGCGACTACTCGGAAGAGGTCGCCGCGCTCGTGGACGAAGAGGTCAAGAAGCTCATCGAGACGGCGCACAACGAGGCGTGGGAGATCCTCGTCGAGAACCGCGACGTCCTCGACAACCTCGTGCTGCAGCTGCTGGAGAAGGAGACGCTGGGCAAGGAGGAGATCGCCGAGATCTTCGCCCCGATCGTCAAGCGTCCGCCCAGGCCCGCCTGGACCGGCTCCTCCCGCCGCACGCCGTCGACCCGTCCGCCGGTCCTCTCCCCCAAGGAGCTGGCCCTGACGAACGGCGCCAACGGCGCGACGCCGGCCATTTCCACCGTGAAGAGCACCGCGGCGGAGCCCGCCCCGGCGCCCGAGCGGACCCCGGAGGACCGCCCCGAGAGCTGACCTGAGCTCTCCCGGCCGGCCCACGGCCCCCGGAATGGATGCCGCGCTCCCCAGGTTTTAGCCTGGGGGGCGCGGCTTTTCGCCATTTCCGCAGGCCGCCCCGTGATGGACACAGGAACGAGGCACCAGATGACCGACCCCGTGGCGCTGGACGGCGATGGCCAGATCGGCGAGTTCGACGAGAAGCGCGCCGAGAACGCCGTACGCGAACTTCTGATCGCGGTCGGCGAGGACCCGGACCGCGAAGGCCTCCGAGAGACACCGGCGCGCGTGGCCCGGGCGTACAAGGAGATATTCGCGGGGCTGTGGCAGCAGCCCGAGGACGTACTGACGACGACGTTCGACCTGGGGCACGACGAGATGGTCCTGGTGAAGGACATCGAGGTGCTGAGCTCCTGCGAACATCACCTCGTGCCGTTCGTAGGGGTGGCGCACGTCGGTTACATCCCGTCCGTCGAAGGCAAGATCACCGGCTTGTCGAAGCTGGCTCGGCTCGTGGACGTCTATGCCCGGCGCCCGCAGGTGCAGGAGCGGCTCACCACGCAGATCGCCGACTCCTTGATGCAGATCCTGGAGCCGCGGGGCGTGATCGTCGTCGTCGAGTGCGAGCACATGTGCATGTCGATGCGTGGGGTCCGCAAGCCGGGTGCGAAGACGATCACCTCGGCGGTCCGGGGTCAGCTTCGTGATTCGGCGACCCGTAACGAGGCCATGAGCCTGATCATGGCGCGCTAGTCCGACGGTGAACGCCGTGGGCGGGCGCCTGCGAGCGCCTGCGGGCGCCTGCCCACGGCTTCCTCGGCGACGGGCATCTCGCCCGCCGGCCCCGGTGAGCCGCGGCGGTGGTCAGACCGTCGGTGCCACGCCCGTGCCGTCGTTCTCGTCGTCTTCCGGGAGTTTGCAGACGCGCTCCAGGAAGATGGCGGCCGCTATGACGCCGATGCCCGCGAGGACGGAGAAGCCGGCGTAGATGGCCTGGTCGCGGCGGGCGGGGATGTCGAGGGATTCCAGGAGGAAGACGCCGGTGCCGCCGTACATGCCGGCGACGAGGGCGGCGACCAGGGCGCTGGCGTGGCCGAAGACCACAGCGCGGGCGGCCATGAGGGGGTCGACGCCCTTCGCCTCGGGGCGGCGCTCGCGCTGGGCCTTGAGCCGGGCGCGGATCGAGAGCGCCGTGGCCAGCAGGACCACGGCGATCACGGCCAGGACGATGGGGGCGGCCAGCGGGACGCTCGGGAGTGTTCCGACCGAGTTCCACAGGCGGGCGCCCGCCCAGGACAGGACTCCGGCCACGACGAACACGCCGGCCAGCACCCGGATACGCAGCTCTCTCACGGTGTCCCTTCGGTTCCCCCGGCTCTCCGGCCCGGTTCGCGGCCGTCTTGACCTTAACGGCTACTCGGGCAGCCGGAGTTCCAGGTCCTCGCGGGGCGCCACCCCGTCACGGGTGACGACGTCGAGGAGACCGGCGACGGGGCCGCGGCCGGGCAGCTGGGCCTCGGGGTCCAGGTCGTGCCAGGGGGCCAGGACGAAGGCGCGCTCGTGGGCGCGGGGGTGGGGAAGGGTGAGCTGCGGGTCGTCGGAGACGACATCGGCGTAGGAGACGATGTCGACGTCGAGTGTGCGGGGGCCCCAGTGCTCGTCCCGCACGCGGTGGAAGGCCTCCTCGACCGCGTGCGCGCGCTCCAGGAGCGAGGACGGCGGGAGGGTGGTCTTGAGGACCACGACGGCGTTGAAGTAGGCGGGCTGGCTGCCGGGGTCCACGCCCCAGGGCTCCGTCTCGTAGACGGGGGAGACACCCTTGACGCGGACGCCCGGCGTGTCCTCCAGGGCGTCGATGGCTCCCTGGAGGGTCTCCAGCCGGTTGCCGAGGTTGGAGCCGAGGGCGACCACGGCCCGTTTCGGGTTGGACAGGGTCGTGTCGGCGGCGTCGACCTTCTCGACGACGGAGGCGGGCACCGGCTGTACGGTCGGGTCGGTCGGACCCTTGATGAAGGGCGCGGTCATACTCGGCTCCGGGTGATGGTGACGGTCACGTCGTCGAAGGGGACGGTGATCGGGGCGCTCGGCTTGTGCACGCACACCTCGACCTCCTGTACGCCCTCGTGCTGCAGACAGACCTGGGCGATGCGCTCGGCGAGCGTCTCGATGAGGTCGACGGGCTCGCCCTGGACGACGGCCACGACCTCCTCCGCCACGATGCCGTAGTGCACGGTCTTCGCCAGGTCGTCGTCGGCCGCGGCCGGCCGGGTGTCCAGGCCGAGGACGAGGTCCACGATGAAGGTCTGGCCCTCCTCGCGTTCCTCGGGGAACACACCGTGGTGCCCGCGGGCCTTGAGGCCGCGCAGCGCGACACGATCCACGCGAATCACTCCTGCAATCGTCGGTCAGGGCCGGTCGGTGCCGTGTGCGGTCGGCACACCGGCCTCGGTCGAATCTACCTGCGAGCGCGGACGGGCCCGGGCCACGGGGCGGGGGCCGGCTGCCGGGCCCGGCAGGATTCATCCAGCGTTTCCCCTGGGGAACCCGTAGGTGCACAGGTTGGTAGCCGCCCCTACCCGGGCGTAGGTGATTCCAACCACTTCCTGGCGCGTACCCACTCAGGCCGGGGAGTCGTCCTGCTCGTCCTCGTCCGTTTCGGCCAGCACGGGGGAAGCGTGGTGCGACCAGAGTTTCCACCCCTGGGGCGTGCGCCGGAACACATTGGTGGCGACCACGAGCTGCCCGACGAGCGGGCCGAGCTCCTCTCCGGCGCCCTCGGGGGCGGGGCCGCCGCTGAGGATGTTCTCCGTGCAGTTCACCAGAGCGGTGTCGCCGGTGACCGAGACGTGCACGTCGGTCAGGAAGAACTGGATGTAGTCGGTGTTCGCCATGATCAGCGCATACGACCTGAGGACCTCCCCGCGGCCGGTGAGCACGGGCCAGCCGGGGTGGACGCAGGAGACCACGCCGGTGTCGGCCGGGTCGTGGTAGGTCTCGTCGACGCCCAGGTCGGAGGGGGTCAGCCAGAGCGACGCCAGTTCCTCGAAGTCGCCCTGCTCGAGTGCCTCGTAGAAGGCGGTGTTCGCGGCCTCGACCTGTTCGACGTCGGTGTGCGGGGCGCTCACCGGGCTCCTTCTGCGCTGGTTCCGGCCGTGCGGGCCCTCGCGATGGCGCGGGCGACGCGGACGGCGTCGGCCGTGGCGCGCACCTCGTGGACGCGGACCGCCCACGCGCCGGCGTGCGCCGCGAGCGCGGAGACGGCGGCGGTGGCCGCGTCCCGTTCGCGTGCGGGCGGTGGGGGGCCGTCGGGGCCGGCGAGGACCCGGCCGAGGAAGCGTTTGCGGGAGGCGGCGACGAGCAGCGGGTGGCCGAGGTCGAGGACGCGGTCGAGGCTCGCGAGGAGGGCCAGGTCGTGCTCGGCGTCCTTGGAGAACCCGAGGCCGGGGTCGACGATGACACGGTCGGGGGCGATGCCACCGGCCAGGACGGCCTCCACGCGCGCGTGCAGTTCGTCGACGACCTCCGTGACGACGTCGGCGTACTCGCCTCTGACGTTGCCGCCCTGGAGGAAGCCGCGCCAGTGCATGACCACGAAGGGGGCGCCGGCGTCGGCGACGGCCGGGATCATGCGGGGGTCGGCGAGGCCGCCGCTGACGTCGTTGACGAGGGCGGCGCCGGCCGCCAGGGCCCGTTCGGCGACGGAGGCGCGCATGGTGTCGACGGAGACCGTGACGCCCTCGGAGGCCAGGCCGCGGACGACGGGGATGACGCGCCTCAGTTCCTCGTCCTCGTCGACCCGGGTGGCGCCGGGGCGGGTGGACTCGCCGCCGACGTCGATCAGGTCCGCGCCCTCGGTGACCAGCCCGAGACCGCGTTTGACGGCGGCCGTGGTGTCGAAGAAGCGGCCGCCGTCGGAGAAGGAGTCGGGGGTGACGTTCACGACTCCCATGACCGCGCAGCGGTCCCGTTCCGGTAGGCCCGCCACGCGCCCGCGTCCGCTCTGGTTGTTCATATGTTCAGCGTAGGCCCCGGCGGGGCCCACCCGGCGCTGCGGCCCGGGCGACGGCCCCGGTCGGGGCGGGGTCACGCCGCCCGGACGTCGCGTTCGGCCGTGGTGCCGTGGGCGCAGGGGCGCGGGGCGGCCGTGCGGCGGCGGCGCAGGAAGCGCGGCAGGGGCAGGGCGAGGTTGACGAAGCCTTCGGCCTGCATGGCGGCGAACCCGATGCGGGGCAGGTCGGCCGAGGCGCGGTAGACGACGAAGCGCGGCTCCCAGCGCGGCCGGAACTTGGCGTTGAACTTGTAGAGGGACTCGATCTGGAACCAGCGGGAGAGGAAGACCAGCAGTCCGCGCCAGGCACGCAGCACCGGGCCGGCGCCGATCTTCTCGCCGCGGGCCAGGGCCGCGCGGAACATGGCGAAGTTGAGGGAGACCCGCGCGATGCCGAAGCGGGGTGCGGCCTGGAGGGCGGCCACGATGAGCAGTTCGTTCATGCCGGGGTCGGCCGCGCGGTCGCGGCGCATCAGGTCGAGGGAGGCGCCGTCGGTGCCCCAGGGGACGAAGTGCAGGATCGCCTTGAGGTCGCCGTAGGGGCCCGGGTGGTCGTCCTGTTTGTGGGCGGTGGCGATGAGGCAGTCGCCGTCGGAGGGGTCGCCGATGCGGCCGAGGGCCATGGAGAAGCCGCGTTCGGTGTCGGTGCCCCGCCAGTCGTCGGAGGCGCGGCGGATGCGCTCCAGTTCGGCCTCGCCGAGATCACGGACACGTCGGACCCGGGTTTCGTAACCGGCGCGCTCGATGCGCTTGACCATCTGGCGCACGTTGCGCATCGCGCGGCCGGCGAGGGAGAAATCCGCGACGTCCACCACCGCCTCGTCGCCCAGTTCGAGGGCGTCGAGACCCGTCTCGCGGGTCCACACCTCGCCGCCGGTCTCGGAGCAGCCCATGACGGCGGGCGTCCAGGAGTGGGCCCTGGCCTCGTCCATGAAGCGTTCGATGGCGCCGGGCCAGGCCTCGACGTCGCCGATCGGGTCTCCGCTGGCGAGCATCACGCCGGAGACGACGCGGTAGGTCACCGCCGCCTTGCCGCTGGGGGAGAAGACGACGGCCTTGTCGCGTCGCAGCGCGAAGTGGCCGAGGGAGTCGCGGCGCCCGTGCCTGTCCAGGAGGACGCGCAGTCGGGCCTCGTCCTCCTCGGTGAGCCGTGCGGCCGGGTGCTCCGGGCGGAAGGCCAGGTAGATGGTGGTGACGGCGGTGAGCAGCCCGAGGGCGCCGAGCGAGAAGGCGACGGTCCAGGAGGTGTCGCCCCGGTAGTCGACCGGGCCTTCGAAGCCGAACAGGCCGTAGATGACGTGGGTGATGCGATCGGCGAGGCTGGGGTCGCCGACGATGCGTCCGCTGTGGACGTTGACGACGAGCAGTCCGAGCGCGAGCGAACCGGCGCTCATGAGCACGAAGTTGGCGAGGGCCTTCCAGCGGCTGCGCGGGTCGGGCAGGGCGTTGAACTGGTCGCGGTGGCGCAGCAGGGGGGCCAGCAGCGCCAGGGAGATCAGCACGCCGACGAGCGAGTGCCGGTAGGTGAACTGGGCGACGGCCCCGGCCGGCAGGAGCGCCACCGCGGCCCGCCAGGCCCGGCGCTTGGAGCGCTTGAGGCCGTGGGCGAGCAGCAGCAACAGCACACCCGTGCTGAGGGACAGGGCGGCCGCGAACGGGCCGAGCGCGCCGGGCAGGACCTCGGCGATGGCGTGCATCCTGCTGTGCCGGAACCGGGGGAAGACGCCCGCGGCGATGTCCAGGACGCCCACCAGGGCGCAGGCTCTGCCGACGAGGACCGGGACGGCCTCGGGGCGTGGCCCGCGCGGTATCCGGCTCATCAGGCCCGGGCGGGCCGTGCCACTGCCGCGGCGCGGAACCCCACCCGACATTTCCTCATCTGTCCTGACAGACATCGCATCCCGTAGTTCTGCGAGAGACCTTGGATCCGGTGCCGATTCGGGCATCCGGCGACATTGCGCCCTCTAGGACGGTGTCTCGGGGAGAGAGGTTCACTCCCCACGTCAAAGCCGTATCAAAGGTCCGGGAAAGTCCGGGACAAGCCCTTGCGAAGGTGTGCACGCGGGGCGGTCCGGGACGGAGAGCGCGAACAGGTAATCAACCCATGGGTCTGACGAGCAACAACGTGCTGGTGCCGGCGGTGCTGTCCGCCGTGCTGCTGTTCGCCGGCACGGTCTGGCTGTGGCCGCGGCTGGCACGGCGGAGCCGGCGTGCCGTCTGCGGGCGTGTCGTCCTGCTGCTGGGCACCCAGCTGGCGCTGTTCGCCGCGGTGGGCCTAGCCGCCAACCAGTCCTTCGGGTTCTACGCGAGCTGGGCGGACCTGTTCGGGCAGGAGAAGGACCAGGGCGTCGTCGTCGACCACCCGGCCGGCGGGGGCCCGTTGGAGGTGGTCGGCTCGCGCCCGGTGCCGGGGTCGGCCGGTGCGCCGCCGCAGGACGGCGGCCGGATCCAGCAGGTCGACATCATGGGCCGTACGACGCACATCGCCTCGCCCGCCTACGTCTATCTGCCGCCGGAGTACTTCCAGCCGCGGTACCGCACCCACCGGTTTCCCACGGCCGTCGTGCTGACGGGCTATCCGGGTACGGCGTCGGCGCTGGTCGAGAAGCTCCACTATCCGCGTACGGCGCTGGAACTGGCGCGGGCGGGCCGGGCGAAGCCGATGATCCTCGTGATGATGCGGCCGACGGTGGCGCCGCCCCGGGACACCGAGTGCGTCGACATCCCGGGCGGTCCGCAGACGGAGTCGTTCTTCGCGAGAGATCTCCCCGACGCGTTGCGCACGCACTACAGGGTGGCCGAAAAGCCGGGCGGTCTGGGCATCATCGGCAACTCGACGGGCGGATACTGCGCGTTGAAGATCGCCCTGCACCATCCCGATGTGTACGCCGCCGGGGCGGGCCTGTCGCCGTACTTCAAGGCGCCGATCGACGCCACGACAGGTGATCTGTTCCAGGGGGACAAGGTGCTGCGGAATGACGCGGACCTGCTGTGGTACCTCGCGCACAGGCCCGCTCCCGACACGTCCCTGCTGGTCGGCAGCAGCAAGGTGGGGGAGAAGGACTACAAGGACACGCTGCGGTTCATCGAGCGGGTGAAGGACACCGGGCGGACGCGGATCTCGTCGATCATCCTCGAAAGCGGCGGGCACAACTTCAACACCTGGCGGCGTGAGATTCCGGCGGCGCTGGAGTGGATGAGCGGGCGGCTGAACGGCCTCTGAAAATGATCTTGGGAATTGGGTGAGCGGTCGATTCCGGTTGTCCCCGAGTTCTGATGTGGTGTGAACGTTTCGGTGTGGCTTTGTTTTTGCGGGGTGGGTCACCATGATTCGCCTACGCGCGGTAAGTTTCTGGCCATGCCACGTGGACGTCACCGCCATTCCCCGCCCCTGCACAGGATGCTGCCCCCGTCGGCGATCGCAGGCGTCTCCCTCGTCTGCGCCCTGGGGCCCTGGGTGTTCACGGAGCCGATGGTGCTCCGCGGTCTGGCCGCGGCCGCCGCGGCGACGGCGGTCATCGGCGCGGTCGTGCTGCGTCGTTGGGACACCCAGGCGGGCAAGCGCGTCGCCGACCTCACGCGCGCGCGTGCGAGCGACGAGTGGCGCTTCGAGGAGCGGGTCGCCGAACTGGAGGCCGACCTCGAGGAGTCGCGCGAGCTGCGCGCGAAACTGGAGCAGCGGCTGCGCGCCAAGCGCACGGAACTGGCCGGCCTGCGCAACGAGCACGCCGCGCTGCTGCGCCGGTACGCCACGTCGGAGAGCGAGCGCGCGAGCGTCCTGGAGGAACGCCGGGTGCTCGAGATCGAGGCGACCGCCCCGGTGCGGGCCGCCCTGCCGGCGGGGGCGTCGGAAGCGGCGAAGGCCCCGGCGGAGCCGGACGAGGCTCCCGCCGCCCTCACCGTCGAGGAGGAGCCCGGGGTTCCCGCCGTGTTCTCCCCCGAGGGGTCCCGCCTGTTCCTGCGGGCCGCGGTGGCACTCGCCCGGTTGGACGGCGAGACGGTTCCCGACCCGGACGGCGGCGGCGACGGTGACGGCGACGGCGTGCCGAAGGACGAGGACGCGCAGGACGCGGGGGACGCCGAGCCCGTGCTGGACGTGGAGTCCGAGCAGGAGCAGGAGCAGTCGGAGCGGGCGTCGGAGGGCGAGGCGGAGGAGCACTCCGGGACGGCCGACGACCATGAGCGCACGACCGCCGAGACATCCGTGCCGGGCGCCGGGACGGCCGTGCCGGGTGCGGAGAAGGCTGCGGCAGGTGCGGAGACGGCTGCGGCGCGTGCGGAGGCGGCCGTGGCGGACGGCGAGAGTGCCGTGCCGGCCGGGGAGACCGGCCGCCTTGCGGAGCCCGCGCGGGCCGAGCAGCCCGCGGACCGGCGTTCCGGGCACTTCACCGTGCCGACGGCCGTGGCCGTCCCGCCGCAGTCGCCGGTGCGGCGTCCGCAGGCCGGGGGCGGGTTCGACTTCTTCGGTACGAAGGCCGGCACGTCCCCGGCGGCCCTGGAGGCCGTGCAGAACGAGGACCTCGCCGATGTCGTCGGCCAGGAGGCACTCGCCCTGCACAAGGCCGAGACCGAGGCCCGCTACAAGCCCGCCGACGAGGAGTCGCGCGGCATCGGCCAGGTCATCGACCTGACCGCGCACGATGAGACGGAACAGATCGACGTACAGGGGCTGCGCAGCGCGGTGTCCTGAAGCCCGACTACGACGAAGGGCCCCCGGCCGCGGCCGGGGGCCCTTCGCCGTCACGGCGGCCGGACCCCAGCGGCCCCGCGTGGGTCCCCGCGCTCGGCGGGTCAGGCCGTGCCGCGGGCCCGGCCGTGGGGCCCTGCGCCGGGCGCGGCCCGTCTTCCGGGGCCGGTCATGGGTCCCTGTGCGCGGTGGTCAAAGGCCCTTGTGCTCGGTGGATCACGCCATCCAGCGGTCCGGCCGTGCGGCCCTGCGGCCCGTTCGGGACCGTTCCGCCTGTGCCGCCAGCAGCTCGCGCGCCTCGCCGGCGTCCCGCAGCCGCGCCCGCACGGTCTTGTTCGCGCCCGTGTCCACACACACGTCGGCGACGCCCCGGGCCCGCTCCCACGGCCCCTGCGTCATCCGCACGCTCTGCACCTTGGCGTGCGGCACCAGCGCCAGGCTCCGCTGCAGCAGCCCGGACCGGGCCGCGAACACCGCGTCCGTGACGGCGAGTCCGTATCCGCGCCACCACAGCGGCACACACCAGCGTGCGCGGCGTGGCGCCGGTGACAGGGCATCGGGCCCCGGCACGCTCGCCCCCGGCAGCACCCTTGTGACGACCTCCTCGGCGATGGCGCGCGGAGCGACCGGCACCAGCACGGAGTTGGACGAGCCCGCCACGTCCAGCTCCACCCGCACCCAGCCGCGCCGCCGCCACAGCAGCGGTTCCACGATCCGCACGGTCTGCACGCGCCCCGGCGGCACCGTCTCGTGGGCCCGGTCCAGCAGCCCGTGGTCGATGCGCAGCCCGTCGGGCGACTCGCCCACCGTCCAGTCGTACTCGGCGACGAACCGCCCCGCGCTGCTCGCGCCCGCCGCGCCCAGCAGCGGCAGGGCGACCGCGAGCACCGTCCACAGGCTGTGGGTGACCAGCCACAGCACCGGTGGCACGACCAGCGCGGCGGCCAGCGATCCCCAGGTCGCGCCCGTCAGTACCAGCGCCAGGGCGAGGACCCCGGGTGGCACCCGCAGCAACTGCCGGACCGGGGCCTCCCCGACCTCCGGCGCGGTCTCGGGCGCGAAACCGGCCGCCCGGGCGAGCAGTTCGGCCCGCAGCGTCCGTGCCTCGTCCGCGCCGAGGAAGGCCAGTTCGTCCTTCTTGTCGGTGCCTATGACGTCGAGTCTGAGCTTGGCCACGCCCGCGACCCGGGCCAGCAGCGGCTGGGTGACGTCGATGGCCTGGATCCGCTCCAGCCGGATGTGGGCGGTGCGCCGGAAGACGAGCCCGGTACGGATGCGCAGTTCGGTCCCGGTCACCGCGAAGTGGGTGAACCACCAGGAGCAGAAGCCGTAGAGGGCGGCGGCCGGGACGAGCACGGCGAGACCGATCAGCAGCGTGGTCGTCGTCAGCCGGGTCAGATGGCGCTGTGCCCCGTCGGGGTCGTGCACGGCCCAGCCGATGAGCACGGCGACCGGGGCCCAGGCGCGGCGCAGAGGGGTGACGGGGTGCAGCCGCCGCTCGGTGATCCCGTCGGTCGCCTCGGGGACCTCCGCGGCCCCGGGCGCCGTCACAGCCCCGCCGACCGGGCTTCGCCCAGCTCGGTGAGCCGGTCGCGCAGCCGTTCCGCCTCGGCCGGGTCCAGCCCCGGGATGGTCGCGTCGGTCGCCGCGGCGGCCGTGTGCAACTGCACGCTGGCCAGCCCGAAGTGCCGCTCGACGGGTCCTGAGGTGACCTCGACGAGCTGCATCCGCCCGTACGGCACGACCGTCTCCTCGCGCCACAGCACGCCCCGGCTGATCAGCAGGTCGTCGGCCCGCTCGGCGTACCGCCAGGAACGCCAGTTGCGCTCGGTCATCACCCACCCCCAGGCCATCAGCGCCAGCGGCGCCAGGGCGAAGGCGGCCCAGGCTGGACCGGCCAGCAGCCCCGGCAGCAGCCCGGCCGCCAGGGCGATCAGCCCGAGCCAGACGACCAGCAGCAGCCGGCGCATCCTCAGCAGGCCGGGCGGCAGCGCGATCCACACCGGCTCACCTGCGGCGGCCTCGCCCGTGCCCTGCGAACCCACCGGCTCACCCCCGGCGGCCTCGACCGTGCCCTGCGGCCCCACCGGCCCCGCGTTCTGCGGACTCCCCGTATCCATGGGGCCAGCGTACGTAGGAGAGACTGTGTCCATGACTCCTACGACGGAGACCATGGTCGGAATCGGCGGCGCCGCGGAGAGCACCGACATGGTGCTCAACATCGGGCCGCAGCACCCTTCCACCCATGGCGTGCTGCGGCTGAAGCTCGTCCTGGACGGCGAGCGCATCACGCACGCCGAGCCGGTGATCGGCTACATGCACCGCGGCGCGGAGAAGCTGTTCGAGGCGCGCGACTACCGCCAGATCATCATGCTCGCCAACCGCCACGACTGGCTGTCGGCGTTCTCCAACGAGCTGGGCGTGGTCCTCGCCGTGGAGCGGATGCTCGGCATGGAGGTGCCCGAGCGCGCGGTGTGGCTGCGCACGCTGCTCGCCGAGCTGAACCGGGTGCTCAACCACCTGATGTTCCTCGGCTCGTACCCGCTGGAGCTCGGCGGGATCACCCCGATCTTCTACGCGTTCAACGAGCGCGAGGAACTCCAGCACGTCATGGAGGAGATCTCCGGCGGGCGGATGCACTACATGTTCAACCGCGTGGGCGGCCTCAAGGAGGACCTGCCGGCCGGGTGGACCACCCGCGCGCGCACTGCCGTCGCCGACGTGCGCTCCCGCATGGACCGCTTCGACGACCTGGTCCTCGGCAACGAAATCTTCCGCGGCCGCACGAGGGACGTCGGCGTCCTCACCCCGGAGGCCGTGCACGCGTACGGGGTCAGCGGGCCGATCGGCCGAGCCTCGGGCGTCGACTTCGACCTGCGCCGGGACGAGCCGTACCTCGCCTACGGCGACCTCCAGGACACCCTGAAGGTGGTCACCCGGCAGGAGGGCGACTGCCTCGCCCGCTTCGAGTGCCTCCTGGAGCAGACGCACAACGCGCTGGACCTGGCCGACGCCTGCCTGGACCGGCTCGCCGAGCTGCCGCCCGGGCCGGTCAACCAGCGGCTCCCGAAGGTCCTGAAGGCACCCGAGGGCCACACGTACGCGTGGACCGAGAACCCCCTCGGCATCAATGGCTACTACCTCGTCAGCAAGGGCGAGAAGACCCCTTACCGGCTGAAGCTGCGCTCGGCGTCGTACAACAACATCCAGGCGCTGACGGAGCTGCTTCCGGGGACGCTGGTGGCGGACATGGTGGCGATCCTGGGGTCGATGTTCTTCGTGGTCGGGGACATCGACAAGTAGGGCTCACGCCTGGAAGGGGTCCGTGATCCCGACCGGCTGGACCAGCCAGCCGAAGTCGCCCAGGCCGCCCGGCGCGGTGAGCTCGGCGGCCTCCCCGGCGCTCGTGAGGGCACGTACGTACGCGGCAGGGTCGGTGGAGGCCAGCGTGAGCGGGGGGCGTGCGCCGGTCACGTCCAGGGCGTGCAGCGCCTCGCGCTGGGGGAGCACGCGGCCGCCGGGCAGCGCGCACGCGTCCAGGGCGACATGGGCCGTGATGTCGCAGGAGCCGTCCGGGACGGGTGTGGTCTCCCTGCCCTCCCGGAACCCCGTGAGTGTCCCGAACGGCGGCCGGGCGCCCGCCGTGTGCGCGTAGTCCACGGCCACGGCGAGGCCCCGCCGGAGCGTCGCGACCGCCCCGGCCCAGGCCTCGTCCCGGGGCAGGCCGATCTCGGCGCGCAGCCCTTCCTCACCGGGCAGCGGCCACCACCGCTCCAGCCACCGCGCCGACGCCCCCGTCACCGGCTCCCCGAGCCGCTCGGTCCCGTCCTGCCGGACCATGACCAGCCGGACGACACCGGCGGCGTCCACCTCGGCGACCTCCACGGGCACGTTGTCCAGCCATTCGTTGGCGAACAGCAGCCCGGCCGTCCCCTCCGGGGGCGCGGCCCGCCACTCGATCCGGTGATCGAGTCCCGCGGGCCGCTCGGCGATCTCGACGGCGTACGCGCGCGTGCGCGCCGCCACCTCGGCGGGCAGCGCGGCCAGCACCCCGCTCGTCAGCTCACCCCGCCCGGCCGCCATGTCGACGAAGTCCAGCGTCCCGGGCCGCCCCAGCGCCTCGTCGACCCGGCACAGCAGCCGTGCCACCGCACCGGCGAACAGCGGCGACGCGTGCACGGACGTCCGGAAATGCCCGGCCGGCCCCTCCGCGCGCCGGTAGAAGCCCCCCGGCGCGTACAGGGCGTGCTGCGCCGCGGCTCGCCACCCGCGCCACCCCTGCCACTCGTCGCTCGTCCGTGCCGTCACCGGGCCAGGCTATGCGCACACAACGAACGCAACTCCACCTTGCGGAGTACGCGCGCCCGGTGCGGATCGGCCCTCCGGTTGACCCCTGCACCTATCGCGCTTCCCTACGCTGGGTTACGTGCAGCGCCTCTATGACTTCCTCCGCAGGCACCCGATGTGGGTCGACGGCTTCTGGGCCGTGGTCCTCCTCGGGATTTCGGTGCTGGGCGGGGCGGCCGGTGAGCGGATCGGCCCGTGGGCCGCCGTCGGCCCGATCACACTGCTGCTGAGCCTCGTGGTCGCGCTGCGCCGCCGGATGCCGGAGAAGATGCTGCTGCTGGCCTGCGCGGTCGGCGTGGCGCAGCTGATCACCGACGTCGCGATCCTGCCCGCCGACTTCGCCATGCTGGTGATCGTCTACACGGTCGCGGTGGAGGGTGCCCGCTGGGCCTCACGCTTCGCGCTCGTCGCCGGTCTGTGCGCGGCCCCTCTCGCGCAGTTGCGCTGGTCGAACGAGCAGACGGGCGTCGCGGGCGACATCGCCCTGGCGGTCCTGCAGACCGTCCCCTTCGCCCTCGCCTGGGTGCTCGGCGACTCCATCCGCACCCGTCGCGCCTACTTCGCGCAGCTGGAGGAGCGGGCCGCCCGCCTGGAGAAGGAGCGCGAGGCACAGTCCAAGGTGGCCGTCGCCGCCGAACGGGCCCGGATCGCAAGGGAATTGCACGACGTCGTCGCGCACAACGTCTCGGTGATGGTGGTCCAGGCCGACGGCGCCGCCTACGTCCTCGAAGCCGCGCCCGACCAGGCGAAGAAGGCCCTGGAGACCATCTCCTCCACCGGGCGCCAGGCCCTCGCCGAGATGCGCCGCCTGCTCGGCGTGCTGCGCACCGGCGAGCACCAGGAGGCCGGCGAGTACGTGCCGCAGCCCGATGTGCAGCAGATCGAGGACCTCGTCGAGCAGTGCCGCACCTCCGGACTGCCCGTCGATTTCAAGGTCGAGGGCACGCCCCGCCCGCTGCCCAGCGGTGTCGAGCTCACCGCCTACCGCATCGTGCAGGAGGCGCTCACCAACACCCGCAAGCACGGCGGGCCCCACGCGGGAGCGAGCGTGCGCCTGGTCTACTTCGACGACGGTCTCGGCCTGCTCGTCGAGGACGACGGCAAGGGCGCCCCGCACGAGCTGTACGAGGAGGGCGGGTTCGACGGGCAGGGCCACGGTCTGATCGGCATGCGCGAGCGGGTCGGTATGGTCGGCGGCACCCTGGACGCGGGCCCGCGCCCGGGCGGAGGATTCCGCATCAGCGCCCTGCTGCCGCTCAAGCCCGCGCACTGACGTGGCCGCGCCGTTCGCTGACACCTGTAAAGACCTGCGATGACCTGCGACCACGTGCAACCTGCAATCACCTGCAATCAGCTGCAATGACCTGTAACGCCCCCTGTGGCGACCCCGACATGGAAGAGGCCCGATGACGATCCGCGTGATGCTCGTCGACGACCAGGTGCTGCTGCGGACCGGGTTCCGGATGGTGCTCGCCGCCCAGCCCGACATGGAGGTCGTGGCGGAGGCGGGGGACGGCGTCGAGGCCCTCCGGGAACTGCGGACGACCGAGGTCGACGTGGTGCTGATGGACGTCCGCATGCCCAAGCTCGACGGGGTGGAGACGACCCGCCGGATCTGCGCCGACACCGACCCGCCGAAGGTGCTGATCCTGACCACCTTCGACCTCGACGAGTACGCCTTCTCCGGGCTGAAGGCGGGCGCCTCCGGCTTCATGCTGAAGGATGTGCCGCCGGCCGAGCTCCTGACCGCGATCAGGGCCGTGCACAGCGGGGACGCGGTCGTCGCGCCCTCCACCACCCGCCGTCTGCTGGACCGCTTCGCACCGATGCTGCCGGGCACCAAGCAGCCCCAGCACAAGGAGCTGGAGCGGCTCACCGACCGTGAGCGCGAGGTCATGGTGCTGGTCGCGCAGGGGCTGTCCAACGGCGAGATCGCGGCACGGCTGGTGCTGTCGGAGGCGACCGTGAAGACACACGTGGGCCGCATCCTGACCAAGCTGGGGCTCCGGGACCGGGTGCAGGTCGTGGTGCTGGCCTACGAGACCGGGCTGGTGCGGGCGGGCGGACACGGCTGATCCGCGGGCAATCCGCCGCCGACGGGCACCGGCCCCCTGTCGCCGATCCGCAAGGCACCGGCCCATCGTCGCCGATGCGCTGACGCAGATCTGTCGGCGCCGATCCGTCGGTGCGGGACGGTTGCCCGAGGACCGGGCCGGCTACCGGAGGATCCCTTCCAGGAACTCGCTGCCGAGCCGGGCCACCACCGTCACGTCCAGCTGGTGCAGCACGTAGCGGCCGCGGCGGCGGGTGGTGATCAGGCCGGCCTTCTTCAGCACGGCCAGGTGCCGGGATATCTCCGGGGCCGTCATGCCGAGCGACTGCGCCAGCTCGCTCGTGGTGTGCGCGCTGCGGGCCAGATGCCGGCTCATACGCATCCGCACCGGATGGGACAGCGCGGTCATCCGCAGGGCCAGCTGCTCCAGCGCCTGCGGCGCGGCGAGCTCCGGTGAGCCGACCGGGTAGAGCAGCACCGGCTGCCAGCCGTACCGGTGCAGGACCATCAGATGCGGCCAGCCGAGACTCGTCGGGACGAGCACCAGGCCGCCGTCGCCCGTGGCCGTACGGCCGTCGCCCAGCTTGTCGACGGTGATCCGGCCGGCTGCCGCGTCGAGCGTGACCGCCGGGGACACCGCGGCCAGTCCCTCGGCCAGGCCCTTGCGCCGCAGCAGGTCAGTCTTGTGCCGGGCGTCCGCCGCGAGTTGGTGGTGCAACCGGGACCAGACGTCCGTGAAGAACGCCTCCTCACAGTCCCGGAGGAACTGCCGCAGCCAGGCCCGGATGCGGGGCGGATCGGCCAGCAGCCGCTCGCCGAAGTTCAGTTGCCGCGGTCCGCGCGCGGCGGCCAGCTCCAGTGTGCGGCGGCGCGTCTGCGGGTCGGACAGCGCCGTGGGCCCGCACTCGCCGTAGCCCGGGGAACAGGTGAACTCCAGCGCCGTGTCCACGAACTGCTCGTCGGACAGCTTGTCGAGCTGGTCCAGTTCCTCGGCGAGGGTCGCGCCCGGGAGCGTGTGCCGGTCCGGCAGGCCCGCCCAGGGCAGGAACAGATCCGAGAACGTCGTCCGCCACAGGAAGTCCGCCTCGCACATCCGGTCGGCCAGATGCGGGTCGAGCCGGGCCGTCACGGACGTCACCCAGCCCTGCAGGCCCGGGTGGTGCGCCGGTTCGGACAGCGCGTGCAGCGCCATGCCGAGCTCGGCCAGGGGCGACGGCACGACCGCGACCGCCTCGGGCCGCAGCCCCCCGATGTCGATGTGCACGCTCATGCCCTCATGGTGCACCCGGCCACCGACAACGCCCCGTCGATTGACGGCCCTCGTCAATCGACGCGACGCCGTACCCGGCCCGGGCGCACGCTGGACCCACCGGGGCAGCCGCGGAGCCTTCGGACCTCCATCACCCCGTCCGGCAGAGGCGATTCAGCATGAGCGTCACGCAGCAGTACCTCCTCGACACCTACCGCGCCCGGTCCCTCGGCGAGCCCGCCCCGCCGGCCCCGGGCACCCACGACCGGCGGGTGTTGAGGGATCGGCGCGACGAGCGGCGGCTTCGCGCGGTCCTCGCGGGCCGTCCGGCCCGGCCCTGGCTCCGGGACGCCCTGAGCCGGTGGCGGCGCTCTACCTGACCTGGTCCGGCAACCGTGCCACGAACTCCGCGACCGCCGTCTTCACGTCCTCGGCGCTCCACCCCAGCCCGGCGGCCCGCACATGCACCTCCGTGAGGGCGATACCGGGCCCGCCCCGTTCCCAGCCGCCGCCGAACAGGACGGCCCCGGTCTCCTCGGCCGTCCGGACAGCGGCCTCGGCGACGACGTCCGGCTCGTACGGCAGCCACACCTGGAAGTCGTGGGTGTGCGGCACCTCCGGGTGCACGCGCGCCCATGGCAGACCGGCCGCGGCGAACCCCTCGCGCAGGGCGGCGGCCACCACGCGCGCGTGGGCCACGTACTCCGGCAGCCGGGGCAGCTGCCGCTCGAGGCCGACCAGCGCCGACAGCACGGTCGGGAACTGCTGGAACACCATCCCGCCGTACCGGTGCCGCCAGGTCTTCGCCTCCTCGACGAGCTCCGCGGGGCCCGCGAGCGCCGCACCGCCGAAGCCCTCCAGTGACTTGTAGAACGACACGTAGACGCTGTCGGCCAGGCCCGCGATCTCCGCCAGGGGGCGGCCGAGGTGGACGGTGGACTCCCACAGGCGGGCCCCGTCGAAGTGCACCACCGCGTCCCGTTCCCGCGCGGCCTCGACGACCCCGGTGAGCTCCTCCCAGGTGGGCAGCACGAAACCGGCGTCCCTGAGCGGCAGTTCGAGCATCAGCGCCCCGAAGGGCTCCTCGAAGTCACGCACCTCGGCGGCGGACGGCATCCGCGGCTCGCTCGTCAGCCGCACCGGGCGCAGCCCGCCGACCTCGCTGAACGCGTTGCGTTCGTGCACCTCGGGATGGCTCAGCGCGTGCAGGGCGACGGTCGGATTCCCGGTGCGGCCCGCCCAGCAGCGCAGCGCCACCTGCTGGGCCATCGTGCCCGTCGGGAAGAACGCGGCGGCCTCGGTGCCGAGCAGCCCGGCGACCTTGGTCTCCAGCGCCTCGACGACACCGCCGCCGTACAGGTCGGACAGCTGGTCGAGGTCGTGGACGGCGGCCGCCTCCTCCAGCACCGCCAGCCGCTCCCGGAGGGTCTGGTGGAAGCCGAACCGGGCGAGCACGCGCCGGGCGGTGCGATGGACGGCCAGCCGCCTCGCGCGCAGCCCTGCGCCCCGGTCCTCGTCCGTCACCCGGGTCACCTGGTCGTCCGTCACCCGGTCGTCGCGTTCCGCCGAATCGGTCATGCCCCGGATCCTGCCCCGCGCGCGTGCGGCATGGCATCCGCATTTCCATGACCCACGCGCGTGCGGGGTGACACCCGCGTTTCCATGACCCGCGCGCGGCCGTCCGCATGGCCGAACCCCCTTCCGGGAATGCCGCTCGGGCATGCACAGCCTGTGGACAGCCGAACGCCCCTCGAACCGATCGCGTTAACATGACGAGAAATCGTCCGGTACCCGGAGCGGACTGGAACGGGAAGGCCGCCGTCGAGTGAACACAACCCCACAGCCAGACCCCAAGGACCGCCCCGCGCGGCTCACCGTCGGCGTCGTCGGCGCCGGCCGTGTGGGTCCCGCGCTCGCCGCGTCCCTGGAGCTCGCCGGGCACCGCCCGGTCGCCGTCTCCGCGGTCTCGGACGCCTCCCGGCGCCGCGCCGCGCACCTGCTGCCGGACGTGCCGGTGATGCCGCCCGCCGAAGTCCTGAAGCGGGCCGACCTGGTGCTGCTGACCGTCCCCGACGACGCCCTGCCCGACCTCGTCACCGGGCTCGCCGACACCGGATCCGTCCGGCCCGGGCAGCTCCTCGTCCACACCTCCGGGCGGTACGGCGCGCGGGTCCTGGACCCCGCCCTGCGCGCGGGTGCCCTGCCGCTCGCCCTGCACCCCGCGATGACCTTCACGGGCACACCCGTCGACGTCCAGCGGCTGGCCGGCTGCTCCTTCGGCGTCACCGCCCCCGAGGAGCTGCGCCTGGCCGCCGAGGCTCTCGTCATCGAGATGGGCGGCGAGCCGGAGTGGATCGCCGAGGAGAGCCGGCCGCTCTACCACGCGGCGCTCGCCCTGGGCGCCAACCACCTGGTCACACTGGTCGCCCAGTCCATGGAACTGCTGAGCGCGGCCGGTGTCGCGGCCCCCGACCGGATGCTCGGCCCGCTGCTCGGCGCCGCCCTGGACAACGCCCTGCGCTCCGGCGACGCGGCCCTCACCGGCCCGGTCGCGCGCGGCGACGCGGGCACGGTCGCCGCCCACGTCACCGAGCTGCGCCGGCACGCCCCCCAGGCCGTCGACGGCTACCTGGCGATGGCCCGGGCGACCGCCGACCGGGCCCTGGCCCACGGCCTGCTGAAGCCGGAACTCGCCGAGGACCTCCTCGGGGTACTCGCCCACGGGACCGACGGCACCGAAGGGGACGCCCGATGACCACCACCCTGCTGCGCACCGCCGCCGACCTGCACGCACGCGCGCGTGCGGGCCGCCGTGCCGTGGTGATGACCATGGGCGCCCTGCACGAGGGCCACGCCACCCTCATCCGCGCCGCGCGCGGCCTCGCCGGCCCGGACGGCGAGGTCGTCGTCACCGTCTTCGTCAACCCGCTGCAGTTCGGCCAGGGCGAGGACCTCGACCGCTACCCGCGCACCCTGGACGCCGACCTCGCGCTCGCCGGGGATTCGGGCGCGGACGTCGTCTTCGCCCCCGCCGTCGACGAGGTGTACCCGGGCGGCGAACCGCAGGTCCGCATCACCGCGGGCCCCATGGGCGAGCGCCTGGAGGGCTCGTCCCGCCCCGGCCACTTCGACGGCATGCTCACCGTCGTCGCCAAGCTGCTGCACCTCACCCGGCCCGACGTCGCCCTGTACGGCCAGAAGGACGCCCAGCAGCTGGCCCTGATCCGCCGCATGGTGCGGGACCTGAACTTCGGCGTGGAGATCGTCGGCGTGCCCACCGTCCGCGAGGAGGACGGCCTGGCCCTGTCCAGCCGCAACCGCTACCTGTCGGCCGCCGAGCGGCGCACCGCCCTCGCCCTGTCCGGGGCGCTGTTCGCGGGCCAGGACCGGCACGCCGCGCAGGAGGCGCTGCGGGCCCGGGCCCGCGAAGTGCCCGCCACGCGCGCGCGTGCCGAGGCGCTCAGCGCCATAGGGGAGTCCCGTGCGGCGGCGGACGCGCACGCCGTGGCGACGGCCGTCCCGGGCGGACCGTCGGCCGTCCGCGCCGCCGCCCGCCAGGTCCTGGACGAGGCCGCCCGCCTCGAGCCACCGCTCGTGCTGGACTACCTCGCCCTGGTGGACCCGTCCGACTTCACCGAGATCGGGGACGACTTCACGGGCGACGCGATCCTCGCCGTCGCCGCCCGGGTCGGGGCGACCCGGCTGATCGACAACGTCCCGCTCACCTTCACACGCTTCGGAGCCGCCTCGTGACCACCACAGGCATACGTCTGCACGCGCCCGCCCCCGGCTGGTCCATCTCCGCGGACGTGGTCGTCGTCGGCTCCGGTGTCGCCGGCCTGACCGCGGCCCTGCGCTGCGAGGCGGCCGGCCTGCACACGGTCGTCGTCACCAAGGCCCGTCTCGACGACGGTTCCACCCGCTGGGCCCAGGGCGGCATCGCCGCGGCCCTCGGCGACGGAGACACCCCCGAGCAGCACCTCGACGACACCCTGGTCGCGGGCGTCGGCCTCTGCGACGAGGACGCGGTCCGGCTCCTGGTCACCGAGGGCCCCGGCGCCGTACGCCGCCTCATCGAGACCGGCGCCCGGTTCGACGAGTCCGCCGAGGGCGGGCTGGAGCTCACCCGCGAGGGCGGCCACCACCGCCGGCGCATCGCCCACGCCGGCGGTGACGCCACCGGCGCCGAGATCTCCCGTGCCCTGGTCGAGGCGGTGCGCGCGCGAGGCATGCGCACCATCGAGAACGCGCTCGTCCTGGACCTCCTCACGGACGAGGAGGGCCGCACCGCCGGCGTGACCCTGCACGTCATGGGGGAGGGCCAGCACGACGGTGTGGGGGCCGTCCACGCCCCCGCAGTGGTCCTCGCGACCGGCGGCATGGGCCAGGTCTTCTCCGCGACCACCAACCCGTCGGTGTCGACGGGCGACGGGGTGGCGCTCGCGCTGCGGGCCGGCGCGGAGGTCAGCGACCTGGAGTTCGTCCAGTTCCACCCGACCGTGCTGTTCCTCGGCCCGGACGCGGAGGGTCAGCAGCCCCTGGTCTCCGAGGCCGTGCGCGGCGAGGGCGCGCACCTGATCGACGCCGACGGCGTGCGCTTCATGGTCGGACAGCACGAACTCGCCGAACTCGCCCCCCGCGACATCGTCGCCAAGGGCATCCTGCGCCGCATGCTGGAGCAGGACGCCGAGCACGTGTACCTCGACGGCCGGCATTTCGGCGCGCAGATGTGGGAGCACCGTTTCCCGACGATCCTGGCCGCCTGCCGCGCCCACGGCATCGACCCGGTCACCGACCCCGTCCCGGTCGCCCCCGCCGCCCACTACGCCTCCGGCGGCGTCCGCACCGACTCCCACGGCCGCACGACCGTCCCCGGCCTGTACGCGTGCGGCGAGGTCGCCTGCACCGGTGTGCACGGAGCCAACCGGCTGGCTTCCAACTCCCTGCTCGAAGGCCTCGTCTACGCCGAGCGCCTCGCGGACGACATCGTGGCGAACGGCCTGCACGCGCGCGTGCCCCAGCCGGTCCCGCACCCGGAGATCCCCGAGCACCCCCTGCAGTCCCCGGAAGCCCGTTTCGCCATCCAGCGGATCATGACGGGCGGGGCGGGCGTCCTGCGCTCGGCCGGCTCCCTCGCCAAGGCCGCCGACCAGCTCCAGCGCCTGCACACCGACGCCCGGGAGGCCCTCGCCGAGAACGGCAAGACGGCCGAGGCCGGCGTCGACACCTGGGAGGCCACGAACCTGCTGTGCGTGGCCCGCGTCCTGGTCGCCGCCGCCCTGCTGCGTGAGGAGACCCGGGGCTGCCACTGGCGCGAGGACCGCCCCGAGCGCGACGACACCACCTGGCGGCGCCACATCGTCGTCACCCTGAATCCGGACCGCACGCTGGCCGTGCGCACCACCGACACCACACACTTCCCTCCGACCCTCCCCACCCAGGCCCCCCAGGAGCAGTGACCGACGTGAGCACCCCCGACCTTCCCCTCGCCTCCTCCGGAGGCTGCGGAGACGGCTGCGCCTGCGGCGCGGACGACGAGGCATACCTGGAGTGCGGCCTGGACCCCGCACTCGCCCAGCTCCTGGCCGACGCCGGCCTCGACCCCGTCGAGGTCGAGGACATCGCCAACGTGGCCCTCCAGGAGGACCTGGCCCACGGCGTGGACGTGACGACGGTGGCGACCATCCCCGAGGACGCGGTGGCCACGGCCGACTTCACCGCACGCGAGGCGGGCACCGTGTCCGGCCTGCGCGTCGCCGAGGCGGTCATCTCGGTCGTCTGCGAGGAGGAGCTCGAGATCGAGCGCCACGCCGAGGACGGCGACCGCGTCGAGGCGGGCCAGAAGCTGCTCTCCGTCACCACCCGCACCCGCGACCTCCTCACGGCCGAGCGCAGCGCCCTGAACATCCTGTGCCGCCTGTCGGGCATCGCGACGGCCACACGCGCGTGGGCGGACGTCCTCGACGGCACCCGGGCAAGGGTCCGCGACACCCGCAAGACCACCCCGGGCCTGCGCTCCCTGGAGAAGTACGCGGTCCGCTGCGGCGGCGGCGTCAACCACCGCATGTCCCTGTCGGACGCGGCCCTGGTCAAGGACAACCACGTGGTCGCCGCGGGCGGCGTCGCCCAGGCCTTCCAGGCGGTCCGCGAACGCTTCCCCGACGTCCCCATCGAGGTCGAGGTCGACACCCTGGACCAGCTCCGCGAGGTCCTGGAGGCCGGCGCCGACCTGATCCTCCTGGACAACTTCACTCCGGCCGAGTGCGCGGAGGCCGTCGGCATCGTCCAGGGCCGCGCCGCCCTGGAGGCCTCCGGCCGCCTCACCCTCGACAACGCCAAGGCGTACGCCGACACCGGCGTCGACTACCTCGCCGTCGGAGCCCTCACCCACTCCTCGCCGATCCTGGACATCGGCCTGGACCTGCGGCCGGCGGAGTAGGGGCGGTACGGGCCATGCTGCTGACGATCGACGTAGGAAACACCCACACCGTCCTCGGCCTGTTCGACGGCGAGGAGATCGTCGAACACTGGCGCATCTCCACGGACGCGCGCCGCACCGCCGACGAACTGGCGGTCCTCCTCCAGGGCCTGATGGGCATGCACCCGCTCCTCGGCGACGAGCTGGGCGACGGCATCGACGGCATCGCCATCTGCGCGACCGTCCCCTCCGTCCTGCACGAACTGCGCGAGGTGACCCGCCGCTACTACGGCGACGTGCCCGCGATCCTCGTCGAACCGGGCGTCAAGACGGGCGTGCCCATCCTCATGGACAACCCCAAGGAGGTCGGCGCCGACCGCATCATCAACGCGGTCGCCGCGGTCGAGCTGTACGGCGGCCCCGCCATCGTCGTCGACTTCGGCACGGCGACGACGTTCGACGCGGTCAGCGCGCGAGGGGAGTACGTCGGCGGGGTCATCTCGCCCGGCATCGAGATCTCGGTGGAGGCCCTGGGCGTCCGCGGCGCCCAGCTGCGCAAGATCGAGGTGGCCCGGCCCCGCAGCGTCATCGGCAAGAACACGGTCGAGGCGATGCAGTCGGGCGTCATCTACGGCTTCGCCGGCCAGGTCGACGGCGTCGTCAACCGCATGGCCCGCGAGCTGGCGGAGGACCCCGACGACGTCACCGTCATCGCGACGGGCGGCCTCGCGCCGATGGTCCTGGGCGAGTCGTCGGTGATCGACGAGCACGAACCGTGGCTGACGCTGATCGGACTGCGGCTGGTGTACGAGCGGAACGTGTCACGCATGTGAGCGGTCGGCGGGCGGGGGTGGGCGAAGCCCGCCACCCCCGCCCCCGCCCTAGGCGGGACGAGTGGTCCCCCGCGCCACACCCGTCCCCTATGCGAGATTTGTCTGATTAGCGCGTATCGTCGCCGCATGCCCACGCCCTACGGATCCCGCGGCGGCATGGCGTTCGGTGTGGAGGAGCTGCGTGTGCTCCGCCGCGCTCTCGCCCTTGCCCTCCACCCCACCCCCGCCTCGGCCGAAGACGTCCAGGACTGTCTCCGTCTCGCAGAGTCGCTCGACGAGGCGCTGCGGGAGGGGGCCAGGCTGCGTGCCTTCCTCGTGGCCGACCTGGGCCGGTACCGCGCCGCCCTCCCCGGCACCGCCGCCGGGTACCTCGCACTCCTGGACGAGGCCCT
This sequence comes from Streptomyces sp. NPDC101110, assembly GCF_044759525.1. Classification (NCBI taxonomy): domain Bacteria; kingdom Bacillati; phylum Actinomycetota; class Actinomycetes; order Kitasatosporales; family Streptomycetaceae; genus Streptomyces; species Streptomyces sp. NPDC101110. The sequence continues at coordinate 36,556 of NZ_JBIVZM010000019.1, read as the reverse complement.
GGGTGCCGGTTACGGCCCCGTCCCCGACGACCTCGCCGCCCTGCGCGCGCTGCGCGGCAATCCCGCCGCGGCGGCCCTCCTGGACCGCTGCGCACCCGCCCCCGCGGCCACCGCGCCCGCCGCCGCGGCCGTGGTGCCCGGCTCGCGCACCCGCACCCGCCTCCTGGCGATCCCCGGCGGCCGCCGCACCGCGGCCGGTGACGCCGCCGACGGCCCGGAGAAGCAGCCCGAGAAGAAGCCCGCACGCAAGCCGGCGCCTCCCAAGCCCGCCCCCGCTCCGGCGCCCGCCCCGGGCACTCCCAAGCCCTCCCGCCCGATCCCCACCCCGGGCGAGGTCTTCCCGCGCCGCAAGCCGGCCCCGCCCCCGCCCGCGGGCCCCCAGCAGCTCGCCGCGGGCTGACGTGGCTACCCTGGAGCCATGGACTACGTCTCCGCGCTGCTGCCCCCGGTCGTCATGGCCGTCTTCTTCATCGGCGTGATCCGGGTGATCGTGAAGACCCAGGGCGGCGCCAACAAGGCCAAGGAGGACGCGGCCGTGGACGCCGCCCTCGCGCGCGTGGAGGGCGCCCGCCAGTCCGGCGTGACATCCCCGAAGGCCGAGGCCTGACCCCACCCCTTCCAAGGGCGTACGACTCGGCGGACCCGCATCCCGCGGCGCCCGCATCCCCGAGCCGTACGCCCTTTTTGTTCACGTTCGCCGTGAAGCGCACGTCCGCCACGCCATTACCGGGATCTCCCACTATTGTTCTGAGCTGTGCCTCGCCCATTGGGAGAACTCGAAGACGCGGTCATGTCGCGGGTGTGGAAGTGGAACCGCCCGGTGACCGTTCGGGAAGTCCTGGAAGATCTTCAGAAGGAGCGGTCCATCGCGTACACCACCGTGATGACCGTTTTGGACAATCTCCATCAGAAGGGCTGGGTGCGCCGCGAGGCGGAAGGCCGTGCCTATCGATATGAGGCGGTCTCCACCCGCGCCGCCTACGCGGCCGCCCTGATGAACGACGCCTGGTCGCAGAGCGACAACCCCGCCGCCGCTCTCGTCGCCTTCTTCGGCATGATGAGCGAGGAACAGCGGCAGTCACTCAGTGATGCCGTACGGATCGTGCAGGGTCCGGAAACCCAGGAACCGACCGAACCGTCGGAATCCGCGGAACGGCCCGAACGGCCGGAACCCGGGGAAGCCGCTCCGGAGAACCCCGCCTCCGCTCGGGACCGGGGCGGGCGATAGCGTCCCGTCATGTCCGCGAAGAGCCCCGAAGCCGCCGCAAAAGCCATCACCGTCCGGCGGGCCCGCACCAGCGATGTCCCGGCCGTGCGCGGCCTCCTTGACGCCTACGTGCGCGGCCGCATCCTGCTCGACAAAGCGACGGTGACGCTTTACGAGGACATCCAGGAGTTCTGGGTCGCGGAACGTGACGACAACGCCGAGGTCGTCGGCTGCGGTGCGCTGCACGTGATGTGGGAAGACCTCGCGGAAGTCCGGACTCTCGCGGTGAAGCCCGGCCTGAAGGGCGCGGGTGTCGGACACCGTGTCCTGGAGAAGTTGCTGCAGACCGCCCGCTGGCTCGGCGTTCGCCGGGTTTTCTGTCTGACCTTCGAAGTCGACTTCTTCACCAAGCACGGCTTCGTGGAGATCGGTGAGACACCCGTCGACACCGATGTCTACGCGGAGCTGCTGCGTTCCTATGACGAGGGTGTCGCGGAGTTCCTCGGACTCGAACGAGTGAAACCGAACACCTTGGGCAACAGCCGGATGCTCTTGCATCTGTGATCGCCGGATGCCGGTCGGCCGCAAGTGGGCACGTCCGGTTCGTCAAGGCATATTCCGCCGGGCCTCCCTGCCCCGGTTCCCTATGTCCGAAACGCGCACGTTTCCGGACCGAGCACGGGCTGCCGGTCTCTGCCGGGGGTTTGTGTTTTTCCGGCAAAAGCGGTTTGCTTTCCGAGGTACTGCAGTACTGCATATAACAGGGGACGGCGATACGGCGGACGCCGGCACACCCCGGCCCTGAAGATATCGATGAAAGGAAATCCGGTGGCACAGAAGGTTCAGGTCCTTCTTGTCGACGACCTCGACGGTGGCGAGGCGGACGAGACCGTGACGTTCGCGCTGGACGGCAAGACGTACGAGATCGATCTCACCACTTCCAATGCGGACAAGCTCCGTGGCCTTCTCGAGCCTTACGTGAAGGGCGGTCGTCGTACCGGAGGCCGTGCTTCGGGCGGGCGCGGAAAGGCGCGCGCCACGTCGAGCGGCAGCCAGGACACCGCGGCGATCCGCGCCTGGGCGAAGGAGAACGGCTACGAGGTCAACGACCGCGGCCGTGTTCCCGCGACCATCCGCGAGGCTTACGAGAAGGCCAACGGCTGAACAGCGGCACTACCGACCCTGCGTACGCACGGCCGGCGGCTGGGCGCCCGCGCGCCGCAGCCGGATCCGGTGGCACCGCGTGGCCACCGCGCTCACCAGCCGCACGAGATCGGGGGCGTCCCCAGCGCCCCCCGGCGCCGACAGCGTCGGCAGCGAGGCCTCGACCTCGCACCCCGGCTCGGGGGGCCGCAGCCACACAGCGGCCCCCTGGGAACCGAACCGGCCCCGCGCAGCAGGCGGAAACCCGGCCCCGCAGGGCTCCGCAGCGTGCGACGCGCACGACGACGGCACCGCCCTCCCTCCATGAGGCCCCGGGGGTGACGTCACCGCCCTCTCCCCGTGAGGCCCCGGGGGTGACGGCGCCTCCATGAGGCCGCCCGCGCCGATCGGGGCGAAATCCAGCGGCAGATCCCCCCACTCCAGCCACTCCAGCAGCCCTGGAAGCTCCTCCGCGCTGCCCGCGGCCACCCAGAGCAGCATCCGGTCGCCGCGCAGGGCGACGGGAGAGCCCGGCGCCGCGTGCCGCAGCGCCGCGTGCCCCGCCTCGGCGGGTACGTCCAGGACGTCGTAGCGCACCCCCACCACCAGGCGCAGCGGATCGCCGGGCACCGTCGGCCACCCCAGTTCGTTCTCGTACCACCGCCGGACCTGACCGCTCGCCCCGGCCGGGGCGAGCGGCCGCCGGGGGAGCGGAACGAGCGGGGACGAGGATGCGGTCACGGGCTGAGGGGCGCCGAACATGCCACGTGCAACAGCCGAAAGGCCGTGCTGGTTACGGTGGGTCGCGCCGCAGATGCTCAGAGTGTCGAAAAGGGGGTGCCTGAGTGGCGTGGGGAGGCGCAAGGTTGTTCGCCCGTAGCGGAGGGAAACAGGGCACTCGGCATGGTCTTCTGGTCCCTGCGGGTAAGACATCCCTAGTGGGAGGGGGCGACACGCAGGAAAGGACGTCTCACGTTCGCCATCGGCGTACTGGCGAGTGGGGTATCTGCCTGGCCTGCGGGAACATCGTCTCGCACCATCGGGTTGGAGCAGATGTCGGCGTTCGGGGTCAGGAGGCCAAGGACGGTGTCGGCAGTTGGAATGAGCGGTCCCCGCTTGCGGGACTAAGCTGCGGAAGGACAGGGAGGGGAAGTTCCCCCCACTGCCTGACCGCTCTGAGGAGCGATTAACGATGTTCGAGAGGTTCACCGACCGCGCGCGGCGGGTTGTCGTCCTGGCTCAGGAAGAAGCCCGGATGCTCAACCACAACTACATCGGCACTGAGCACATCCTCCTGGGCCTGATCCACGAGGGTGAAGGTGTCGCCGCCAAGGCCCTTGAGAGCCTCGGGATTTCGCTCGAGGCGGTCCGCCAGCAGGTGGAGGAGATCATCGGCCAGGGCCAGCAGGCCCCGTCCGGCCACATCCCCTTCACCCCCCGTGCCAAGAAGGTCCTGGAGCTGTCGCTCCGCGAGGCCCTTCAGCTGGGCCACAACTACATCGGCACGGAGCACATCCTGCTCGGCCTGATCCGCGAGGGCGAGGGCGTCGCCGCCCAGGTCCTCGTGAAGCTGGGCGCAGATCTGAACCGTGTGCGGCAGCAGGTCATCCAGCTGCTCTCCGGTTACCAGGGCAAGGAGACCGCCACCGCCGGCGGTCCTGCCGAGGGCACCCCCTCCACGTCCCTGGTCCTCGACCAGTTCGGCCGGAACCTCACCCAGGCCGCTCGTGAGTCCAAGCTCGACCCGGTCATCGGGCGCGAGAAGGAGATCGAGCGGGTCATGCAGGTGCTGTCCCGCCGTACGAAGAACAACCCGGTGCTGATCGGTGAGCCCGGCGTCGGCAAGACCGCCGTCGTCGAGGGCCTCGCCCAGGCCATCGTCAAGGGCGAGGTGCCCGAGACCCTCAAGGACAAGCACCTCTACACCCTGGACCTCGGCGCCCTGGTCGCCGGCTCCCGCTACCGCGGTGACTTCGAGGAGCGCCTGAAGAAGGTGCTCAAGGAGATCCGCACCCGCGGCGACATCATCCTGTTCATCGACGAGCTGCACACGCTGGTCGGTGCGGGTGCCGCCGAGGGCGCCATCGACGCCGCTTCGATCCTGAAGCCGATGCTGGCCCGCGGTGAGCTGCAGACCATCGGTGCCACCACGCTGGACGAGTACCGCAAGCACCTGGAGAAGGACGCGGCCCTGGAGCGCCGCTTCCAGCCCATCCAGGTCGCGGAGCCGTCCCTGCCGCACACGATCGAGATCCTCAAGGGTCTGCGTGACCGGTACGAGGCGCACCACCGCGTCTCCATCACCGACGAGGCGCTGGTCCAGGCCGCCACCCTGGCCGACCGGTACATCTCGGACCGCTTCCTGCCGGACAAGGCGATCGACCTGATCGACGAGGCCGGTTCCCGGATGCGCATCCGCCGGATGACCGCCCCGCCGGACCTGCGCGAGTTCGACGAGAAGATCGCCGGCGTCCGCCGCGACAAGGAGTCCGCGATCGACTCGCAGGACTTCGAGAAGGCCGCCTCCCTGCGCGACAAGGAGAAGCAGCTCCTCGCCGCCAAGGCCAAGCGGGAGAAGGAGTGGAAGGCCGGCGACATGGACGTCGTCGCCGAGGTCGACGGCGAGCTGATCGCCGAGGTCCTCGCGACCGCCACCGGCATCCCGGTCTTCAAGCTCACCGAGGAGGAGTCCTCCCGCCTGCTGCGCATGGAGGAGGAGCTCCACAAGCGGGTCATCGGCCAGAACGACGCCGTCAAGGCGCTGTCGAAGGCGATCCGCCGTACGCGTGCCGGTCTGAAGGACCCCAAGCGCCCCGGTGGCTCGTTCATCTTCGCCGGCCCGTCCGGTGTCGGTAAGACCGAGCTGTCCAAGGCGCTCGCCGAATTCCTCTTCGGCGACGAGGACGCGCTGATCTCCCTCGACATGTCGGAGTTCAGCGAGAAGCACACGGTCTCGCGCCTCTTCGGTTCGCCCCCCGGCTACGTGGGTTACGAGGAGGGTGGCCAGCTGACCGAGAAGGTCCGCCGCAAGCCGTTCTCGGTCGTCCTCTTCGACGAGGTCGAGAAGGCCCACCCGGACATCTTCAACTCGCTGCTGCAGATCCTGGAGGACGGTCGCCTGACCGACTCCCAGGGCCGGGTCGTGGACTTCAAGAACACGGTCATCATCATGACGACCAACCTCGGCACCCGGGACATCTCCAAGGGCTTCAACCTGGGCTTCGCGGCCCAGGGCGACACGAAGTCCAACTACGAGCGCATGAAGAACAAGGTCTCGGACGAGCTCAAGCAGCACTTCCGGCCCGAGTTCCTCAACCGCGTCGACGACGTGGTCGTCTTCCCGCAGCTCAGCCAGGACGACATCCTCAAGATCGTCGACCTGATGATCGGCAAGGTGGACGAGCGCCTGAAGGACCGGGACATGGGCATCGAACTCTCCCAGTCCGCCAAGGAGCTGCTGTCCAAGAAGGGCTACGACCCGGTGCTGGGTGCGCGTCCGCTGCGTCGCACCATCCAGCGCGAGATCGAGGACTCGCTGTCGGAGAAGATCCTCTTCGGCGAGCTGCGCCCCGGTCACATCGTGGTCGTCGACACGGAGGGCGAGGGCGAGACCAAGACCTTCACCTTCCGCGGCGAGGAGAAGGCGGCCCTGCCGGACGTCCCGCCGATCGAGCAGGCGGCCGGTGGCACGGGTCCGAACCTGAGCAAGGACGCGTAAGCGTCACGGCCTGACGAGAAGGGGCCGGTGCCGAAAGGCACCGGCCCCTTCCGCATGTCCGCGCCCTACGACAGCTGCCCGTCGTAGTCCGGCAGCTTGAAGGTCTTCTCCGCGTGGCCGCCCGACAGGTCGGTGGCGCTGTTGCCGATGTTCGCGATGATCGTGTAGCCCTTGCGTTCGATGTCGACGCGCTGGGCCGTCTTGTAGTCGGCGACGTTCTTGAAGAGGTCGATGAAGTTGCGGACGTAGAGGCCGGAGACCTGGTAGCCGGTCTGCTTCAGGTTGTACTGGGTGAACGAGGCGATGATGTCCGGCCGCGCCGTCACGAAGAACAGCGCGACGCCGCGTTCCTGTGCGTATCTGGCGGCTTCCAGGACCGGCTTGTTCGCCGGCTGGGGATAGCTGAAACCGAAGTCCGTCTCCAGCGTCGTGTTGTCGATGTCGAAGACGATGGCCTGCTTCTCGCCCGGCTTCGTGGCCGCTATCCGCTGTTTCAGATAGGGCAGCGCCTGGTCCATCACGGTCTGGCAGTCCTTCTGCCAGGTGCCGTAGTCGACGTCCGCGGAGGTGGCCGTGGCGGTGGCTGTGGCTGGGGTGGTGGCCCGGGCGGCGGTCGCGGCGTCGGCCGGTGCGGCCATCGCCACGAGGGCCGCCGCGGAGACGGCGGTCACTGATGCGCGGCGCAACCAGGGGCGTCGGGTCTGCATGTCGTGGGGGGTCCTCTCACGTCCGTGACGCTGCCAACATGTCGTGTGCATGCTTGTGCGCGAGGGTGGCGCGAAGGGAACCGTAGGGTTACCGGGCGGTAGGCGCCTAGAGGTGTGCGCCACATTTTCGGAATGGCCGAAGAGCGCCCCCGGTGACATGCCGCACAGGCGATATGTCCGTTACTAGCTGGAATAGTGGATGACGGGCCAGGAGAAAAGGGACTTTTCTACCTGTGAAGAGGCGGAAGTGCTGGCCAGTGTCCTGATTCGTCCCGAATGACTGCTGTGTCAAGAGACGTAGAACACTGAACCAATTTACTAACTAGCGTCGTAGATCACGCTTTTGGGAGTTTGTCGGGCTTCGGGTTACCAAGGGATGGCCATGCGGCGAGCGGTTGTGCGCCGGGTGGTTTTCTCTGCCCCCTTCCCCACGAGGTTTCGATGTCCCAGCGCGTCACGTCCCGTTCTTCCCGTACGTCCCAGCTCCGCACCCGTGCGACCGTGCTGGCCGCCGGCCTTGGTGTCTCGGTCGCACTGGGAGCCGGGGTCGCGTCCGCCGCCGACACCACGGCCGCGTCCGGGGCCGCCGGCGCCGTCCAGGCGCAGGCCGCCGCCCAGGCCAAGGTCGCCAAGGCCGAGGCCGTGAAGGCCGAGAAGGCCGCCAAGGCCGCCGCCGCCAAGAAGGCGGCCCAGAAGAAGGCCGCCGCCAAGAAGGCCGCGCCCTCCTGGGTGGACCCGGTGAAGAAGTACACGCTCTCCGCGAGCTTCGCCCAGAACGGCGGCATGTGGGCGCACAAGCACAGCGGTCAGGACTTCGCCGTGCCGAGCGGCACCCAGGTCTTCGCCACCCACGGCGGCACCGTGGTCAAGGCCGGCGGCAACGGCGCCGGCGACGGCCCGGCGTACGGCAATGCCATCGTCATCAAGCACGGCAACGGCACGTACTCCCAGTACGCCCACCTGTCGAAGGTCAAGGTGCACGTCGGCCAGATAGTCAAGACCGGCCAGGAGATCGCCAAGTCCGGCAACACCGGCAACTCCAGCGGTCCGCACCTGCACTTCGAGATCCGTACGACCCCGAACTACGGTTCCGCGGTCGACCCGGTGAAGTTCCTGCGCGCCAAGGGCGTGAAGGTCTGACCCGCCTGACCCTCCGGGCCCACTAGGAGCCCCCGGCCCCCCGGTGGGCCTGGGTCACCAGGTCCGTGGCGACCTCGAGGACGGCTTTGTTCTTCTCCTCGGGGTCGTCTCCCATGTCCTGGAGCAGGAACATCCCGGCGTGCAGCGTGAAGATCGCGCTGGCGCAGCGGACCTGGTCGACCAGATCGGCGTCCGGGTCGACGATGATGTCGCGCAGGCTGTGGATGCGCTCCTTGAACGACTCGCCGATCCGCAGGTCCCTGACCGTCGCCTGGTTCTCGTGCATGAAGCGGAACAGCGGGGTCGCCTCGGCCAGTGTGTCGGCGTAGCGGCGGATGATCTCCTGCTTGGTCGCGAGGGTGTGCGGCTGCTGCCGGCCCCACTCGATCAGGTCCTCGATCGGCTGGGTGAGGTCCTCGAAGATGCTGACGAGGATCTCTTCCTTCGTCTTGAAGTGGTAGTAGAGCGCCGCCTTGGTGACCTCCAGGCGCTCCGCGATCTCGCGCAGTGAGGTCTTCTCGTAGCCCTGCTCGGCGAAGAGCTCGAGGGCCACGTCCTGGATGCGCCGGCGGGTGTCCCCGCGGCGCCGCTGCCTGGTGCCGTCCATGGTGCCGCCCATCCTCCTACGCCGCCCGGTTTCCATAAAACTTACTTGACGCCCGGCTAGTTCCGCGGCTAGCTTCCGAGTGTAGTCACTAGCCGGTCGGCAAGTAAGTAGCGGTAGCTGGGGGAGTGGGAAGCGATGACGGACACAACGGACACACCGGCGGCCGACGCCAGGGAGAAACAGCCCAAGAGCGTACGGGTCGTGCTGCTCGCACTGATGATCGCGATGATGCTCGCGATGCTCGACAACATGATCATCGGCACGGCGATGCCGACGATCGTCGGTGAGCTGGGCGGGCTCGAACACCTCTCCTGGGTCGTCACCGCCTACACCCTCGCGACCGCGGCCTCCACCCCGCTGTGGGGCAAGCTCGGCGACATGTACGGCCGCAAGGGCACGTTCCTGTCCTCCATCGTGATCTTCCTGATCGGCTCCGCGCTCAGCGGCATGGCCCAGAACATGGGCGAGCTGATCGGCTTCCGCGCGGTGCAGGGACTCGGCGCCGGCGGTCTGATGGTCGGTGTCATGGCGATCATCGGTGACCTGATCCCGCCCCGGGAGCGCGGCAAGTACCAGGGCATGATGGCCGGTGTCATGGCGCTGGCCATGATCGGCGGTCCGCTGGTCGGCGGCACGATCACCGACAACTGGGGCTGGCGCTGGGCCTTCTACATCAACCTGCCGCTCGGCGTGGTCGCACTGGTCGCCGTCACCGCCGTGCTGCACCTGCCGAAGAAGCGCTCAAAGGCGCGGATCGACTACCTGGGCGCCGCGCTGCTGACCGTGGGCATCACCGCGATCGTGCTCGTCACGACGTGGGGCGGCACGGAGTACGCCTGGAGCTCCGCGCGGATCATGGAACTGATCGGCATAGGGGTCGCCGCACTGGTCGGGTTCGTGTTCTGGCAGACCAGGGCCGCGGAGCCGGTGGTGCCGCTGCACATCTTCCGCAGCCTCAACTTCACGCTGATGTCCGTCATCGGTTTCATCACGGGCTTCGTGATGTTCGGCGCCACGCTCTTCCTGCCGCTGTACCAGCAGTCCGTGCAGGGCGCGTCCGCGACGAACTCCGGGCTGCTGCTCCTTCCGATGCTCGGGGCGATGCTCGTGACCTCGATGGTCGCCGGGCGGGTGACCACGAACACCGGCAAGTACAAGGTCTTCCCGGTCCTCGGCAGCGCCCTGATGATCGTCGGGCTGTACCTGCTGTCCACGATGGACACCGGGACGTCCCGTCTGACGTCCGGGGTCTTCATGGCCGTGGTCGGGCTCGGCATGGGCTGCCTGATGCAGATCACCATGCTGGTCGCGCAGAACAGCGTGGAGATGAAGGACATGGGCGTCGCGTCCTCGTCCACGACACTCTTCCGCACCCTCGGTTCCTCCTTCGGCGTCGCGATCATGGGCGCGCTGTTCAACAACCGCGTCCAGGACGTCATGGCCGAGCGGGGCGGGGCGCTGGGCTCCAAGGTGACCGAGCAGTCGGCGCAGCTCGACGCGAAGAGCCTGGAGAAGCTGCCGGCGCTGGTCCGTGAGGCGTACCAGCACGCGGTGTCCGCCGGCACGCACTCGGCGTTCCTGCTCGGGGCCGTGGTGGCGGTGGTCGCGCTGGCGGCGGCCGTCTTCGTCAAGGAGGTGCCCCTGAAGGGCGCGGGACCGAAGGAGGACGGCGAGCCGGACGCCACGGCGGCACAGCCGCCCGTGGCCGAGACCGTCTGAGCGCACCGCACGAAGGCCCCCGGGAGTGTCCGCCCGGGGGCCTGGCGTTGCCCGGCCAGGAGCCCGCAGCCGATGTCGGACCCCCGTGCCACCATCGGTCGCATGGACAAGACGCGCCAGGTCCGGCTGGCCAAGGACGCGATGGACCGGGACTGGGCCGACCCCGGGCTCGACCTGGACACCGTCGCCGCGCACGCCGGGTACTCGCGCTACCACTTCATCCGCGCCTTCAAGGAGGTGTACGGCGAGACCCCCGGCCAGTACCTCACACACCGCCGCATAGAACGCGCCGAGGACCTGCTGCGCACGGTGAACCTCTCGGTGACGGAGATCTGCCACCTGGTCGGCTTCAGCAGCGTCGGCACGTTCTCGGCCCGCTTCAAGGCCTGGACCGGGCAGACACCCAGCGAGTACCGCACGAAGCACGTGGGCCGGGGCGCCGCCCTCATCCCCGGCTGCTACGCCATGCTCTGGGCCGGCGGTTTCCGCCCCGCCCCGGGTGCCGGCAAGCAGCGCAATTCCGGAGAAGCGCACTGACGCCCCCGCTGCCTACCGTGGCAGGGCACGGGCATCACCGGCCGCAGCGTCAGAGCAGGAGCACGCCATGATCAAAGGTCTCGCCATCTCGACCGTCTGGGTCCTCGACCAGGACCGCGCCAAGGAGTTCTACACGGAGAAGCTGGGCCTCGAGGTCCGTACGGACATGACCATGGGCGAGGGCGGCATGCGCTGGCTCACGGTCGGCTCGCCCAACCAGCCCGACGTCGAACTGACGCTGATGGTGCCCGGCGGGCCCGCGATGGACCCCGAGTCCGCCGAGATGCTCAAGAAGCTCGTCACGAAGGGCGCGCTCGGCGCGGGCGTGCTGACCACCGACGACATCCACGGCGACTACAAGAAGCTCAAGGACAAGGGCGTGGAGTTCCTCCAGGAGCCCCAGGAGCGTCCGTACGGCACGGAGGCGCTGTTCCGCGACGACTCCGGCAACTGGTTCTCGTTCACCCAGCCCCGCGAGGGCGGCCTCGACATGGACCAGGACTGGTCCTGCTGAACCGGGACCCGCGGCCCTATGCTCCCGAGCCGGGCAGCATCGGGTAGCTCCCCGTGTTGGTCGGCGCGTGCTCCGGCAGCCACAGCACGGCGACCGCGCCCTCGGCCGGCAGGTGCTCCGGTGTCCCGGGCGTGCGGACGTTGCGGAAGGTCAGCCGGGCGCCCAGCACCCGGGCCTGCCCGGCCGCGATGGTCAGGCCGAGCCCGTGGCCCTGCCCGGCCCGGTCCTTGCTGCCGGTGCGGAAGCGGCTCGGCCCGTCGGCGAGCAGGTCCTCGGGGAAGCCCGGGCCGTGGTCGCGCACGCGGATGACCCGGCCCTCGACGCTGACCTCGATGGGCGGCTTGCCGTGCCGGGCCGCGTTGGCCAGGAGGTTGAACAGCACGCGCTCGAGGCGACGCGGGTCGGTGGTGACCTCCGACTCGTGCACGACGCGCACCTCGACGGCCCGGTCCTTGGCCGCCACCCGCCGGGCGACGAACTCGCCCAGCATGATGTCCTGCAGCTCCGCCCGCTCCGAGGCCCCGTCCAGCCGGGCCACCTCCAGCACGTCCTCGACCAGCGTGCGCATGGCCTTGGCCCGGTCCAGCACCAGTTCGGTGGGGCGCCCGGGCGGCAGCAGTTCGGCGGCGGTGAGCAGGCCGGTGACCGGGGTGCGCAGCTCGTGCGCGATGTCGGCGGTGACCCGCCGCTCGGCCTCGATGCGCTGGCGCAGCGTGTCCGACATGGCGTCCACCGCGCTCGCCAGGTCGTCGGTCTCGTCGCGTACGACCCCGCCCATGGCGTCCCGCACCCGCACGTCGGTCTCGCCGCCCGCGAGCTGGTTCGCCGCGACCGCCGCCTTGCGCAGCCGCCGCGAGAGGTGCCCGCCGATGAGCACCCCGAGCGCGCTGCCGCCGAGGACGACCGCGATGGACCCGATGAGCAGGGCCTGGTCGAGGTCCTGGAGGATGTCCGAGCTGCGGTCGGTGAAGCCCGAGTGCAGCGACATCACCTGCCCGTTCTTCAGCGGCACGGCGGCCCATATGTCGGGCACGTCACCCGGCCGGTCCGCCACGTACGTCGCCCGCTGGCCCGCCTCCACCCGCTCCCGCAGCGCATGCGGCAGATCCGGGTCGTTGATCTTGGTGTTGGGGAAGTTCATCCGCCCCGACAGCTCGAAGTTGCGCTGGGCGATCATGATCCGCTCGTCGGCGAGATCGCGCGCGTTGTCCAGCATCGAGACCCGGGCGGCGTTGTGCACCACGAGGCTCAGTGCGATCGCCACCAGCGCGCCCACCAGGGCGATGGCAGCGCTCAGCTTCCATCTGAGGCCCGTGCGGATACCCGCCCGCTCCAGGCCCGCGGCGACCAGGCGCCGGAAGTGCCCCCTCATATCCCTGCCCCTGCTCAGGCCTTCAACTTGTAGCCGAAGCCGCGGACCGTCTCGATCCGTTCCTGGCCGATCTTCTGCCGCAGCCGCTGCACATGCACGTCGACGACCCGGGTGTCCCCACCCCAGCCGTAGTCCCACACCCGTTCCAGCAGCTTGTCCCGGGAGAGCACCGTGCCGGGCGCGGAGGAGAACTCCAGCAGCAGCCGCATCTCGGTCGGCGTCAGCGCGACCGGCTCCCCGGCGCGGCGGACCTCCATGCCCTCGGTGTCGACCTCCAGGTCCCCGAAGGCCAGTACTCCGCCGCTCGCCGGGGCGTCCGGCTCCTCGGTCCGGCCACCGCCCGCGTGTCCGAAGCGGCGCAGCACCGCGCGGATCCGGGCGACCAGGACGGCACCGTCGAACGGCTTGGTGACGTAGTCGTCCGCACCCGCCTCCAGGCCCAGCACGACGTCGATGGAGTCGGCCCGTGCCGACAGCATGATCACCGGCACGGTCGACTCGTCACGGATCCGGCGGCAGAGGCTGACACCGTCCAGGCCGGGAACCATGACGTCCAGCAGCGCGATGTCGGGGCGGTCCGCCCGGAACGCCTCCAGACCCGACAGCCCGTCGGGCATGGCGGTGACCACGAAGCCGTCCCGTTCCAGGGCGAGCTGCGTGGCCTCGCGGATGACGTCGTCGTCCTCGACGAACAGGACGTGGGTCTGGTCTGCCATCCCGGTGCTCTCTGTCCTCTGTGGTCCGTGGGGGTGCGTTCTGGTGGGGGCACACATATGCGGTTGGTGAAGGTGCGTTCTCCTGCTGGGACGCACGGGCCCGGCGATGCGTTCACCGGGAGGCCGGTCCGAGTGTCCCCGATCGGGTCACGCGGCCCCGCGCGCGCGTCAGCTCGCGGGCACCGGCGTCGCGCTGTCGCCGGCGACCTTCCCGTAGTCGTTGTGCGTCCGGTACTTCTCGGCGAAGTGGCCGGAGGTCCATCTGTACGTGATCACGTTCTCCCCGGAAGGGCTCGACACCGGGTCACCCTTGTCGTACACCTGCTTGGTCACCACCAGGTCGCCGCGGTCGATCTCCGCGTAGACCGGCGGCTCCTCCGACGTGAACACGTTCTCGTACGAGCCGCCCTGCTCGCGGTACACGTAGCTGCCGACGCCCACCGCGTCACCGCACGTCAGCACGTTGACGACGACGTCGTCCGCGGAGCCTTTCGTGAGATTGCCGTAGGAGACGTCGACCGGGTACTCGTTGGCCACGCACGGCTTGAGCTCGCGCTTCACCTCGGGCGCGACCTTCGGGTCGTCCTTGACGAGCTTGACCGCGTCCACGGTGTCGGGCGACTTCGACGGTGCGGTGGACGGAGTCGCGGCGGCGGCGCCCGCCACCGAGTCGGCGTGCGCCGGGCCCTCGTCACGGGCGCCGGTGCCGTTGGCACCGCACCCGGACACCAAAAGAGCGAGGGCGGTGGGCACGGCCAGTGCCGCGCTCACCGCCTGGACAGTGCCCCGGGTCCGTGCAGAACCCTCGCCGGTCAGGCCGCGCACCGCTCCCGCTCCTCACGCTCCAGCGCGCGTGCGTCCAGGTCGCGGGACTCCAGCTCCTCGCGGAGCCGGGCGAGCGCCCGGTGCAGCGTGCTCTTGACCGTTCCGGCCGACATGCCGAGGGCGGCGGCCGTTTCCTCCGTGGACATCTGCTCCCAGTGTCGCAGCACCACGACACTGCGCTGTTTCGGGGCGAGGACCTTCAGGATGTCCATGAGCAGCGCGCGGTCCGCGTGCTGCTCGGTGGCGTCGTCGACCGAGGCGTCCGGGAGCTGCTCGGTCGGGACCTCCTCCAGCTTCCGCGCCCGCCACCACTCCGTACGGGTGTTGATCATCACCCGGCGCAGGTAGGCGTCGGCCAGCCGCTTGTCCTCGATGGTCTCCCAGCGGCCGTACGTCCGTACCAGCGCCGTCTGCAGCAGGTCCTGCGCGTCCGTCGGGTCCGGGACCAGGCGGCGGGCACTGCGCAGCAGCGCGTCCTGCCGGGTGCGGACGTACTCCTCGAACTCGAGCACCTCGCCCTGCGCCATGGTGAACCGCCTCCCGTTTCCCCGTTCGGGCCGGCTCCCCGCCGCCCGTGTACTGCCTGTGGTCTTGCGTCGTCCCGTGTCGTCCGGGAACGCATCTGAAGGTACGGAGGCGTTGTCACGGCGCTGTCCGAAGCAGCCTGCGGCCAGCGCTCGGCTGTCCGTCGGTTGTGTAACGGAAATCCGAACGGGGTAAAGCGGTGGGGGTGTTGAGGCGGTTTAGGGGCGGTTTGTCCACCCTGGGTCTGCGCCGTGGACTGTGACGGACGGCGGCCCGCGCTGTGCTGTGTCTGTGCGTCAGGCCAGCGGCAGCCGGTACGAACCGCCCTCCAACGGCTCCACCAGACCGTCGGCGACGAGACCGTCGAGGGCGCGGGCGCGCTGCACCGGCTCGCGCCACACCCGGTCCAGAGCCGCCTGCGGAACGGGGCCGTGGGACTCCCGCAACACCGCGAGCAGCCGCCCGCGCACCTGCCGGTCGGTGCCGGCGTAGCTCTGGCCGCGGCGCGGCGGCCCGTCGTGCTCCGGCTTGCCCGCCAGCCGCCACGCGCACTGCGCGGCGATCGGGCAGCGGTGGCACGACTCGCTCTTCGCCGTGCACACCAGCGCGCCCAGCTCCATGGAGGCGGCGGCCCAGCGGGCGGCGGTCGGCTCGTCCTCGGGCAGCAGCGCGCGGGCCAGTTTGCGCTCGGCGGCGGTGGTGGCGTTCGGCGGGTACTGCACGCCGGTGACCGCGCGGGCGAACACCCGGCGCACGTTGGTGTCCAGCACCGGGTGCCGCTGTCCGTAGGCGAAGGAGGCGACGGCCGCGGCCGTGTACTCGCCGATCCCGGGCAGCGCCAGCAGCTGGGCGTGGTCGGCCGGTACGTCACCGCCGTGCCGTTCCGTTATGGCGACGGCGGCGCCGTGCAGCCGCAGCGCACGGCGGGGGTAGCCGAGCCGACCCCAGGCCCGGACGGCCTCGCCCGGGGCCTCCTTGGCGAGGTCGGCGGGGCGCGGCCACCGCTCCAGCCACTGCTCGTAGACGGGCAGGACACGGCTCACCGGCGTCTGCTGGAGCATGAACTCGCTGACCATCACCCCCCACGCCCCGGCCTCGGGACGCCGCCACGGCAGGTCGCGGGCGTTCTCGCCGAACCAGTCGATGACGGGGGAGTGCAGATCCTCTCCGAGCGGCCGGCCGGAGGCGGGGTCGGAGGGGGAGTCGGCGGTGGGGTGCTGGGGCTTCGTGGGAGCAGTCATGGCTCTTCGATGGTGCCATGGTGAGGCGCCGAATCGGGCACACCGCCACCCCGCCGGGGCGGTCGCCCGGTGATCGCAGGCGTCTGTTCGAGTGGCCGATCGCGCGACGGAGCCGCTTCGGCCTCCCCGTCCGCCCTCAACCACCCCTCCGCCCAGGCGTGCCGTCGGAGCCGAGCCGCGAACTACCGCGCGGCGCCCGGGCGTTGTGGACCGATTGCGCGCCGTGCGGCCCGGCTCACTGGCGCGCGGGCGTCTCGCACGACGGGACGGGCGCCGTGTCCGGGCCGGCACGCACCGCGCCGTGACCAAAGGCCCGGAGGGCCGATCGTCGCGCATGTGCGGGGCTGTGGTGGCGGGCACGGCGCAGTCCGCGGTGAACAGCGCGGTGACCATCGGCAATCCGGGCCCGATGTCCCTGTCCGGGTCCTGTGCTGTACCCACATCGGGGTGTCCGGCGCGTGATCACGGAGGGTAGGCGGCGGACCGAAACCGTCACACCCCGCGATCACCGCGTCCCGTATCCGACGAGAGACCGGGGTGGGGACCGATCTCCGGGATGATGATCCGGAAAAGTTGTAGGTCGTAGCGGCGGGTGGGACCGGTGAACGTGCCGATCTCTCGTAAGGTTTGGGCCGTGGGATCACTGCGCAATCCGGTCGGGCCGCTTCCCTCCTCCATCTACTGGCGTCGGAGGGTCGTACTGGTGTCTGTGGTCGCCGTGTTGGCGCTGCTGACCGCCTGGATCGTGATGATGGGCGGCGGGGGCGACAAGGACGGCGACAGCGGCGCCAACGGCAAGAATCCCGCGCCCTCCATCACGCCCGGTCCGTCGAGTTCGGGTCCGGCCATCAGCCAAGCACCCGGCGGACGCGACGAGTCGGGCGGCGGCGGTTCCGGCGGCTCGGGCGGCTCGTCGTCCGGCTCCGGCGGCGACCCGGGCGACGGCTCCGGGGACGGCTCGGGAAGCGGGTCGGGTGACGGTTCCGGCTCGGGTGGCTCCGAGGGGGCCGGCGGTGACGGCGGCTCGGGGAGCGGCGCCACCGCGGGCGGCGTGGGCGCGGGCGACACCCTGCCCGCCGGTTCCACCCTCCCCAACTGCACGGCGAGCGCGGTGCAGTTCAGCCTGCGCAGCCGGCACAACACCTACGACCCCGAGCAGACGCCCACGTTCCTGCTGACCGCACGGAACGTCTCCGGCAGCGACTGCAAGATCGATCTCGGCCCGAAGAACGCGGTGTTCACCATCGCCCCGGCGAGCAGCGACGACGGCTACTGGGCCTCCGAGGACTGCCCCAAGGCCGCCGCGCACCAGCTGTACCGGGTCGCCGCCGGCAGCGGCATCACCTACACCGTGAAGTGGGACCGCAAGCCGAGCGCTCCCAAGTGCGCCACGCCTCCGGCCGGCTCGGCCCGGGCGGGCACGTACCTGGTGGAAGCCAAGGCCCCGGGATTCGCGAAGGTGCAGACGTCGTTCGTCCTCTCGGCCGACTAGGGCTGCGGCGGGCAGCGGCCCCTGGCCGTCGGGCCTGTCGAGCACGCACGAGGGCGGTACCCGTTTCCGGGTACCGCCCTCAGCCGTTCGGCACGGTGTCCTGCACGTCGCTACACGTACCGCTCCAGGATCGACGACTCCGCCAGCCGCGACAGCCCCTCGCGGACACTGCGGGCCCGGGCCTCGCCCACGCCGTCCACCGTCTGCAGATCGTCGACGCTCGCGGCGAGCAGCTTCTGCAGCCCGCCGAAGTGCTCGACCAGGCGGTCGATGATCGCTCCGGGCAGCCGGGGCACCTTGGCGAGCAGGCGGAACCCGCGCGGGGACACCGCCGAGTCCAGCGTCTCGGGCGCGCCGGTGTAGCCCAGCGCCCGGGCCACCGTGGACAGTTCGAGGAGCTCCGCATGAGTGAGGGCGTCGAGTTCCGCGAGGGCCTCGTCGACCGTGCGGGAGCGTTTGGCGGTGGGTTCGGGGACGTAGTCCCGCACGACCAGCTCGCGCTCGGGCTCCACGCCCGCGATCAGCTCGTCGAGCTGGAGGGCCAGCAGTCGGCCGTCCGTGCCCAGCTCCACCACGTACTCGGCGATCTCCGTGGCGATGCGACGGACCATCTCCAGGCGCTGGGCGACCGCCGAGACGTCCCGGACGGTCACCAGGTCCTCGATCTCCAGCGCCGACAGCGTGCCCGCGACCTCGTCGAGGCGGAGCTTGTAGCGCTCCAGGGTCGCGAGCGCCTGGTTGGCGCGGGACAGGATCGCCGCCGAGTCCTCCAGGACGCGGCGCTGGCCGTCGACGTACAGGGCGATCAGCCGCATCGACTGGGAGACGGAGACCACCGGGAAGCCGACCTGCTTGCTGACGCGGTCGGCCGTGCGGTGCCGGGTGCCCGTCTCCTCGGTGGGAATGGTCGGGTCGGGCACCAGCTGCACGCCGGCGCGCAGGATCTTCGACAGGTCCGAGGACAGCACAATGCCGCCGTCCAGCTTGCACAGCTCGCGCAGACGGGTCGCGGTGAACTCGACGTCCAGCACGAAACCGCCGCTGCACAGCGTCTCGACGGTCTTGTCGGAGCCGAGCACGATGAGCCCGCCGGTGTTGCCGCGGAGCACGCGCTCCAGGCCGTCACGCAAGGCGGTGCCGGGTGCCACGGCGCTCAGGGAGGCGCGCATCAGGCCATCGGTACCGGCACTCCCGCCGGACTTTCCGGGAGACGAAGCCCGGTCGTTGGCTGCCACTGCACTCCTCCGGTCGCAGGTTCTGGGCGCCCCCGTGTCGCGCGCTCGGTTCGCACGGACGGGCGAGACCAGGGCAAAGTCTACCGGCGACCCTCCTCGTCCTGTGGGGCCTCTCGGCGACGGGAGCGGGGAAGGACCCGCAGGGCGTCCCCTATGTCCGCGACTTCCAGGACCTTCATGCCCGGCGGGACCTTCCCCGGATCGCCCGGCACCAGGGCATGTGTGAAGCCCAGACGGTGGGCCTCCGCCAGTCTGCGCTGCACGCCCGTGACCCGTCTCACCTCGCCCGCGAGACCCACTTCGCCGATCGCGACGAGGTTCTTCGGGAGAGGTGTGTCACTCGCGGCGCTCGCCAGGGCGAGGGCCACGGCCAGGTCGGCGGCCGGCTCCGAGAGCTTCACCCCGCCGACCGTCGCGGAGTAGATGTCCCTTTTGCCCAAGGCGCTGATCCGGCCCCGCTGTTCCAGCACGGCCAGCATCATCGAGACGCGGGAGGTCTCCAGGCCCGAGGTGGTGCGGCGCGGGGAGGGGATCTGCGAGTCGACCGTGAGCGCCTGGACCTCGGCGACCAGCGGGCGGCGGCCCTCCAGGGTGACGGTCAGGCAGGTGCCCGGGACGGGTTCGGCCCGGCGGGTCAGGAAGAGCCCGCTCGGGTCGGCCAGGCCCGTGATGCCCTCGTCGTGCAGCTCGAAGCAGCCGACCTCGTCGGTGGTGCCGTAGCGGTTCTTGACGCCGCGCACCAGACGCAGGCGCGCGTGCCGGTCGCCCTCGAAGTGCAGGACGACGTCCACCAGGTGCTCCAGCAGGCGCGGGCCCGCGATCGCGCCGTCCTTGGTGACGTGCCCCACCAGCAGCGTGGACATGCCGCGTTCCTTGGAGGCCCGGATGAGGGCGCCCGCGACCTCCCGCACCTGGGCCATGCCGCCGGGTGCTCCGTCGATCTCGGGGGAGGCCACCGTCTGCACCGAGTCCATGATCAGCAGCGACGGCTTCACCGCGTCCAAGTGGCCCAGCACCGCCGCCAGGTCCGTCTCGGCCGCCAGGTACAGGTGGTCGTCGATGGCGCCGATGCGGTCGGCCCGCAGCCGGACCTGGCTCGCCGACTCCTCACCGGTGACATACAGCGTGCGGTGCTCGTCGCTCGCCGACTTGGCCGCCACGTCCAGCAGCAGCGTCGACTTGCCGACGCCCGGCTCGCCCGCGACCAGCACCACCGCGCCGGGCACCAGCCCGCCGCCGAGCACGCGGTCCAGCTCGGGCACGCCGGTGGGACGGGCGGTGGCCTGCCGTCCGTCGACCTGGCCGATGGGCAGGGCGGAGGTGGTGACCCGGCCCGGTGTCGTGGTGCGCACCGCGGGCGCGCCGTACTCCTCGACCGTCCCCCAGGCCTGGCACTCGGGGCAGCGGCCGAGCCACTTCGCCGTCTGCCAGCCGCACTCCGTGCAGCGGTAGGACGGGCGGTCCTTGGTGGTCTTCGTACGGGCAGCCATGGACGGAACCGTAGCCGCAGGCACTGACATCGCGGAGCCCGGCCGGCGGCGCCCACCAGCGTGCCGCGGGCCCGCCACGCCTTGCGGGCCGTGGAACGACCGGTGCAGGTCCCCGATTGAGGGATCGTTTCACCCGTACGGATTAAATGTGCTCAAGCCGCCGGAAGGTGCCGCTCCCGGCCCCCTACGGTCGCCGAATGACGAGCAGTACTCCGGAGATCTCGACCCGCTCGACCCGCTCGGCCGGCGCACACCGGTCGCACCGGGAAGCGCGTGACCGCGGGGCGGCGCGCACGCTGGCGCAACGGCCGCCCGCGAGCTACGAGCCCTACCTGGACGGCCTGTTCACCTACTGCCTGTCGGTGCTGTGCGACCACGAGGCCGCGACCGCGGCCCTGGGCGACGTCCTCGCGCTCGCCGAACGCCGCGGCCGGCAGGCCCCCGAGGCATCCGCCGACCGCAGGGCCTGGCTCTACGCGCTGGCCCGCTGGGCGTGCCTGCGCAAGCTGGCCGAGATCAAGCAGAAACGTCAGAGCAGCCACGCCGCGGGCCGTGCCGACCGCCGGCGCGCCGACAGCCCGGCCACCCCCGCGGTCTCCGAGGAGGTCCAGGAGCGGCGCCGTCGCGAACTGGCCCTGCTGGCCTGGCCGGAGGCCGCCGGCACCACCCCGGAGCAGCGTGAGGCGCTCGAACTGGCCGTGCGTCACCACCTCGCCGCCCACGAGGTCGCCGCCGTCCTCGGCATGGCCCCGGCCGCCGCCCGGGACCTGCTCGCCTCCGCCGCCTGCGAGGTGGAACGCACGCGCGCGGCTCTCGCCGTGGTCGAGACGGGGGCGTGTCCGAGCGTCGCGCACCTCGTCGGCGACGACCGGCTGGTGCTCGGCACGGCCCTGCGCCGCGAGCTCGTCCGGCATGTCGACGACTGCCCGCGCTGCCGCCGCACCGCCGAGCGCGCCATCCCCGGCCGCTGGCCCGGCACCAGCGTGACGCCCGCCGAACTGCCCGTCCTGCCGGCGCCCCGCGCGGCCCTGCACGTCGCCATGGGCCACCACCCGCGCGCGCGGAGCGCCGCGCCCCGCTTCGACCGGCGCGGCTTCCCGGTGGACCCCAAGGACCACGCCGCCCGCAGGGACCGGCTGCGCGCACGTGCCGTCACCACGACCGTCGTCGCCACCGTGGTGGCCGCCCCTGTGCTGGCCCTGTGGGCCGCCTATCGCGGCACCCCGGTGGGCGAGGGCCAGGACGGCGGCTCGGCCTCCGCGCGTGAGGCGGACGCCCCGTTCGCCCTGGACGGCGAGGTGGCGGGCGGCGGCTACGAGAACACGGGCAACGCGAGCACCCGCCCCGGCCCCCGCTTCGGCAAGGACGGCAAGGCCGACGTCTCCGTGGAGGTCATCGGCGTCGCCGGAGCGGGCCGCGCGAGCGCCCTGGAGGTCACGGCCGACCACAGCGGCGACACCACCCTGGTCACCCTGACCGCCACCGGCCCGGCCCCGGTCCGCTGGTCCGCGTCCACCGGGGCCCGCTGGCTCTACCTCAGCCGGTCCTCGGGAACGCTCCGGCCCGGCGAGTCGGTGACGATCAAGGTCTACGTCGATCACCTCCGGGAGCCCGCCGGCCCCTGGAAGGCACGGGTGGCGGTCGCACCGGTGGGCGCCGTCGTCCACATCGAGGGCTACGGCACCGCGCCCAGCCCCGCGGACCCGGGCCCGGACCCGGGCCCGCGCCCCGGCGGCCCGGGCGACCCGGCCCCGACCCACCCCGACCCGACGCCCACGACCACCGCCCCGGACCCCGACCCGACGCCGACCACCCCGCCCCCGTCGACCGGCCCGGACCCCACGCCCACACCCACGGATCCCGGCCCGACCGATCCGGCGGACTCGGCGCCGCCGCCCTCGGACAGCGGCGACCCGAGCCCGGTCACGTCGTAGGCGGAGCTTCAGGCCACCGGGTCCGCGGGGTGCGGTGCCACCAGCGGCAGCTGCGAGGCCAGGCGCTCCTCGCACAGCTCGACCAGCCGGTCGTAGCCGGCCTTGCCCATCAGCTCGATCAGCTCCGGCCGGTAGGAGACGTACACCGGGTCACCCGCGCCGTGCGCCGAGGTCGCCGACGTGCACCACCAGTGCAGGTCGTGGCCGCCCGGGCCCCAGCCCCGGCGGTCGTACTCACCGATCGACACCTGCAGCACGCGCGTGTCGTCGGGCCGGTCGATCCACTCGTACGTCCGCCGCACCGGCAGCTGCCAGCACACGTCCGGCTTGGTCTCCAGCGGCTCGCGGCCCTCCTTCAGGGCGAGGATGTGCAGCGAGCAGCCCGCGCCGCCCGGGAAGCCGGGCCGGTTCTGAAAGATGCACGAGCCCTGGTAGGGCCGCGTCTGCCGCTCGCCGTCCTCGTCCTCGGAGACCCAGCCGCCCCGCGCGCCCTCGGCGTGGTGCTGCCAGATGTCCGGCGTGAGCCTGGCCACATGCCCGGCGACGCGCTTCTCGTCGTCCTCGTCGGAGAAGTGGGCACCCAACGTGCAGCACCCGTCGTCCGCGCGGCCCGCCTGGATGCCCTGGCAGCCGCTGCCGAAGATGCAGTTCCAGCGAGAGGTCAGCCATGTCAGATCGCAGCGGAAGACCTGCTCGTCGTCCGCCGGATCAGGAAACTCCACCCATGCGCGAGCGAAGTCGAGGCCCTTCTCGTCGGAGTCCACGACAGCCGGTGATTTGTCGCGCTTCGCCTTTTTCGTCTTTGGCACCCGTCCAGGGTACGGGCCCGGGCAGGGGCCTTGTACCCCCACCGAGGACGGCAGACGGCCCCGTGGGCAGTAGCGTTCCGTACATGAGACTCGGTGTCCTCGACGTGGGATCGAACACGGTGCATCTGCTCGTGGTGGACGCGCACCCCGGCGCGTGCCCGCTGCCCGCGCACTCGCACAAGGCGGAACTGCGCCTCGCCCAGCTCCTCGACGACGACGGCGCGATCGGCCCGCACGGCGTCGACCGGCTGGTCTCGGTGATCAAGGAGGCGCTCCAGGCCGCCGAGGACAAGGGCGTCGAAGAGGTCCTGCCGTTCGCGACCTCCGCTGTACGGGAGGCCCGTAACGCCGATGACGTGCTCGAACGCGTACGTACCGAGACCGGCGTCGAGCTCCAGGTCCTCACCGGCTCGGAGGAGGCCCGGCTGACCTTCCTCGCGGCCCGCCGCTGGTTCGGCTGGTCGGCCGGCAAGCTGCTGGTCCTGGACATCGGCGGCGGCTCCCTGGAGGTCGCCTACGGCATCGACGAGGAGCCCGACGCGGCCGCCTCGCTGCCGCTGGGCGCGGGGCGCCTGACCGCCGGCTGGCTGCCCGGTGACCCGCCCGACCCGGAGGACGTCCGCACCCTGCGCCGCCACGTGCGCACCGAGATCGCCCGTACGGTCGGCGAGTTCAGTCGCCTCGGCACCCCCGACCACGTCGTCGCCACGTCGAAGACCTTCAAGCAGCTGGCCCGCATCGCCGGCGCCGCCCGCTCCGCCGAGGGCCTCTACGTCCAGCGCGAGCTCAAGCGGGAGTCCCTGGAGGGCTGGGTCCCGCGCCTGGCCGCCATGACGGAGCGGGAGCGCTCGGAGCTGCCGGGCGTCTCGGAGGGCCGGGCCGGGCAGCTCCTGGCAGGCGCCCTGGTGGCCGAGGCCGCGCTGGACCTCTTCGGCGTGGAGCGTGTGGAGATATGCCCCTGGGCGTTGCGGGAGGGCGTGATCCTGCGTCGCCTGGATCACATGGAGTCCGCGTGAGGAAATCCGCGTAGGGGGCCCGCCGCTATGGCAAACACCACAACGGCCAAGAGGCCCCCCACCCCACCCCGACCACACCCCGTAATCTGTCCTGCATGGCAGAGCCAGCCGTGAAGATCCCGGACGCGAAGGTCGCCCTGTCGACGGCCTCGGTCTACCCGGAGTCGACGGCCACGGCCTTCGAGATCGCCGCGCGCCTCGGCTACGACGGAGTCGAGGTCATGGTCTGGACCGACCCGGTCAGCCAGGACATCGAGGCCCTGCGCAGACTCAGCGACTACCACCAGATCCCGGTCCTGGCCGTGCACGCCCCCTGTCTGCTCATCACGCAGCGCGTCTGGTCCACCGACCCGTGGACCAAGCTCCAGCGGGCCCGCGCGGCGGCCGAGAAGCTCGACGCGAGCACGGTCGTCGTCCACCCCCCGTTCCGCTGGCAGCGCCAGTACGCCCGTGACTTCGTCTCCGGCATCTGGCGCATGGCGAACGAGACGGACGTACGGTTCGCCGTCGAGAACATGTACCCCTGGCGCTACCGCGACCGCGAGATGCTCGCGTACGCCCCCGACTGGGACGTCACCAAGGACGACTACCGGCACTTCACGATCGACCTCAGCCACACCGCGACGGCCCGCTCCGACGCCCTCGACATGGTCGACCGCATGGGGGACCGCCTCGGCCACGTGCACCTCGCCGACGGACGGGGCTCGGCCAAGGACGAGCACCTGGTGCCGGGCCGCGGCACCCAGCCCTGCGCCGAGGTGCTGGAGCGGCTCGCCCTCACCGGCTTCGACGGGCACGTCGTCATCGAGGTCAACACCCGCCGTGCGATGTCGAGCGCGGAGCGCGAGGCCGACCTGGCGGAGGCCCTGGCCTTCACGCGCCTGCACCTCGCCTCGGCCGTGAAGGTGCCGCGGCGATGACCGGCCGGCCCCCGGCCGGCGGCGCGTCCGGCGCCGCCCGCCGCCGCGGCCGCCCCCCGCGCACGGAGTCGGCCGACACCCGCGACCGCATCCTGACCGCCGCACGCGACGAGTTCTCCGAGCGCGGCTACGAGAAGACGTCCGTGCGCGGCATCGCCAAGTCCGCCGGGGTCGACTCGGCGCTCGTGCACCACTACTTCGGGACGAAGGAACAGGTCTTCGAAGCGGCGATCACCCAGTCCTTCGGCCCCGCCCTGCAAGCGCCCCGGGCCATCGAGGAGGGCCCGCTCGACGGGGTGGGGGAGCGCCTGGTCCGCTTCTTCTTCGGCATCTGGGAGAACCCGGCGACGCGCGCGCCGCTGCTCGCCATCGTCCGCTCCGCCCTCACCAACGAGACCGCGGCCGCCGTCTTCCGGCGGATCATCGCCACCCAGGTGCTGCGCCGCATCGCCGTGCAGCTGGAACTGCCGGACGCCGAGCTGCGGGCCGAGCTCGCCGCCGCGCAGCTCGTGGGCACCGCGATCCTGCGCTACGTCCTGAGGATCGAGCCGCTGGCCTCGGCGGACCCGGAGCAGGTCGTCGCCCGTCTGGCCCCGGTCGTACAGGGACACCTGACCGATCCGTGAAGCCTGTGGAGGCCGTCGGGACGCCGTCGGGGTGCCGTCCGGGTGCCGTCGTCCGAGACGGGCGTCCCGCATTCCGGACACATCGTCCCGCCCACTGGATGACCGGCGTACGCTCGGTAGCAGTCAGAAATCCCCGAACTCTCTGACGACGTCTCTGAAGGAGCGAGCGACGATGCCCGAGCTGAGGTCCCGCACAGTCACCCACGGCCGCAACATGGCGGGCGCCCGCGCCCTTATGCGCGCCTCCGGTGTACCGGGCGGGGACATCGGCCGCAAGCCGATCATCGCGGTCGCCAACAGCTTCACCGAGTTCGTCCCCGGGCACACGCACCTGGCGCCGGTCGGCCGGATCGTCAGCGAGGCGGTCGTCGCCGCCGGCGGCATCCCGCGCGAGTTCAACACCATCGCCGTCGACGACGGCATCGCCATGGGCCACGGCGGCATGCTCTACTCGCTGCCCTCCCGCGACCTGATCGCGGACAGCGTGGAGTACATGGTCGAGGCGCACTGCGCGGACGCCCTGATCTGCATCTCCAACTGCGACAAGATCACCCCGGGCATGCTCAACGCCGCCCTGCGGCTGAACATCCCCACGGTCTTCGTCTCCGGCGGCCCGATGGAGTCCGGCCGCGCCACGCTCGTCGACGGCACCGTCCGCACGCTCGACCTGGTCGACGCGATCTCCGACGCGGTGAACGACAAGATCTCGGACGAGGACATCCTCCGCATCGAGGAGAACGCCTGCCCGACCTGCGGCTCCTGCTCCGGCATGTTCACCGCCAACTCGATGAACTGCCTGACCGAGGCCATCGGCCTGTCCCTGCCGGGCAACGGCTCGGTCCTCGCCACGCACACGGCCCGCAAGCAGCTGTACGTCAACGCGGCGAACACCGTCATGGACATCACCCGCCGCTACTACGAGCAGGACGACGAGACGGTCCTGCCCCGCAGCGTGGCGTCCTTCGCGGCCTTCGAGAACGCCATGGCCCTCGACATCGCCATGGGCGGCTCCACCAACACGATCCTGCACCTGCTGGCCGCCGCCCAGGAGGCCGGTGTGCCCTTCGGCCTGGACGAGATCAACGAGGTCTCCCGGCGTGTGCCCTGCCTGGCCAAGGTCGCCCCCAACGTGGCCAAGGACCGCACGTACTACATGGAGGACGTGCACCGCGCCGGCGGCATCCCCGCCCTGCTCGGCGAGCTGCACCGCGCGGGCCTGCTGAACGAGGACGTGCACTCGGTGCACAGCCCGTCCCTCGCCGACTGGCTGAAGACCTGGGACGTGCGCGGCGGCTCCCCGTCCGCCGAGGCCGTCGAACTGTGGCACGCGGCCCCCGGCTGCGTCCGCTCCGCCGAGGCCTTCTCCCAGTCCGAGCGCTGGGAGGCCCTGGACGAGGACGCCGAGGGCGGCTGCATCCGCTCCGCCGAGCACGCCTACTCCAAGGACGGCGGCCTCGCGGTCCTCAAGGGCAACCTGGCCGTCGACGGCTGCGTGGTGAAGACGGCCGGCGTCGACGAGTCCATCTGGACCTTCGAGGGCCCGGCCGTCGTCTGTGAGTCGCAGGAGGAGGCCGTCCAGAAGATCCTCACCCAGCAGGTCAAGGACGGCGACGTCGTCGTCATCCGCTACGAGGGCCCCAAGGGCGGCCCCGGCATGCAGGAAATGCTCTACCCGACCTCGTACCTGAAGGGCCGCGGCCTCGGGAAGACCTGCGCGCTGGTCACGGACGGCCGCTTCTCCGGCGGCACCTCCGGCCTGTCCATCGGCCACGCCTCGCCCGAGGCGGCCGCGGGCGGCACCATCGCCCTGGTCGAGGACGGCGACCGCATCCGCATCGACATCCCGGGCCGCACCATCGAGCTCCTGGTGGACGACGCCGAACTGGGCCGCCGCGAGCAGGCCCTGAACGGCGTGTACGCCCCGAAGAACCGTGACCGCAAGGTCTCCGCCGCCCTGCGCGCCTACGCGGCGATGGCCACGAGCGCCGACAAGGGCGCGGTCCGGGACGTGTCCAAGCTGGGCTGACCCTTCTCGTCCCGCACCGAGGGCCGTCTCCCGCCGCGGGGGCGGCCCTCGCGCATGCCCGCCGGCTACCAGGCAGCCGGATCGTCCGCGTTCACGGCGAAGACGGTCCCGTCCGGCGCGCTGCCGTAGACCCGGTCGCGCACGACCACGGGCTCGGGCAGCTCGGCCACGATCCGGTCCGACCGGTCGCCCGGCCGGGCGGACGTCTGCCCGGCCAGCTTCCCGCGCCGCGCGTCGACGGCGAGCAGCCGTCCGTCCGACGCCGTCACGTACACGTACCGGTCACCGGCGACCGGCGTGGACCCCCGCATCATGCCCGTCTCCAGACCCCACCGCTGCTCACGCGCCTCGAGATCGACGGCCACCAGCGTCCCCCCGGTCCCCAGGAGGTAGGCCGTATTTCCGCGCACCGTGCCATGGGCCTGCTGGAGGGGGACGGCGAGGGGCACCCGCCGGGTCTCCCCCGTCTTCGGGGTGTAGCGGACCACGGCCCGCGCATCGCCGTGCACCGCGTCCAGGGACAGCAGGAACACCGATCCGTCCGTCGCGCCGAAGGGCTTCAGCGTCCCGTCGAGCCGGGCGTCCGACCGCACGTCGCCCGTCTCCGGATCGACGGCGGTGACCCGGGTGCTCCTCCCGTCCTCCGACGCGCTGGAGAGGTACGCCGCCGGGTCACCGGTGAACGTGGCGACGTACGGCATCTCATGGCCGGGGATGCGGTGGCTCCACCGCGGGTCACCGGAGGCGCCGTCCACGCCGGTGACCTTCCCGTCGGTGCCCGTGAACAGGAGCATGCCGCCGGCGTACACCGCACTGCCGGCCCCGGGAGCGTCCCGCTGCCAGCGCACCTCGCCCGAGGCGGGATCGAACGCCTCCAGGCGACGCCCGGGGTCCATCGAGGGCTGCACGAGTCCACCCGCCAGCACCGGCGGTTCCTTCCGGGGCCCCGTGCCGACGGGGTGCCGCCACAGCAGGTGACCGTCGGACGGATCCAGGGCGAAGACCAGTCCGGACGTGGCACAGAGCAGGCGTCCCGCCCCGTGCGAGCACAGAGGGGCGCTGTCCTCGGCCGCCGGTGTCGTCCGCCACCCGCTGAACGCGGCGGACGTGGTCCGCGGGGAAGCGGGCCGGGGTGAGCCGCCGTCACCGTCCAGCAACGGCAGCGAGGCCAGGGCACCGACGACGGCCAGACCGAACGCCCCGGCGGCGAGAGCCGCCCGCCTTCCGAGCCGCAGCTTCCGGCCAAGGCCGGCTCCCACCGCACGACCGGCTTCCGCGGCGGGCCCGGCTTTCACCGCAGGATCGGCTTCCACCGCAGGGTCGGCCTCCGCCGCACGGGCGGGGCCCCCGGTGGGCGGTCCCGACCCTTCGGTGTCCCAGCTCCGCTGAGCCGGTATGAACGACTGCGTGTCGTACGAGGCGGCCACCGACCGCAGTTCCCGCATCAGCTCGTCCGGGGTCGGCCGCTCCTCCGGCTCCTTCGCGAGGCACCGCCGTACCAGCGGCGCCACCTCGTCCGGTACACCGGTCAGATCGGGCTCGTCGTGCACCACCTGGTACGCGACGATGTACGGGCTGTCGGAGTCGAACGGCCCCTGCCCCGTGGCCGCGTGCACCATGACCGACCCGAGCGCGAAGACGTCGGCGGCCGGACCCACCTCGCGCGGGCGCCGGAACTGCTCGGGCGCCATGAAGGGCGGTGTGCCGATCAACCGCCCCGTCTCGGTGCGCAGTTCGCTGTCCACCGGCCGGGAGATGCCGAAGTCGATGACCTTCGGTCCGTCGTCGGCGAGCAGGACGTTGCTCGGTTTCAGATCCCGGTGGACGACCCCGGCGCGATGGATGTCCCGCAGCGCCTCCGCCAACCCCGCCATCAGCCGCCGCAGTTGGGCCGGCTCCATGGGGCCGTTCCGCTTGACGTGATCGGACAAGGTGGGACCCGGGATGAACAGCGTCGCCATCCAGGGCCGTCCGCTGTCCGGGTCGGCGTCGACGACGGGTGCCGTGAAGGCGCCGCTCACCCTGCGAGCCGCCGCCACCTCCTGCCGGAAACGCCCCCTGAAGTCGGGGTCCTTGGCGAACTGGGCGTGCACGACCTTCACCGCGAGCTTCATCCCGGAGGTGCTCCGGGCCAGGTGCACGACACCCATCCCGCCCGAGCCCAGACGGGACTCCAGGCGGTAGTGACCGGCGTGTTCGGGAAGTTCCGCTTCCACGCCCGCTCCGGCATTCCGCTGCGGCGCCATGGAACCACCCCCGTGCTGTTCGTCCGCGCGCGCGACGCACGGAGCCTAGTCGAAGACTCGTACGGGACAGAGGCGGCTTGCTAGCCTCCACGCACGAGTCGCGCACATGTGTTTCATCGTGCGACTCGGGGGAATCAACGGCACCCCATGGCGGCCATGGGGTTCAACGGGGGAGAAACACATGTCTGTCGACCATGTCGAGGAACTCGAGGGCGCGGGCGAGGGCGAGACCGTCACCATGGCGGCGTCGGCCCTGCGCTCGTACGCCGTGGCCCCGGGCGTCCGCCTGAACGTCCGCAGCGGCCCCGGTACCGGCTACGGCATCGTCCGCGTCCTGCCCGAGGGAGCCAGGGTCACCATCTTCTGCCAGCGGCCCGGCACCACGGTGGCGGGACCGTACGGCACCTCGAACATCTGGGACAACATCGACGACGGCGAGTACGTCGCGGACTCCTACGTCGCCACCGGCAGCGACGGCTACGTCCGCCCGCGCTGCTCCTGAAGCCACCGCTACTGCACGAGGACCACTCATGCCCTCCCTGAAACGCAGATCCATGATGCTCGCGGGGCTCACCGGCGCGCTCCTCATGGTCGGCGCGGCCACCGCGGAGGCTGCCGTGCGCTACTACCCGGTCGCGCCCGGCGTCAGCCTCGCCGTCCGCAGCGGCCCCGGCACCTCGTACGGCATCGTCCGCTACCTCCCCGTGGGCGCCCAGGTACCGATCTACTGCCAGACCCCCGGGACCACCGTCACCGGCACGTACGGCACGTCGAACATCTGGGACAACATCAGCAACGGCCAGTTCGTCGCGGACGCCTACGTGAAGACGGGCAGCGACGGCTACGTCGCCCCGCGCTGCGCCTAGCCCGCCAGCGACGGCTACGTCGCCCCGCGCTGGGCCTGGTCCGGCAGCGGGGTTACGTCGCCCCGCGCTGCGCCTGGCCCGGCAGCGGGGTTACGTCGCCCCGCGCTGCGCCTGGTCCGGCAGCGGGGTTACGTCGCCCCGCGCTGCGCCTGGCCCGCCCCCGGCCCGCGGCCCGGCAGGGGTCATAATCGACCCGTGAGTGCAGACGACAGCACCCCTGCCGCCGCCGCGGGCTCCAGGGCCGGGACCCCCGGCCCCCGCCCCGAGCCCCTGCGCTTCTTCGGCACGACCTGGCTAAACCACGACCGCGGCTACACGCCCCGTCGGATCGCCGTGGCCGTCGGCTCCCTGGCCACCGCCGCCGCCTCCTGCCTCGTGCTCCGCCTCGCCTACCAGGGCCTGCAGATCGCCGCGATCGGCGGCTTCGTCACGGTCCTCATGGTCGCGATGTTCGCGATCTGCAGCGCGATGGCCTTCCGCCACACCTGGGACGGCTTCACCGGCCGCCACGACCCCGAGCGCCAGGCGTCCCTGCGCGGTCTCCTGGCCGTCGGCTTCGTCGGCTCCCTCCTCGCCTACTTCCTCCGCTCCCTCACCGAGGCCCCCGGGGAGAAGCTGCACCGCGAGGAGTACGAAGAGGCCCGCGAGCGGTACGAGAAGCGCACCACCCGCCGCTCGGGCAACCCGAGGAACCGCCGCCGCGCCCAGGGTCGTCTGGATCAGGCGTCGCCCGAGAGGCGCAGTCACTCTCGGCCGACCTGATCCAAACGACACGCCCTGGCCCCCGTGCCCGACGACCGGGCGGGGCCCTCGGGCGCGCCCAGTTGGGTCTACGGGTGCGGCGCCGGGGCCGGTCGAGCCCCGCGGTGTGTCGTCGCGGCCCCCAACTCCCGCAGTACTCACCGAAATCTCACCGTCCGCCGCCCCACCCCCGGCCACCATGGCCGTATGACCACCCCACCCTCCGCCGATCACCCCACCGGAGCCGGCCCCACCCTGCCCCCCACTCCCGAGCCCGCCCGGGCCACCCGGGCCCACTCCTTCAACGCCGCCGCCGCCCAGTACGCGGCCAACCGCCCCTCCTACCCCCCGGCCCTCTTCGACGCGATGGAAGAACTGACCGGCCGCCCCCTCGCCGGCACCCGCGTCGCGGACATCGGCGCCGGCACCGGCATCGCCACCGCCCTCCTCCACGCACGGGGCGCGCACGTCATCGCCGTGGAACCCGGCGAGGGCATGGCGGCCGAGTTCCGCCGCAGCCTCCCCGGCGTCCCGATCGTCCGCGGCACGGGAGACGACCTCCCCCTCACCGACGCCTCCGTCGACCTCGTCACCTACGCCCAGGCCTGGCACTGGACCGACTCGTCCCGCGCCGTCCCGGAAGCCCTGCGCGTCCTGCGCCCCGCCGGTGCCCTCGCCCTCTGGTGGAACACCGACGCAACGGACGTCCCCTGGATCGCCGAGGCCGCCGCCCGCACCCAGCGTCACTTCGACATCGACGTCGCCGCCGAGAAACGCAACGTCGACGCCCGCGCCGCCGACCCCACCGGCCTCCTCGACTTCACCCGCCGAACGGTCCGCTGGAGCCGCCGCGTCCCGGTCGACACCCACCTCGCCAACATCGGCAGCCACTCGGTCTTCCTCGTGCACGACCCGGAACACACCGCGTCGTTCCTGGCCGAGGAGCGCGAGCACCTCCTGCGCACCTTCCCGGACGGCTTCGTGGAGGAGGTCTACGACGTCGTACTCCTCCTCGCCCCGACCCCGGCTCGCCACCCAGCCGCTTGACGCCCCCGACACCCCGGGAGCATTATTCATCGCATGATGAATAATGCTCCCGGCTCGCCACGCCCAGGCCCCGACAGCCCGGCCGTGCACGCCGAGAACCTCACCGTCGTCCGCGGTCCCCGCACCGTCCTGCGCAACCTCGGCTTCACCATCCCCCGGGGCCGGATCACCGGCCTCCTCGGCCCCTCCGGGTGCGGCAAGTCGACCCTCATGCGCGCCCTCGTCGGCACCCAGGCCAAGGTCACCGGCACCCTCGACGTCCTCGGCCGGCCCGCCGGACACCCCGCCCTGCGCACCCGCATCGGCTACGTCACCCAGGCCCCGTCGGTCTACGACGACCTGACCGTCCGCCAGAACCTGGACTACTTCGCCGCGATCCTGCACCCCGGCCGGGCCGCCGCCGGGCGCCGCACCGAAGACGTCACCCGCGCAATAGCCGACGTCGACCTCACCACCCACGCCGACTCCCTCGCCGGCAACCTCTCCGGCGGCCAGCGCAACCGCGTCTCCCTGGCCGTCGCCCTCCTCGGCGCCCCCGACCTGCTCGTCCTCGACGAACCCACCGTCGGCCTCGACCCGGTCCTGCGCCGCGACCTGTGGAACCTCTTCGAGGACATCGCGACAAGCCGCGGCGCCACGCTCATCGTCTCCTCCCACGTCATGGACGAGGCCGAACGCTGCCACCGCCTCCTCCTCATGCGCGGCGGCGAACTCCTGGCCGAAGACACCCCCGACGCCCTGCGCACCCGCACCGGTGCCGACACGGTCGAGCAGGCCTTCCTGCACCTGGTGGACCAGGCGAAGACAGCAGCCCGCACGAAGGAGACGACCCGATGACCACCACCACCCCGGCCAGGACGACCACCCCACCCAGGGCACTGAACGCCTCCCGCACCACCGCCACCGCCGCCCGGGTCGTCCGTCAGCTCACCCACGACCCCCGCACCATCGCGCTGCTGCTCCTCATCCCCTGCGTGATGCTGCTCCTGCTGCGCTACGTCTTCGACGGCAGCCCCCGCACCTTCGACAGCATCGGCGCGTCCCTCCTCGGCATCTTCCCGCTCATCACCATGTTCCTGGTGACGTCCATCGCCACCCTGCGCGAACGCACCTCCGGCACCCTCGAACGCCTCCTCGCCATGCCCCTCGGCAAGGGCGACCTCATCGCCGGCTACGCCCTCGCCTTCGGCACCCTCGCGATCATCCAGTCCGCCCTGGCCACGGGCCTCGCCGTCTGGTTCCTCGGCCTCGACGTCACCGGCAGCCCCTGGCTCCTCCTCCTGGTGGCCCTCCTCGACGCCCTCCTCGGCACTGCCCTCGGCCTCTTCGTCTCGGCCTTCGCGGCCTCGGAGTTCCAGGCGGTCCAGTTCATGCCGGCGGTGATCTTCCCCCAGCTCCTCCTGTGCGGCCTGTTCACCCCGCGCGACAACATGCACCCGGTCCTCGAAGCCATCTCCGACGTCCTGCCCATGTCCTACGCCGTCGACGGCATGAACGAGGTCCTGCGTCACACCGACATGACCGCCACCTTCGTCCGGGACGCCCTGATCGTCGCCGGCTGCGCCCTCCTGGTCCTGACCCTGGGCGCGGCGACCCTCAGGCGCCGTACGGCGTAGTCGCCCCGGCGCGACATCCCGTCCAGCGGACACCCGAGCCGTCCCCCACCCCCCGATGCGAGGATGGACCCCGGACGACGCACCCTTCGGAGGCACCCCGCGCCATGACCCAGAAAGTCGCAGTCCTCGGCACCGGCAAGATCGGCGAAGCCCTGCTCAGCGGAATGATCCGCGCCGGCTGGACCCCGTCCGACCTCCTGGTCACCGCCCGCCGCCAGGAACGAGCCGAGGAGCTCCGCACCCGCTACGGCGTCACCCCGGTCACCAACCCCGAGGCCGCCAAGACCGCCGACACCCTGATCCTCACGGTCAAGCCGCAGGACATGGGCACCCTCCTCGACGAGCTCGCCCCGCACGTCCCCGCCGACCGCCTGGTCATCAGCGGCGCCGCCGGCATCCCCACGGCCTACTTCGAGGAGCGTCTGGCCCCCGGCACCCCGGTCGTCCGCGTCATGACGAACACCCCCGCGCTCGTCGACGAGGCCATGTCCGTCATCTCCGCCGGCACCCACGCCACCGCCGACCACCTCGCCCACACCGAGGAGATCTTCGGCGCCGTCGGCAAGACACTCCGCGTCCCCGAGTCCCAGCAGGACGCCTGCACCGCCCTCTCCGGCTCGGGCCCGGCGTACTTCTTCTACCTGGTCGAAGCCATGACCGACGCCGGCATCCTCCTCGGCCTGCCCCGCGACAAGGCCCACGACCTCATCGTCCAGTCCGCCATCGGCGCCGCGACGATGCTCCGCGACAGCGGCGAACACCCCGTCAAGCTCCGCGAGAACGTCACGTCCCCCGCCGGCACGACGATCAACGCCATCCGCGAACTGGAGAACCACGGCGTACGGGCAGCCCTCATCGCCGCCCTCGAAGCCGCACGCGACCGCAGCCGCGCCCTGGCCTCCGGAAACAACAGCTGAGCACCCGGGGGCGGGACCACCACCCGCCCCCACAGCGGCGTCACCTCACACCGCCACCACGGCCCCGGCCTCCTCCGCCACGGCCGGCAGCAACCCGATCGCCCGATACGCGGCATCCACCGTCGGCCGGGCCATCCCCCGAGCCCGCGCGGCCCCGTCCCGCAGCACCCCTTCCACATACGCGGGATCCGCGCACAACTCCTTGTGCCTTTCCTGTAGGGGTCGGAGCACCTCCACCACGGCCTCGGCGGTGTCCTTCTTCAGATCCCCGTACGACGTGTACGCCCCGGCCAGCTCCTCGGGACCCCCGCCGGTGCACGCGGCGAGGATCTCCAGCAGATTGGCGAGCCCCGGCCGGTCCTCCCGGTCGTAGACGACCTCCCGCCCGCTGTCGGTCACCGCCCGCATGACCTTCTTCCGCACCACGTCCGGCTCGTCCAGCAGATAGACGATCCCCGGCCCGACGTCATCGCTCTTGCCCATCTTCGACGCCGGGTCCTGCAGATTCATCACCCGCGCCGCCACGCCCGGCCGCGTGGCCCGGGGCACCACGAACGTATGGCCGTAGCGCTGGTTGAACCGCACGGCGAGATCCCGCGCGAGCTCCACGTGCTGCCGCTGATCGTCCCCGACCGGCACCGCGCCGGCCCCGTACGCCAGGATGTCCGCCGCCATCAGCACGGGATACGTCAGCAGCGACAGCCGCACACTCCCGCCCCGCCGCTGCTCCCGCGCGGCCTTCTCCTTGTACTGGATCATCCGCCGCATCTCACCGTCGGTGGCCACGCACTCCAGCACGTACGACAGCCGGGCGTGCTCGTCCACGTGGCTCTGCACGAACACCGTGCACAGCTCCGGATCCAGCCCGGCCGCCAGCAGCAGCGTCGCCGACTGCCGGCTCAGCCTGCGTACCCGCGCCGGATCGTGGTCCACGGTCAGCGCGTGCAGATCGACGACACAGAACAAGGCCTCGGCCTCGTGCTGGTCCACGGCGGCCCACCGCCGCATCGCCCCCAGGTAGTTCCCCAGCGTCAGATGCCCCGTCGGCTTGACCCCGCTGAAGACCCGCGTCATCTCTCCTCCACCTCCTGGTCGGGACCGCCGCCCCGGGCGGCCGCCCCTTCCGTGGATCCGGGAGGGAGAAACGAAAACGGCCGCCGAAGCGGCGGCCGTTGAGTGCATACGTAAGGACGGCCGCCGTCAGGCGGCCCACCACAGCTGGGTGCACGTACGCGTCGTCATGCAGCCCACGCTACGCCCCGGGAGCGCCGTCCGCCCCCGAGTTGACACGTCCTACCCCCGTCCGTAGTGTTCTCCGAGTTGCCCGACGTGAGCGCCGACTCCGGTCGGTCCCCGGGCGGCCACTCCGCAAGTACCCACCATTCATCGATGCGCAGTACGTCTGCCGTCGCTTCATTGGCATGTGTATTTACGGAATGAGGAATCCACGTTCGAAAGGACGCGGCCCCCGATTCGCTCGGGAGCCGGGGAATCCGCTAAAGTCTCACTCGTCGGAACGGCCCAACAGCCGCAAAGACAAACCCCGCTGACCGGGGATCAGGCCCGAAAGGATCTGATAGAGTCGGAACCGCCGGAAAGGGAAA
>NZ_JBIVZM010000018.1:193015-193688 GCF_044759525.1 Streptomyces sp. NPDC101110 | reverse complement strand
GTTGATAGGCCGGATATGGAAGCACGGTAACGTGTGGAGTTGACCGGTACTAATAGGCCGAGGGCTTGTCCTCAGTTGCTCGCGTCCACTGTGTTAGTTCTGAGACAACGAACAGTTGTCGGCTTTGAGTAGAACAGACAATTAAAGAGTGTGCTTGTTCGCTCGAAACCATTAGGGTTTCGGTGGTTATAGCGTAGGGGAAACGCCCGGTTACATTTCGAACCCGGAAGCTAAGCCTTACAGCGCCGATGGTACTGCAGGGGGGACCCTGTGGGAGAGTAGGACGCCGCCGAACAATCTTTGGAAGGACCCTTGGTCCCAGCGTTCAGCTGGGACCAAGGGTCCTTTTTGTTTTTGCACTGCGCGCTGGGCACCCGGCTGCGCGAGAATGACTTGCGGTACCGAAGACAGGAGTCACCATGTCCACCAACTCTCCCGACGACCGACCGGAGCGCGACCAGCGGCGACGGGAGGGGGACCGGAGCGACCGGCACGACCGCGGCGGTCAGCGCGGGGGCCGCGGAGACCGTGGGGGCTTCCGCCGCGACAACGACCGTGGCGGCAACGACCGTGGTGCGTACGGGCGTCGTGAGGGCGACCGCGGCGACCGTCCCGACCGCGGCGACCGCGGCGAGCGCCCCGCCTTCCGTCGCGACGACCGGCGCGACGACAA
>NZ_JBIVZM010000018.1:0-192917 GCF_044759525.1 Streptomyces sp. NPDC101110 | reverse complement strand
AACCGTGGCGGTGGGTATGGCCGGCGTGACGACCGTGACCGTGGTCCCCGCCGCGACGACCGCGGTGACCGTCCCGCCTTCCGTCGCGACGACCGTGGAGACCGTCCGCCCTTCCGCCGTGACGACCGGGACGACCGCGGCGAGCGCCCCGCCTTCCGTCGCGACGACCGGCGCGACGACAACCGTGGCGGTGGGTATGGCCGGCGTGACGACCGTGACCGTGGTCCCCGCCGCGACGACCGCGGTGACCGTCCCGCCTTCCGTCGCGACGACCGCGGTGACCGTCCCGCCTTCCGTCGTGACGACCGCGGTGACCGTCCCGCCTTCCG
Organism: Streptomyces sp. NPDC101110; assembly: GCF_044759525.1. Classification (NCBI taxonomy): domain Bacteria; kingdom Bacillati; phylum Actinomycetota; class Actinomycetes; order Kitasatosporales; family Streptomycetaceae; genus Streptomyces; species Streptomyces sp. NPDC101110. The sequence continues at coordinate 192,588 of NZ_JBIVZM010000018.1, read as the reverse complement.
TCGTGACGACCGCGGTGACCGTCCCGCCTTCCGTCGTGACGACCGTCGTGACGACCGACGCGATGATCGGCGTGGCGAGCGGCGCGAGGGCGACCGTGGCGGATTCCCCCGCCGCGACGACCGGGACCGTGGTGGCTTCCGGCGCGACGACAACCGCGACCGCGGCGAGCGTGGCGGTTTCCGCGGCCGGGACGACCGCGGTGGCTTCCGGGGCCGCGACGACCGGCGTGACGACCGTCGTGACGACCGGCGTGACGACCGTCGTGATGAGCGCCGTGACGACCGTCGTGATGAGCGCCGTGACGACCGTCGTGATGAGCGCCGTGGGGACGAGCGCGGGGAGCGCGGCGGCTTCCGTCGGGACGAAGGCGGCCGAGGCGGGCGCCCCGGTTTCCGGCGCGAGGACGGCCCCCGCAGCGACTTCCGTCGGGAGGACAGCCGCGACAGCAGGGGCGACCGCGGCGAGCGCGGTGGCTTCCGAGGCCGTGACGACCGCGGTGGTCGCGGGCCTCGGCGTGACGACCGGGGCGACCGCGGCTTCCGGCGTGACGGTGATCGCCGTGACGGCGACCGGGGCGGGTTCCGCGGCCGTGACGACCGGCGTGGCCCTGGCCGGTTCCGTGAGGAGCGTGACCGCGACAGGGAGCCGATCAAGCGGCTGCCGATCCCCGAGGACGTCACGGGCGACGAGATCGACAAGGACGTACGGCAGGAGCTGCAGAGCCTGCCCAAGACGCTCGCGGACGACGTCGCCAGGAACCTGGTGATGGTGGCCCGGCTCCTCGATGAGGACCCCGAGGGCGCGTACGGCTACTCCAGGGTGGCGCTGCGGCTGGCGTCGCGTGTCGCCGCCGTGCGGGAAGCCGCCGGGTTCGCCGCCTACGCCAGCCAGAAGTACGGCGAGGCACTGGCCGAGTTCCGGGCCGCCAAGCGGATGACCGGGAACATCGACCTGTGGCCGGTCATGGCCGACTGCGAGCGTGGCCTCGGCCGGCCGGAGAAGGCCCTGGACATGGCCGGCGCGCCCGAGGTGCACAAGCTCGACAAGGCCGGTCAGGTCGAGATGCGGCTCGTCGCCGCCGGTGCGCGGCGGGACATGGGGCAGCTGGACGCGGCCATCGTGACGCTTCAGAGCCCGGAGCTCGCTGCGAACGCCGTGCAGCCGTGGACGGCGCGCCTGAGGTACGCCTACGCCGACGCGCTGCTCGCGGCGGGGCGTGAGAGCGAGGCCCGGGAGTGGTTCGCGAAGGCCGTCGAGGCCGACCGCGACGGCAGCACCGACGCTTCGGACCGGCTCGCCGAGCTGGACGGTGTGGAGTTCATGGACGCTCTGGTCGAGGACGACGAGAACGACAACGACGAGACTCCGGCCGCGCCCAAGGCGGACGAGGACGAGGGCGAGAACCACAAGGACTGACGTCCGCACAGAGCAGCAGAGCAACAGCAGGACAGCACAACAGCGCAACAGCAAGACAGAGCAGGACAGCAGCACAGCGCAACAGAAGAAGGGGCGGGATCCCGGGCCGTGAGGCACTTGGGGTCCCGCCCCTTCCGCGTGTCCGGGCCGGCCCGGAGCTCCGTCAGAGGTCCAGAGCCCGCAGGACCAGGCCCGTTGCCGGCTTCGGGCCGAACGACGTCGACTTGCGGGGCATCGTCACGCCCTGGCGCGCCAGGTCGCGCACGACCTCCTCGCGGACCGGGTGCATCAGGACGGCCGTTCCGCCGTCCCGTTCCGCCTTCTCGACCGTCGCGGCCGTGTCGTGGATGTAGGCGATGTGAGCCGGGGAATCCTCGGGGATGCGCCAGACGTGGTCGAGGAGCGTGGCGTGCAGGACCGTCGCGTCCAGGGTGCGCCAGGCCGTGGGGCGGTCGGCGGGCACCGTACGGGCCAGGAGATCCGGGTCCGGGCGGTCGACGAGGTGGAACGCGCCGTCGCCCGCCAGCAGGAAGGCGTTCCCGGCGCAGGCGGCGTCGGCCAGTGTCCGCAGGGCCTCGGACAGCGGGACGTCGAGGCGACGCACGCGGAAATGCCCCTCCAGGGCGGCCACGGCGTCGGCGACCGGGAGGCCGTGCAGGAGGCGGTGGATGGCACGGACCCGCAGGGGATAGCGGGCCGTGTCGACGAGGAGGACCAGGCCGTGGTCCCACGGGCTGGGGGAGGGGTGCTCCGCGCGGAGGCGGCGGTAGGTCGCCCAGCGGTGGTGGCCGTCGGCGATCAGGGCCTGGTGCCGGCCGAGGTCCCTTTGGATCGTCGCCAGGTCCTCGGGGGCGGTGACCGACCACAGGCGGTGGCGGAAACCGTCCTCCGTGGTGGTGGCCAGGAGCGGCGGCAGGGTCGCGGTGCGCTCGATCAGATCGGCTGTGGCGGTCGTGGCCCCGTCGCCCCGGTAGGTGAGCAGGAGGGGTTCGAGGTTGGCCGAGGTGGCCCGCATGAGGGCCGCGCGGTCGGCGACGACGTGCGGCATGACGTCCTCGTGCGGCAGCACCAGCTGCTCGTCCGGATCCGACACGCGCAGGGCGCCGATGATGCCGCGTTGCAGTATGCCGTTGCCGTCCTGCTGCTCGTAGACGTAGAGACCCGGTTCCGGATCGGTGGTGAGGATGCCCTCGGACAGCCAGCGGCGCAGCGTGTCGGCGGCCCGCTCGTTGCGGGCACTGGGTGTGGCGGCCTGGGGGAGGATCAGACGGACGATGTTGTACGGATCGGCCGATTCGAGGTGGTGCAGGCCGTCGGGGCGCACCACGACGTCGTACGGGGGTGATGTGACGGCGGCAAGGCTGCCGACCCGGTGGGGGTCGTAACGAAGGCCTCGGAACGGGGTGAGTTCCAGGCCTCGGTGCGTCGTTGCCTCCGAGTGACCTGCTGAGTTCATCCCGGCATCGTACGGCTGTCGGTGGCATGGGGGATGATCGGGGGAAAGCCGTCGAACGAGGAGCGATGCGGGATGAGCCGAAGCGTCAGGACGAGGCCCGAGGGCAGTGGGCAGGCCCTGAGCGAGGCGTACGACACGGCGCTGCTCGACCTCGACGGTGTCGTGTACGCGGGCGGGAGCGCCATCGCGCACGCGGTCGAGTCGCTGGCCACGGCCCGGGAGGGCGGGATGCGCCTGGCGTATGTGACGAACAACGCGTTGCGCACCCCGGACACCGTGGCGGCGCATCTGACCGAGCTGGGGATACCGACGGGCGCGCAGGACGTCATCACCTCGGCGCAGGCCGTCGCGCGGCTGATCAGCGAGCAGGTGCCGCAGGGCGCCCGGGTGCTGGTGATCGGCGGTGAGGGGCTGCGGGTCGCGCTGCGTGAACGCGGGCTGGTGCCCGTGGAGTCGGCGGACGACGACCCGGCGGCGGTGGTGCAGGGCTTCGGTGGCGCCGACCTGCCGTGGGGGCGCTTCGCCGAGGCCTCCTACGCGGTGGCGCGGGGCGTGCCGTGGTTCGCCTCCAACACCGACCTGACGATTCCGAGCGGGCGGGGCATCGCTCCGGGCAACGGAGCGGCCGTGGAGGTCGTCCGGATCGCCACGGGTGCGGAGCCGCAGGTCGCGGGCAAGCCGCTGCCGCCGATGCACCGCGAGACCATCCTGCGGACCGGGGCGCAGCGGCCGCTGGTGGTCGGGGACCGGCTGGACACGGACATCGAGGGCGCGTTCAACGGGGAGGTCGACTCGCTGCTCGTCCTGACCGGTGTGACCGACGGCGCGCAGTTGCTGGCCGCGCCGCCGCAGCACCGGCCGACGTATGTGGACGCCGATCTGCGGGGGATGCTCGCGAGCCAGCCGGAGGTCGTCGACGCGGGTGAGGGCGCCTTCCGGTGTGGTGGCTGGACGGCGACGGCCGGCGCGGACCGGCTCGAGCTCGACGGGGAGGGCGCGGCCGTGGATGGTCTGCGTGCGCTGTGTGCCGTGGCGTGGACGGCGGCCGGTGAGGGTGCGTGTGAGCTGGACGGGGGGAAGGCGCTGGCGCGGCTGGGGATCTGAGCGCCTGTCAGTGCCCGGGCGGGGCCGGGGGCCGGGGCGGGCATCCGCATCGTGCTCGAATGCGAGGGTAGGCTAACCTAACTGCGTGTTGGTCGAGAGTCCCCCCGAGCAGAGCGCGGAGACCGCCCCCGCGCCTCCCACCCGACGGGCGGTACGAGCCTTCGGGCTGCTCCTGTCCGTGGCGATCCTGGTGTTCGTCGCGCTGGCGAGTATCGCGATCGGGGCGAAGGAGCTGTCCCTCGGGCAGGTCTGGCACGGCCTGTTCGAGGACTCGGGGACCTACGGCGACGTGGTCGTGGCCGAGCGGCTGTCGCGGACGCTGCTCGGGCTGCTGGCGGGCGCGGCTCTCGGGCTGGCCGGGGCGGTGCTCCAGGCCCTCACCCGCAATCCGCTGGCCGACCCGGGACTGCTCGGCATCAACGCGGGCGCCTCCGCCGCGGTCGTCACGGCCATCACGTACTTCGGGGTCACCTCGCTCAGCGGCTACGTCTGGTTCGCGTTCTTCGGCGCGGCCGCGGTCGGGGCGCTCGTCTGGTTCCTCGGCGGCAGCCGGGGCGCGACCCCGGTGCGGCTCGCGCTCGCAGGCACGGCGATCAGCGCCGCCCTGTACGGCTACCTCCAGGCCGTGATGATCATGGACGAGGCGGCGCTCGGCAAGATGCGCTTCTGGACGGTCGGTTCACTGGCCTCGGCGACGAACTCGACCATCACGCAGGTCCTGCCGTTCCTGCTGACCGGTACGGTCCTGGCGCTGGTCCTGGCCCGGCCGCTGAACGCGATGGCCATGGGCGACGACACCGCCAAGGCGCTCGGCGCCGACCTCAACCGCACGCGGGCGCTGTCCATGCTGGCCGCGACCGTGCTGTGCGGAGCCGCGACCGCCGCCTGCGGGCCGATCGTGTTCGTCGGGCTGATGGTGCCGCACGTGGTGCGCTCGTTCACCGGGCCCGACCTGCGCTGGATCCTGCCGTACGCGGCGATCCTGTCGCCCGTGCTGCTGCTCGGCGCCGACGTCCTCGGCCGGATCGTGGCCCGGCCCTCGGAGCTCCAGGTGGGCATCGTCACCGCGATCCTCGGCGGGCCGGTGTTCATCTTTCTCGTACGACGGCGGAGGACGGCCCAGCTGTGAAGACCACCAACCGTGCCGTGCGGACCGGCGGGCTCTCGATACGCCTGGACGTACGGGCCGTCACCGTCGTGCTCCTGCTGCTCGTCGCGGCGCTCGTGGCGAGTGTCGTGCTCATCGGCACCGGCGACTTCCCGATCCCGGCCGCCGACGTGCTGCGGACGCTGGTCGGCCAGGGCAACCCGGGCCAGGAGTTCATCGTCAACGAGCTGCGGCTGCCGCGGGTCCTGGTCGGGCTGCTGGTCGGAGCCTCGCTCGGACTCGGCGGCGCGCTGTTCCAGGCCATCTCCCGTAACCCGCTGGGCAGTCCGGACGTGCTCGGTCTCGGGCAGGGGGCGACGGCCGGCGCGCTCGCGGTGATCGTGCTGACCTCCGGCAGCGCGAACCAGGTCGCCGCCGGGGCGCTGGCCGGGGGACTGGTGACCGGGCTCGCCATCTACGTGCTCGCCTGGAAGAAGGGCGTGCACGGCTACCGGCTGGTCCTGGTCGGCATCGGCGTCTCCGCGATCGTCACGGCGGTCAACGGCTATCTGCTGACCAAGTCCGACATCGTGGACGCGGCCCGCGCGGTGGTCTGGATGACCGGCTCCCTCGACGGCCGGGACTGGGATCAGGTGTGGCCGCTGCTCGCGCTGACCGCCGTGCTGGTGCCGCTCGTCCTCGTCAACGCGCGCGGGCTGCGGATGATGGAGATGGGCGACGACGTGTCGTACGCCCTCGGGGTGCGGGTCGAGCGGGTACGGCTGCTGCTGATGGTGGCGGCCGTGCTGCTCACCGCGTCCGCCACCGCCGCGGCCGGGCCGGTCAGCTTCGTCGCCCTCACCGCGCCGCAGCTGGCCCGGCGCCTGACCCGCTCGCCCGGGCCCAACCTGTCGGCCTCGCTGTGCATGGGCGCCGCCCTGCTGGTCGTCGCCGACTGGGTCTCGCAGCGGGCGTTCGGCGCGGAGCAGTTGCCCGTGGGCGTGGTGACCGGTGTGCTCGGCGGGGTCTACCTGCTGTGGCTGCTGGTCAGCGAGCGCAGGGCGGGCCGCATATGAGGGCGGGCCGGAGCGCCGAGAGCAGCACCAGCAGCGGACTGATCAACCGAAGGAGCCCCGTGAACCGCCTGTCCGCCGAGAACGTCACCCTCGCCTACGACCAGCGGGTCATCGCCGAGCAGCTGTCGGTGGAGATACCCGACCGGTCGTTCACGGTGATCGTCGGCCCGAACGCCTGCGGCAAGTCGACGCTGCTGCGGGCGCTGTCACGGATGCTCAAGCCGAGCGAGGGCCGGGTGCTGCTCGACGGGAACGTGATCCAGTCGATGCCCGCGAAGAAGGTAGCGCGGACCCTCGGCCTGCTGCCCCAGTCGTCCATCGCGCCCGACGGCATCACGGTCGCCGACCTCGTCGGCCGTGGCCGCTACCCGCACCAGGGCATTCTGCGCCAGTGGTCGGCCGACGACGAGCGGGTCGTCCAGGAGTCCATGCGGCAGACCGGCGTCGCCGAGCTCGGCGACCGCTACGTCGACGAGCTCTCCGGTGGCCAGCGCCAACGCGTGTGGATCGCCATGGCCCTCGCCCAGCAGACGCCCCTGCTGCTGCTCGACGAGCCGACGACGTACCTGGACATCCAGCACCAGATCGACGTGCTGGACCTGTGCGCGGAGCTGCACGAGGAACAGGGCCGCACGCTCGTCGCCGTGCTGCACGACCTCAACCACGCCGCCCGCTACGCCACCCACCTCATCGCCCTGCGCGAGGGCCGGGTCATCGCCGAGGGCGCGCCGAAGGACATCGTCACGGCCGAACTGGTCGAGGAGGTCTTCGGGCTGCGCTGCCAGGTCATCGACGACCCGGAGACGGGCACCCCGCTGGTCGTGCCGGCCGCTCGCAAGGCCCGCGTACGGGGCACGGACGGAGAGGTCGCGGCTACAGGAGCTTCCTGAGCTGGAACAGGTCCCGCACGCCCGCGTGCAGTTTCACCCGGCCCGAACCCCAGGCCTTGGCGAAGTTCAGCTCGCCGCCGACCAGGGCCACCAGGTCGTCGCCGGTCATGGCGAGCCTGATCTCGGCCTTGCCGGGCGGCGGCCCCGGCACGGTGTCGTGCACCTCGATCCGCCCGCCCTGCATGCGGCCGACGAAGGTGACGTCGAGGTCCGTGATGTGGCAGCTCACCGAGCGGTCCAGGGCCGCGGCGTCGCGGACGTCCCCTTCGGCGCGCTGCATGTTGTCCGAAAGCTTGTCGAGTGCGCTGCGGCACTCCTCGATCGTGGCCATCGCGGTCGACGGTACCGCAGCGGTTCGCGGTAGCGTCGGGGCATGGACGACGCAGTTCCCGAGGCCCCTCCGGCGGCGGAGGAGGAGCCGGCGTACGACCCCGCCGCCCCCGCGCCCCTGAACGTGCCCCGCGCGCCCACCGGTGACGCCGGTGTGGACGCCGCCCTGGACCGGCTCGGCGACGCGGACCACCTCGCCACGGACGGCCATGTCGAGGTGTACGAGGATGTACACCGGGGGCTGCGCGACGCGCTCACCGCGCTCGACGCCCGCCCGGGACCTCCGGTGCCCCCGCGGCCGTACGAGCACAGGAGCTGAACCGAACGTGGCAGGAGTCGCACGTCGCCGTCTGGACGCGGAGCTGGTCCGCCGGAAGCTCGCGCGTTCGCGTGAGCACGCCGCGCAGCTGATCGCCGCGGGGCGGGTCTCCGTCGGCAAGACCGTCGCGACCAAACCCGCCACGCAAGTCGAGACCGCGGCCGCGATCGTCGTGGCCCAGGACGACAGTGATCCCGACTACGTCTCGCGCGGCGGTCACAAGCTGGCCGGCGCGCTCGCGGTCTTCGGCCCTCAGGGGCTGGCCGTCGCAGGACGCAGGGCGCTCGACGCGGGCGCTTCCACCGGCGGTTTCACCGACGTCCTGCTGCGCGCGGGCGCGGCCCACGTCGTCGCCGTGGACGTCGGATACGGACAACTCGCGTGGTCCCTCCAGAAGGATGAACGCGTCACCGTCAAGGACCGTACGAACGTACGCGAGTTGACGCTTGAAGCGATCGATGGGGAGCCAGTGGATCTTGTCGTGGGGGATCTGTCCTTCATCCCGCTCGGGCTGGTCCTGCCCGCCCTGGTGCGGTGCGTGAAGCCGGACGCCGATCTGGTGATGATGGTCAAGCCGCAGTTCGAGGTGGGTAAGGAGCGCCTCGGCAGCGGGGGAGTGGTACGCAGCACCCAGCTGCGCGTTGAAGCGGTCCGGGGGGTGGCCGCGAAGGCCTGGGGGCTGGGGCTCGGGGTGAAGGGCGTGACGGCCAGTCCGCTGCCCGGGCCGTCGGGGAATGTCGAATACTTCTTGTGGCTGCGGTCCGGGGCACCGGAACTGGACCCGGCCGAGGCAGACCGTGCAGTGGCGGAGGGGCCGCGTTGACCGAGAACCGAGCTCGTACTGTTTTCCTGCTCGCCCACACGGGGCGGCCCGCCGCCGTGCGCAGTGCCGAGCTCGTGGTGAAGGGGCTGCTGCGCTCCGGCCTCGGCGTGCGCGTCCTGGAGGCCGAGGCGCGCGACCTGCCGTTGCCGACCGAAGTGGAGCTGGTGAAGGAGGCCACTCCGCAGTGCCTCGACGGGTGCGAGCTGCTGATCGTGCTGGGCGGCGACGGCACGCTGCTGCGCGGCGCCGAGTTCGCGCGGGCCTCGGGCGTGCCGATGCTCGGCGTCAACCTCGGGCGCGTCGGGTTCCTCGCGGAGGCCGAGCGGGACGACCTCGACAAGGTGGTCGACCGGGTGGTGACCAAGGCGTACGAGGTCGAGGAGCGGATGACCGTCGACGTCGTGGTGCACCAGAACGGCGACATCGTGCACACGGACTGGGCGCTGAACGAGGCGGCCGTGCAGAAGGTGTCCGCCGAGCGGATGCTGGAGATCGTCCTGGAGATCGACGGCCGGCCGGTCACGGGCTTCGGCTGCGACGGGATCGTGTGCGCCACGCCCACGGGGTCGACTGCGTACGCCTTCTCGGCGGGCGGGCCGGTCGTGTGGCCGGAGGTCGAGGCGCTGCTGATGGTGCCGATCTCCGCGCACGCGCTGTTCGCGAAGCCGCTGGTGACCTCGCCGGATTCCGTGTTGGCCGTGGAGGTTCTGCCGCACATTCCGCCGGGGGTGCTGTGGTGCGACGGGCGGCGGACGGTGGAGTTGCCGGCCGGGGCGCGGGTGGAGGTGCGGCGGGGGGCGGTGCCGGTTCGGTTGGCCCGGCTGCATCACGCGTCCTTCACGGACCGGCTGGTGGCGAAGTTCGCGCTGCCGGTTTCCGGGTGGCGGGGGGCGCCTCACTAGCGGTGTGTGGGGGGTGGTTCCGCTTTCGTGGGCGGCTGGGGTGGATTGTGGTTTCCGCGCCCACGCGGCGGAGCCGCACCTTGGTACAGCCCCGCGCCCCTGAAGACGGCCGATCACCACTCTCGTGGGTGACAGGGGCGGGCCGGTCGCACGCGCGGGTCCCGACCTCGTAAGGTCTTGTCCGTGTTGGAGGAGATGCGGATACGGTCGCTGGGCGTGATCGACGACGCTGTCGTCGAGCTGTCGCCCGGGTTCACCGCGGTCACCGGTGAGACGGGTGCGGGCAAGACCATGGTGGTCACCAGCCTGGGGTTGCTGCTGGGCGGGCGTGCCGACCCGGCGCTCGTGCGGATCGGCGCCGGCAAGGCCGTCGTGGAGGGGCGCATCACCGTCCCCCGGGACGCCTCGGTCGCCGTGCGCGCCGAGGAGGCCGGGGCCGAGCTCGACGACGGGGCCCTGCTGATCAGCCGTACCGTCTCCGCCGAGGGGCGCTCGCGGGCGCACCTGGGCGGACGCAGCGTGCCCGTGGGGGTCCTCGCCGAGCTCGCCGACGAACTGGTGGCCGTGCACGGTCAGACGGACCAGCAGGGGCTGCTCAAGCTGTCCCGGCAGCGGCAGGCGCTCGACCGGTACGCGGGCGACGCGGTCGCCGGGCCGCTGGCCAAGTACGGCGAGGCGTACAAGAGACTGCGGGCCGTGGCCGCCGAACTCGACGAGATCACCACCCGGGCGCGGGAACGGGCCCAGGAGGCCGACCTGCTGCGCTTCGGGCTCGACGAGATCGCCGCCGTCGAGCCCCGTGCCGGCGAGGACGTGGAGCTGGCCGAGGAGGCCGAGCGGCTCGGGCACGCCGAGGCGCTGGCGGCGGCCGCGGCGGCCGCTCACGCCGCCCTCGCGGGCAATCCCGAGGACCCGGAGGGCGTCGACGCCGGGACGCTCGTCGCGGGCGCCCAGCGGGCCCTGGACGCCGTACGGTCGCACGACTCGGCGCTGGCCGCGCTCGCCGACCGCGTCGGGGAGATCGGGATCCTGCTGCGGGACGCGGCGGGCGACCTGGCCGGGTACGCCGACGATCTGGACGCCGATCCGCTGCGGCTCGCGGCCGTCGAGGAGCGGCGGGCCGCGCTCACCGGGCTGACGCGCAAGTACGGCGAGGACATCGCCTCCGTACTGGCCTGGGCCGAGCAGAGCGCCGCGCGGCTCACCGAACTCGAGGGCGACGACGAGCGGATCGGGGAGCTGACGGCCGAGCGGGACGCGCTGCGGAGCGAACTGGGCGGGCTGGCGCAGGCCCTGACGGACGCCCGCACGGAGGCCGCCGAGCGGTTCGCCGCCGCCGTGACCGCCGAGCTGGCCTCGCTCGCCATGCCGCACGCGCGCGTGTCCTTCGACATCCGGCAGACCGAGGACCCCGACGGCGTCGAGGTGGGCGGCCGTACGGTCGCCTACGGTCCCGCGGGCGCCGACGAGGTCGAGTTGCTGCTGGCCCCGCACCCGGGCGCACCGCCCCGGCCGATCGCCAAGGGCGCGTCCGGCGGTGAGCTGTCGCGGGTGATGCTGGCCGTGGAGGTCGTGTTCGCGGGGACGGACCCCGTGCCGACGTACCTGTTCGACGAGGTCGACGCGGGTGTCGGCGGCAAGGCGGCGGTCGAGATCGGCCGTCGGCTGGCCCGCCTGGCGAAGACCGCGCAGGTCGTGGTCGTGACCCACCTGCCGCAGGTCGCCGCCTTCGCCGACCGCCAGCTGCTCGTCGAGAAGACCAACGACGGATCCGTGACCCGCTCCGGAGTCAAGGTCCTCGAGGGCGAGGACCGGGTCCGGGAGCTGTCCCGCATGCTCGCCGGCCAGGAGGACTCCGAGACGGCCCGGGCCCACGCGGAGGAACTGCTGGCGGCGGCCCGGGCGGACGGCTAGCGCGTCCGGAAGGGCGGGTGTCCTCGGGGCACTCGCCCGGCGGCGGGGCCGCGCATTCTTGCGCAGGCCACCGACAGCGGCGGGGCCGGTGGGCGGAAGCGAGCTGTTCGGGTGAAGCGGGCATCGGATGTGCGATTACTGCGCCGCGATGCCTTTGTCACTCGTGTGGGTGACCTGCTTCTGTCGGCCCCCCGTGCGCCCGGCGCTGCCGCCCTCCCGGTGTTCCCGGAACCCCCCTATGTCCTGGCATCCTTGGCGGAGTACGTGCGAAATCCGCGCCGTGACCGTCCGACCCGAACCAGGAGCCCGGCCAGGTGACCCCCGTGAGCAGCCACGCACCGCATGGCCAGTCGCCGCTGCGCACCGTGCAGGTGCTCGGCGGAGGCAACGCCGCCAGCAGTGCGCATGTGCGCTCGCTGGCCGCGGGGCTCGTCGAGCGGGGAGTGAAAGTCACGGTGTGCGCCCCCTACGAGGCCGACCGCGCCTATGACTTCAGCGGAGTCGGCGCCGACCACGTGCATGTGCCGCGCAGCAGTGACCCGGTGTCGGTGGCGGCGCTGCGCGCGGCCTGCGCCCACGCCGATCTGGTGCACGCGCACGGACTGCACGCCTCCTTCCGCACCGTGCTCGCCCTCAGCGGCCGGCGCGTGGCCACTCCGCTGGTCGTGACCTGGCACGACCGCGCACACGCCGACGGGGCCCGCGCCCACATGCTGCGGGTGCTGGAGCGCAGGGTCGTGAAGGCGGCCACCGTGGTGCTCGGGACCTCCTCGCCGCTCGTGGACCGCGCCCGCCTCACCGGTGCGCGGGACGCCCGGCTCGCCGCCGTCGCGCTGCCCGGCCCCAAGAGGCCCCTCGAACCCGACGACCCCGACGGGCTCCGGCCCAAGGTGCGCGCCGAACTCGGTGCCATCGGGAGGCCGTTGCTGATCGCCGTCGGCTCCCTGGAACGACACCGTGGGTACGACGTCCTGCTGGACGCCGCGCGTGCCTGGCGCCGGCTCGATCCCGTGCCCCTGGTCGTGATCGCCGGGGAGGGGCAGCTGCGTGGTGAACTCCAGGGCCGCATCGAGGAGGAGGGCCTGCCGGTCCGGCTCATCGGGCGACGCGACGACGTCACCGACCTGCTCGCCGCCGCCGACCTGGCCCTGCTGCCGAGCCGGTGGGAGGCTCGCTCCGTCCTCGCCCAGGAGGCCCTCCACGCGCGCGTGCCGCTCGTCGCGACCCACGTCGGCGGCATCCCCGAACTCGTCGGCGACGCGGCCGAACTCGTCCCGTACGGCGACGCGAAGGCCCTCGCCGACGCCGTCGTACGGCTGCTCGGCGACCGGGCGCGCCGGGACCTGCTGACGGCCAGGGGCACCAGGCAGGCCGCCACCTGGCCGACCGAGGACGAGACGGTCGCCCAAGTGCTCAGCGTCTACGACGAGTTGACCCTGCCCCGCCCCCTCTCCTAGAGCCCTACGGGACGTGCCTGCGGGCCCGCAGGGCCAGGCTCAGGGCCAGGACCGTCTGCGGGTCGTCGAGGTCCGTCCCCAGCAACTCCCCGATGCGCGCCAGGCGGTTGTACAGGGTCTGCCGGTTCAGGTGCAGCTCCCGGGCCGTCTCCGCCTTGCGCCCCGCGTGGGCGAGGTAGGTCGTCAACGTGGGCAGCAGCGGCGGCCGGGAACGCCGGTCGTGCTCGAGCAGCGGGCCGACGGCCCGGTCCACGAAGGCCGCCAGGTCCGGGTGGTCGCGCAGCCGCCACAGCAGCAGGTCGATGTCGAGACGACGTGCGTCGTACCAGGGCCGGTCCGCGAGGCCCTGGGCCGCCGTGGCCGTCTCGGCCGCGTGCCGCAGGCCCGAGGCGGCCGCCTGCCAGCCACCGGCCATCCCCACGACCACCACGGGCGCCTGCCCGCCCGGCCGCGGCATCGCGGCCCGTTCCACACCGGCGCGCAGGGCCGCCGCGACCCGGTCCGCGACCGCCGTCCGCTCCGACTCCGCACGCAGCCCGAGCAACACCAGCACCCTGCCCTCCACCGGCCGTACGCCGAGCAGCACCGGCACGCCGACCGCCGCCAGCTCCTCCGAGATGGCCCGGGTCGGCACGCCCCAGCCGCCCCCACCCGGGGCCAGTGCTTCCCCGAGCCGCATGACCACCGGCAGCAGCGGCCCCTCGCCCGGCCGGAAACCCAGCACCCGGGCCTGCGCCGGGGCGTCCTCGGGCGAGATGCGGCCCTCGGCCAGGTCGGTGAGGAAGTCGCCCCGCCCGCGTGCCGCCAGCTCCTCCTCCTGGCGGGCCTGCATCAGCACCACGGCCAGGATGCCCGCGGCCCGCTCGGCCGCCATCCGGTGCACCGGCGCCATGGACGTGCGCACCGGCAGCAGGACCAGACGCGCCCGGACGCCCCCGCTGCCGGGCCCGCCGCCCGGCACGTCCACCAGGACCGACCCCGCGAGCGGCGGCTCGTCCTTGTGCTGGCCGCGCAGCCCCTCCCACACCTGGAGCGGCTCCGCCCCCTCGGGACCGGCTCCGGCGGCGTACAGCAACTGACCGTCCGCCGTCTCCAGGAACACGGGATTGGCGGCGAAGTCGGCCAGGATGCCGAGCACCTGGGGCACCCCGCCGCCGCCCAGCACGGCCTGCGTGCACCGCCGGTGCACCTCCTCGGCCCGCTGCAGCAGGGCGTAGTGGCCGTTGACGATCTCGGTGTGCACCTCCTCCGTGACCGTGACGAACGCCACCTCGCGGTGCAGTTGGACCAGTGGCAGCCCGGCCGCGCGCGCCGTGTCGACGAGGGCCGCGGGCAGCCGGGTGAAGCGCGGGCCGAGCTCCACGACCAGGGCCGCGATGCCGCGCTCGGCGAGGGTGCGTACGAACGCCCGCTGTTCGGCGGGGCGGGTGCCCAGGCCGTAGCCCGTGGTCAGCAGCAGTTCACCGCCCTTGAGCAGCGAGGCGATGTGCGGCACCTCTCCGGCGTGCACCCAGCGCACGGTCCGCCCGAGCCGCTCGCCGCCCGCCAGCACCTCGGGGAGCCCGCTGCGCAGCCCCGGCAGCTCCAGCGCCCGCCGCACGGTGATCCCGGCGCCCTGGGTGTCGTGTGCGCTGTCCGTCCCGCTGTCCATGTGCCGGACGCTACCCGTGCGGGTGCCTCCCGGACATCTCCGGAGGGGCACCGGGACGATCATCGCCCGGATCCCGTCGTGGATGTCCCGGATTACGGCGTGATCGGCCGGGTACGGGCGCCGTCATGGACTTGAGCGTGGTTGCGGTGGGGCGGGAGGACGACAGTCCGGTCGAGGAGCCGCTGCGGGTCGCGGTGCTCGCGGACCGGCTCGGGTACCGGGAGGTGTGGGCGGGGGAGGGACCCACATGGGACTCGTTCGTCCTGGCGACGGCGATCGGTGCGGCCACCGAGCAGGCCGCGCTGACCGCCGGGCCGGTGCCGGTGTCGGTGCGCGACCCGCTGACCATCGTCCGGGGCGCCGCCTCCACGGCGGCCGTGACCGGCCGGCCCGTCGGGGTGGCCCTGGGCACCTCCAGCAAGCGCGTCGTCGAGGGCGTGCACGGCCGGCCGCGCACCCGTCCCGCCGCCGCCCTGGAGGAGTCGGCGGCGGCCGTGCGGGCGCTGATGCACGGCGTGCCCGGCGAGCCGGTCGTCCCCGGCAGCGGCTTCCCGCGCCGGCTCCCGCCGCCCGGCGGCATGGTCACGGTCGCGGCGTTCGGGGAGCGCGCGGTCGCCGCTGCCGTCGCGCACGCCGACCGGATGCTGCTCGACATCGTCTCGCCCGGGCAGGTGCGCATGCTGCGGGCCCGGATGCTCGACGCGGCCGAGAAGGCCGGCCGTACGCCGCCCCGGCTGGCCGCCTGGCTGCCCGCCGCCGTGGACCCCGAGCCGGAGTCGCTCACCCAGGTCCTGCGCAGCGTCGTCGGCTACCTCGCCGTGCCGGGCTACAGCGACATGTTCGTCGACGCGGGGTTCGCCGAGGTCGTCGAGCTGGCCGCCAAGGGCGCCGACCCGGACACCCTGCTGCGCGCGCTGCCGCCCGAGGCCGCGGGCACCGTCGCCCTGGTGGGTGACGCCGACACCGTCCGCGCCCGGATGTCCGCCTACGCCGAGGCCGGACTCGACGAGATAGCCCTCGTCCCGGCCACGGCAGGCGACCCCGCGGGCGAGCGCACGCTCACGGCTCTCAGGCCGAAGTGAGGGGCCGGGCCGACATGGCCGTGAGGGCCGGAGTGCGGCCACGGGTGAGGTCCCCGTGGGCGCTGGAATGACACAGCTGAGCGCCGCGGTGGGGCCCCCGCGCGAGCCGGAGTGACACCCGCGAGGGCCCGTAAGCCCCGTGAGCCGCCCCGCTCAGCCGCCGTACGCGCCCGAAGCGGTCAGGCGCAGCGCTGTGTCGATGAGCGGCACGTGGCTGAACGCCTGCGGGAAGTTGCCGACCTGGCGCTGCAGGCGCGGGTCCCACTCCTCGGCCAGCAGACCGAGGTCGTTGCGCAGGGACAGCAGCTTCTCGAACAGCTTGCGGGCCTCGTCCACGCGGCCGATCATCGCCAGGTCGTCGGCCATCCAGAACGAGCAGGCCAGGAACGCGCCCTCGTCACCGGGCAGACCGTCCACGCCCTCGTCGCCGCCGGAGGTCGGGTAGCGCAGGATGAAGCCGTCCGGCGTCGACAGCTCCCGCTGGATCGCCTCGATCGTGCCGATGACCCGCTTGTCGTCCGGTGGCAGGAAGCCCATCTGGGGGATCAGCAGCAGGGAGGCGTCCAGCTCCTTCGAGCCGTACGACTGCGTGAAGGTGTTGCGCTCCTTGTCGTAACCCTTCTCGCACACGTCGCGGTGGATGTCCTCGCGCAGTTCCTTCCAGCGCTCCAGCGGGCCGTCCGCGTCCCCGGACTCGATCAGCTTGATCGTGCGGTCGACCGCGACCCAGGCCATCACCTTGGAGTGCACGAAGTGGCGGCGCGGGCCGCGCACCTCCCAGATGCCCTCGTCCGGGTCCTGCCAGTGGTCCTCCAGGTAGCGGATCAGCTTCAGCTGGAGGAGGGAGGCGTAGTCGTTGCGCGCGAGGCCCGTCATGTGGGCCAGGTGCAGGGCCTCGGTGACCTCGCCGTACACGTCCAGCTGGAGCTGGTGGGCCGCGCCGTTGCCGACCCGGACCGGGGTGGAGTTCTCATAGCCCGGCAACCAGTCCAGCTCCGCCTCGCCGAGCTCGCGCTCGCCGGCGATGCCGTACATGATCTGCAGGTTCTCCGGGTCGCCGGCCACCGCACGCAGCAGCCACTCGCGCCAGGCGCGGGCCTCCTCGCGGTAGCCGGTGCGCAGCAGCGAGGACAGGGTGATGGCCGCGTCGCGCAGCCAGGTGTAGCGGTAGTCCCAGTTGCGGACGCCGCCGATGTCCTCCGGCAGGGAGGTGGTCGGCGCGGCGACGATGCCGCCGGTCGGGGCGTACGTCAGGGCCTTCAGCGTGATCAGCGAGCGGACCACGGCCTCCCGGTAGGGGCCGTGGTACGTACAGTGGTCGACCCACTCGCGCCAGAAGTCCTCCGTCGCCTCCAGCGACTGCTCCGGCTCGGGCAGCGGCGGCGGCTCCTTGTGCGAGGGCTGCCAGGAGATCGTGAACGCGATCCGGTCGCCCGGCGCGACCGTGAAGTCCGCGTAGGTCGTCAGCGACTTGCCGTAGGTCTCCGCCGATGTGTCGAACCACACGGAGTCGGGTCCCGCGACGGCCACCGTGCGCCCCTCGTGCTTGTGCACCCACGGCACCACCCGCCCGTAGGAGAACCGCATCCGGAGCGCCGAGCGCATCGGCACCCGGCCGGAGACGCCCTCCACGATCCGGATCAGCTGCGGGGCGCCGTCACGCGGCGGCATGAAGTCGGTCACCCGGACCGTGCCCCGCTGGGTGTCCCACTCGGACTCCAGGATCAGCGAGTCGCCCCGGTAGCTGCGGCGCGCGGCGGTGGGGGGCTGCTGGTCGGAGGCGTACGCGGGACCCAGCCGCCAGAAGCCGTGCTCCTCGGTGCCCAGCAGGCCGGCGAAGATGGCGTGCGAGTCGAAGCGGGGCAGGCACAGCCAGTCGACTGTCCCGTCCCGGCAGACCAGGGCAGCGGTCTGCATGTCTCCGATGAGTGCGTAGTCTTCGATGCGCCCGGCCACGTGCAACTCCAGTCGAACGGCCACGTCACCCCACGAGGGGGCTGTCGCTAGTGCGGTCAAGGGGGGTTTCAGCAGATCTTGCAATGCGTCATTGAGCGATGAAGCAAAACAGGTCGCTCAGCCGTGATGCAAAGCGCCAATTCTTGCTCAACGAACTGACGAGCTCACGTTGTTCCGGTGGTTACGGGCGGGGGGTGGTGCCGTGGGGCCGGACGGGCTCGGCAGCGAGTGTCCGAGCAGGATACGACGCACGCAGATGATCCGGGTGCCCGTCCCGGCAAGGTGGGTACGCCGAACGAGTGAGCAACGGGTGAGGGACCGGTGACCGTGATCGCCTCCGTGTCGGGATGTGTGCGGAGCGTGGCCGGAAGCCATCGCCCCGCGGCGCTGATACGCTGGTAGCCCGTGGACCGGTGGGCCCCTTCCCGACAGGGAACCCCCGAACCGCAGCGACGGCACCCCGGAGCATTCCGGCGGGCAGCCGCACCGCACCCCCAGACCGCGACCACGGGAGCCCCGTCTTGGCCATGCCGCCCGCCGCATTTCGTAATTCGACGACCAAGCACATCTTCGTCACCGGGGGTGTCGCCTCCTCGCTCGGCAAGGGCCTGACGGCCTCCAGCCTCGGCATGCTGCTCAAGGCCCGCGGACTGCGCGTCGTGATGCAGAAGCTCGACCCGTACCTCAACGTCGACCCGGGCACGATGAACCCCTTCCAGCACGGTGAGGTGTTCGTCACCAACGACGGCGCCGAGACCGACCTGGACATCGGCCACTACGAGCGCTTCCTCGACCGTGACCTCGACGGCTCCGCCAACGTCACCACCGGTCAGGTGTACAACACCGTGATCGCCAAGGAGCGGCGCGGCGAGTACCTGGGCGACACCGTGCAGGTCATCCCGCACATCACCAACGAGATCAAGCACCGCATCCGCCGCATGGCGACGGACGAGGTCGACGTCGTGATCACCGAGGTCGGCGGCACCGTCGGCGACATCGAGTCGCTGCCGTTCCTGGAGACCGTCCGCCAGGTCCGTCACGAGGTCGGTCGTGACAACGTCTTCGTCGTCCACATCTCGCTCCTGCCGTACATCGGCCCCTCGGGTGAACTGAAGACGAAGCCCACCCAGCACTCGGTTGCGGCCCTGCGCAACATCGGTATCCAGCCGGACGCGATCGTGCTGCGCTGCGACCGCGAGGTGCCCACCGCGATCAAGCGGAAGATCTCGCTGATGTGCGACGTCGACGAGGCCGCCGTGGTCGCCTGCCCCGACGCCCGTTCGATCTACGACATCCCGAAGACCGTGCACGGCGAGGGCCTGGACGCCTACGTCGTCCGCAAGCTGGACCTGCCGTTCCGTGACGTGGACTGGACGACCTGGGACGACCTGCTCGACCGCGTCCACAACCCCGACCACGAGATCACCCTCGCGCTGGTCGGCAAGTACATCGACCTGCCCGACGCCTACCTGTCGGTCACCGAGGCGCTGCGCGCCGGCGGCTTCGCCAACCGGGCCCGCGTCAAGATCAAGTGGGTCACCTCCGACGACTGCAAGACCCCGGCGGGCGCGGCCCAGCAGCTCGGCGACGTCGACGGCATCTGCATCCCCGGCGGCTTCGGCGACCGCGGTGTGCTCGGCAAGGTCGGCGCGATCAAGTTCGCCCGCGAGAACAAGATCCCGCTGCTCGGCCTCTGCCTCGGCCTGCAGTGCATCGTGATCGAGGCCGCGCGCAACCTGGCCGACATCACCGACGCCAACTCCACCGAGTTCGACCCGGCCACCGGCCACCCGGTCATCTCCACCATGGCCGAGCAGCTCGACATCGTCGCCGGTGAGGGTGACATGGGCGGCACCATGCGGCTCGGCATGTACCCGGCGAAGCTGGCCGAGGGCTCGATCGTGCGCGAGGTGTACGACGGCAAGGAGTACGTCGAGGAGCGGCACCGGCACCGCTACGAGGTGAACAACGCCTACCGCGCCGAGCTGGAGAAGAAGGCGGGCATCCTGTTCTCCGGCACCTCGCCGGACGGCAAGCTCGTCGAGTATGTCGAGTACCCGCGCGACGTCCACCCGTACCTGGTCGCCACCCAGGCCCACCCGGAGCTGCGCTCGCGCCCGACGCGTCCGCACCCGCTGTTCGCCGGGCTCGTCAAGGCCTCGGTCGAGCGGAAGATTTCGAAGTAACACACCAGTTGTACGGTGGCCGGGGTGCATCCCTTCAATGGGTGTGCACCCCGGTTTCGTTTCAGCAGGTCGCGCGGCACGTGGAAGGACAGGCATGACGATCAAGGACATCCCGGTGGAGTGGGAGATCCGGGCGACGGAGACCCCCTTCACGGGCAACAAGACCTCCGTGCGCACCGACGAGGTGGTCATGCCCGACGGCACCGTGGTGGGCCGTGACTACCAGGTCCACCCCGGCTCCGTGGCCGTCCTCGCCCTCGACGAGTCCGACCGCGTGCTGGTGCTGCGCCAGTACCGCCACCCCGTGCGCCACAAGCTGTGGGAGATCCCGGCCGGCCTGCTCGACGTCCCCGGCGAGAACCCGCTGCACGCCGCGCAGCGCGAGCTGTACGAGGAGGCGCACGTCAAGGCCGAGGACTGGCGGGTGCTGACCGACGTCTACACCACGCCGGGCGGCTGCGACGAGGCCGTCCGGATCTTCCTCGCGCGGGACCTGTCCGAGGCCGAGGGGGAGCGCTTCGCGGTCGCGGAGGAAGAGGCCGACATGGAACTCGACCGGGTGCCGGTCCAGGAACTCGTGCGGGGCGTGCTGGCCGGCGAGCTCCACAACAACTGCCTCGTCGTGGGCGTCCTGTCGCTGGTCGCCGCGCGGGCCGGTGACGGACTGGACGTCCTGCGCCCGGCCCAGGCGCCGTGGCCGGCGCGGCCGTTCGAGGCGTAGCACTCCGCCAGGGTGCCGCGGGTGGTGCCGGTCGGGTGCGGCCCCGTCGTGGCTGGTCGCGCAGTTCCCCGCGCCCCCTTACGAGCGCCGCCGGTCCTACAGTCGGTTGATCCGATCGGGGGATGCGTCCGCCGTGCCCGCCGTGCACCACCCGGGACGTTGCAGAGCGTGAACTAGGCTCTGTGGCACGCCCGAGCCGGAGTCCCGGCGGGCTTGCGCGTGCGGTTGGGACGGGAGTGTGGCCCGTGGCGGATCAGGTCGTGGAGACAGGCGAAGTGCGGTCGGCCGGGCGCGTCGCCGGGGAGAGCGAGTTCCTGGGCCGCACGCGGGAGTTGAAGGAACTGCGCGCCGACATCGAGCGCGCCGGACTGGACACCCTGGCCGGCCGCAAGGCACCCCGCGCACGCGTGCTGCTCATCGCCGGCCGGCCCGGTTCGGGCCGCACCGCGCTCGCCGAGGAACTCGTGCGACAGGTCGCGGACCGTTACCCCGACGGGGTCCTGCGTGTCGGCCTGACCGAGCCCGACGGCACCCCCGTCCCCGTCGGCCGCGCCGCCCGCGACCTCCTTGCCGCCCTGGACGAGCAGGCACCGGCCGGGGCCTGCGAGGACGACCTCACCGACGCCCTGCGCAGCGCCCTGGCCGACCGCCGGGCCCTGCTCCTGCTGGACGACGCGGTCGACGCCGAGCAGGTCGACGCCCTGCTGCCCGACAGCCCGGACTGCCTCGTCGTCGCCGTCTCCGAAGGACCGCTGACCGGCATCTCCGACGTCCGCCCCTGCACCCTGGGCGGCCTGGACACCAAGTCCGGGGTGGAACTGCTGACCCGGCACACCGGCTCGGTCCGCATCACCGTCGACCCCCGGGCCGCGGAGGGCCTCGCCGAGGAGTGCCAGGGGCAGCCCGCCGCGCTGATGCTGGCGGGCGGCTGGCTCGCGGCACATCCCAAGGCCGCAGTCTCCGACCTGGCCAAGCAGCTGCGCGCCGACGACAGCGAGGGCATCGCACTGACGAGGGTCTTCCGGCTCGCCCACGCCGCCCTGCCCGCCAGCGCCGCCCGGATGCTGCGCCTGCTCGCCCTTGCCCCGGCCGGTCTCGTCGACCCCCAGACCGCCTCCGCGCTCGTCGGCTGCTCGGTGGAAAGCGCGCGCACCACCCTCGGCGAGTTCGTCACCCTGGGCTTCCTGCGTGCGGTGGACTCCCCGCTGCCGCAGTACGAGGTGCCCGGCTGCCTGCACCCGCAGCTGCGGATCCTCGCCGAGCACCACGAGCGCCCGGCCGATCTCCAGCTGGCCCGCGCCCGCATGCTGGAGCGCACCGTCCGGCTGCTCCAGGCCTGCCGGGCGATCACCGAGACCGACAGTCCGAAGGCCCGCCAGAAGCTGCTCGACATGCCCCGCGCGCTGCGCTTCCCCACCCCGCGCGCGGCCGCCGACTGGCTGCGCCTGACCCGGCCCGCGCTGCTGGCCTCCGCCCGGCTCGCGGTCGCCGACGGGGAGCTGGACACCCTGGCCCGACGGCTGATGTCCCAGCTGGTCCGGGCGATGGCGGCGCACATCGGCACCAAGGCCGCCGCGCCCGACCTCTACGAGATCCACGGCATGGTCCTCGACGTCGCCGAACGCCGCCGTCTGCCCCGGGAGCGTGCCGCCGCCCTGCTCAACCTCGGCGACCTCGACGCCCGCACCGGCCGCACGGCCGACGCCCTGGCGCGCTACCGGGCCGCGCTGGACGCCGGGCGCGAGGTGAACGATCCGTACGCGACCGGCCGCGCGATGGAATCCGTAGGCGGCGCGTACCTGGACCTCGACGACTTCGACCGGGCCGCCGACTGGTTCGGGCGCGCCCTGGTCGAGCGGCTCGCCCGGGGCGAGCGCGCCGAGGCCGCCCGGCTCTACGGGCGGATCGCCGCAGCCCACACCTTCGCGGGCCGCTACGGCGAGGCCCTGCGGAACTGGCGCGCGGCGATCGCCGGCCACCGCAAGAACGGCGACGTGGCCGCCCAGGCCCGGGCCCTGAGCGAGCTGGCGCGGGTCCAGGAGTACGCGGGACGTCCCGAGGAGTCGCTGCGCACCTGCCGGGAAGCCGTGGAATGGGCGCGGCGCGCCGAGGACCCCCGGCTGCAGGCGGCGCTGCATCTGCGGGCCGCCGACACCCTCGAACACCTGGGAGATCCCGCGTCCGCCGGGCTGCACCGGGGCGCCGCCGGGCGGATTCTCGGCGACTCAAACCTTCAAAGTGACCCTGACGCCTGCGAAATCCGTACCGCATCAGCTGAAGATTGATGCAATGAAAGGCTAGACAGCGAGAACACCTTCATTAGACTGGCTCTGCCGCACGTTCTCCTGCGGTCTCTCCCGGTGTGCCCGTGTGTGCCCGGGTATGTCTAAGGAATACCCCCCATACCCTCTGAGCCAAGGACCGTGATCGACGTGAAGGTCGGCATCCCCCGCGAGGTCAAGAACAACGAGTTCCGGGTGGCCATCACCCCCGCCGGCGTGCACGAGCTGGTGCGCCACGGCCACCAGGTCGTCATCGAGCGTGGCGCCGGCGTCGGCTCCTCGATCCCCGACACCGAGTACGTCGCCGCCGGTGCGCAGATCCTGGACACCGCCGACGAGGTGTGGGCCGCCGCCGACCTGCTGCTGAAGGTCAAGGAGCCCATCGCCGAGGAGTACCACCGCCTCCGCAAGGACCAGACGCTCTTCACCTACCTGCACCTGGCCGCCTCCAAGGAGTGCACGGACGCCCTCCTGGAGTCCGGCACCACCGCGATCGCCTACGAGACCGTGGAGCTGCCCAGTCGCGCGCTGCCGCTGCTCGCCCCGATGTCCGAGGTCGCGGGCCGACTGGCCCCGCAGGTCGGCGCCTACCACCTGATGCGCGCCAACGGCGGCCGCGGCGTCCTGCCCGGCGGCGTCCCCGGTGTGCTGGCCGGCCGTGCCGTCGTGATCGGCGGCGGTGTCTCCGGCTGGAACGCCGCGCAGATCGCCATCGGCATGGGCTTCCACGTGACCCTGCTCGACAAGGACATCAACAAGCTCCGCGAGGCCGACAAGATCTTCGGCACGAAGATCCAGACCGTCGTCTCCAACACCTTCGAACTGGAGAAGGCCTGCCTGGAGGCCGACCTCGTCATCGGTGCGGTGCTCATCCCCGGCGCCAAGGCCCCGAAGCTGGTCACCAACGAGCTCGTCTCGCGGATGAAGCCCGGAAGTGTCCTTGTCGACATCGCGATCGACCAGGGCGGCTGCTTCGAGGACTCCCGCCCGACCACCCACGCCGAGCCGGCCTTCCGGGTCCACAACTCGGTCTTCTACTGCGTCGCCAACATGCCCGGCGCGGTGCCGAACACCTCCACCTATGCGCTGACCAACGCCACGCTGCCGTACATCGTCGAGCTGGCCAACCACGGCTGGGCGGACGCGCTGCGCCGCGACCCCGCACTGGCCAAGGGCCTCAACACGCATGACGGCAAGGTCGTTTACCGCGAGGTCGCCGAGGCGCACGGCGTGGAGCACGTGGAGCTGTCCTCGCTGCTCGGCTGAGCACACTCGGCCGCCAAGTCGCCTAAGTGACCAACCGGCAAAGGCGATAGTCCCCCCGTCTCGGCTTCGCTCGATCGGGGGGACCACCGTCGCCGCTCGTCAACGCCGTGCATCCGGCCGGACCTTGCCCGACAAGGTCCGGCCGGATGTGTGTATGGTCACTTCGCGATTCTCGAGCAACTCGCCTCGAACGTAACCCTTCAACCGATTCGCACACCGGTGAAACCTGCCGTGCGACGGCCGTACGCCCTTGACAGCGGGATGTTTCATTGCCGACACATCGGGCCGGGTCCGGCGGATTGTGTTGCTGCGGACGCCCGACACGCCATAGAGTCGCCAATCGTCGGCATGGTGCCACGCTGACCTGTCTAGAAGTTTCCTGGTCACCAAGGAGGTAAGACGACTTGTGAATGAGTCGACATTTTCTCCCGGGGGTGGCCAACCAGGAATGCCTGCACCGGGCCAGGTGCCCGCGGGGTTCGAGGCTGTCGGCTCCGTCGCTGTGCGCACCTTCGCAGCCCACCAGAGTCCGCAGGCGACTCACACAGCACACCAGAAGATGGATGGCCATCACGTGAACGCCATGGCCGGCGACGGAAGTGGCGCGCCCCACAACCACTTCGCCGACTACGACGAACTGCCCGAGGGGCACTTCTACGACCCCGACGCGGAGTACGAGCCCGACCCCGAGTACGCGGCCACCCTCGCGCCCGACGCGGCAAGACAGCGCCGCGAGCGCGTCGGTCCGACCGGGCGCCCGCTGCCGTACTTCCCGATCCCGGGCCCGCTGCCCGAGCACGGACCCGCCAAGATCATCGCGATGTGCAACCAGAAGGGCGGCGTCGGCAAGACCACGTCGACCATCAACCTGGGTGCCGCGCTCGCGGAGTACGGACGCCGTGTCCTGCTCGTGGACTTCGACCCGCAGGGCGCGCTGTCGGTCGGACTCGGTGTCAACCCGATGGAACTCGACCTCACCGTCTACAACCTGCTCATGGAGCGGGGGATGGCGGCCGACGAGGTGCTGCTGAAGACCGCGGTCCCCAACATGGACCTGCTGCCCAGCAACATCGACCTGTCGGCGGCCGAGGTCCAGCTCGTCTCCGAGGTCGCCCGCGAGTCGACGCTGCAGCGCGCCCTGAAGCCGCTGCTGCCCGACTACGACTTCATCGTCATCGACTGCCAGCCCTCGCTCGGCCTGCTCACGGTGAACGCCCTGACGGCCGCGCACAAGGTGATAGTGCCGCTGGAGTGCGAGTTCTTCGCGCTGCGTGGTGTGGCCCTGCTGACGGAGACCATCGAGAAGGTCCAGGAGCGGCTCAACCCGGAGCTGGAGCTCGACGGCATCCTCGCCACCATGTACGACTCACGCACGGTGCACAGCCGTGAGGTGCTCGCGCGCGTGGTCGAGGCGTTCGACGACCACGTCTACCACACGGTCATCGGGCGCACGGTCCGCTTCCCGGAGACCACCGTCGCAGGTGAGCCGATCACCACGTACGCCTCCAACTCCGTGGGTGCCGCCGCCTATCGCCAGCTCGCCAGGGAGGTGCTCGCCCGGTGTCACGCCGAGTGAGTCTGCCGGGGGCCGACGAACTCTTCCGTACGACAGGGGGGATGGCGCTTCAGTCGTCCCAGCCCAGGCGCCAGGCCAACGGCGACGCCAGGGTGCCCGCTCCGGCGGGGGAGGGCGACGCGGCGGCCGCCGCGGAGGACGCGCCGCAGGCGGTGCCCGCGCAGGGCGGTGACGGCGAGGGCGCGGAGCACGTCGCGGCGGACGCGGAGCCGGCCGAGGCCGGGGAGGCCCACAGCCGTTCCGCCGAGCGCTCCGGCTCGACCCGCCGTCAGGCGGCGCAGGAAGGTTCTGCCGCCGGCGCGGCGCCCCGCAAGCGCGGGCGCAACCCCTCGCGCCGGCCCAGCGGCCGGGAGCGGCACGACGAGAAGATCACGGTGTACGTGTCGGCCGAGGAGCTCATGGACCTCGAGCACGCCCGTCTCGTGCTCCGTGGCGAGCACGGTCTGGCCGTGGACCGCGGCCGCATCGTCCGTGAGGCGGTCGCGGTTGTCCTCGCCGACCTGGAGACCCGCGGGGACGCCAGCATCCTCGTACGACGACTGCGCGGGCGGTAGCGGTAGCCTGCGGGGGCCATGACCTCGAACGCTTCCCCACCTCCCCCCGGCGGCCCGGCCGGCCGCCGGCGTGCGCTGGGGCGGGGGCCGGGGGCTCCGCGAACGGCTCCGGAGGCTGAACGGCAGGAGGTCGTGCCGCAGGAGGGCCGCCTGGAGGAGGGCGAGGCGCCGGAGGCCGGGCCGTGGCACGCCGAGCCGCGGGAGCTTGAGGCGCGGGAGGCCCAGCCGTGGGGCGCCGCGGTGCGAGAGGCCGAGCCGTCCCGTGCACCGGAGGAGGCCGGTCCCGCAGCTCCGCCTGTCCGCCTGTCCGGGCCTGAGGCGGTCGCGCCGTCTGCGGACCGGGCCGGGCCGGTGGTCATGGTCGGTTCAAGCACGGCTGCACCGGACGCGGGGTCCGCGGGCGACCCGGCGGCGTCCGAGGCACCGGCGGTGCATGACCCGGCCGCGTACGAGAAACCGACGGTGCATGACCCTGCCGCGTACGCGGTCCCGGCGGCGGATGACCCGGCCGCGTACGCGGCACCGGCAGGGCATGACCCTGCCGTGAACGCGGCATCGGCTGCGGATGACCCCGCCGTGTCCGAGGAGGTCTCCGGGGCCGTCCCGGGCCCCCAGCCGCCGGCCGGTGATGCCGAGTCCGCCGGTGACGGGGTCTTCAAGGTCCGGCTCGCCAACTTCGAGGGGCCCTTCGATCTGCTGCTGCAGTTGATCTCGCGGCACAAGCTGGACGTCACCGAGGTCGCGCTGTCGAAGGTGACCGACGAGTTCATGGCCCACATCAGGGCCATGGGACCGGACTGGGACCTGGACGAGACGACCGAGTTCCTGGTCGTGGCCGCCACCCTGCTCGACCTGAAGGCCGCGCGGCTGCTGCCCGCCGCCGAGGTGGAGGACGAGGGCGATCTCGCGCTGCTCGAGGCGCGGGACCTGCTGTTCGCCCGGCTGCTGCAGTACCGCGCGTACAAGCAGATCGCCGACATCTTCAGCGGGCGGCTCGACGACGAGGCCCGGCGCCACCCCCGGACCGTCGGACTCGAGGCGCACCACGCCGAGCTGCTGCCCGACGTGGTCATCAGCATCGGCGCGGAGGGCTTCGCCAAGCTCGCCGTGAAGGCGATGCAGCCCAGGCCCAAGCCGCAGGTCTACGTCGACCACATCCACGCCCCCCTGGTCAGCGTGCAGGAGCAGGCGCAGATCGTCGTGGCCCGGCTCCGGGAGCTCGGGGAGGCCGGCTTCCGCGTGCTCGTGGCGGACACCGACGACACCCTGACCGTCGTCGCGAGGTTCCTCGCCCTGCTGGAGCTGTACCGCGAGAAGGCCGTCGCGCTGGAGCAGGAGACCGCGCTCGGGGAACTGCTCGTGCGGTGGACCGGCGGCGACGGGGACGAGACACCGACCGTCACCGACGAGTTCGACCGGCCGCCCGAGCCACCGAAGGAGGAGAAGCAGGCGTGAGCGAGCCAACGACCGACCTGCCGGCCGGGACGCCTGTCGTCGCCGGCCTCGACCTCAAGCCCGCCCTGGAGGCCGTCCTCATGGTCGTGGACGAGCCCGCGACCGAGGAACACCTCGCGAAGATACTGGAGCGGCCGAAGCGGCAGATCGCGGACGCCCTGCGCGAGCTGGCCGACGAGTACACCGTCCAGGGGCGCGGCTTCGAGCTGCGGTACGTCGCGAACGGCTGGCGCTTCTACACGCGCGCCGCCTTCGCGCCCGCCGTCGAGCGCTTCGTCCTGGACGGCCAGCAGGCCCGCCTCACCCAGGCCGCCCTGGAGACCCTGGCCGTCGTCGCCTACCGCCAGCCGGTCAGCCGCAGCCGGGTCTCGGCCGTACGCGGAGTCAACTGCGACGGCGTGATGCGCACCCTCCTCCAGCGCGGACTGATAGAGGAGGCGGGCACGGAACCCGAAACAGGTGCGATCCTGTACAGGACGACGAACTACTTCCTGGAGCGGATGGGCCTGCGCGGTCTGGACGAGCTCCCGGAGCTCGCGCCCTTCCTCCCGGAGGCGGAGGCGATCGAGGCCGAGACCCAGGAGGGCGTACCGTCGTTCGACCCGGACGCGCCTGACGACGACGTGCCGGGCAGCCCGGTGAGCCCGGGGACCCACGACGAAGACGACCAGACGGAACTTTGATGCGAAGCAGCAGCGGCAGGAACAGCAGCGGAAACAACGGCGGGAGCCGTGGTGGCAACAGCGGCGGCCGCGGCGGGAGTGGTGGTGGTCGCGGCAACTTCCGCGGCGCCGGCAACAACCGCGACGACAAGCAGGGCAGTGGCCGTCCGAAGAAGCCGCGCCCCGAGGAGCGCCGCTACGACGTGGGCCCCGGGGCGACGAAGGACGGCCCCAAGGCCGGGCGTGGCGGCGCCGCGCGTGGCGGCGCCAAGGGCGGTCCCAAGCAGCCCCAGAAGCAGGGACGTACGACCCCGGCCCGCCCGCGTGAGTACGAGGCGCAGGTCGAGGAGCGCAACCGCGACCGGTACGCCGGGAAGAAGGAGGTCAAGCTCCCGAAGACCTTCCCCGGCGCCGAGCAGGAGGGCGAGCGCCTGCAGAAGGTCCTCGCCCGCGCGGGCTTCGGCTCCCGGCGTGCCTGCGAGGAGCTGATCGAGCAGGCCCGGGTCGAGATCAACGGCGAGATCGTCCTGGAGCAGGGGCGGCGTGTCGACCCGGAGAAGGACGAGATCAAGGTCGACGGGCTGACCGTCGCAACCCAGCGCTTCCAGTTCTTCTCGCTGAACAAGCCCGCCGGTGTCGTGTCGACGATGGAGGACCCCGAGGGCCGGCAGTGCCTCGGTGACTACGTCACCAACCGCGAGACCCGGCTCTTCCACGTCGGCCGGCTCGACACCGAGACCGAGGGCGTCATCCTGCTCACCAACCACGGCGAGCTGGCGCACCGGCTGACGCACCCGAAGTACGGCGTGAAGAAGACCTACCTCGCGCACATCGTCGGGCCCATCCCGCGCGACCTGGGCAAGCAGCTCAAGGACGGCATCCAGCTGGAGGACGGCTACGCGCGCGCGGACCACTTCCGGGTGGTCCAGCAGACCGGCAAGAACTACCTCGTCGAGGTCACCCTCCACGAGGGCCGCAAGCACATCGTGCGCCGGATGCTCGCGGAGGCCGGCTTCCCGGTCGACAAGCTGGTCCGGGTCGCCTTCGGGCCGATCACCCTGGGCGACCAGAAGTCGGGCTGGCTGCGTCGGCTGTCCAACACCGAGGTCGGGATGCTGATGCAGGAGGTCGACCTCTAGACCTTGTGAGCGACCGGCACCCCCTTTTATAGTCGTGCTGACTATTAAAGGGGGTGTTCGTCATGGACGGCTACGACAAGTACGCCCACGAACCCTTCGCGGTGACCGTCGACCTCGCGGTGTTCACCCTCCGGGGAGGCGCGCTGCACGTGCTGCTCGTCGAGCGCGGGCAGGAGCCGTACGCCGGGCGGTGGGCGCTGCCCGGCGGGATCGTGCAGCCGGACGAGTCGGCGGAGACGGCCGCCCGGCGTGAACTCGCCGAGGAGACCGGCCTGTCCGACGTCTCCGGGCTGCATCTGGAGCAGCTGCGGACCTACAGCGAACCCGGCCGCGACCCCCGGATGCGGGTCGTGTCGGTCGCCTTCACCGCACTGCTGCCCGACGCACCCGAGGCGCACGGCGGCAGCGACGCGGCCCAGGCCCGCTGGGTGCCGTACGGCACGGCCGGGCCGCTCGCCTTCGACCACGACCGCATCCTGGCCGACGCCCACGAACGCGTCGGCGCCAAGTTCGAGTACACCTGCCTCGCCACCGCGTTCTGCCCGCCCGAGTTCACCCTCGGCGAGTTGCAACAGGTCTACGAGACCGTGTGGGGAACCGCACTCGACCGGCCCAACTTCCGGCGCAAGGTGCTCGCCACACCCGGCTTCGTCGAAGCCGTCCCGGGCGCCGCCCGGCTGACCGGCGGCCGCGGCAAGCCCGCCGCGCTGTACCGCGCCGGAACCGCCACCGCCCTCCACCCGCCTCTCCTCCGGCCCCTCCGGGAAGGACGCCCCGCATGACCACACTCGTCCACAAGCAGGCCGCCACCGGAGCGCTCACGGGCCTGGCCCTCGGCGATGCACTGGGCTTTCCCACCGAGTTCAACGACGTCCCCTCGATCCTCGCCAAGTGCGGGCCCTGGCGGCAGATGGAGCTGCCGTCCCCGGCGATCGTCACCGACGACACGCAGATGACACTGGCGCTCGGACGGGGCATACGGGCGGCGATGGACCGGGGTGTGCTGGGACCGGAGGGGATGGCCGAGGCCGTGCGGCGGGAGTTCATCGCCTGGAACCGCTCCCCGGAGAACAACCGCGCTCCCGGCAACACCTGTCTGCGGGCCTGCGCCCTGCTGGAGCACTCGGATCGCCCCTGGCAGGACGCCAGTCAAACCGAATCCAAGGGCTGCGGTGCCAACATGCGTGTGGCGCCGCTGGGGCTGGTGTCCGGCCTGAGCGACGAACAGCGTGCGGGCGCCGCACAGTTGCAGTCCGCCCTCACCCACGGGCACCCCACCGCGCTCGCCGCGTCCGACCTCACCGCACACGCCGTACGCCTGCTCGCCCGGGGCGCCGAGCCGACCGGGCTGATCGGACGGCTCCGCTCCTACGCCCTGGAGAACCGCAGCCGCTACCACGAGCGCTGGCTCGGCGACCTGTGGCGGCTGGCCGGGGACCCGAGCCCCGAGCGGTTCATCGCGCGCGGCTGGGACGAGTGTCTGGAGGCCCTCGAGCGGCTCCGGCACGCCGTGCGCACCGTCTCGCCGGAGACCGACCCCTGTCTGGCCACCGGCGAGGGCTGGATCGCCGAGGAGGCTCTGGCGACCGGACTGCTGTGCTTCCTGCTCTTCGTCGACGAGCCGGTGACCGCCCTGCGCCGCGCCGCCTGCACCGCGGGCGACTCGGACTCGATCGCCTGCCTGACGGGCGCCTTCGCGGGCGCGCACCTGGGTGCGGAGGCCTGGCCCGCCGAGTGGGCCGACCGCGTCGAGTACCGGGGTGATCTGCTCACCCTCGGGGCTCTGTGGGACGCGTGACGGCCCGCTGCCGGGCGCGGGCCGTCAGGTCATGCGAATGGAGTTCCCGTCCACGGTGATCTGCTCGGCGGGCAGGGGCTGGGTCGCCGGTCCGTGAGCCACCGCACCGTCGGCGATCTTGAACTTGCTGCCGTGGCAGGGGCAGTTGATCGTGCCGTCGGAGACGGACCCCACCAGGCAGTGCTGGTGGGTGCAGATCGCCGAGAAGGCCTTGAACTGCCCCTCCTCCGGCTGGGTCACCACGACCTTCTCGTCCTTGAAGATCTTGCCGCCGCCGACCGGGATCTCACCGATGTCAGCCAGGTCCTTGCCGGCGGACCCGCTCGTCGCGCCGCCGTCGGTGGGGGAGTCCGCCGACGAGGAGCCGCTGTCGCCGCCCCCGCCGCAGGCCGCGACGAGCGCCGTCGCGCCGGTCACGCCCGTCGCGAGGAGAACCGTGCGGCGCGTGGTCTCGTAGGTCATGTCGTCACTCCGAACGTGCCGAAGATGGGTGAAACGGGATTTGCGTCATCTTGGCACTGAACTTACCCAAAGGCGGTGTTTCTGGCGTCTCGCCGGGTGGGCGTCGCGCCCCCGGGCCGCGCGGGCTGACTAGGCTGGTCGGACGTAGAGCGACACGCACGTCAGCAAGGAGCATCGCCGTGGCGGTACGAGCGGTCCGGGGCGCCGTCCAACTCGAACGGGACGAGGCCGGACACATGGACGAGCAGGTCGGAGCCCTGCTCACGGAGATCCTGGAGCGCAACGGTCTCGCCGCCGACGACCTGATCAGCATCTGGTTCACGGCCACGCCCGACCTGCACAGCGATTTCCCGGCGGCCGCCGCCCGCAAGCTGGGCATCGTCGACGTGCCGCTGATCTGCGCCCAGGAACTGGACATCGAAGGCGCCATGCCCCGGGTCGTCCGGGTCCTCGCGCACATCGAGTCCGACCGGCCCCGTGCCGACATCGCCCACGTCTACCTCGGCGCCGCCGCCGCCCTGCGCAAGGACATCGCCCAGTGAGGACCGCACTCGTCATCGGCACCGGCCTCATCGGCACGTCCGCCGCTCTGGCCCTGTCCCAGCGGGGCGTCACCGTGCATCTCGCCGACCCGGACCCCGAGCAGGCCCGTACCGCGGCCGCGCTGGGCGCAGGCACGGACGAGGCGCCGGACGGCCCCGTCGACCTGGTGATCGTCGCCGCGCCGCCCGCGCACGTGGCCGACGTTCTCGCCGACGCCCTGAGCCGCGGGGCGGGACGCGGCTACCTGGACGTCGCCAGCGTCAAGGGTGGACCGCGCCGCGAGCTGGAGGCACGCGGTCTCGACCTGTCCGCCTACATCGGCTCCCACCCCATGTCGGGCCGGGAGAAGTCCGGCCCGCTGGCCGCGACCGGGGACCTCTTCGAGGGCCGCCCCTGGGTGCTCACCCCGACCCGGGACACCGACACCGAGGTGCTGAACCTCGCCCTGGAGCTGGTCTCGCACTGCCGGGCCGTGCCGGTGGTGATGGACGCCGACGCCCACGACCGGGCCGTTGCCCTCGTCTCCCACATGCCCCACCTGGTCTCCAGCCTGGTCGCCGCGCGCCTGGAGCACGCCGAGGAGGCCGCCGTACGGCTTTGCGGGCAGGGCATCCGGGACGTGACGCGGATCGCCGCCTCCGACCCCCGGATGTGGATCGACATCCTCTCCGCGAACCCCGCGCCGGTCGCCGACCTGCTCACGGACGTCGCCGCGGACCTGGAGGAGACCGTGCGGGCCCTGCGCGCCCTGCAGTCCTCCGACGACCACAAGCGCCGCGAGGGCGCCGGCGGGGTCGAGGACCTGCTGCGGCGCGGCAACGCGGGCCAGGTCCGCGTCCCCGGCAAGCACGGGTCCGCGCCGCGGGCCTACGAGGTCGTGGCCGTGCTCATCGACGACCAGCCGGGGCAGCTGGCCCGGATCTTCGCCGACGCGGGCCTGGCCGGCGTCAACATCGAGGACGTACGCATCGAGCACGCGACGGGACAGCAGGCCGGTCTGGTGCAGTTGATGGTGGAGCCGAAGGCGGCTCCGGTGCTGAGTGCCGCTCTGCGGGAACGGGGCTGGGCGCTCCGGCAGTAGCCGGCAGAAGGCTGCTGTCCGGGGCCGCATTCCGGAGGCTGCCGCCCTCGGGCCCCGTATCGGCCCGAACGGCCTCGTCCTGTGGCCGAGCAGCGTCGGCTGGTGCCGGACGGGTTGGTGGTGGCCGAGCAGCGTCGGCTGGCGCCGGACGGGCTGGTGGTGGCCGAGTGCCGCGGCCGGCGCCGGACGGGCTTCGGGGGCCGAGTGGCGTCGGCGCTTGTGGGTCGCCCCGGACGCGCGGCCGGACGAGTGACGCGCACCCAGTAACCTGGTGCGGGGCACTCGCGCCCTCACCCCCGCAGAGCCCGGTTCAGGAAGGTCCCCACTGTGGAAAGCGCCACGCCAGTGATTGTCGCCATCGACGGCCCCGCCGGCACCGGCAAGTCGAGCACCTCGAAGGCCGTGGCGGCCCAGCTCGGGCTGAGCTACCTGGACACCGGCGCCCAGTACCGGGCGATCACCTGGTGGATGGTGAGCAACGGCATCGACATAGACGACCCGTCCGCGATCGCCGCCGCCGCGGGCAAGCCCGAGATCATCTCGGGTACCGACCCGGACGGCCCGACCATCACGGTCGACGGCGTGGACGTGGCGGCCCCGATCCGCACCCAGGAGGTCTCCTCCAAGGTCAGCGCGGTCAGCGCGGTGCCCGAGGTGCGTGCCCGGATCACCGAACTGCAGCGCTCGATCGCCGCCTCCGCGGAGCAGGGCATCGTCGTCGAGGGACGCGACATCGGCACGACCGTGCTGCCCGACGCCGACCTCAAGATCTTCCTCACCGCCTCCCCGGAGGCGCGGGCCGCCCGCCGCAGCGGTGAGCTGAAGGGCTCCGACGTCCACTCCACCCGCGAGGCCCTGATCAAGCGGGACGCGGCCGACTCCAGCCGCAAGACCTCCCCGCTCGCCAAGGCGGACGACGCCGTCGAGGTGGACACCACCGAGCTCACGCTGGCCCAGGTCATCGAGTGCGTCGTCACCCTCGTCGAGGAGAAGCGGGCCGGGAAGTGACCGAGCTGCCTTCGGCCCGGGGCGCCGAGGTCGGGCGGCGCATCGGCGTCGGCCTGATGTACGGGCTGTGGAAGCCGCGCGTGCTCGGCGCCTGGCGGGTGCCCGCCAGCGGCCCGGTGATCCTCGCGGTCAACCACTCCCACAACATCGACGGCCCGATGGTCATGGGCGTGGCTCCCCGGCCGACGCACTTCCTGATCAAGAAGGAAGCCTTCGTCGGCCCGCTGGACCCCTTCCTGCTCGGCATCGGGCAGGTGAAGGTCGACCGCGACACCACCGACCGCTCCGCGATCACCCGGGCGCTCGGCGTCCTGGACAGCGGCGGCGTGCTCGGCATCTTCCCGGAGGGCACCCGGGGCGAGGGCGACTTCGCCTCGCTGCGTGCCGGCCTCTCCTACTTCGCGGTGCGCAGTGGTGCCCCGATCGTCCCGGTGGCCGTGCTGGGAAGTTCCGAGCGGCGGGGACGGTTGATAAAGGGGCTGCCTCCGCTGCGCTCCCGCGTCGACGTCGTCTTCGGGGAGCCCTTCGAGGCGGGCGACGGCAGCGGTCGCCGGACGCGCAAGGCGCTGGACGAGGCGACCGGGCGCATCCAGAAGCAGCTCGCGGCCCACCTGGAAAACGCCAGGCGTCTCACCGGACGCTAGGCGACACTGAGTAGTGGATCAGCCCGGCACACGGCCGGCACTCCACCGACCACCACGATGAACGACGAGGTACGGACTTCATGAACGACCACATCCAGCCCGACGGCTCGGGCGCGTCCGAGGGCGCCCACGAGCACGACCACGGGGCGCTCGGCGACGCCGAGTTCGCGGAGTTCATGGAGCTCGCCGCGGAGGAGGGCTTCGACCTCGAGGACGTCGAGGGCGCCATCGAGGAGGCCGGTCACGGTCCGCTTCCCGTGCTCGCCGTCGTCGGCCGCCCCAATGTCGGCAAGTCGACCCTGGTGAACCGCATCATCGGGCGCCGCGAGGCCGTCGTCGAGGACAAGCCCGGCGTCACCCGCGACCGCGTGACCTACGAGGCCGAGTGGGCGGGCCGCCGCTTCAAGGTCGTCGACACCGGCGGCTGGGAGCAGGACGTCCTCGGCATCGACGCCTCCGTGGCCGCCCAGGCCGAGTACGCGATCGAGGCCGCCGACGCGGTCGTCTTCGTCGTCGACGCCAAGGTCGGTGCCACCGACACCGACGAGGCCGTCGTACGGCTGCTGCGCAAGGCCGGCAAGCCGGTCGTGCTGTGCGCCAACAAGGTGGACGGCCCCAGCGGCGAGGCCGACGCGGCCTACCTGTGGTCGCTGGGCCTGGGTGAGCCGCACCCGGTCTCCGCGCTGCACGGCCGCGGCACCGGCGACATGCTCGACCAGGTCCTGGAGGTGCTGCCCGAGGCACCGCGTGAGACGTTCGCTGGGGGCGGCATCGGAGGCCCGCGGCGCGTCGCCCTGATCGGGCGCCCGAATGTCGGCAAGTCCTCCCTGCTGAACAAGGTGGCGGGCGAGGAGCGCGTCGTCGTCAACGAGCTGGCGGGCACCACCCGTGACCCGGTCGACGAGCTCATCGAACTCGGCGGCGTCACCTGGAAGTTCGTCGACACGGCGGGCATCCGCAAGCGCGTCCACCTCCAGCAGGGCGCCGACTACTACGCCTCGCTGCGTACGGCCGCCGCCGTGGAGAAGGCGGAGGTCGCGGTCATCCTGATCGACGGCTCCGAGTCCATCTCGGTGCAGGACCAGCGGATCGTCACCATGGCCGTCGAGGCGGGCCGCGCGATCGTCGTCGCGTACAACAAGTGGGACACCCTCGACGAGGAACGCCGCTACTACCTGGAGCGGGAGATCGAGACCGAGCTCGGCCAGGTGGCGTGGGCGCCGCGGGTCAACGTCTCGGCGCGCACCGGCCGGCACATGGAGAAGCTGGTCCCGGCGATCGAGACGGCCCTGGCGGGCTGGGAGACCCGGGTCCCGACGGGCCGGCTGAACGCCTTCCTCGGTGAGCTCGTCGCCGCCCATCCGCACCCCGTCCGGGGCGGCAAGCAGCCGCGCATCCTGTTCGGCACGCAGGCGGGCACCAAGCCGCCGCGGTTCGTCCTGTTCGCCTCCGGCTTCATCGAGGCGGGCTACCGGCGCTTCATCGAGCGCCGCCTGCGCGAGGAGTTCGGCTTCGAGGGGACGCCGATCCACATCTCCGTGCGGGTGCGCGAGAAGCGCGGCAAGAAGAAGTAGCGCGAAGCACCGGAAAGGGCGGCCCCGAACGGGGCCGCCCTTTCCGGTGTCCGGTGCCCGCTCAGTTACCGCCCCCGCCGTCCCGGCGGCAGCGCGGCCGGGACATGGTGCATGCCCGTACCGTGCATCCCCGTGCCGTGCCCGCTCGTGTTGTGCGAATCCGTGGTGTGCGAATCGGCGATGTGCGAGCCGACAGCCCCGACGCGCTGCCACTGCGGCTGCTGCCCGGCGGCGTGGCGGGCGGTCTGGGCGCCCGCGCTGTAGGCACTGTAGGAGCTGCCGTACGTCCCTCCGTAGGAGCCCGAACCGTGCGGGGTGTTCCCGAAGGCGGTGAAGCCGAGCTTCTCCTCGCCGCTGCGGTCCCCGGGCAGTGCCCGGAAGGACTTGACGTACTCGGCGTAGAGCGCGTCGTAGATCGGCGTGGCCGATGGGCCGCCCTGGGAGTCCTGAGCCGACCGCGCGGACGGGATCGGTGGGAAGGACTGGCGGCGGGGAACGTCATATGCGTGCACGTATGTCCAAACGACCCCGCGGGTCAAGGGAT
Source organism: Streptomyces sp. NPDC101110 (assembly GCF_044759525.1). Classification (NCBI taxonomy): domain Bacteria; kingdom Bacillati; phylum Actinomycetota; class Actinomycetes; order Kitasatosporales; family Streptomycetaceae; genus Streptomyces; species Streptomyces sp. NPDC101110. Next base: position 155,629 of record NZ_JBIVZM010000018.1, on the reverse strand, counting down.
GCGGCCCGGCTACGGCTTTCGCAGGTGCACGGCGTGGACGGGTGACGCGCCGCTCAGGTGCCGGCCAGCGGCAGCGCCGAGGCGACCAGCTTTCCGTTCGCCGCCGCCTTGTCCAGCGCGTCCCGCAGCAGGTCCTCGCGCGGCTGGCGGCCGATGGAGCCGGCCGGTGCGGCGAACATCAGCACCTGCTGGTGCTTGCTGGCGGCCGCGCGCCAGCCCTCGGTCACCTGCAGCGGCTGGTGCGCCTGCCACCAGGCCACCGGCCGGCCGCCGGCCGCCCCCGGCTGGAGCACCGCGTGCAGCTGGCCCATGGCGAGCAGCACCGACCAGCCGTGCAGCACCGGCGGTACGGCGGACAGCTCCGTCAGCGGCATGAAGCCCTGTTCGATGAGCAGCGGCAGGAAGTCGTCGCCACCGCCGGTCGTGCCGGGCCGGGCGATGGGCCCGGTCGGCTCGACCACCAGGGCCGGGCGCAGTTCACCGCCGATGAGGACGAGTCCGCTGGTCACACCGAGCACCGCCTGCTGGGGCACCACCTTGTCGGGTTCCAGGTCGACGGTGTCGCCGGTGATGGACTTCACGGCGCCCTGCAGCTGCTCCTCGGTGACCTGCACGACCTGCGAGGGCAGGCAGCCGGCGTGGGCGAAGGCGAGGACGGCGGTCTCGTCACCGATGAACAGGACGGTGCTGGTGCGCTCCTGCTCGGAGTCGCCCGGAGTGCGGCACGACGTGCAGTCGTAACTGCCCGCGGCGGTCTCTCCGGCGAGCAGGCGGTCGGCTTCTTCGTCGCCGATCTCGGCGCGTACCTCGTCGCTGACGTCGAGCATGCGCGGCACGGGTGGCTCCCTCGGGGATGCGGTGCGTGGCAAAGCCGGGTGGCTCCCGGCCCCGTGGTCCGGGTAGGTCCCGGCTCATGCAGAAGACAACGGCCGATCTGTGGCGGGAGTCACGCCCCAAGCCGAACGTAATCGAACCAACCAGCGCGCAGGGTCACGCTGCGCGCGGAATGGCACACTCACTGTCAACTGGCTTATGCGACAAGGGCGTTGGTGGGGTGAGGTGGGTCACAGATCGTCGCGGCTGTTGGTCGATAAATCCGGAAATCCACGAATGAAGTGGGTGTCCGGAAAACGCCGTTACCCGAGGTATCGGTGAACTGGCCTGCCCGAACGGGCGTTTCCTTGCTGCCGAGCCCCCGACCTCCTTAGATTCCTCGGCCGTGTGCAACGAGCACCGCTCGGGTACGTCCACCGGCCGCCGGGTTCCCAGGAACCGGGCACCGCACCGCTCCGGTGGGCGGGGCGAGCGCGACCCTCGCGTCCCATGACGCGAAAGTGGCGTTCCGCCTTGGGGGATCCCCGGGTGTTTCGAAAGGGACCTACATGTCCGAATGTGCCGATACCACTCGCTCAGGCGCCCGCAAGCACCAGGTTCGTACAACGGCGGTCCTCGCCGGGGCGGCACTGCTCGCGCCCCTCGGTCTGCTGGCCGCGACCGGGAACGCCGCGGCGGCTGACAGCGGAGTGTGGGACCGCATCGCCCAGTGCGAGAGCGGCGGCGACTGGCACATCAACACCGGTAACGGCTACTACGGCGGACTCCAGTTCGCCCCCTCCACCTGGAACGCCTACGGCGGCACGGCCTACGCGCCCACCGCCGACCGGGCGAGCAGGTCCGAGCAGATCGCCGTCGCCACCAAGGTCCAGCGCGCCCAGGGGTGGGGCGCCTGGCCCGTCTGTTCGGCACGTGCCGGAGCGAGCGGCGGCGCACCCGCCGCCGACCCGGTCACCTCCACCAAGCAGGCCCCGGCGAAGCCGTCGAAGGCGTCGGCGCGGGCCACGGAGCACGCGGACCGCGGCTCCTCACGCGGCGACTACACCGTCCGCCGGGGCGACACCCTGAGCGGCGTCGCCGCCCGGCACGGAACCACCTGGCAGCACCTCTACGCCGCCAACAAGGCCGCCATCGGGGCCGATCCCGACGTGATCGTGCCCGGCCTGCGCCTCGAGTTCTGAGCCGCTGCTCCTCCTCGCCGGGACACGGGCCCCGTCCGGTCGGCCGACCGGACGGGGCCTCGGCAAGCCCGGTCACCCCCTGAGCTCACCCGCCTCCCCGGCGAACACGACGGCCCCACGGCGCAGTTCGTACACGAGCACGGACCGCTCCCGCAGGGCGGGCGGCAGCCGCTGCTCGGCGAGCACCACGCACGCGTCGAGCGCGCCCAGCAGCTCGTACGTCCGGGCCGCGACCGAGGGCGACATGCCCTGCGCGGGCTCGTCGACGAGCACCACGCGCGCGCGTGCGAGCAACGCCCGGGAGAGGGCGAGCATGCGCTGCTCCCCGCCGGAGAGGGTGCCGGCGCGCCGCTCCAGCAAGGGCCGCAGCTGCGGGTAGGCGTCCAGCGCCACGGTGTGCTCCCGTGCGGCGAGCCGGAGGTTCTCGCGCACGGTGAGCGAGGCGAACACGGCCTGCCGTTCCGGCACGAGGCACATCCCGCGCCGGGCGCGTTCGTACGCCGGGACGCGCGTCACGTCCCGGCCGTCCCACACCACCGCGCCGCCCGCCAGGGGGACCGTGCCGGCCAGGGCGCGCAGGGCGGTGGTGCGGCCGGAGCCGTTGCGGCCCAGCAGCACGGTCAGGCCCGGGCCGGGGGCGACGAGGGTGATGCCGTGCAGTGCCTCCACAGGTCCGTAGCGCACGCGCGCATGGCGCAGGGACAGCGTCGTCATCGGCCGGCCTCCCGCTCCAGGGCTTCCAGGACGTGCCCGGGAGGGCCGGTGGCGACGATCCGGCCCGCGGCCATCACCTGCACGACGTCGGCGAGACCGGCCACCAGGTCCAGGTCGTGCTCGACGACGAGGAGGGCCGTTCCGTCCGCGGCCAGGGCCTTCAGGACCCGGGCCAGGGCGGTCACTTCGGCGGTGTCGAGCCCGGCGGCCGGCTCGTCCAGGAGGAGGACGCGAGGGCTGCCCGCGAGGACCCGGGCCAGTTCGACGCGGCGCAGCGTCCCGGTGGGCAGTCCGGCGGCGGGCCGGCCGCGCACGGGCCCGTCGAGCCCGAGCAGCCTGAGTGTGCGTTCCACGGCGCCCGGGTCGGTCACCCGGCCCTGCTCGGCGCCCACGCGGACGTTCTCGGCCACGGTCAGCGTGGGGAAGACGGCCAGTTCCTGGAAGGTCCGTGCCACGCCGAGCCGGGTGCGGGCGTGCGCGGGCAGCGCGGTGATGTCCCGTCCGAAGAGCCGCACGGCCCCGTCCGCGGGCTTCAGCGTCCCGGCCAGACAGTGGAACAAGGTGCTCTTCCCGGCCCCGTTGGGCCCCACGACCGCGGTGATCCGACCGGCGGAGAGGTCCAGATCCACCCCGTCGAGAGCGGTGAAGCCGCCGTAGCGGACGTGGAGGTGACGGGCGGTGAGGGCTGCGGAGGGGGCGGGTGCTGCGGCTGCCGGGCCCGTGGGCGGTGGGGCGGCCCCGGCGGGTGCCGCCCTGCCCGGCCGGGGGCTCGGGGAGGGCCCGACGGTCGTCTCGGGGCCGGTGACCGACGCCCGGCTGTCTCCGCCCGTCGGGCCGGCCGCGGCCCGGCCCGACGGGGCGCGTCCCGGACGGCCCCCGCCGTCCCCCCGCTCGCGCCGATCGGCCGCTCCCATGGCACCCGGCGCCTCCGCCCTGTGCGCCATCCGCGTCGCCCCGGTCGGTACCGGTGCTCTCCGCGCCCGTTGCGGTTCGGCCGGACGGAGCCGGTCGCGGGCCCGCACGCCGGCCTGCGTCAGCGCCCGGGTGCCGCGCGGCCGCAGGCGTTCGGCCGCCGTGCGCAGCGCCTCGTACGGGCCGCCCGGGAAGCGGCCCACCAGGACCGCGAGGACGCCGATGAGGGCCGCCGCGACGCCGCCCCGGGTGCCCGCGTCCAGCCCGACCAGGAGGGCCGCGGCCACGAGGGCCCCGAGCGTGCTGTCGGCGCCCAGCACCACCACCGCCGCGAACCACAGCAGGCCGCGCACGGGATCGTAGGCGGCGGCGTCGAAGGCACGCAGGCCCATCCCGAGCATGCCGCCGCCCAGCGCGGCCAGCGCGGCACCCGCGACGAAGGCCAGCAGCTTGAGGGAGGGCACACCGACGCCCGCAGCCTGCGCGCCCCGCTCGTGATCCCGCATGGCGGCGAGGGCCCGGCCCGTCCGCCCCCGGCGCAGCGCGTGCGTCGCCAGCAGCGCGACCGCCAGCATCAGCAGCTCCAGGACGTAGTAGGCCCGGTCCCCGTCGAAGCCCGCGGGGCGGCCCAGTGACAGGCCCGAGGTGGCGTACGGCTGGGTGAAGACGAAGCGGCTCACCCCCACGCCGACCGCGAACGTCGCCAGCGCCAGGGCCAGGCCCCGGCGGCCGATCGCGGGCCAGCCCGTCAGCAGGCCCAGCGGTGCCACCAGGACCACCGCCACCGCGAGGGCCGTCAGCTCCGGCAGGGCGGGCAGCCCCGGCAGACGGCCCGCCGCCAGCAGCGCGGTGAACAGGGCACCCAGACCCGCGTACGCCGCCTGCCCCAGCGAGATCTGGCCGCCGCGGCCGGTGACCACCACCAGGGACAGCAGGATCACGGCCAGCGCCGGGACCTGGACCGACGTGTGCAGGTCCCGGCCTGCGAGCCCCAGCGGCAGCAGGAACAGCACGAGCACCACGATCCAGGCACCCGGCGGGGTCGGTACGCGCGCCGTGGCCGTGCGGGGCAGCGCGTCCCGGTCCCCGACGCCCGGCAGGACCAGCGCCGCGACCAGCAACGCGACGACGAACAGGTTCGTGCCGACCGCCTGGAGCAGCGGTTCGGCCCAGCCCGGCGGGTGCAGCCGCGTCAGCTGGCTCTGCGCCACCCCGATGCCCAGCGCCACCACCACCGCGACCGGCAGGCTCCGCATCCGCGCCGCCACCGCGACCGCCACGACCTCCATCACGAGCAGCGAGAGACCGTACGGGTCGAGCCGTACGTACGGCGCCAGCAGCACACCCGTCAGCCCGGCCGTGAACGAACCGAACGCCCAGCCGGTGGCCGCGACCCGGTCCGCGTCGATACCGCCCAGCACGGCGAGCCGCCGGTCGTCGACCACGGCCCGCAGCTCCCGCCCGAAGCGCGTCCACCGGACCACCGCCGCGACCCCGGTGGCCAGCAGCAGCACCACCGCCAGCTGACCCCACGGCTCGTCGGGCACCAGCACCGGCGCGTCGTCCCGTGCTCCCTGGCCCCACAGCAGCGCCGCCCCGCCCACCAGCAGCACGAACACCCCGATGGACGCCACCAGCGTCTGCGCCGGATCACCGCCGAGAACCGCCAGCGGCCGGAAGACGAACCGTTCCAGCACCACCCCCAGCCCCGGAGCCAGCACCAGCAGCGTCACCGCCGCCCCGAGCCACAGCGGCCAGCCCCACTCGACCACGCACTGCCGCAGCACGTACGCGCACACCATCGCGATCGCGCCGTGCGCGAAGTTCAGCACGCCCGTCGCGCGGTAGGTGACGATCAGGCCGATCCCGGTCAGCGCCGCCGCACTGCCGACCGAGAGCCCGGCGAGCGTGAGGTCGTACGTCAGTGACGACATCAGTCGGTTTCTTCGGCCGGTTCGCAGATCGGGCAGGGGTCCAGCTCTCCGCTCGCCACCAGCTCGGAGTCCACCGGCACCGCCTCCGCCTTGCCCGCGACCAGTGGACAGTCCGCGCGGTGCCACAGCGTGCCGCCCGGCAGCATCAGCAGATCGCCGCTGACCGCGAGCGGCGCGAGCGCGGCCCGGCCGGCCGGCTCCGGCTCGGCCGGCCCGTCCTCCACCAGCAGGCCGTAGAGCTCCTCCACACGCCCCGCGGCGACCGCGCCCCTGCCCTGGGCCAGCAGCACCGCCCCGGCGACGATCAGGGCGGCCCCGGGGACCGTGCAGGAGGCGAGGTAGGGCAGTTGCCGTTCGGCGTAACGCTCACCGGAGATCCCGTACCAGCCCACGACGCACAGCACCGCGCCGGCGGCCAGGGCGGCCCAGCCCGCCCACAGGACGGGATGCACGGTCCGCAGTCGGCTGGTCCGCATCGCTCGCTCCCACACGTCGGATTCGGCTGTGCGTGCGTCGGGCTGCCTGTTCAAGTCCGCCGATCGCTTGCACTATGCCCTGTGGAAGCTGACCCTGAAAGCACCGGGCGCCCATGGCCCGGACCGACACCCGGTGGTGAGCCAGATGGTTCTCGGCAGCGACCTCAGGCGGGGGAACGGAACGGGGGGTCCACGCACCGCGGGACGGGGCACGGCGATCGCGGCCGCCCTGGTCCTGGCCCTCGCCCCGGCCCTTGCGGCATGCAGTGACGACAGCGGCGGCGGCAGCGAGAGCACGCCCCCCACACCGACCGCGGAGCAGACCACGAGCGCGCCCGCCAGCGCGCCGGCGGACCGGGCCGCGGCGGAGGCGGAGATCAAGCAGAACTGGGAGAAGTTCTTCGATCCGAAGACCTCGACCGAGGAGAAGCAGGCCGTCCTGCAGAACGGCGACCGGATGGGGCCGGTCCTTCAGGCATTCAGCGGTGACGAGCGTGGCGGACAGGTCCAGGCGAAGGTCACCAAGGTCGAATTCACCTCGGCGACCGAGGCGGACGTGACCTACACGCTCACCCTGAAGGGCGCCACCGTTCTGCCGAACGCCTCCGGGACAGCCGTCGAGGAGGAGGGCACCTGGAAGGTGTCCGTCAAGGCGCTGTGCTCGCTGGTGCAGATGAGCGGCAATGGGTCGCCGGTCCCTGGTTGCTGAGATCCTCGCCGCGTCCCTGCTGCTCTCCCTGAGTGCGGCCTGCGGCAGCCGGCTTCCGGAGAGCGACTTCCGGCACGACGACCGCGGCACCCCGCCGCCCCGCGACTCCGCGCCCCTGCGGGTCGGCATCATCACCAGCGCCACCAGCCCCGTCGGCGGCAACGCCTTCACCGGCCCCCGAGACGGCGCACTGGCCTTCTTCGACCGGCTCAACGCGCGCGGCGGCATCGACGGGCGCAGGGTCGAGGTACGCCGTTGCGACGACGGCGGCAGCGGTGTCGGCAACAACGAGTGCGTGCACAGACTCGTCGAGGAGGACGAGGTCGTCGCCCTGGTCGCCACCACCGTCCTCGACTACGCGGGCGCCCCCCGTGTCGCACGCGCGCGCGTGCCCGACATCGGCGGCCAGCCCATCGGCGCCGCCTACGACACCTACCCGCACCTCTACGGCATCTACGGCAGCCTCGCCCCCCGCCACGGCACCCCAGGCTGGGACGGCCGGCTGTACGGCGGCACCGAGGTCTACCGCTACTTCGCACGCGAGCACGGCGCCCGCACCGCCGCCGTCGTGTCCTACAACCAGTCCGCCTCGGCCGCCTACGCCCGGCTCGTCGAACGGGGACTGCGCGCCGAGGGCTACCGGGTCGTCACCGAGCAGGTCGACTTCGCCCTGCCCAACTTCCGCGCCGTCGCGGCCGACCTCAAGGAGCAGGGCGCCGACCTGGTCTTCGACGCCATCGACGGCCACGGCAACGCCCAGCTGTGCCAGGCGATGGACGAGGTCGGCGCCGACGTCACCGCGAAGGTGACCAACGTGCAGAACTGGACGTCCACCGTCACCGACGACTACAAGGACGCCCCGCGCTGCCGCAACGCCCTCTGGGCGACCGGCGCCAGCCGCAACTTCGAGGACACCGGCAACGCGGCCGTACGGGAGTTCCGCGAGGCGACGAAGGACCTGAAGACGCACTCCCAGTGGCAGCTGGAAGGGTGGGCGGCCGCGCGGTGGTTCACCGACGCGGCGAAATCCTGCGCGGCGACGGGCGTCACGCGCGCGTGCGTCGACGCGTACATGGACCGCAGCCAGGGCTACACCGCCGGAGGACTCCTGCTCCCCGTCCGGTTCGAGCGTCTGCCCGAGCCGCCGAGAACGAACAGGACCTGCCTGTCGGTGGCCCGCTGGCAGGACGACAGGGGCTGGGTGAGCCAGGGGGACATGAACCGCACCTGCTTCACCGTCCCGCAACTGGCCTACACGCCTTGAGGACGGTGGCTGTCCGCAAGGCCTGGCAGACTCGCCCCCATGTTGGAGACCTCGGCCCGTCTGCTGCGTCTGCTGTCCCTCCTCCAGGCCCACCGCGAGTGGTCCGGCGCCGACCTGGCCGGCCGGCTCGGCATCAGCGCCCGCACCCTGCGCCGGGACGTCGACCGGCTGCGTGAACTCGGCTACCCGGTCAACGCCAGCCCCGGCACCGGCGGCGGCTACCAGCTGGGCGCCGGCGCCGAACTGCCGCCGCTGCTCCTGGACGACGACGAGGCCGTCGCCGTGGCGGTCGGACTGCGCACCGCCGCCGGGCAGGGCATCGACGGCATCGGGGAGACCTCCGTCCGGGCCCTCGCCAAACTGGAACAGGTGCTCCCGAACCGGCTGCGCCGCCGTGTGGGCGCCCTGAACGCCTTCACCGTGCCGATGCTGCGCAGCACACTGCCCTCCTCGGTCGACCCGGCCGTCCTCACCGAACTCGCCCATCTGTGCCGGGACGCCGAGCGGCTGCGCTTCGAGTACCGCGGCCACGACGGCGTCCTGTCCCGCCGCACCGTCGAACCGCACCGGCTGGTGTGCACCGAACGCCGCTGGTACCTGGTCGCCTGGGACCTCGACCGGGACGACTGGCGCACCTTCCGCGTGGACCGCGTCACCCCCAGGCCGCCGCACGGCCCGCGTTTCGCGCCCCGCACGCCGCCCGCCGAGGACCTCGCCGCCTACGTCTCGCAGGGCGTCTCCACGCGTGCGTACGCCACCCACGCCGTCGTACGGCTGCTGGTGCCCCTGGAGGAGGCCGCCGAACACATCTCGCCCTCGGCCGGGGTACTGGAGGCCGAGGGCCCGGACACCTGCCTGCTGCGCTGCGGCGCCGGCAGCCTGGACGTGATGGTCATCCACGTCGTCATGCTGGGCTTCGAGTTCGAGGTGCTGGAACCGGCCGGGCTGGTCGAGGCGATCAGGCGGACCCGGGACCGGCTTGATGGCGCTCTGGCTCGGGCTGCGACGTCACCGCCGCGTACTCCGGATGGTGCAGGTCGAACGCCGGGGACTCGGAGCGGATCCGCGGCAACGTCGTGAAGTTGTGCCGCGGGGGCGGACATGACGTCGCCCACTCCAGGGAGCGGCCGTACCCCCAGGGGTCGTCGACCTCGACCCGCTCGCCGTACTTCGCGGTCTTCCACACGTTGTAGAGGAACGGCAGCGTCGACATGCCGAGCAGGAACGCGCCGATGCTCGACACGGTGTTGAGCGCCGTGAACCCGTCCGCCGCGAGGTAGTCCGCGTAGCGGCGGGGCATGCCCTCGGCGCCCAGCCAGTGCTGCACCAGGAACGTGGTGTGGAAGCCGACGAACAGCGTCCAGAACTGGATCTTGCCGAGCCGTTCGTCGAGCATCTTCCCGGTGAACTTCGGCCACCAGAAGTAGAAGCCGGCGAAGATCGCGAAGACGACGGTGCCGAAGACGACGTAGTGGAAGTGCGCGACCACGAAGTACGAGTCCGTCACGTGGAAGTCCATCGGCGGGGACGCCAGGATCACCCCGGTCAGCCCGCCGAACAGGAACGTCACCAGGAAGCCCGTCGCCCACAGCATCGGCGTCTCGAACGACAGCGATCCCTTGAGCATGGTGCCGGCCCAGTTGAAGAACTTCACCCCCGTCGGCACCGCGATCAGGAAGCTCATGAAGGAGAAGAACGGCAGCAGCACCGCACCCGTGGCGAACATGTGGTGCGCCCACACGATCATCGACAGGCCGGTGATCGCCATGGTCGCGCCGACCAGCGTCAGATAGCCGAACAGCGGCTTGCGGCTGAAGACCGGGATGATCTCCGTGATGATGCCGAAGAACGGCAGCGCGATGATGTACACCTCGGGATGGCCGAAGAACCAGAACAGGTGCTGCCACAGGATCGCGCCGCCGTTGGCCGCGTCGAAGACCTGCGCGCCGAACCGCCGGTCCGCCTCCAGTACCAGCAGCGCCGCCGCCAGCACCGGGAACGCCATCAGGATCAGGATCGACGTGAACAGGGTGTTCCACACGAAGATCGGCATCCGGAACATCGTCATGCCCGGGGCGCGCATCCCGATGATCGTGGTGATGAAGTTGACCGCGCCGAGGATCGTGCCGAAGCCGGACAGGGCCAGCCCCATGATCCACAGGTCGGGTCCGAGGCCCGGCGACCGCTCCGCGCTGTTGAGCGGGGCGTAGGCGAACCAGCCGAAGTCGGCCGGCCCGGAGGGCACGAGCAGCGAGCCGAGCACGATCAGCCCGCCGAACAGGAACAGCCAGTACGAGAACATGTTCAGCCGCGGGAAGGCGACGTCGGGCGCACCGATCTGCAGCGGCATCAGCTCGTTGGCGAAGCCCGCGAAGCTCGGCGTCGCGAACAGCAGCAGCATGATCGTGCCGTGCATCGTGAACGCCTGGTTGAACTGCTCGTTGTCGATGATCTGCAGGCCCGGACGGGCGAGCTCGGCGCGCATCAGCAGCGCCATCACCCCGGCGATCAGGAAGAACACGAACGAGGTGACCAGGTAGAGGTGGCCGATCTTCTTGTGGTCCGTCGTCGTGAGCCAGTCGACCACCACGCGGCCGTGCCGTGTGCGCGGCTCGTGCGGCGCCGCCGCCTGTACGGTCTGCGTCCCCATCGCTCGCTCGCCCCTTCGCTCATCGCGTACCGGGCCCGCCGTAGCCCGCGCCTCACGTACCCGCGAGCTCACGCCATGATGCTCGCGTCACCGCAGGCTCCGACAGGGGGCGAACCGGCCTCCGGGTGCAGAAGCCATGCATTTCCTGTACCGCGCCGACTTCACCGGGCCGGGCCGGCAGGGGAAAGGAACTGAGCTCAGAAGGCACTTCTGCCGGAACTTTCCGCCGGGCTTTTCCATCAGCTCATGTGACACGCGGGAATTACGACCGAATGCCTGCGGAAGGCGTACGGAACCGCTCGTCCGAGTGACGGACAGCCCCCGAAACTCCTGTCGTGATCCTGTGACAGAAGCGTGACGGGAGGCGGACGGTGACCGGTCGCCGCCCGGGCTTCATCGGTCCGCGTCCGGGCTACGAGGGGCGCCGTGACCGGTCGTCGGCCCGGGCTTCCGCGGTCGCCGGGCAGGACATAGCGTGGCGGCATGGCACCGACTCCGACACCTTCCGCGGAACCCGACGACAGCCCGGACACCTATGTCGGCCTGGAGGCCGGCCGGGCCGAACGCCTCGCGCATGAGCGCGGCTGGCCCACGGTGCGCGCACTGCCACCGGGGGCGATCATCACGATGGAGTACCGCGTGGGCCGGCTGAACTTCGAGGTCAAGGGCGGCCGGGTGGCGCGGGCCTGGAAGGGCTGAGACCCGCCGAAGGCCCCGGTTCCGAAGCGGAACCGGGGCCTTCGGCGTGCCGGGTGCGGGGTGGGGGCGCGCCGCCGGTGGTCAGCCGCCCGTCACGGGCCGGGCCGAGGGCGTCGAACCGCGCGGGTGGCGCTCGGGGTGCGGCGGCCGGCGGCTGCCGGCCGGGGTGACCGGCGAGCGCTCCGAGCGGGCGGTGTGCGGGCCGGGAGCCAGATGGACCGGCGCCCGCGACGCGCGGGCCGCGACGTCCTCGCGGTCGGCCGGCAAGGGGGTGACCACCACGGGCGGCGCGCCGGCCGGCACGGCCGAGGTGCGGCGCCTGCGGGCCCGGACACGGTCGCGCAGATCGAAGAGGGCGTCCTCGGAGCGAGCGATCAGCGGCTCGAACCACGGCAGGCCGAGCAGGATGAGCAGGCCCGCGGTCCAGCCGAGGAGCACATCGCTCAGCCAGTGCGTACCGAGGTAGACGGTGGCCATGCCGACGCCGAGCGAGGTCACGGCGGACACGGCGGACAGCCAGCGCTGGGCTCTCGCGCCGGAGGCCAGGTAAGCCAGGATTCCCCAGGTCACCACGGCATTGGCGGTGTGACCGCTCGGAAATATATCGCCGCCGAGCCACATCTCGTTCGAGCCGATGAAGGTCGCGTAGTGCGGCCCCAGGCGGCCCATGCCGTACTTGGCGGCGCCGACCGTGATGTTCAGCAGCAGCAGCGAGACGCCGAGCGCGAGCAGCGGGCGCAGGGTGTGCTGCCGCCAGGAGCGCCAGCCCAGCCAGGCCGCGACCATGACCGCGGTGGGGCCGCGCTGGCCGAGGACCACGTAGTAGTCGACGAACCAGTGGATCTCCGACCACTGCTGGTACGGGCGGAAGAACATGACCTGCCAGTCGAGCCGCACCAGCCAGGACGTGATCACCACGGCCCACACGATCGCGCCGTAGAAGGCCAGGGTCGCCGCGAAGAGGACCATGCGGTGCCTGCTCATCTTCGGCACATCGATGTGGGCCGGTCGTTCCGGCTCACGGTCCAGCCGGGCGAACACCCGGTCCAGACGGGTGAGCTTCGGTTCGGTACGCACCCAATCGACGTTACAGCGAGTGAGCTCGGATCCCTGGCGAATCAACGGCTTTGTGATGACGATGTGATGTGGGATTCCTCTCAGGAGGACGTTTATTTCCAGCGAATCTGCAATCGTCGGCCGCTGCGGCCTTCAATTCCTTTGATCATTCCGGATGGGGGTTTTATTGCGCTTTTGAATTCGTTCACCGGGGGGTGGTGCTGAATTCCCCCGGCGCTCACAGCGGGTCAGGGCGGACCGGAGCCGTTCAGCCAGAACGCCCCGTACACCGCCGAGGCCACCGCGACGGACCCCAACACCGCCGCTGACCTGCGTGGACGCGCCTCGGCCAGGGCCACGGCGAGGGGCAGCAGCAGCGGGAAGGCGGGCAGCAGCAGACGCGGTTTCGAGCCGAAGTAGCTCGACGCGCCCAGCGCGAGCGCGGTCACGATGCCGGTGTAGACCAGCAGCGGAAGCGGCTGGCGCCGACGTACTCCGGTCACGTACAGCCAGACGACTGACGCGACCCCGAGAATCAGTCCCAGACCCGCCAGGGCCGCGGGGAACGACATGAGCTTCTCGGCGACGAACCGGCCGAAGGCGTAGCCGCCGTCGAAGCCGTTGCGCCATCCGGCCTGGACCTCCAGATATCCCAGCGGGCCCTTGCCGGTGCGGTGACCGACCCACAGCACGTACCCGGCGGCGCCGAGGGGGGCCAGGGCCATCCCGAGAACGCGCCGGGCCCGAGTCGTGCGGTCGGCCGCAGTGCCCGTGGCTTCAGGACCGGCCGGGCGGTCGACGGGGGCGCCCGGGGCTTCCGGACCCGTCGTGCGGTCGACCGGGGCGCCCGGGGAGTCCGGACCGGCCGCGCGGCCCTCCCGTACGAAGGAGACCACCGCCGCCGTCCACACCGCCGCCACTACGGCGAGCCCCACCGGACGGGTCAGTCCCGCGAGCAGGGCCAGCGCGCCCGCCGTCACCCACCGGCCGGTCAGCACCGCGTACAGCGACCAGGCCGCCAGAGCCGTGAACAGCGACTCGCTGTACGCCATCGACTGCACGATCCCGACCGGCAGGACGGCCCACAGCAGCACCGCGCACACACCCGCCCGGCTGCCGTACACGTGGTCCGCCACCGCGAAGATCCCCCACGCCGCCGCGAGCGAGGCGACCAGACCGACCAGGAACCCCCCGTCCGCATGCGACAGCGGCGACCCCGCCGCCACGAGCCGCTCCAGCCAGGGGAGCAGCGGGAAGAACGCCAGGTTCGAGTGGACGTCCCCGTTCGGCAGCCGCACCTCGTAGCCGTAACCGAGCTCGGCGACCCTGGCGTACCAGAGGGCGTCCCAGCGGGCGGTCAGCAGCGTGTACGCGCTCTTGTCCCGCGCCGCGCTCCAGAGGAACAGCGCCAGCAGGCCCAGGGCGCGGACGGTCGCGTACCCGGCGAGCGCCGGGGCCGCCCGGCGCAGCGCCCCGGCGTGGGACGGGGCCGCGCGCGTCTCGAGATCGGTCACGCGCCCGATTATCGACCGGGGCCGGAACCGTTCGGCCCGCCGGGGCGTGGACGACACCGGAGAGAGTGGCGTACGCCACATCCTTCCGCCGGAGGTCTGAGAGGTCCGCCACTGGTCTTGGCCCGGGACTCGCGTACGCTGACGTGTCACTCGCTTTTCGTTTGCGCGGGCCGGAGGCCTTCCGCTCCTCTCCGGCCGAGTCGCGGGGGCGTCCCCCACCCCGTGAGCCCGCCGATCGCGAGGGAACATCTGGGAGGTACGTACATGTCCGGGACGACCACGGCCGCCGCTTCGCTGCGCCGTCGGACGGCCGGGGCCGGTGCCAACCGCTGGGTGGTCCTCGTCGTCCTCTGCGTCAGCCTGCTGCTGGTCGCCGTCGACGCGACCGTGCTCCACGTGGCGGTCCCCGCCGTCACCGAGGACCTCAAGCCCGGCGGGATAGAGCTGCTCTGGATCGTCGACGTCTACCCGCTGGTCTGCGCCTCGCTGCTGATCCTCTTCGGCACGCTGGGCGACCGCTTCGGCCGCCGCAGGGTCCTGCTCCTCGGGTACACGCTGTTCGGCGTCGCCTCCGGACTCGCGGCACTGGCCGACAGCGCCCAGGTGCTGATCGTGGCGCGGGCGCTGCTCGGGGTCGGCGGCGCGATGATCATGCCCGCGACCCTGTCGATCCTGCGGCAGGTCTTCCCGGACCGGCGCGAGCGGGCGCTCGCGATCGGCATCTGGAGCGCCGTCGCCGCGGTGGGCGCGGCGGTCGGCCCGCTGCTCGGCGGCTTCCTGCTGGAGCACTTCTGGTGGGGCTCGGTGTTCCTCGTCAACATCCCGTTGATGCTGGTCAGCCTGCCGGTGGGACGCGTGCTGCTGCCCGAGTCGAAGGGCGACGGCAAGGGCCCCTGGGACGTGGTCGGCGCGCTGATGGCCGCGGCCGGGCTGTTCGGCGTCGTGCTGGGAGTGAAGCGGCTCGGCAGCGGCGAGTCCCTGGGCAGTCTGCTCACGGTGCCGCCCTTGGTGGTCGGCGCCGCCCTGCTGGCCGGATTCGTACGGCGGCAGCGGCGGCGGACGCACCCGCTGGTGGACCTCAAGATGTTCGCGCGGCCGGCGTTCAGCACGTCCGTCGGGTGCATCGTGCTGGCGATGCTCGCACTGGTGGGTCTGGAACTGATCGCGGCGCAGTACCTGCAGCTGGTGCTGGGGCTGTCGCCGCTGGAGACCGGGCTGCGGCTGCTGCCGCTGACGTTCGCGGCGATGGCGGCCGGGCTGGCCGGGGCGCGGATGCTGCGGCGGTTCGGGCCGCGGCGGATGGTGTGCGCCGGGTTCTGCCTCACGGCGTTCGCGGTGGTGCTGCTGACCGCGCTGGGGCGGACGGACGACTGCGCGCTGATGCTGAGCGGGTTCGTGCTGCTCGGCTTCGGACTGGAGACGACGCTGTTCGGGGCGTATGAGTCGATGCTGAGCGAGGCCCCGCCGGAGCAGGCCGGTGGGGCGGCGGCGATCGGGGAGACGTCGTACCAGCTCGGGGCGGGGATCGGGATCGCGCTGCTGGGCACGGTGATGAACGCGGCGTACGCGCCCGGGTTGTCGGGCGTGCCCGGGGTCCCGGCGTCGGCATCCGCGTCCGCGGGGCATTCGCTGGGGGAGGCGTACGAAGTCGCCGGGCAGCTCGGCGGGTCGGCCGGTGCGGCGCTCCGGCATGCCGCCCGGGACGCGTTCGTGCACGGCCTGCATGTGACGCTGCTGGTGAGTGCGGGTTTGCTGCTCCTGGGGGCGGCGATGGCGCTGCGGCTGCCGCGGGTCATGCAGTGTGAGCCGGAACAGGTGGAGCTGCCGGCTCCCAGGGGCGCGGCGGACTCACGCGTTTCGGTGTGAGGCCCCTTCGCGTTCCTTCATTGGGGACAGCGATGGGTGGTGCGCGGGCGGGCTGCCGTCGTAGCGTCTTGGTTAGCACTGCTAGTTAAAGAGCTTCGGAGGGTGTCGATCATGTCCGGTTCATCCAAGCTGCCCGCCTTCGACCCCGCCGATCCCCTCGGCCTCGACGACCTGCTGGAGCCGGAGGACCTGGGGATCAGGGACACCGTGCGGGCCTGGGCCACGGACCGGGTGCTGCCCTACGTCGCCGACTGGTACGAGAAGGGCGAGCTGCCCCGGATCCGCGAGCTGGCCCGGGAGCTGGGCGGCATCGGAGCCCTCGGCATGTCCCTGGAGGGCTACGGGTGCGCCGGCGCGTCCGCCGTGCAGTACGGGCTGGCCTGCCTGGAGCTGGAGGCCGCCGACTCCGGCATCCGTTCCCTCGTCTCCGTGCAGGGCTCACTCGCCATGTACGCCATCCACCGCTTCGGCAGCGAGGAGCAGAAGCAGCATTGGCTGCCGCGCATGGCCGCCGGCGAGGTCATCGGCTGTTTCGGGCTCACCGAGCCCGACCACGGCTCCGACCCCGCCGCCATGCGGACCTACGCCAAGCGCGACGGCTCCGACTGGATCCTCAACGGCCGCAAGATGTGGATCACCAACGGGTCGGTCGCCGGTGTCGCCGTGGTCTGGGCGCAGACGGACGAAGGAATCCGCGGGTTCGCCGTGCCCACCGACAGCGGCGGGTTCTCCGCTCCCGAGATCAAGCACAAGTGGTCCCTGCGGGCCTCCGTCACCAGCGAGCTCGTCCTCGACGACGTGCGGCTGCCCGCCGACGCCGTCCTCCCGGACGTCACCGGTCTGCGCGGACCCCTCAGCTGTCTGTCCCACGCCCGGTACGGAATCGTCTGGGGCGCCATGGGCGCGGCCCGCAGCAGTTTCGAGGCCGCGGTCGACTACGCGAAGTCACGGGAGCAGTTCGGCCGGCCCATCGGCGGCTTCCAGCTCACCCAGGCCAAACTCGCCGACATGGCGGTCGAACTGCACAAGGGGATCCTGCTCGCCCATCATCTGGGGCGGCGTATGGATGCCGGCCGCCTGCGTCCCGAGCAGGTCAGCTTCGGCAAGCTCAACAACGTCCGGGAAGCGATCGAGATCTGCCGTACGGCCCGGACCATTCTCGGTGCCAACGGGATCTCGCTCGAATATCCCGTGATGCGGCACGCGACCAACCTCGAGTCGGTGCTCACCTACGAGGGCACCGTCGAGATGCACCAGCTCGTGCTGGGCAAGGCGCTCACCGGGCTCGACGCTTTCCGGTAGGCCGGTCCGGTGTCCCCGCGCGGAGGCAGGGCCGGTGAGCGGCCCTGCCTCAGCTCTGGTTGAAGAAGCCGTCCGTACGGTGCCCGGCCGGGTCGCCGTTGACGATCTCCGTGTGGGCCGGGGTGAGCAGGAACACCCGGGTCGACACTCTCTCGATCGAACCGCGCAGGCCGAAGATCAGCCCGGCCGCGAAGTCGACCACGCGCTTGGCGTCGGAGGCCTCCATGGCCGTGAGGTTCATGATGACCGGCACGCCCTCGCGGAACAGCTCGCCGATGGCGCGCGCGTCCCGGAAGCTGTCCGGGGTCACCGTGCCGATCCGGCGGCCCTTCTCCTCGGCGACGTCCGAAGCCACCTTGACGCGCGGATCGGTGACCCAGGCCTCTCCGGGCTCGTTTCCGTCGGAGTAGTCGTCGTCGTCGTAGTAACGCTCGTCTTCGTTGTCGTCGACGAGGCCAAGCCAGGCACTTGCCTTGCGTACCGATCCCATGGACGCCTCCTCTCACAGCGGTCTTTCTGCTTTCCGCATCCCTATGGTCGTCCATGATGCGGATGGCGCGCCAAGTGGATAGACGCCGCACGGGGGGTTTGTGACGGTACTGGTGCACAGCGAATCCGTCGAGAGTCCGTGTGTCCCAAGGGTCGTTTCCCAAACGGCTGCTGACTGTGAGTGAAATATGATTCTTCTCGGCGTACGGGTGACGGGCGGAGCGTACGGGTGAATGCGAGCCGATACGATGCCGCAGCTCAACGTCGTTACGAGGTTCGGGGGAGCGTTGTGTTCGGAATCGTCAGGCCCTGCAGGCACCGGCTCGGGGAGAAGCTCGCGAGCCAGTGGATGGCGCATTTGTGCGGGCTCTGCCTCGCGCTGCGCGGCGATCACGGGCAGTTCGCCCGAGTCGTCACGAATTACGACGGGCTGCTCATCTCGGTTCTGACGGAGGCTCAGGCCGGGCGCGACGCGACCGGCCGGCGTACGGCGGGGCCTTGCCCGCTACGTGGCATGCGCACCGCCTCCGTCGCGCACGGCGAGGGAGCCCGGCTCGCGGCGGCCGTCTCCCTGGTTCTGGCCTCCGCGAAGGTACGCGATCACCTCACCGACGGTGACGGGCTGTTGGCCCGCAAGCCGGTGGCCCGGGCCGCTCGCCGGGTCGCCGCGAGCTGGGACACGGCAGGTGCCCGGAGCGGCACCGCTGTGGGATTCGACACCTCCCTGCTGGTCGACGCGGTGGACCGGCAGGCCGGGATCGAGGCACTCGCCGGGCCCGGGACGCCGATCCTGGCGGTCACCGAACCGACCGAGTCCGCGACCGCCGCGGCCTTCGCGCACACGGCCGTGCTCGCGGGCCGGCCGGGCAACGCCGGGCCGCTCGCTGAGGCAGGCCGGCTCTTCGGGCGTCTCGCCCACCTGCTGGACGCCGTGGAGGACCAGCACGCTGACGCCGCGTCAGGCGCCTGGAACCCGATCACCGCGACCGGCACCTCCCTCGCGGAGGCGCGGCGGCTCGCCGACGACGCGGTGCACGGGGTGCGCCTCGCGCTGCGGGACGCGGAGTTCGCCGACGAGCAGCTCGTGCATCTGCTGCTCGTGCACGAACTGCGGCGCTCGGTGGACCGGGCATTCGGCACGGTGCCGGTGTGCGCCTCCCACCTGGGCGGCGGCCCTCGGGGCCAGGTGCCGGGACAGGGGCCGGGTCCTCACGGGCAGCAGCCGCAGGGGCCCTACGGTTCCCCGCAGCACCCGTACGCCGGCGGTGGCGGAAATCCGTACGCCGGTGGGGGAGGCGCGTACGCCGGCGGGGGTGGCGCGTACGGCGGTGGAGGCTTCGACGGGGGCGGATTCGGCGCGCCTGCGCCGCAGCCGCCGCGCAGGCGCGGGTTCTGGGCCGGCTGCGGGATGTTCTGGCTCCTGTGCTGCACCTGCCAGTTGTGCTGCGCCAAGGAGTACGAGGGGCCGTGGTCCCGCAAGAAGCGCGAGGGCGTCTGCCGGGACTGTGACTGCGACGGGTGTGACTGCTGCTGCCCCTGCGACGGCTGACCCGCCCGGCTGAGGACCGGCCCGATTCATCCGGACGGTCGACTTCCGGACATGACCGGCCCGGTCGCGCGAACGTGGCCGGTCGTGCTGTTGTGTGAAGGGGCGTGAGGCGTGCGGGCCTCCGCCCCCGGCGTCCACCATGCGCCGGGAGTTCCGTGGTCCCCTCGCGCCCCCTGGGGCCGAAAAGCACCCGTGGGGCGACTTCGTAAAGATCCATCAAAGGTTGAAGTCCGAAAGGCACTCTTGCGCCGACCGGCCGTTCGGCCGAATACTCCCCCTCAGCGCTTGTCAGGGGCACGGCGTGTTCGGAATCCGGACGGCCGGTCCCAGGCTGCGCCTCACGGGCCCGAAACCCCACGAGGGCCCCCGACTTCCTTTGTGGAGGAACGAAAAGTGAGGATCAAGCGCACCACCCCCCGCAGCGGCATTTCGAGACGGACCCGGCTGATCGCCGTTTCCACCGGCCTCGTTGCCGCCGCAGCGATCGCGATCCCCAGCGCGAACGCATCCGACACCCCCACCACCTTCAGCGCCGCCGAGCTCAAGAGCGCCAGCGGCTCGCTGCTGAAGGCCGACATCCCGGGTACCGCCTGGGCCGTCGACAGCAAGACCAACCGCGTGCTGCTGACCGTGGACAGCACGGTCACGCAGGCCGAGCTGACGAAGATCAAGCAGCAGGCCGGCGCCAACGCCGACGCGCTCACGATCAAGCGCACACCCGGCAAGTTCAGCAAGCTGATCCAGGGCGGCGACGCCATCTATGCGAGTAGCTGGCGCTGCTCCCTCGGCTTCAACGTCCAGAACAGCAGCGGTCAGCAGTTCTTCCTGACCGCCGGTCACTGCACCGACGGCGCGGGTACCTGGTACTCCAACTCGGGCCGTACCACGGTCATCGGCTCGACCGCCGGCTCCAGCTTCCCGGGCAACGACTACGGCCTCGTGCGCTACAGCGGGTCCGTCAGCCGTCCCGGCACCGCGAACGGCGTGGACATCACGCGCGCGGCCACCCCGAGCGTGGGCACCACCGTCATCCGCGACGGCTCCACGACCGGTACGCACAGCGGCCGTGTGACCGCCCTCAACGCCACCGTCAACTACGGCGGCGGGGACATCGTCTCCGGCCTGATCCAGACCACCGTCTGCGCCGAGCCCGGTGACTCCGGCGGTTCCCTCTACGGCAGCAACGGTACGGCGTACGGTCTGACGTCGGGCGGCAGCGGCAACTGCTCCTCCGGCGGTACGACGTTCTTCCAGCCCGTCACGGAGGCCCTGAGCGCGTACGGCCTCAGCGTCTACTAGGCCCCCGACGGCAGTTCACCGCACTTCGAAGCCCCCGCACGTGTCGTGCGGGGGCTTCCGCGTACGTACGTGCGGGCTCTCCACGTTGCGCAGGGGCTTCGTGTTGTCCGTGGGCTTCCCTCTCAACCGGCTTTGGGATGGGCGAGATTCAGCCACGGGCAGACGTCACAGAGTGGGCACACATTACTCACGCGTAATGTTTGCACTGTGAACGCACGGGAGTTGGTCCGATTTGATCGCGGACGGCCAAAATGACGGGGCGTGCGAAGCGGTGTCTACGCGCGTCTCGAACTTACCCTTGTGTGTTCACCCGCCGCCTCGGAATAGTGGGCGCTCGTCAACGAAGCCTTCCGGCTCGCGGAGGTCCCCACAACCTCCCGTGCCGACCCCCCACAGGAGGACGAAAGTTGAAGCACCGACGCATACCCAAGCGGCGTGCAGTCATGGCAGGTGCGGGCATCGCCGCGCTGGTCGCCGCGGGAGTGACGTTCCAGACCGCGAACGCAAGTGAGACCCCTGAGGCGTCCGCCCCCCGGACCCTGTCGCTCACCGCGGCCGGAAAGCTCGCCTCGTCGCTGGCCGAGGACCTGGGTGGCGACGCGGCCGGGACGTACTACGACACCAAGAGCAAGAGCCTCACGGTGAACGTGCTCGACGAGAGCGCCGCGCAGGCCGTGGAGAAGGCCGGCGCCAAGGCGAGAGTCGTGGCGAACTCGCTCGCCGAACTCAAGAGCGCCCGCGGCACGCTGAAGCAGGACGCGACGATCCCGGGTACCGCCTGGGTGACGGACCCGACGACGAACAAGGTCGTCGTGACCGCCGACCGCACGGTCTCGAAGGCCGAGTGGGCGACGCTGACGAAGGTCGTGGACGGGCTCGGCGCGAAGGCCGAACTCAAGCGGTCCAAGGGGGAGTACAAGCCCTTCATCGCCGGCGGCGACGCGATCACCGGTGGCAGCGGGCGCTGCTCGCTGGGCTTCAACGTGGTCAAGGGCGGCGAGCCGTTCTTCCTGACCGCCGGTCACTGCACCGAGGGCATCTCCACGTGGTCGGACTCCAGCGGCAAGGAGATCGGCACCAACACGGACTCGCAGTTCCCGGACAACGACTTCGGGCTGGTCAAGTACACCGCGGAGGTCGACCACCCGAGCGAGGTGAACCTGTACAACGGGTCCACCCAGAAGATCTCGGGCGCCGCGGAGGCCACCGTCGGCATGGCGGTCACCCGGAGCGGGTCGACCACGCAGGTGCACGACGGCAAGGTCACGGGGCTGGACGCCACCGTGAACTACGGCAACGGCGACATCGTGAACGGGCTGATCCAGACCGACGTGTGCGCGGAGCCGGGTGACAGCGGCGGGTCGCTGTTCGCCGGGGACAAGGCGGTCGGGCTCACGTCCGGCGGCAGCGGTGACTGCACCTCGGGTGGGGAGACGTTCTTCCAGCCGGTGACCGAGGCGCTGTCGGCGACCGGGACCGAGATCGGCTGACGCTCGGAGTCCGCGAAGCCCTTTGCGGAGCCCCGCCCCCTGTGAGGGACGGGGCTTTCCGCTGTGTGTGGCGGGCTGTGGGTGGGGTGCGCGCTCGTTTCGCCTTCGCGGTGGGTGCGCGGGTGTCGTGTGCTGCCGTTCATCGCAAGGAGACCCGATCCCCCACTCGGACCCGGCCGGGCTGCAGTACGTGCGCGTACGCGCCGGCGCACGGTTGCGGGGCCAGGGAGTCCAGCGGGGTGATGCGGTTGTTGTCCGCCAGGACGCGCAGGACGGACGGGTCCCGTCGCAGGGGGCCGTGGGGGAGTGTGGGCACCACGCACCGGGGGGTGCGGGCGATGACGCGCACGGTGAGTTCGTCTCCGATGCGCAGAACGCGCCCGAGCCAGTCGTTCTCCACAAACCCCGTCCGCTCGCCGTCGATGAGGATGTTCGGCCGATATCGCGGCGGCCCGGCGGCGCCGGGAGAAGCGAGCAGGGCGATGGCCTTGAGCGTGGACGTCGTCAGCAGATGCAGCGGCGCGAAGTCGAAGAACGTCCCGGGTGGAGCCTCCCGGCCCAGGCGGCCGGTCGTGACCTCCAACTCGGCGTCCGGACCGGCGCGGAGCACTTCCTGCGGATCGGACCGTTCCAGTTCCGCCGCGGGCGGCGCGGTGCGCGCGAGGATGACGGGGCGGCCCACCAGATCCGAGAGGAGGCCGTCGACCCGGGGGTCCGTGGACCGGAACGTCTCGCCCTCCGGCGTGGTCATCGCTACGGCATCACCCCGGACCTCGGCCGTCATGGTCAGCAGTGCGCGCCACAGCCTGGGGTGCTTCGCGCTGGCCACCTTGCCCGTCCTCCGGTCGACCAGGCCGTAGCCGCGATCGCGGGAGAGTCCGCGTGCGCCGACGTGCACGTCGGACACGTCCTCACCGAGCATCGACTTCACGGGGTAGCGACGCAGCATGCCCACACGTCCGAGCATGTGTCGCCACCTCCTTCTTGCCGGCGGACTCCCTGGGCCGCCCGGTCAGTCGTTCGGAACCGTTGCGTAGTCAGGTCGCCGCTCGGCCATCTGACGCATCACCTGCTTGCGATCGCGCTTGGAAAGACGGTCGATGTACAGCCAGCCGTTCAGATGGTCGGTCTCGTGCTGCAGGCAGCGGGCGAAGTTGCCCGTCCCCCGTACGGCGATGTCGTCGCCGTGTCTGTCCTTGCCCCGGCACACCACCTCGTCCGGCCGGGCCAGCTCCATGAAGGCGCCGGGCACGGACAGACAGCCCTCGGGGGAGGCGTCGAGCACTCGGTCGTCGACCGGTACGGGATCGATGACCGGGTTGATGACGTGACCGACGTGGCGTACTCCGTGATCGTCGTGGCAGTCGTACACGAAGACCTTGAGGGCGACACCGATCTGGTTGGCTGCCAGACCCACGCCGGTCGCGGCGTGCTGACTGGCGAACATGTCGTCGATGAGCGCGGCCAGGGCCTCGTCGAACTCGGTCACCGCAGCGCACTCCCGGTGCAGCACCGGGTTACCGACAAGGGTGATCGGGCGGGCCGTGCCCCGAGCCCGGTGAGACGCTTCACGCTTGGCGGCGTCGGTCGTGTCGTCGACGAACTCCGCCGTCGTCCGGTCGGCGCGTTGGTTCTGGAGCATCGTGGTGCTTGCCTTCCTCGTCTGTGCGGCCAGGGTGAGTGCTTGTGGTGGAGGGGGGCGCTACGTCAGGGACGCGTCCGTCAGGGAGTCCAGGACGAGGCTCTCCACGTCGGTCAGGAACCGGGCGATCTGGGAGGAAGGCAGCAGGGCTGTGTCCGCCCTCAAGGAGAGGACGAACTCACCGTCCTCGATGTATGCGCCCAGGTAGAACTTCATGTCGTCCCACTCGAATTCCTTCACCGGGCCGAACCGGGATCCCCTCGCCGACCGCCGGGCCTCCGGTTCGACTTCCGCACAGCTCTGCGCGGCCTGGTCGCCCTCCTGCCCGAACTCGGGGAAGAAGAGATTGAAAGCGCAGGACAAGTCCGCCTCGTAACCCGTCTCGGCGGAGTAGTCCTCGAGGAGTGCGTCGACCTCGTCCGGGTCGCATTCGCAACCCATGACGGACCGCAGGACGGACTGGTGGCAGGACTTCACGAGTTCCCTCAGTGACGAGGTGGTGACATCCACGCCGACCGGAACGCTCTGGACCAGGGTGCCGGAGTAGTGGAGGTCTCTCTCCAGGAAGCGATTGTGGGAGAACATCAAGAAGCCGCAGCGGGGGTTCCCCGACAGCTTCCCCAGCAATCTCAGCGCATGTGCGAGGATCACCGACCCGATATTCGTCCCGAGGTGCCGGGCAAGCGCCGGGGACGCGAGGAGGAGCGCCTTCGAATACAGCGTGTGCTCATGGAAGCGGACGGGCTCCGCGGCATCTGCCAGCGCCGGGAGGGCCACTCTCGGAAACGTGTCGATCTCACGTCTCCAGCGCTTCAACGCTGCTTGTGAACGCCGTTGACCCGCATGGCTTTGTTCGTCCCGGGCCCGGTCCGACGGATGTGAGATCTCCTGGAGTGCCGGCAGCTCGGCTCCGTCGGCGCATGACCGCAGGCGCTGGTGAAGCTCCTCCGTGACGCGGTGCATGCCCCACGCGTCGATCGCCATGTGGAAGACGATGAGGGTGACTTTCGCCGGCACGCCGTCCGCCGTGATGACAGCGACCCGGACCGCGAGTTCGGGGATGGTGAAGGGCAGCCGAGCGAGATCCTTCTCGGCTTGTCGTACCGCGACCGCCACGTCGTTTTCAGCGCAGTCGTGGACCTCGACCCGCAGATCACCTTGCTCGGCAATGACCTGCCGAGGTTTTCCGTGCTCGTCCACGAAGTATCTGGTGCGTAATGTCTCATGGCGCCGGAGTAGGGCTGAAAGGGATGATAAGACCCCGTCCATGTCGCAGCCCGAGGGAATATCCACCCGGAAAGGCGCGCCGAAGTGCGCGTATGAAGGGGCCTGCGCCGCGACGGCACGCCAAATCCATCGCTGCCCCCATGTGAGGGGCTGTACGCCCGAACCGCGCTCCCCGGAGAAGGGCACCGTTCTCACATCGGCAATGCTCATCCACAGCTTCCGTTCCCGGCCAACCGGACAATCGCCCCAGTCTCGCCGCCTGCTCTTCAGGGCGCCCCGCCGGCCCACCCCTTGCGACCTGCATGGATTCGAACCGCATCAAGTTGACACACCGGTGACCGTGCGTCAAGCGGCAATCCGATCCCGTAACCAGGACTTCCTCCAAGGGGTTGACGAAGGGTCGTCACAACGCTAGAAAAGTTACCCGGCGATTACGGGGGAGGCGCATACCGATGCAGGTAGTAAGCGCTTGTCCGTTTTGTCGAGTCGCAGCCAGGAAAAGCTGAAAACGGATCTCTGGGTAGCGAATTCCCGCAATGCTTCCTCGCAACGCTTCATTGCTGTGAAGCGAGCGGACTCACTCTGCAACCCCTCTGGCTTGAGTGCTTGGATCGGGTTCATACGAAGCTGCACTGTGTGCGGCGAACGGGGCAAGTAGTGCATCACACGAACCATTTACCGCGTGCCGGCGGCGGTGCCGCCATCGAAGTGCACGGACTTACCAAAACCTTCCACGGGGCAAAGCGTCAGCCGGGTTTCCTCGGAGCTCTGCGGTCGATCGTCGCGCCGGAGCGCACCACCAAGACCGCGGTGGAAGACGTGTCCTTCGCCGTCAACCACGGTGAACTCGTCGCCCTCCTCGGGCCGAACGGCGCGGGGAAGTCCACGACCATCAAGATGCTGACCGGCATCCTCGTCCCGAGTTCCGGGGAAGCGCGGGTCGCCGGCATCGAGCCCTACCGGGAACGCGAGCGCAACGCCCGCAACATCGGCGCGGTGTTCGGGCAGCGGAGCCAGCTGTGGTGGGACCTGCCGGTCCGTGACTCGTTCGCCATCCTCAGGGACATCTACGGCGTGTCCCAGGCCGATCACCGGCGGCGGCTCGCCGAGTTCGACGAACTGCTCGAACTGTCCTCGTTCTGGGACACGCAGGTCCGTCACCTCTCCCTGGGGCAGCGGGTACGCTCGGACCTCGCCGCCGCTCTCCTGCACGACCCGCCGGTCGTCTTCCTCGACGAGCCCACGATCGGGATGGACGTCGTGGTCAAGGAGCAGGTGCGCAGATTCCTCCAGCAGCAGGTCGAGCAGCGCGGCGTCACCGTGCTGCTGACCACGCACGACATGACCGAAGTCGCGCGTCTGGCGCGGCGCGTGATCCTCATCAACCACGGGCGCATCGTCGTCGACGGCTCGTTGGAGAGCATCCGCAAACAGATCGGCATTACTTGGCAGGTTCACGCCACACTGGTGGATCCTGCGGACGACCTGCGGCTGGAGGGGGTCAAGGTGCTGCACCGGGACGGGCCCCGCGTAGTGCTGGCCCCCGCGGACGAGGCCGAGCTGACGCCTCACCGAGCTCTGAAGCTGCTCATCGAGCGGTACGCGGTGGCCGATGTCGCCATCGAGGAGGCCGACCTCGAGGACGTCATGCGTGACATGTACCTGCGTACGGCCGCCGGCGCTCCGCAGAGCCCGTCGTCCGTCGCCCTGTCCGAAGCCGGTGAGGCGTGAGCGAGTCCGTTCCGGGTGCCGTTTCGCCGGTTGCTCCGAGCACGTCGCCGAAGGCCTGGCGGGTGGCCCACATCACCGCCCGAGGAGAACTCCTCGCCTCGGGGCGCATCGCGGGCACTGCGGTGCGGCTGGTGGTGCAGGTCTTCCTCGTCGTCTGCCTGTGGCGAGCCCTCTACCACGACACCACCTCCAGCGCGGGGCTGGACCGGGACCAGGCCGTCACCTTCGCCGTGCTGGCCGCCCTGGCCGTCCGCATCCGCGGCATCGATCGCAGCGCCGCCCGCGACACCGTGCTCCAGCAGGTGCAACTCGGCACCATCGTCTACTGGTTCATGCGCCCGGTGGCCCCCCGGCGCTACTACATGTACCGCGCCGTCGGCGACCAGCTCTACGGATTCGCCTGGGCGGGCGCCGGCTACGCGATCTGCCGCGTCCTCGGGCTGATCCAGGCACCGCCTTCGGCCGGCGCGGCCGGAGCCTTCGCCGTCAGCATGCTGCTCGGACAGATGATCTTCCACTACCTCACGCTCCTCATCGACCTGTTGTGCTTCTGGACGGTGAAGAACGAGGCCGGACTGCTGATCCTCGTCTTCGCGCAGAACCTGCTCTCAGGTGTCTTCGCACCGCTGTGGTACTTCCCGGACTGGTTCCGCACGATGAGCGCCTTCCTGCCGTTCCAGGCGACGTTGAACACTCCCCTGTCCCTCTACATCGGCCGCATTCCACCGTCGTCGGCGCTGCGGGAACTGGGTCTCCAGGCGGTGTGGGTGCTCCTGCTCGCCGGTGTCAGCCGTCTCCTGTGGCACCGCGCCGCGGACCGAGTCGTTTCACAGGGAGGCTGAGATGCGCAACTTCATCTCCGCGTGGCGGCTCGCCGGGCGCATCGTCAAGCTCACCTTCCGGGCCCGCCTCGAATACCGCGGCGAGTTCATCATGGGCGTCACCATCGGTGTCGTCTGGCAGGTCTCCGTCATCGTCTTCGCGACGGTGCTGCTCGGCCGCTTCCACGGCATGGGCGGCTGGCCGAGCGACGCGGTGTTGATGATCATGGCCATGCGGATGCTCAGCCACGGCCTCTACGTCCTGCTGCTCGGCCGGGTCTTCGCCCTCACGCTCCTGGTGCAGCGCGGCGAAGTGGACGCGTTCCTGCTGCGGCCGCTGCCCGTGTACCGCCAGGTGCAGCTGTCGTACTTCCCCACGAACGCCATCGGCGACCTCATGGTGGGCATCTCGCTCTTCGTGGGCGCCCTCCTCCACGTCGACCTGGTATGGAGCTGGCCCAAGGCCCTGTTCCTCGCGGCCGGCGTCCTCGGCGGCATGTTCATGGAAGCAGCGATCGCGACCGCGCTCTCCAGCGCGGCCCTGCACTACCCCGCTGCCTTCTACTGGCAGTCCTGGGTGGAAGAGCTGCTCGGCACCTTCGGGAGCTACCCGCTGAAGATCCTTCCCCGGGCCGTGGACGCCGCCTTCACCTTCCTGCTCCCCCTCGCCTTCATCGCCTACTTCCCGGCAGCGGTCCTCACCGGCAACACCCCGGGGCTCGGCGTGCCCGAAACAGTGGCCGCCCTCTCACCCGTGATCGCGATCGCCGCCTTTCTGGCCTCACGGCTGCTGTGGAACCGGAGTCTGCGCCACTACACGGGCGTCAACGGCTGACTTCCGGCTCCGCGCCATCTCACTTCCTCAGAGTGAAAGGTCTCCCATGCCTGCGCTGAACACGACAACGCTGGAAGAAGTCGAGTCCGTCGTCATCGAGACAACGGCACACGTGCTGCAGATGCCTGATGTCGAGAGGACCGACAACTTCTTCGACCTCGGAGTCGACTCCCTGGTCGCCGCCCGCATCCTCACCGAACTGCGCAACCGCCTCGGAGTGGACGTCCCCCTCGTCCAGGTCTTCGAGACCCCGGACATCGACGAGTTCTGCGAGTCACTCCTGGACCTCCTCGCCGAAGCCGAGACCGATCAGACGTGAGCGCGCCCGGTGAGTTCCCCTACGAAGCGGGCCTCCACCCCGGCGGGTACACCAGCCGCTTATGGACCATGCGCCAACTGGCCGGACTGAGCAGCACCGCATCCACCAACGAACGCTTCCGCTATCTGCTGGAGATGGGGGAGACGGGCCTCTCCCTGGCCTTCGACCTGCCGACCCAGATGGGACTCGACCCGGACAGCCCCCAAGCCGACGGCGAGGTGGGCCGCACCGGAGTCTCCATCGCGAGCGTGGACGACCTGATAGCCGTGTTCGCCGGCATCCCGCTGGACAAGGTCTCCGTGTCGTTCACGATCAACGCCACGGCACCCATGCTGCTGGCCATGTGGATCGTGGCAGCCGAGGAATCCGGGGTCGATCCCGCAAGTCTGCGCGGCACGCTCCAGAACGAGATGCTGAAGGAGTTCCTGGCGCGCAAGACCCACGTCTACGACCTCGACACCAGCATGCGCTACTGCCTGGACGTCATCGAGCACTGCCTGCGGCACCTGCCCGCCGTCAACCCGATATCGATCTCGGGCGGTCACGCTCGCGAAGCAGGAGCCGACGCGGCCCTGGAAGTGGCCTGCGCGCTGGCCAGCACGGACGAGTACCTCGGCGGCATGGTGGCACGCGGCTTCTCCGCGGACGAGGTGGCCTCCCGGTTCAGCTTCATCTTCGGGACCGACATGGAACTCCTCAAGGAGGCCGCCAAGTTACGCGTGGCCCGCAAGCTGTATGCCGAACGCATGCACGACATCTGGGGGGCGTCCGCCCCCCGGGCTCTGAAGCTGCGCACCCAGGTCAACACCTTCGGATCGGCGCTGGCGTTCCAGGAGCCGCTCAACAACATCGTCAGAGCCACCGTCCAGGCCCTCGCAGCCGTCCTGGGCGGCACCCAGTCCCTGCACGTCTGCAGCTTCGACGAAGCGGTGCAGACCCCGGGCCCCCTCGGCGCGCGGGTCGCCCTGCGCACCCAGCAGATCATCGCGGAAGAGACCGACATCGCCCGCTACGCCGATCCGCTGGGCGGCTCCCGGGTCGTCGAACAGCTCGTGGACGAGGTGACGCGCGAGGTCGAGGAGTGGCTGGCACGCATCCGCGACCACGGAGGGATGGCGGCCGGCGTACGCAGCGGCTGGCTGGAGAGCGAGATCGAAACCCTCGCCTACACCGACCCGGGGCCGACGGTGGGGGTCACCCGGCCCTCTCCGTCGGAGAGCGAGCGTGAACTGCTGGCCGCGGAGCGCCACACCACGGTCGGCACCCGCAGGGACGTGGTCCGACGGAACGACGTCGGGCCGTACCTGAGCCGGCTGCGGGCAGACGCGGCGAGTCACCGCAACGTCATGCCCGCGCTGATCGAAGCGGTCCGGCAGCGGGCCACCATCGGGCAGCTCGGCGCCGCCATGCGTCCGGCGGAATCCTGACCACAGGCCATTGGGAGGAACGAACATGACTGCTCTCATCGAGGCGGTGCGCAACGGCGCCGTCGGCGACGAACTCCTGACGTACGAGGTACCGGAGACCTACCGCGCCGTCTACCTGAAGAAGGAGGACGAGCGCATCTTCGCGGGCGAGACGGACAAGGACGTCACCCGGACACTGCACGTGGGCGAGGTCCCCACACCCGAGCTGGCGCCGGACGAGGTCCTCGTCGCGGTGATGGCCTCGGCGGTGAACTACAACACCGTCTGGTCCGCGATGTACGAGCCCATCTCCACCTTCCGCTTCCTGAAGCAGTTCGGCCGTCAGGGCGGCTGGGCCCGGCGGCACGACCGGGACTACCACGTCGTCGGGTCCGACGCCGCCGGTGTCGTCGTCCGCGTCGGAAGCGCCGTACGGCACTGGTCCCCCGGGGACAAGGTCATCGTGACCGCGCCGTACATCGACGAGCAGGATCCCATCGCCCAGCAGGACGGCATGCTGGCGGCGGACCAGCGGGCCTGGGGGTTCGAGACGAACTTCGGCGCGTTCGGGGACTTCGCGGTGGCCCGCGCGACGCAGCTCGTCCCCAAGCCGCCCCACCTGTCGTGGGAGGAGGCCGCCTGCAACACCCTGTGCCTGGGCACCGCCTACCGCATGCTCATCGGCCGGCACGGCGCACAGATCAAGATGGGAGACATCGTTCTCGTCTGGGGGGCGGCCGGAGGGCTCGGCTCCTACGCCGTCCAACTCGTCCGCCAGGCGGGCGGCATCGCCGTCGGCGTCGTCGGGTCCGACGCCAAGGGCGACCTCATGGACAAGCTGGGGTGCCACCTCGTGGTCAACCGCAACGACGTGGAACTGGCCGACGACACCGAGGGCAGCGGCCGAGCCGTCTCCTGGAAGGCCCTCGGCTCGGTCATCCGGAAGGAACTCGGCGAGGACCCGCACGTCGTGTTCGAACACGTGGGCCGCAGCACCTTCGACACGTCCGTGAACGTCGTACGGCGCGGCGGCTGCGTGGTCACCTGCGGTTCCAGCAGCGGCTACGACCATCGCTACGACAACCGGTACCTGTGGATGAAACTCAAGCGCGTCATCGGCAGCCACGGAGCCAGCTACCAGGAGTCGTGGGAGGCCAACCGCCTGCTGACGCTCGGTCTCGTGGTGCCGACGCTGTCCCGGGTCTTCGACCTGACCGAGACACCGCAGGCCACCCGATCGGTCCAGCTGAACGAACACGAGGGCAAGGTCGGCATACTCGGGCTGGCGACGCAGGAAGGCCAGGGAATCGACGACCCGGTACTGCGCGCCCAGGTGGGGGAGGAGCGGCTCCGGCTGTTCCGCGACCACGCCGCCACCGGGCCGAAGGCACCGGGCGGACACCTGTGATCCCAGCCCTCAAGGACTGGTACGAGAACGCCGGCGTCCGCAGCCGGGAGAGACGGATCCTCGCGGAGGACCGGGAGGAAGGCCTCCTCCTCTTCCCGGAAAAGCTCGTGCCGTACCTGGACCACGACGCGCTCGCCCACCTCGGGGCGGACGCCCGCCGGGCCCTGCTGGCCCAGCACTTCTACCAGTACATGCAGTACACCACCCAGTTGGAGACCCAGGTCGTCAACCGAGGCACCGCACTGGTCGCACACGGCCAGGTCGACATGCCCCTGAGCGCCCAGGCCCGGCTCGACGCCTTCAAGATCTACTGCGACGAGGGGTACCACGCCCTCTTCAGCCTCGATCTCCTGCAACAGATCGAGAAGGCGGTCGGCATACCCGCGCTGCCCTACGACTTCGGGCCCCGGATGGCCCGGCTGGAGCAGGCCGCCGAACGGTTCCTGCCCGGGTGCGGCTCCCTCGGGCACATCCTGCAGGTCGTCTCGTTCGAGACCGTGGTCACCTCACTGCTGTCGGAGATCCCCCGGGATCCGACCGTCTACCGCGCGGTGCGCGCCGTGGTCGACGACCACGTCTCCGACGAGGTGCACCACCATGCCTACTTCGCGCGCTTCTTCAAGGAACTCTGGGCCGGCCTCTCACCGGCCCGCCGTGTCGACGTGGCCTGTGCCATGCCGCACTTCGTCCACGCCTGTCTCGTCCCCGAGCCGGCTCCGGTCCGCGCCGCCCTGGTCTCGGTCGGCGTCAGCACCTCCGACGCAGATGCCGTCCTGCGCGACCACTACGGCGAAGCCGCACTCAGCGAGGCGGTGAACGAGGCGGGACGCCACACCCTGCGCCTGTGTCAGGCAGTCGGCGCCTTCGACCTCCCGCAGGCCCAGGAGCAGCTCCAGCTGCTGAATCTCAGGATCTGACCGGCAAGGCATCGACGGGACCGAGAGCAGGTCATGCACATGCGCGCGAACGTTCCACCCACCGCACAGAACCTGTGCGAGGTCTTCCTCGCCTCGGCCGCCCGGTACGCCGACCGGGTGGCCCTGCAAGACACCGAACGGTCCTTGACCTACAGGGACCTGGACCGGCTCAGCGCCGAAGTGGCCAACGCGCTTCTCGCCGCGGGCGTCCGTCCGGGGCAGCGGATCGGCCTGCACCTGGCGCGCACCGTGGACCTCGGCGTGGCGGTCCTCGGCGTGTTACGGGCCGGCGCCGTCTACGTACCGGTGGACCCCGGATGGCCGCAGGCCCGGATCAGCACGGTCCTCGCCGACGCGGACGTCGAAGTCGTCCTCGTCGACGAAGTCGGCGGCCTCCCCGCCTGTGCGGAGGTTCTGCAGGTACCGGTCGGCAGGGCCGCCGAGGCGGACCGGGCCGGGCACTCCGTGACACCGGAGCCCTCATCACCGGCGTACGTCATCTACACGTCGGGTTCCACCGGGCAGCCCAAAGGCGTGGTCGTCAGCCATGGCAACGTCGTGGCGCTGCTTCGCCACGCCTTGCCGCTGTTCGACTTCTCCGAGCACGACGTCTGGACCCTGTTCCACGGCGTGAGCTTCGACTTCTCGGTCTGGGAGCTGTGGGGTGCCCTCGCCACCGGTGCACGATGTCTGGTGCTCCCGCTCGGCGTGGTGCGTTCGCCCCATGCCCTGCTGTCGGAACTCGTGCGGCGGCAGGTGACCGTACTCAACCAGGTCCCGTCCGTCTTCACCCACCTCGTCGCCGTGCATGAGGAACAGAACGCCCCGCCTCTCGCACTGCGGTACGTGATCTTCGGCGGGGAGAGCGTGAAACTGCCTGCCGTCGAACACTTCAGAAAGCAGCTGCGCGGCGCGGAGGACACATCGGTCCCCGTCTTCGTGAACATGTACGGGATCACCGAGATCACGGTGCACGCGACATGGAAGGTCCTCGACGAATTCCCCGACCCGCAGCTGAGATCGCCGATCGGAACGCCCCTGCCCCATCTGTCGATCGCGGTTCTCGACGAGGAACTGCGGCCGGTGGGCCCGGGCGGGACGGGCGAGATGTGGGTCAGCGGTGACGGCGTGGCACTCGGATATCTCAACCGTCCGGAACTGACCGGCCGGCGCTTCAAAACCCTCGACACCCCGAAGGGCACCGCCCGCTCCTACCGCACGGGCGATCTCGCCCGAGTGCTCCCCGACGGATCCCTGGACTACGCGGGACGCAATGACCACCAGATCAAACTCAACGGCTTCCGCATCGAACTCCAGGAAGTCGAAACCGTACTCGCCGCCCATCCGGACGTTCAGGACGCGGCGGTCACCGTCGTCCCCCGGCCCGACGGCGGGCAGGTACTGACAGCACTGGTGGTTGCTCAGCCGGGGCACCGGCGCACCGAGCTGGTGAGGGCCGTCCGCACCCACGCGGGCGCCCGGCTTCCCTCGTACATGGTTCCGCACCGCTTCGTGCTCGCGGACGCCCTTCCACTGACGCACTCCGGGAAGCTCGACCGAGCCTCCCTGGCCGAACTTGCGGGCGCACGCAGCTGATCGCCCTTCGCGTACCTGCGCAGTCGCCCCCTCCATGAAGGAAGAACACCTGTGTGCGGCATTGTCGGAATCATCTCCTTCGACCAGGACCTGTCCCTCAGAACCGATCTCGTCGACGCGATGCGTCCCGCGCTGTCCCACCGCGGGCCCGACGCCGTCGACCAGTGGGTGTCACCTCGCGCCCTGCTCGTCCCGCGCCGGCTCGCGGTCGTCGACCTGGCCGGTGGACGACAGCCCGCGATCGCCACCGACGACGCCGGCCGGGACGTCGTCGTTCTCAGCTACACGGGTGAGGTGTTCAACTTCGCCGAGATACGGGCCGAACTCGTCACCCGAGGCCACCGGTTCCGCGACCGGAGCGACACCGAGGTCGTCCTGCGCGCGTACCAGGAATGGGGAGCCGACTGCGCCAGGCGCTTCCGCGGCATGTTCGCCTTCGCCGTCTGGGACGTGCGCCGGGAGGAACTCCTCCTCATCCGTGACCGGTTCGGCATCTACCCCCTCTACTACGCCCGCACATCCCGTGGCTTCGCCTTCGCTTCCGAGCCCAAGGCCCTGTTCACCACCGGTGTCGTGGAGCCCGTGGTGGACCGCGCGGGACTGCTGGAGGCCCTGTCCTTCACCCCGACGCCCGGGTGCTCGGTGTTCAAGGACATCCGTGAAGTGATCCCGGGCGAAGTGGTCCGCTTCGACCACAACGGGGTGCACCGCTCGCGGTACTGGACGTTCACCGCGCGGGAACACGAGGACGACCTGGCCACGACCGAACGCACGGTGAGCGACATCCTCCGGGAGGTGATCCGGCAGCAGCTGGTATCCGACGTGCCCGTCACGGCCATGCTGTCGGGCGGGCTGGATTCAAGCGCCGTCTGTGCCCTGGCGACCGCCCACCGGGCCGGCGCCGGGGGGCCCTTGCAGACGTTCTCCATGGACTACTCGTACCACCTGGACAGCTTCCGGCCCGACGAGGTCCACGACTCCCCGGACAGTCCCTACGTCGAGAAGATGTCCGCCCACCTGGGGACGGATCACCACGAGCTCCTGCTGGACTGGAACCACCTCGCGGATCCGGAGGCGCAGGCCGCTGTCGTCCGGGCGATGGACCGGCCGATCGCGGGCCTGGACATGTACGTGTCGCTGCTGCAGCTGTCCGCCGAGGTGCGTCGCCGCTCGCACGTCGTGCTCACGGGCGACGGTTCGGACGAACTGTTCGGCGGCTACATGTGGTTCCACGACCCCTTCTACGTCCGCGCGCAGCAATTCCCGTGGCTCGGGGTCTCGCACCGGATGGAGTTCCTCACCGGGCTCCTCGACCGTTCGCTCCGCACGGAACTGGCCTTCGCGGACTACGCGCGGGACCGCTACCACGAGGCCGTCGCCGAGACCCCCCTCACGGGAAAGGAGACACCCCGGGAGCGGCGCATGCGCGAGATCACGTATCTCAACATGACCCGGTACCTGCGGGTGATCCTCGACCGCAAGGACCGGCTGGGCATGGCCGTCTCGATCGAGGGCCGGGTCCCGTTCTGCGACCACGTCCTCGCGGAGTACGTCTACAACGTGCCCTGGAGCATGAAGGTCGCCGACGGCCGCGAGAAGAGCCTGCTCCGGGCCGCCGTCCGAGGCCTGGTGCCCGACGCCGTACTGGACCGCAAGAAGTCCCCCTTCCCCACGGCCCAGGACCCCCGGTACCGGACCGCCCTGCGCGAGCAACTGCGCCGGATCACCGAGGACGGCGGATCCGCGGTCGCCGGCCTGTTCGACCAGCAACGGGTCAAGTCCGTCCTCACCGACCCGTCGTACGGCCTGCGCGCGGGGGTGACGCGGATGAGCATCGAGGCCGCCGTCCAGCTTCACCACTGGACGGCCTCCGGCGTCCGGCTGGAGCTGACGTGATCGAGACCGTGCGGGTCGCCATGACACCGGCGCAGGAGTCGATCTGGCTGGAGGAACTGCTCAAACCGGCCGGCGGTGGCAACGCCGGGTTCTTCTCCGTCCTGATCCGGGGCGAGTTCGACGAGGCGCAGGTGCGATCCGCCTGCTTGGCGGTGTGCGACGACAGTCCCCAACTGCGCGGTGTGGTGGTCCCGGGCGAGCAGCGGCATCACATCGAGATCGGCCCGGCGGCAACCCGCTTCTCCTTCGAGACCTGCCGTGTCACGGCTGCCGAGGGCGAGGAACTCCGCGTGGCACGGGAGTGGTACCTGCGAGGACACGGCGGGAGCTGGGACCTGACCACCCGGGCTCCGATCCGGTTCTTCCTGCTGGACCACGGCGGCTCCCGCGCCTCGCTGGTGATCGGCGTCCACCACATCGCGTTCGACGGCAGATCGAAGTTCGTCTTCGCGCGCCGGTTCGCACACGCCCTGACGGCCCTGCGCGCCGGACGGACCATCACCTCGCGGCGGCCCGACCGTCCGTCCGTGCCCCGGCCGGACATCGCGGAGCGCGTCTCCGAAGCAGTACGGCACTGGGTGGATGCCGGTCTGGCCGACCTTCCGGGACTGGGTCTGCCCCTGGGGCACGGACGCGATGCGGCGGGCGAGGTCACGGCAACGGGAACGTTCCATGCCCCGGACCAGGCCTGCACGCGCCTGGCCGACCTCACCAAAGGCGAAGGGACGAGCTTCTTCACCGGCCTCGTGGCCTGCGCCGCCGCCCGGCTCCACCAGTACGGCAACAGCAGGTTCGTGCTGGGCATACCCGTGGACACCAGCACCCCGGACACCCGGGACGAGATCGGACTGCAGGTCAACGTGGTGCCCTGTCTCATCGATGTGCCCCCGGGGGCGAGCTTCCGGGACCTCGTGGCCATCTGCGGCCGGGCCCTGCAGACCGTACGCAGGCACCGTCATGTCCCGTTCGCCTGGGTCCTGCGAGAACTCCGAAGGCAGTACGGCGTCGATGTGGGGCGGACCGTGTTCGACAAGGTCGGCATCTCGTACCCGACGGTGGTCCGTGAGCACACGGAGGTCCCCGGTCTGACCATGGAGTGGGACTTCTTCGCTCCCAACTCCACGCAGACCTTCGAGCTCATCCTCCAGCTCCGCCGTGAGGGGCACCGTGTCTACGGGCGCCTCGACTACTCCACGCGCCTGCTCGGCAGGGCTGCCGCCGAGGGGTTCGCGGACGGCTTCGTACGGCTGCTGGACGATCTGACGGAGGCACCGGACAAGCCGCTGCCGCGGGAACCGAAGCGCTGCACACCGGTGTCGCGCCCCGAGACCGCTGCGCGCGGAGCCCTCGCCACCCCCCGGCCCGAAGAGCCCGTCGCGGTGACCGGATTCCGGGCTCTGACCCGGCTCGCCGAGCAGCCGGGGGAGCGCTCGGCGGCGGAACGGCGCGTGGTCTGCCCGCTGGAGCAGTTCCAGCCCACGTCTGCGGTCGCGGCCTTCGTCCGGTCCGGCGGGCAGGTGATCCTGGAAGCGACCGATCCGGTGCTCGGCCGGCTCGGATCCGCTCGCTGGGACCCGGACGCAGCCGCGGACATACCGCTGACCGACCCGGCCCCGGGGCTCCGTTTCCTCGTGACCACGGATCAGGGGTTCCCCGTGCCCCGCGGAGTCCCCGGTGCCCTGGGGGTGCTGGGCGGCTCCGGACCGGGGCGCTTCAGGGCGTGGATCGACGAGCGGGATCACGTACGGCTCCTGGGCACCGTCGAACAGGTCCGCAGCCATTACGGCCGGTTCCTGGACCTCGACCTGGCCGAAGCCCGGACGGCCGCGCTGCCGGGGGTGCGGGAGGTCGCCGTCCTCTTCGGCACGGTCTCCTCGAAAGCGGCTCCCCGAGTCGTCCTTGTGTCCACCACGGACACGTCGGCGGACGAACGGCACTGGCTGCGGGCCGTCCGTCGGGTCTGGCCCCGTAACTGGCCCCGCCCTGCCCGCGTGACGCTCGCCGAGGAACTGCCACGCCTGCCCTCGGGTGAGGTCGACCGCTCTGCACTCGACGACGCGTGATGCGCCGTCGCCCGACGAGAGATGGAGAAGAGCTGTGGATGAACTGCTGCAGAACGAGACCCTTCAGGAGATACGTGCGTGGATCCTCGGCGAGTTCGCCCAGGAGCAGACGATCTCGGCCGACCGTCTGATCGCGATCACCCCGCGCATAAAAAGCATTGTCGACAGCGGTGTACAAGGCTCCTTCGTCGAACTGGGATGCCACAGGGGTGCCATGACGCTCTGGGTCAGGTCCGTCCTCGACGTGCTCGGCGACACCGAGCGTGAGATCCACGTCTACGACTCCTTCCAGGGGCTGCCGGCGCCGGACGAGTGCGACACCGACTACGCGGCGGAGGGAGATCTCGTCACATCCGAGGAGGTCGTCCTCGCCGCACACGCCCGCTGGGGGAAGAAGCCGCCCGTCGTACACGCCGGATGGTTCGACGACACCCTGCCCAAGGAGCTTCCGGACGCCATCGCGTTCGGATATCTGGACGGAGACTTCTACTCCTCGATCATGACCAGTCTCACGCACTGCATTCCGAGGATGACGCCCGGTGGCGTACTCGTCATCGATGACTACGCGGACCTGGAGGCCCATCCCGGAGCCTGGAACGGCCTGCCGGGAGTGAAACTGGCTTGTGACGAGTACTTCGAAGGGAGATCGCCGGTGGAGGCCATCGT
The DNA here is from genome assembly GCF_044759525.1 of Streptomyces sp. NPDC101110. NCBI lineage: Bacteria > Bacillati > Actinomycetota > Actinomycetes > Kitasatosporales > Streptomycetaceae > Streptomyces > Streptomyces sp. NPDC101110. Next base: position 117,164 of record NZ_JBIVZM010000018.1, on the reverse strand, counting down.
TCTCGAGAACAGCGATCTCCCCTACGGCTTCTACCGGCGCCCGGCCGAGGTGTGACCGTGTGAAGCACCCTCTTCATCACGCTCCGTGACAAGTTTCGACACCCCTCTCTTGAATCGCATAAACGTTCGATGCTGGTCTAGGGTGGTGTCATCACCCCGGAGGGGCCGGAGTGGCAACGTGGAGACAGGGGGCAGGCAGTGGCGAGGTGGTCCGGATGCGCGGTTTTACGCATCTGCACGCCGTCTCCGGGTTCTCCCTGCGGTACGGCGCCTCGCACCCCGAGCAGCTTGTGGAGCGGACCGTCGAGCGGGGGATGGACGCGGTCGCCCTGACCGACCGGGACACCCTCGGCGGGGCCGTCCGGTTCGCCAAGGCCGCAGGTCAGGCCGGTGTCCGCCCGCTGTTCGGAGTGGATCTCGCGGTGCAGGCGCCTCCCGGGGCGGCTGGACGCACGGAACGGCGACGCACACCGGCTCGCGGTGGCGCCTTCGTCGACGAGTCGGCCCAGCGCGTGGTCTTCCTTGCCCGGGACGGGGCCCGAGGCTGGAGCGAGCTGTGCCGGCTGGTGAGCGCGGCGCATGCGGGCACCGCCGGAGACCGGCGCCCCCTGCTGTCCTGGGAGGCCCTCGGCGGGGACCACCTCACCGTGCTGCTCGGCCCCGCCTCGGACGTCGGCCGGGCCCTGGCCGCCGGGCGGCCGGACCGCGCCGCCCGGCTGCTCGCGCCCTGGCGGGAGCGGTTCGGGGACGCGGCGCTGCGCGTCGAGGTCGTCTGCCACGGCCGCAGCGGTACGGGCGCCGGTTCGCTCCGGCTCGCGGCCCGTACCCTCGGCTTCGCCGTGGACCAGAGGATCACGCCCGTCCTGAGCAACGCCGTACGCTATGCCGACCCGGGCCAGGGCCCGGTCGCGGACGTCCTGGACTCCGCACGCCGCCTGGTGCCGATCGATCCGCGCGGCGAGCGCGACTGCGGCGAGCGGTGGCTGAAGCCGGCGGCGGACATGGCCCGTATCGCCGGGCAGGTCGCCGAAGCCGCCGGATACCGCGCGGACACCGCCCGCCGGCTGCTCGAGGTCACCGCGGAGACCGCCGCCGCCTGCCGTGTCGACCCCGAGGACGACCTGGGGCTCGGCCGTGTGCACTTCCCCGAGCCGGAACTCGTCGGCGGCCACCGTCGCACCCCCGAACGGGTGCTGCGTTCGAAGTGTGCCGCCGCGATGGTGCTGCGCGGCTACGACCGCGACCGCCGCCGCTGGGCGCGGCTCGAGGACGAACTGCGTCTGATCGAGAGACTCGGATACGCCTCGTACTTCCTCACCGTCGCCCAGGTCGTCGCCGACACCCGCGACCTCGGCATCCGGGTCGCCGCCCGCGGCTCCGGCGCGGGTTCCCTGGTCAATCATCTCCTCGGGATCGCCACCGCCGACCCCGTGGAGCACGGTCTGCTCATGGAGCGTTTCCTGTCCGACCGGCGGACGGAACTGCCCGACATCGACATCGACGTGGAGTCCGCCCGGCGGCTGGAGGTCTACCGGGCGATCCTCGACCGCTTCGGCCCGGAACGGGTGGCCACCGTGTCCATGCCGGAGACCTACCGGGTGCGGCATGCCGTACGCGATGTCGGCCTCGCCCTCGGTCTGGCTCCAGCCGACGTGGACCGGCTTGCAAAATCGTTTCCTCACATTCGGGCCCGGGACGCCCGGGCCGCCCTGCGGGAACTGCCGGAACTGCGCGGCATCGATCCGGAGTCGTACGGTCCGCAGATGTGGGACCTGGTCGAGGCCCTGGACGCGCTCCCGCGCGGCATCGCCATGCACCCGTGCGGTGTCCTGCTCTCCGACGCGACGCTGCTGCACCGCACCCCGGTCATGCCGACCAGCGGCGAGGGCTTTCCCATGTCCCAGTTCGACAAGGAGGACGTGGAGGATCTCGGGCTGCTCAAACTCGACGTGCTCGGCGTGCGCATGCAGTCCGCCATGGCGCACGCCGTCGCCGAGGTCGAACGGGCCACCGGCCACCGCATCGACCTGGACGACGCGGCCCAGGTGCCGCCGGACGACCCGAAGACGTTCCGGCTGATCAAGTCCTCGCAGACCCTGGGGTGCTTCCAGACCGAGTCGCCCGGCCAGCGCGACCTCATCGCCCGGTTGCAGCCCGAGACCTTCCACGATCTCGTCGTCGACATCTCGTTGTTCAGGCCGGGACCTGTCGCGGCCAACATGGTCGATCCGTTCATCAAGTCCCGGCACGGGCGCCAGGCACCCCGCTGCCCCCACCCCGACCTGGAGCCCGCGCTGCGGGAGACGTACGGCGTGGTGGTCTTCCACGAACAGATCATCCGGATCCTGTCGGTCATGACCGGCTGCACCCCGGCCTTCGGCGACTACACGCGGCGGGCGCTGTCCAACGCCGACCAGCTCGGACGAGTACGGGCGTGGTTCGCACAGGAGGCCCGCGGGCGGGGGTACGAGGAGGAGGTCGTCGAGCGGACCTGGGAGATCGTCGAGGCGTTCGGGGCGTACGGCTTCTGCAAGGCGCACGCGGTGGCCTTCGCGGTGCCCTCGTACCAGTCGGCGTGGCTGAAGACCCATCATCCGGCCGCCTTCTACGCGGGACTCCTCACGCACGACCCGGGGATGTACCCGAAGCGGCTGTTGCTCGCGGACGCCCGGCGGCGGGGTGTGCCGATCCTGCCGCTGGATGTGAATGCGTCGGATGCCGCCTATCGAATCGAACTGGTGTCTGATGCGAAAGGGGGTCGGCCTGTTCACGGGCTCCGGCTCGCTCTGTGTGACGTGCGCGGGATGAGCGAGAGCGAGGCGGCGCGCATCGCGGCGGGGCGCCCCTACAGCTCGCTCCAGGACTTCGCCTCCCGGGCCCGGCCCTCCCGGCCCGTCGCCGAACGCCTCGCGCAGGTCGGTGCGCTGGACGCCTTCGGCCGCAACCGCCGCGACCTGCTCCTGCACCTCGCCGAGCTGCACCGCGGTGGGCGGAGCTCCGCGCAGGGCCAGTTGACGCTGGGGGAGGCCGGTGCCCACGGCACGGTCGCCCCCGCCGGCCTGCCCGACCTGGACGATGCCGAGCGCCTCGGAGCCGAGCTCGGGGTGCTCGGCATGGACGCCTCCCGCCACCTCATGGGCGATCACCGGGAGTTGCTGGAAGAGCTCGGCGTCATCTCCGCGAAGCGGCTGCAGGACCTGCCCCACGGCCAGGTGGTACTGGTCGCAGGGGCGAAGGGGGCCGTTCAGACCCCGCCGGTCCGCTCCGGCAAACGCGTCATCTTCACCACGCTGGACGACGCGACAGGCCTGGTGGACTGCGCGTTCTTCGAGGACAGCCACGAGGCCTGCGCGCACACCGTCTTCCATTCCTGGCTGCTGCTCGTGCGCGGGGTGGTGCAGCGCCGGGGAGGAGGCAGCGGCAAGGCGCTGTCGGTGACCGGCTCCGCCGCCTGGGACCTCACCGAACTGGCCGAGCTGCGCCGCGAGGGCGGCCTGTCGACGGTGACGGAACGCCTCACCCGGGCCGATGCGCCACCGGGCAGAGCCGCGGGCAGCCGGAGCCTCCGGCTGGAGACCGGTTACGCATTGCATCCCTGGGCGGATCTGCAGCCGCCCGGCGAGTCCGTCAAGCAGAGCCGCAAGCTGTGGCACCAGAGTCCCGGGAGCGCAGGGTGAACATCCTTTACATCCACTTCCACGACCTGTCGGACGAGCAGCTCTACGGCCGTCTTCTCGCCCTGCTGGCCGAGTACACCCCCCTGGTGCAGGCGCTGCCCCCGGACGCCGCGCTGGCCGATGTCTCCGGCAGCCTGCGCTACTTCGGCACGGACGCCACGGCACTGGCCGAGCGCATCCGAGCGCGCACGGGCGGGCTGTACGGGCTCCGTTCGACGGTCGGTGTCGCGGCCAACCCGCTGCTCGCCCGCATGGTCGCCGCCGGCGGCCCGCCCTCGGCGGTCCGCACCCTGCCCGACGACGTCGGCGCGGTCGCCGCCTTCCTCGAGGAGAAACCCTCCGCCGCCCTGCAGGGCGTGGGGCCGGCGACGGCCCGCACCCTGTCCTCGTACGGCCTGGACAGTGTCGGCAGAATCGCCGCCGCGCCACTCGGTACGCTGCAGCGCATCCTGGGCGCCACCGCCGGACGCCGGCTCCATGACGCGGCCCGCGGACTCGACCCGACGCCGGTGGTTCCCTCGGCCCCGCCCCGCTCGATGAGCGTCGAACACCGCTTCGCCCAGGACGAGCTGGACCGGGACCGGCAGCGCGCCGCCCTGCTCGCCCTCACCGACCGCCTCGGGCTACGGCTGCGCGGCGAGTCCCAGGTGGCCTGCGCCCTCACGCTCACCGTCCGCTACGCGGACCGCTCCACGACCACCCGCACTCGCACGCTGCACGAGCCCACCGCCCACACCCGCTCTTTGACGGCACTCGCCTACGACCTCCACGACCGACTCGCTCTGCAGCGCGCCCGCGTCCGTACGGTCTCTCTGCGGGCGGAGAGCCTGATCGCCGCCGAACGGGCCTCTCGCCAGCTGCTGTTCGAGCCGGCCGACGAGAAGGCCCGCCGTGTCGAGGCCGCCGCCGATCGCGCCCGGGACCGGTTCGGCGCCGAGGCGGTGCGCCCGGCGGGAACGGTGAGGTTCCATGTCGCCTGACCTGACGTCCTGACGCCCTGGCGTCAGTTGGCCCACGGCGGCACGATGCGGGTGCCGTCGGCCAGCCGCGCCTCCAGGCCGATCGAGGTGGTGACCCAGGAGCGCGCGGTCCGGTCGGTCGGGTTCTCGACGGTCAGGGTGGCGCCGGGATTGATGATCACCGTGTCGCCGGCCGCGATCCGCTCGGTGCGGCCGTCGAGAGTGATCAGCAGCTCGCCGTCGAGCAGGTGGAAGATCTCCTCCCGGCTGACCGTGTGCGCGGGTGCCTTGAGGCCGGCCGGGATCTCGCCGCGCCAGGCGCACAGCTCCTTGCTGCCGCTGCCGGGAGTGGCGTACGAGACGAAGCGGGCGCCGTGGATCTCGTGGATGACGGCTTCGGACGATCGGACGACGGGCATGAGGCCTCCAAAGTGGTCAAGCTTCTTGACTATATGGTCAAGCAGCTTGACCATCGCGTCAAGGGTGTTTCAATGCCCGTGTGCAGAACTCCGAGGCCATGGCCCTGTCCGCCACCCTGCTCGCCGTCGCCGGCAGGCTCACGCAACGCATCAACGAGGGGGTGATCGCCCGCGGTTTCGAAGGCGTGCGGCCCGCGCACGGCTTCGCCTTCGCCCGGCTCGCCCCGGACGGTGCGACGGTCACCGACCTCGCCGTCCATCTCGGGGTGACCAAGCAGGCCGCGAGCCAGCTCGTCGACGAGATGGTGCGCAAGGGGTACGCCGAGCGACGACCGCATCCGCGGGACGCGCGGGCGCGGCTGGTCGTGATGACCGAGCTGGGGTGGAGCTGCACGCGGGCCGCGGAGGAGGTGGCCGCGGAAGCGGTGCGGGAGTGGGCGGACCTGCTGGGGGAGCGGGAAGTGCGGACGCTGGCGGAGCAGTTGCTGCGGATCGCCCCGCGCGGGCCCGTGCGGCCCGCATGGTGAGGGCGCGCCGACCTGGGCCGGTTGCCCGCGCAAGTTTTTACTGACGCGTAACTTCCCAGTTTGGCTACTCGCCCGTAACTTGACGAATGAACAGCATCCCGTGATCCGGATCACAGGGCCCCGTGCCGTCGCCCCTCCCCCGATCCGCAAGGAGATCACCCGATGCTGCCCTGGAAACGAGCGCTCAGACCCCTCGCCGCGCTGCTGCTCACCGCCGCCGCCGTCACCGTCCCCGCCGCCACCGCCCAGGCCGCCGGTGCCCCGGACTCCGGCTGGAACGACTACTCCTGCAAGCCGTCCGCCGCCCACCCCCGCCCCGTCGTCCTGGTCCACGGCACCCTGGGCAACTCCGTCGACAACTGGCTGGGCCTCGCCCCCTACCTGAAGGTCCGCGGCTACTGCGTCTTCTCCCTCGACTACGGCCAACTCGAAGGAGTCCCCTTCTTCCACGGCCTCGGACCCGTCAAGAAGTCCGCCGGACAACTGAAGGATTTCGTGGACAAGGTGCTCGCGGCCACCGGAGCCGCCGAGACCGACGTCGTCGGACACTCGCAGGGCGGCATGATGCCCCGCTACTACCTCAAGTTCCTCGGCGGAGCCGACGAGGTGCACGCCCTGGTCGGTATCGCGCCCAGCAACCACGGCACCGACCTGAACGGCTTCACCAAGCTGCTGCCCTACTTCCCGGGCGCGGCGGACCTCCTCTCGAAGAACACCCCCGCCCTCGCCGACCAGGTCACCGGCTCCGCCTTCCTCGCCGAACTGAACGCGGGCGGCGACACCGTGCCCGGCGTGCGCTACACCGTCATCGCGACCCGGTACGACGAGGTGGTCACGCCGTGGCGCAGCCAGTACCTGAGCGGGCCGGACGTGCGCAACGTCCTGCTCCAGGACCTGTGCCCCGTCGACCTGTCCGAGCATGTGGCCGCCGGGCTGCTCGACCGGGTCGTCTTCCACGAGGTGGCCAACGCCCTCGATCCGGGGCGCGCCACACCCACCACCTGTCTGTCGGCCTTCGAATGACACGTGTCATCGTTTGACGTGTCGCTCGTTGACACGTGTCAGCGAAACGTTTCGGGGCCTGTCCGGCCTGAGCCGCCGGACAGGCCCCGAGTCATGGGGCGGTGGTGGGGGTCAGCGGCCGTGCCGGCCGCCGCTCACCGCCCGGCGCCGGGCCGAGAGGAACAGGGCCGAGGCACCCAGCGCCAGGGCCGCCGCGCCACCGATCGCGACATACGGAGTGGTGCCGTCCCCGCCGGTCTCGGCGAGGTTCTCCGTGGCACCGGCCACCTTGGGCCGGTTGGGCGCGGGCGCGGCGGCCTTCGGCCGGTCCGGCGCGGCCTGCTTCTTCGGGGCCGCGGCCGGTGCCGCCGAGGTGCGGGGGTCGTTGTCGCCGTGCCCGTGGTGCTCGATGGTCGACTTGGCGTTGCCGTCCTTGATCTGCTTCTCGCTGGGAGCCGAGGCGGACGGGGCGGGAGCCGCGGCGCCGCCCGCCGTGCTGCCCGCCGTGCCGCCGCCGAAGCTGACGTCCGAGCAGGAGTAGAACGCCTCCGGGCTGTCCGACCGCTGCCAGATCGCGTACAGCAGGTGCTTGCCGGAGCGCTGGGGCAGCTTGCCGGAGAAGGTGTAGAAACCACCGGCGGCGGCCGGGTCGGTGGAGGTCGCGACCGGCTTCGCGAGATCCAGGTCCTTCCAGGCGAGCGGCTTGGCCGGGTTGTAGCCGGGCTTGGTGATGTACACCTTGAAGGTGCCCTTGTGAGGGGCCGTCACGCGGTACTTGAAGGTGTGCGAACCGCTACGGACGCCGGTGGCGGGCCAGTCGCGGCGGGGGAGGTCCAGCCCCTTGAACTCCGCGTTGTTCGCGCTGCAGAGCTTGCCGTCCGGTATGAGCCGGCGGTGCCGGCCGCCCGCGTCGCCGATGCGGATGCCGTTCCAGTCGTAGAGGGCCTGGGTGCCACCCGCCGCGACCGCGGCCTTGCAGGCGGCCGACTTCGGGCTCTCGGGGCCTTCGGCGTAGCACTGCGAGACCCGGCTGACCGGGTCGCCCATCGAACCGTGCGCGGCGGCCGGGGTGGCGGTCAGCGCGGTCAGGGCGAGCGGGAGGCCGCCGAGGGCGGTGACGGCGGCGGCCGTGCGGCGTGCGGGCATGCGGGAACTCCTCGAAACGGTGCATGGGGCAGATCCGGGCCCGAGTGGGGCCGAATCCCGTGGGGTGGTTCGAAGTTAGCCCCCAAGAACCGTGAAATCGCCTGCTGGGAGCGGGTGGAGGAGATCCTTATGGCCCGCTTAAGGGAGTGTTCGGACTGGCATCAGGTAGGTACCGTCACGGCATGGCAGACGAGGAGATCCGGCCGGCCCGGGCCGCCGACGTACAGGTCGTCGCCGAGGTGGTCGACGCGGCCTTCCGCCCCTACGTCGAGCGCATCGGGCGGGTGCCCCAGCCCATGGAGGAGGACCACGCGTCGAACGTGGCCGCGGGCAAGGTGTTCGTGACGGGCGATCCCGTGACCGGGCTCGTCGTGGTCGAGGCGTTCGACGACCACCTCTTCCTCGACACCATCGCCGTCCACCCCGCCGCGCACGGCCGGGGAGTGGGGCGACGACTGCTCCGGTTCGTCGACGCGCACGCGCGCACGCTCGGCCTGCCCGAGATCAGGCTCTACACGAACGCGATGATGTGGGAGAACCAGCAGATCTATCCGAAGTACGGCTACGAACTCGTGGAACGCCGCGTGGACGGGCCCTACGACCGCGTCCACTACCGCAAGCGGCTGCTCTGAACGTCGCGTCTCATGACCGGCACCGGCCGCTCAGGCGTCCGGCCACCAGGTGCGTGCGATGTCCCTGCGGACCTCCGGGCGCCCGGCGGGGCGCTCGTCGGCCTCCTCGCGGACCCGGCGGACATCGGACTTCTTCAGGGGCTTCTGCACGGTCATACGGCGCATGGCTGCCTCCTTAAGGGTCTACCGGGTTCCGCGTTCTCACGGAGGTAGACCTTTCGGGGGAGGGTTACTCATCGCTCCTGGTCTGTCAGTGGCGGCAGTCACGATTCGAGTGTCAGTGGCGGGTGTCACCCTGGGGCCATGACCGAAGTGGACTGGGACGCCGAGGCCGCCTCCTTCGACGAGGAGCCGGACCACGGCCTGCGTGACCCCGAGGTGCGCCGCGCCTGGGCCGGACGGCTGCGGGACTGGCTGCCGGGGCGCGCGGGCGACGTGCTCGACCTCGGCTGCGGCACGGGCAGCCTGTCACTCCTCGCGTCCGAACAGGGCCACCGCGTGACGGGCGTGGACGCGTCACCGGCGATGGTGGCCCGCGCCCGGGAGAAGCTCGCCGGGCGCGACGCCGTGTTCCTCCTCGGCGACGCGGCGGCACCGCCGGTCGGGGAGCAGCGCTTCGACGCCGTGCTCGTCCGGCACGTCCTGTGGACCCTGCCCGACCCCGGCCGCGCCCTGCGGCACTGGTACGGGCTGCTGCGGCCGGGCGGGCGGCTCGTGCTGGTCGAGGGCGTGTGGGGGAGCGCCGAGCCGGTCGGCATACCCGCCGAGCGGCTCACCGGCCTGCTCGCCCCGGTCGCCGGGCGGGTGCGGGTGCAACGGCTCTCGGACGACCCCCGGCTGTGGGGCGGCCCGGTGACCGACGAGCGGTACGCGGTCGTCGTGCCGAGCGGTGGCTCAGGTCAGGAGCGTGGTGAAGTCGTCACCCTGGGCGAGTGACTCCAGTTCGTCGAGCGCGGCCAGTGCGGCCCGTGCCGCCTCCGGGTCCGACTCCGCGAGGCCGCTCTCGGCGAACTCGTCCTCGTCCAGGCGCCGCACGTCCGTGCCGTCCGCGGAGCGCCACAGGTCGAGGTCCAGATCCTCCACGACCAGCTCCGGTCCCGAGCGCCTGGCGGGGCGGGTGACGTCGCAGTACCAGCCCTTCAGCGCGCCCGTCGCGGAGCGCACCTCCTTGATCGCGTACCAGCGGTCGCGCCAGTAGTACTCCGTGAAGACGTCCCCGGACTCGAAACGGACGAAGCCGAAGTCGCGTACGCCGGAGCCCGCCCACGGAGCGCGGACGGCGACCCGCGTGCCGTCGTCCGACAGCAGCTCGCCCCGGTAACGGATCTTCGTACGGCCCGCCTTGACGAGCACGACGTCCAGCTGCGAGGCCCCGTCAGCCGAGTTCGCGGACATAGCGCACTTCCTTCGCACAGATCTCGTAGCCGAACCACGTGTTGATGGCGATCATCGGCTCGTTCCCGGCGTCGTTGCCGGTGAACGCCTCCGTGCACCCCGCCGCGCGGGCGCGGTGCAGCGAGTCGTTCTTGACGAGTTTCGCCAGACCCCGGCCGCGGAACTCCCGGGCGGTGCCGGTCATCGCGGTGCCGTAGCGGGAGCCGCCGTCGGTGTGCGCCACGCTGAAGGCGGCGGGGCGGCCGTCGACGACGGCGACGGTGGTGAGCTCGCGGTTCAGCAGCGGGTGCTTCCAGTGCTCCTCCAGCCAGGCCCCGTAGTCCGTGAACTCCACGTCGATGTCGCCCGGTTCGTCCGACGCCGTCGCCGCGTCCAGTTCGAACAGGGGACGGGGGTCGTCCTCGAAGTCCGCTGCGCTGCGCAGGACGACGCCGGCCGGCGGCTCCTGGCGGGGCGGGAGCGTGCCGCCCGCCAGGTCCAGGCGCAGGAAGAAGGCCGAACGGCTGGCCCGGAAGCCGTGCCGCTCGGCGAAGGCGCGGTTGTCCGGCTCGTCCAGGACCCAGGCGAACAGCTTCGTGACGCCCAGGCGTCCCAGACGCTCCTGTGCGGTGCGCAGCAGCAGCGACCCGGCGCCGCGGTTCCTGCGGTCGGGGCGTACGTAGATGTTGGCGGAGCCCTGGCCGGGTTCCGGGCTCTCGTGGGCGACGCCGACCTGGGCGGTACCGATGATCTCGCCGTCCTCCTCGGCGACGAGCTGCGCGAAGTGGGCGTCGGGGTGGCTGCGCGTCAGGGTGTGCAGCACGGACTCCGGCGTGGACAGCATGTACGGCAGGGCGAGGCGGCGGGTGCCGGAGAATCCCTCGGCGTCGGCTCGGACGTCGGGACGCAGGTCGCGCACGATCACGGTCATGGAGGCGCACGCTACGCGTGGGCCCGTCCGGGTGCCTCTCATTTTCCGGCGGGTGCGCGACAATCGGGCCTGTGACCTTGAAGATCGACATCGACGACAGTGCTCCGCCCTACGAGCAGGTGCGGGCACGGATCTCCGAGCAGGCACGGTCGGGCGCGCTGCCGGTGGGCTACCGGCTGCCGACCGTGCGGGGGCTGGCCGAGTCGCTGGGCCTCGCCGCGAACACGGTTGCCAAGGCGTACCGGGCGCTGGAGGCGGACGGGGTGATCGAGACGCGGGGCCGCAACGGCACGTTCGTCGCCGCCGCCGGCGCGGCGGCGGACCGCGAACTGGCGACCGCGGCGCAGGCCTACGTGGAGCGGGCCCGGCGGCTCGGGCTCACGGAGGCCGATGCGCTGGCGGCGGTACGGGACGCCCTCCGGGCGGCTTACGGGGAGTAGGGCGTCGGGCTGCCGGTCGGGGTGGGCCTTGTGCGGGGGCGTCGGGCTGCCGGTCGGGGTGGGCCTTGTGCGGGGGCGTCCGGCTGCGGGCCGGTGGGGGCTGTTCGCGCTCACGCGGCGGAGCCGCACATCGATACAGCCCCGCGCCCCTCACGGGCGTCGCCCTGGGGGCGCGGGGAACTGCGCGACCTGCCGGAACGGCGCCGCAGCCGACTTGCGGCCTTCCGCCGCACAGCGTCGTGGCGTGCGTTGCCGGGGCGCAGCGGAAGGTCCGGTTCAGCCGGCCCGCGTCAGCCGCTCGGGCGTCCGGGTGATGTCCAGCCCCGCGGACCTCCCGGCCCGTGCGAACGCCATCGCGTCCTCCACCGCCGCGCCGCCCGGGTCGTTGTTGAAGTACGCGTAGACGTCCTCGCCGTCGGTCCAGGTCGTGGCGATGCGGTCGAGCCAGGTGGCCAGCGAGCGGCGGCCGTAGCGGGGCCAGGGCTTGGCGCGGCCCTGGTGGAAGCGGACGTAGCCCCAGTCGGCGGTGCGCCACAGCGGGGTCGCCGGGCGGGCCAGCACGTCGGCCCAGCACAGGGCCGCACGCCGGTTCTCCAGGACACGCCGGACCTGCGGCGTCCACCACGAGTCGTGGCGCGGTTCGACCGCGACCCGGGTCGAGGCCGGGAAGCAGGCCAGACACGCCTCCAGCAGGCCCGGGTCGGCGCGCAGCGTGGGCGGGAGCTGGAGCAGCACCGGGCCGAGCCGGTCGCCGAGGCCCGCCGCGTGGCTCATCAGCCGGTGCACCGGCTCCTCGGGGTCCTTCAGCCGTTTGATGTGGGTCAGATAGCGGCTCGCCTTGACCGCGACGACGAAGTCGCCGGGCACCCGCCTCCGCCAGTCCTCGAACGTCTCCCGGGCCGGCAGCCGGTAGAAGGCGTTGTTGATCTCGACGGTGGCGAAGTGCCCGGTGTACTCCTCCAGCCAGAGCCGCATCGGCAGCCCGGACGGGTACAGGACGTCACGCCAGTCCTTGTACTGCCATCCGGAGGTGCCGACGAACAGGGTCATACACCCATCAAAACACCGCCGGGTGCCGGGCTCCTACAGATACAGGCCCGCGTCGACACCACCGCGCGGCTCGGGCAGGGCCGTCGGGGACGTGCCCCGGCGCAGCGCGTACAGCTCCGCCAGCGTCGCGCCCTCGCGGCCGACGCCGTCCTCCTGGCCCAGCCAGTTCACCGCCTCGGGCCGGGTCAGCGGGCCGACCTCGATCCGGGCGAGGCAGCGGCCGGGGCGGACCACGGCCGGGTGCAGGCGCTCCAGGTCCTCGTTGGTCGTGACGCCGACCAGCACGTTGCGGCCCTGGCCGAGCAGGCCGTCCGTCAGGTTCAGCAGCCTCGACAGCGCCTGGCCCGCCGTGTGCTTGGCCTCGCCGCGGATCAGCTCGTCGCAGTCCTCCAGGAGCAGCAGCCGCCAGCGGCCCTTGCCCGTCGCGTCCTCCTCACCGATGGCGATGTCCATGAGGTAGCCGACGTCGGAGAAGAGCCGCTCGGGGTCCAGGACGCAGTCCACCTGGCACCAGTCGCGCCAGGACCGGGCCAGGGTGCGCAGCGCCGAGGTCTTGCCGGTGCCGGGCGGCCCGTGCAGCAGCAGGAGCCGGCCCGCGATGTCCTCAGGGGTCGTCTTCATCAGGCGGTCCATGGCGTCCGCCACCGGCGCGGTGTAGTTGGACCGGACCTCGTCCCAGGTGCCCGCGGCGATCTGGCGGGTGGTGCGGTGCGGGCCGCGCCGCGGGGAGACGTACCAGAAGCCCATCGTCACGTTCTCCGGCTGCGGTTCGGGTTCGTCCGCCGCGCCGTCCGTGGCCTGGTCGAGGACCTTCTTCGCGAGTTCCTCGCTGGTCGCCGTCACGGTGACGTCGGCGCCCCGGTTCCAGCGGGAGACCAGCACCGTCCAGCCGTCGCCCTCGGCGAGGGTCGCGCTGCGGTCGTCGTCCCGGGCCACGCGCAGCACCCGGGCGCCGGGCGGCATCAGCGTCGCACCGGACCGCACCCGGTCGATGTTCACCGCGTGGGAGTACGGCTGCTCGCCCGTCGCGAAGCGGCCGAGGAACAGTGCGTCGACGACGTCGGACGGGGAGTCGGAGTCGTCGACGTTGAGCCGGATCGGCAGCGCCTCGTGCGGGTTTCCAGACATGCCGCCATGATCCGGCACGGGGACGCCGCGTGCACCCGGTTTCCTGGTGCCCGCGGCATGTCGTCCCCGTGCAGGTCAGCCCGCGGAGCGGGAGACCAGCCGGCGTGCCTGCCGGGCCCTGCGGACGACGGCGTACCCCTTGGTCAGGGCACGGTCCCCGGCGAACGTACGGGCGATCGCGCGGCCTTCGACGACCCGCTCGAACTCCTCGATGCCCGTGCCGCGGCGCACCGTCACCCGCCGCAGCGCGTACGGTCCCTGTGCGCGCCGCGCGAGAGAGTTGCCGACGGCGAGGGCCTGGGCGTAGCCCGTCTCGCGCACGGCCTGCCGGACCCGGCGGCTGGAGTAGCCGTAGGGATAGGCGAACGAGGTGGGAACGGAGCCCAGTTGGTCCGAGACGATCTCCTTGCAGTGGATCAGTTCGAACCGCAGCGTGGCGTCCGAGACCTGGTCGAGCTGCGGGTGGCTGTGGCTGTGCCCGCCGATCTCGACACCGGCCGCCGCGAGGTCGCGGACCTGGTCCCAGTCCAGCATGGTGTCCAGGCCGCCCCCGGTGTCGTACGGCCCCCTGAGCCACCCGGTCGAGACGAACAGGGTGGCGGGGAAGCCGTGCTTGGCGAGTGCGGGGAGGGCGTGCCGGTGCACACCCTCGTAGCCGTCGTCGAACGTGATGAGCACCGGCCGCTCGGGCAGGGCCCGGCCGGAGCGCCAGTACGCCGCCAGCCCGCCCGTGGTGAGCGGCCTGAACCCGCGGTCGGCGAGCACCGCCATCTGCTTGGCGAACGCCTCCGGGGACACCGACAGCGCACGCGTCGCCTCGTTCGGGTCGGTCGCGACCGCGTGGTACATGAGGATCGGTACGCGCGTGTCACTCACGGGCCGCCACCTCCACCCCGGGCACCTGGAACGTGGTCCCGCCCCGGCGTGCCCGGACGCTGCCGACGACGTAACCGCCCGCCGCCGTCAGCACTCCGGCCACGATCGCGCCGGCCCGCCCCGCACCGCCCGGCCGGGCCAGCAGGGCGTCGCGCAGGCCCCGGGCCACGCCGGCGGGCAGGACCCGCGTGGCGTACCGGCGCTCCGACTCCAGGCCCTTCTCCGCTCCGACGCTCCGGGCCACCAGGGCCTTGGACAGGCCCTCGGCGTAGGTGCGGGTGCGGAAGTAGCGGAAGTGCTCACGGACCTCGGGCACCCGGTGGTGGATCACCGCCCGGTCGTCGATCAGCAGCACCGCGTCGGGCCGGGCTTGGGACAGACGGATGCACAGTTCCGTCTCCTCGCAGCCCAGCGGGCGTTTGTCGCCGTCCCGGCCGATGCCGGTGGCGAAACCGCCCGCCGCGTCGAAGGCGCTGCGGCGGAACGAGGCGTTGCCGCCGAGCACGTTGCGCACCCGCACCCGGCCGCGTGGCAGGCCCCGGTAGGTGCAGCCCACCACCCAGTCGAACTCCTCCGGGAACCAGTCGGGCCGCCGTCCCGACGCCCAGACCGGCTCCGTGCGCCCGCCGACCGCCATCACCCGCGGGTCGGCGTACGCCTCGGCGAAGTGCCGCAGCCAGTCGCGCTCGGCCACGGCGTCGTCGTCGAGGAAGGCCACGACCTCGCCCCGCGCCGCGGCGATGCCGGTGTTGCGGCCGGCGGAGAGGCCGCGGGGGCCCGCGTTGGCGAGCACCCGCACCACGCCACCGCCGGCGGCCCCCGCGTACCCCGTGTGCTCCTGGTGTTCCTTGTACTCCTTGGCCAGACGCTCCCGCAGCGTCTCGTTGTAGTCGACGACCAGCAGCGTCTCCAGGGCCGGCCGCGACTGCGCGCGGACCGAGGAGACCGCCGCGAGGATGTCCTCCCAGCGGTCCTCGGTGTACGCGCAGATCACGACGGAGATGCCGGGACCGCTCAAGACACCTCTCCCCGCATCGCGGCCGGCATCGACGAGCGGGACGAACGGCGGCGCAGCGCACGGCGGTTGGAGCGCTCCTGGAGGATCACCTTCAGCACGCGCAGCCCGTCCCGCACGGCCCGCAGGTTGCTGACGCCGTGGATGCGCAGGTACTCGTGGCTCGGGATCTCCTGCACCTTGAGTCCGGCCTTGACCACCCGGATGTTCATCAGGGTCTCGACCTCGAAGCCGGTGCAGTCGAGGTCGATCTTGTCGAGGCAGTGCCGCCAGAACGCGTTGTAGCCGTAGCACAGGTCGGTGTAGCGGGCGCCGAACTTGCGGTTGACGGCCGTGCACAGCGCCCAGTTGCCCAGCTTGCGGATGAAGGTCATGTCGTCGGTGCCGCCGCCGTTGGCGAAGCGGGAGCCCTTGGCGAAGTCCGCGCCGGAGACCAGGGCGGAGACGTAGCTGAGGATCTCCCCGCCGTCCGCCGAGCCGTCCGCGTCGACCATCACGATGATGTCGCCGGTGCAGGCCTGGAAGCCGGTGATCAGGGCGTCGCCCTTGCCCTTGCCGCGCTGCTCGACGACCTTCACCTCGGGCCACAGCTCGCGGGCCACCTCGACGGTGTCGTCGGTGGAGTTGCCGTCGACCAGGACCACTTCATGTATCCAGTCGGGCAGGGTCTTGAAGACGTACGGCAGGTTCTCCGCCTCGTTCATGGCCGGGATCACCACGCTCACCGGCGGCGCGATGGCCAGGTGAGAGGAGACGGGCCGGTACTTGGAGGCGGTCGGCGGACGCTGCTGCGTCGCGGCCGGCTGCAGAACTGAGCTCATGAGTCTGGTCCCTCTCGTCCGGTGGACCGCCCCCCCAGGGCAGTCCGGATCCAGTCCGGTTCGAAAGGGGGGTTCTCACCCGAGGCACGCCGAGACGGCGAGGCATGCCGGGATGACGCTCCGGCACGCCGGGTGAGCTGGCAAAGCTGGCCGGCCGCAGAAACGGCAACCGGCCGCGCGGCACGGCCCGGAGACAGTTGCGGTCACCGAGCACGGCACCCCCCTACCGCGCCCCGCGCCGGTTCGTCGCGGTCCCTGAGCCCTCCCCTGGAGCCGCGTACTGACGGACCGATGCGGGTGAGATGTATGACGGTATTGACGATTGAACCCGTATGGCAAGACCTGGAACGGCCTCTCACGTTTTTGTTGGTTTGGTCGTTGCGAGAGACGGGTTGTGCGACGCAAGTTGCACGTTCCCGTCCCATAAACATGCGTTCCCCGGAGGCGATCAGGAGCCTTCGGGGAACGCATGTTCAGGTGCCGGTGCGGACGCCGAGGCGTGGGGGACGCGCCGGGAATCCGGGGAGGGGCCGAAAAGACTTGGCATGGACACTTCCTGTCAATGCGCGTAGCTGCTACGACGGTTATGGCAGAGATCCTGCTAAAGGGAGGTTCCATGAGACGTTCCCGACTTGTCGTCCTCGTGAGCTCGCTCCTCCTCGCCGTCGGCACCGCCCTCACCGGGGCAGCGACGGCGCAGGCGTCCTCACTCGCCGCAACCGGCGGCTATGTGGCCCTCGGTGACTCCTATTCCTCCGGAGTCGGAGCCGGCAGCTACATCAGCTCCAGCGGCGACTGCAAGCGCAGCACCAAGGCCTACCCCTACCTCTGGGCAGCCGCCCACGCACCCTCGACCTTCGGTTTCACCGCCTGCTCGGGCGCCCGAACGGGTGATGTTCTGGCGAGTCAGCTCGCCCCGCTCGGCGCCTCCACCGCCCTCGTCTCGATCAGCATCGGGGGCAACGACGCCGGTTTCGCCGACGTCATGACGACCTGTGTGACCCAGTCCGACAGCGCCTGTGTCTCCCGCATCAACACCGCCCGGGCGTACGTCGACTCCACGCTGCCCGGAAAGCTCGACGGCGTGTACTCGGCGATCCGCTCCAAAGCCCCCGCCGCCAAGGTCGTCGTCCTCGGCTACCCCCGCTTCTACAAGCTCGGATCCAGCTGCCTCGGTCTGTCCGAGACCAAGCGCAAGGCCATCAACGACGCCTCCGACCACCTCAACACCGCCATCGCCAAGCGGGCCGCGAACCACGGCTTCGCCTTCGGTGACGTACGCACCACCTTCACCGGTCACGAGATCTGCTCCGGTGACTCGTGGCTGCACAGCGTCAGCTGGCTCAACATCGGCGAGTCGTACCACCCGAAGGCCCCCGGCCAGTCGGGTGGCTACCTGTCCGTGCTCAACAGCAACGACTGACCGCTCAGCCGTCGTCCGAGTCCGAACCGGAGCCGGAGCCGGAGCCGGAGCCGGAGTCCGAGCCGGAGTTCGCGTCCGGATCCGTGCCGGAGGGAGAAGGGGAGGCCCCGCCCGTCGGGGTCTCCGTCTCGCACGTCACCGAGAAGGGCACCGACTCGGACGCCGTACGCACCGGTTCCCGCACCTCGACACCGATCTCGTTCTCGAACGTCCCGGTCCGCGCCTGGGTCGACACGCGCACCGTGTCCTGCTTCGAGCGGTCGCCGCCCTCCGGGAACGACAGGGTCTTCCAGCCCCCGTCGAGCACCTGGCCGTCCTGTGTCACCCAGCGGTAACTGACCTCGGCCGGCAGCCGCCCCACCGTGAGCGTCGCCGTGAACTCGGGCGCCCGGGCGGCGGGCGGCGGGCAGGTACCCGAGTAGTCCGTGCGCCGGCCCTGGAGGGACACCTTCACCGACTGCGGCGGCGGACTGCTCTCCTTCGACCGGCTCGGAGTCGGCGACGGGCTGGACTTCTCGGTCCCGGTGTTGCGGGGCGGGCTCTTGGTCGCGGTGGGCGTACCGGTCCCGGCCCCCTGGTCCTTACCGCCGGAACCGTCCCCGTCGTTCAGCAGCGCGTACGTCAGCCCACCCGCCGCGAGCGCCAGCGCGATCACGCCCGCGACCAGCACCCGGCCGGACCGCCGGTCCCGGTCCCGGCCCGTGTCCGTCGCGGTCGCACCCGAACCGGCCGCCGCCGACTGCCCCGGGAACGCCATGGGCGGCGTGGCAGCCGGCTCGGGGTGGCCCACCACCGTCGGCGGGAACGGAACCGCCCGTGTGGTGTCCGGCAGCGGCGCCCCGCCCGCGGCGACCAGCCGCAGATCCTCCTCGGCCCGCTCGGGCGGCAGCCGCTGCTCGGGGTCCTTGCGCAACAGCCCCTCGATCACCGGCGCGAGCGGCCCGGCCCGGTACGGCGGCGGCAGCTCCTCGTCGACGATCGCCCGCAGCGTGCTCAGCGGGGTGTCGTGACGGAAGGGGGAGTGGCCCTCGACCGCCGCGTACAGCAGTACACCGAGCGACCACAGGTCCGACTCCGGGCCCGGTGTACGGCCCAGCGCCCGCTCCGGGGCGAGGAACTCGGGCGAGCCGATGACCTCGCCGGTCATGGTCAGCGCGGAGCTGCCCTCGACCATGGCGATGCCGAAGTCGGTGAGCACGATCCGGCCGTCGTTCGAGATCAGCACGTTGGCCGGTTTCACGTCGCGATGCAGCACCCCGGCCTCGTGCGCGGCCCGCAGCGCGGCCAGCACCTCGGCGCCGATGTGCGCGGCACGCTCCGGCGCCATCGGGCCCTCGGCGTCCAGGATCTCGGCCAGCGACAGACCGCGGACCAGTTCCATGACGATCCACGGCCGGCCGTCGTCCGTCGCCACGTCGTAGACCGTCACCACGTTGCGGTTGGCGACCCGGGCCGCCGCCCACGCCTCACGCTCCAGCCGCGCGTACATCCGCTGCACGTCGTCGCCCGCCAGCCCGGACGGGGCGCGCACCTCCTTGACGGCCACCTCGCGGTGCAGCACCTCGTCGCGGGCGCGCCACACGGTGCCCATACCGCCCTCGCCGAGCGGTGCCAGGAGCCGGTAGCGGCCCGCGATCACACGCTCATGGCCCGGTTCTTCGAACACGGCGCCCCCATTCGCAGCCGGGCGAAATCTCCATGGGGTGTGTTTTCCCCACGCGGTCGGAATTCCTCACGACGTCCGCTTTTTCTCCTGACGTCCGATGCCTCACGAACGTAACTCAGCCGAGTGCGGATGCCGCCCCCTTGAACACGAGTCCGGCCCCGAGAACCAGCACGGCGAAGGCCGAGCCGAGCGGCGCGGTCCGGCGTACCAGGGCCGCCGTCGGGCCCGCCGTCCAGCGGGGGCGCCGTTCCAGCAGACGGGTCATGCTGCTGCCCGCCTTGACGACGGCGTACCCGGCGGCCGTGAGGGTGAGGGCCAGCCCGACGCCGTACGCGACGACGAGCAGCAGACCGAACCAGGCCTGCCCGAGCGCGGCGGCACCGACCAGCACCACGACGGCGGACGGGCTGGGCACGAGGCCGCCCGCGAAGCCCATGAGGATGGTGCCGCGGAGGGTGGGGGCGACAGGGTGGGAGTGGGTGAAGCCGCCGTGGGTGTGCTCGACCGTGTGGGGGTGGGAGTGCGGGTGGGCGTCATCGTGCGGATGGGCGTGGTCGTGGTCGTGCTTGCCGTGAGGGTCGTGATCGTGGGTGTCGTGGTCGTGGGCGTGGTCGTGGTCGTGGGCGTGCGGGTGATCGTGGTCGTGCTTGCCGAGAGGGCCGTGGTCGTGGGTGTCGTGGTCGTGGGTGTGGCTTCCGTGGCCGTGATGATGACCGTGCGGGTGGTGGGTGTGCGCGCGGTTGCGCAGGGCGCGGCGGACCAGGCTCGCGCCCGCCAGGGTCACCAGCAGACCGCTGGCGACACCGAGCCAGGCGATCACCGAGGGCGCCGCCGCCGAGCCGGCCGTGACCAGCAGGCCCAGCGCGACCACGCCGAGGGTGTGCGTGACGGTCACCGAGGCGGCCATGGGCAGGACGTCCTTCATCCGGGCCTGCCCGCCCCGGGCCGCCGCCGTGGCGGCCATGATGGTCTTGCCGTGGCCCGGGGCGAGTGCGTGCATCGCCCCCAGGACGACGGCGATGAGCAGGGCCAGCGCGGCGAAGCCGGCGCTGAGGTCCTGCCGGGCCACCAGCTCGTCCAGGGCGCGCGTCCAGCGGTCCGCGCCGCGCGGGAGCACCGAGGCCGCGGGGGCGTCCGAGTCCTCCTCGGCCAGGGCCGAGCCGCCGGGGCGGACCCGCAGGGCGGCCGACGCGGTGTCGGCCGGGGACGACAGCAACTCCTCGGGGTAGCGGGTCAGTTCGTCCGAAATCGACTTCTCCGGCACGTCCGACGCGGCGAGCGTCATACGGTCGCCCCGAGCCGTGATCTCCCGCCAGCCCGGGCCGGTGGAAGCGCCCGCGCCGCGGAAGCCGAGAGCCACGGTCCTGTCGTCCGAGGGGAGAGCAGCGGTCAGCTCGCACTCCACCCGGAGGGTGTCGAGCCCCGCCTGCCCGGGCCGCACGCGCGCGTGGCTGCGCTCGGCGGTGAGGGCGACCCGGCGGCCGTCGACGGTCGCCCGGCTGTCCTCGGCGGCCGCGGCGCACCGCTCGCGCGCCCACATGGCGATGCCGAGCCGCTTGATGTCCGGCCCCGCCTGGGTCGCCGGGATCTCCGCGAGGTCCTCCACGTGATGGACCCGCAGCTCGCCGGGGGCGGCGACGAGGCCGTCGTAACGGTTGACGGTGAAGTTGCCCAGCGGGTGGGCGCTCGCCGTGGCGGCGGGCAGCAGGGTGAGCGCGCAGGCGGCCGTGAGGACGGCGGCGCCGGACGCGAACAGCCGGCGCAGGGTCACCGGTTCCCCTCCAGGTCCTTGAGTGCGGTACGGGCCTCACGCGTGCCGAGGGGCGAGAAGCCGGGGTTCAGGTCCAGCGCGGACTTCAGACGGGTGCGGGCCCCGCGCTCGTCCCCGGTGGCGCGTTCGATGACACCGCGGTGGTAGAGGAAGACGGCGTTGCGGTAGCCGGTGGCGGTCGCCCGTCGGGCGTACGGCAGGGCTTCCTCGTCGCGGCCGTTGACGTGCAGGGCCCACGCGAGAGCGTCGGCGGTGTGCACGCTGTGGCGGCGGTCCCACTCGGCGCGGGCGGCCCGCAGGGCTTCCTTCTTGTCGCCGTGGTCGGCGGCGGCCATGGCCGTCTCGAGGTCGGTGTTGGCGCCGCCGGCGCGCGCCAGGGCCGTCCAGGCGTCGACGAGGGCGTACTGGTCGCCGGCCTTCGCACGGTCACCGTCGGCGCCGCGGTCCTCGTACAGCTCGCCGAGCGCGACGAGCGGGCCGGGCAGCGGGAAACGGGCGACGACCTGCTCCAGCCCCTTCACCGCCGCCGTCCGGTCACCGCTCGCCGCCTGGGCACGGGCGCGGCCCTCCAGGGCGGGGAGATAGGCGTCGTCGGCGGCGAGGGCGCGGGCGTAGTGGCCGAGGGCCGTCTTGTACTCGCCCTGGTTCCAGGCGAGCTGGCCCAGGGCCGTGGCGACGTATGCGACGTCGCCGGGCGCGTTCGCCGAAACGAGGGCGCGCTCCAGTACGGCACGCGCCGTACGGACGTCACCGCGCAGCTCGTGCACGTAGGCGTACCGCGTGAAGACGGGAACGCCCGGGCGCCGGTCGTCGGCGGTGTCGGCGGCCTTCGCGGCGTCGTCGTACCGGCCGAGTTCGACGAGGGCGTCGATACGGGTGCACAGGGCGCGTTCGCTGTAGGGGTTCTGCTTCAGGGCCCGGTCGGCCCAGGACAGGGCGCCGGGGAAGTCGTGCCGGGCGGCGGCGAGGGCGGCGCGGCCCGCCAGGGCCTGGTCGTTGCCCGGCTCCAGTTCCAGGGACCGCTTCAGGGCGCGCTCGGCCTGCGGGTACCGGGACGGGTCGCCCTTCGTGCGGGCCTGTTCGACGTAGGCGAGACCGAGGGTGGCCCAGCTGCCGAAGTCCCTCGGCTGGGCGCGCAGGTGCTTCTGCAGGGACGCGATGCCCGCGTCGAGGTCACCCCGCGCGAGATCGCCGGGAGACAGGGCCCCGGCCGCCGACACGGCGTCGACCGCCGCCTCCCGGTCCTGCGCCCCCCCGACGGCGATGGCCCCACCGGTCACCGCGACCGCCAGCAGCACCGCACACCCTGCGACGTGCAGAGCGCGCCACCGCCGCCCCCCGTCGGCGGCCCGCCGCACGGCGGCGACCCGCCGGCCGGCGTCCGTGCCGGAACCGGAGCCGCTCTCGGCGGGGCGGGCATCGGAGGTGCCGTCGCGGTCGCCGCCGGAGCCGGCCCCCGCCCCGGCGGCAGAACCACCGGGCCGCCCCTCGGGCTCCGGGTGCACCGGGGACGTCGACGGCGAGCGGTCGTCGTCGGGGCGTCCCGGTGTGCTGTCGGTCGTACGCGGAGGCATGACCACTCCTCGGTCGGATGTGCTGCGGGTGCGGGTGCGGGTGCGGGAGTCGGCGGCGCGGCCCGCGCCGTGGGGGATGTGGAACGGGCCGCGCCAGTCGGTGACAGCGGAACGGGTCAGTACGCCCGGTTCCGCATGCGGCGCCACCACATCAGGGCCGCGCCGATCAGGACGACGCCGCCCGCACCGGCCCCCGCGGAGGCGGCCATCAGACCCATGTCGTCCGAACCCTGCGCGCCGGCCGGCTGGAGCGCGTCGCCCAGCTGGCTGCGGACGTCGTTGCCGCCGTCCACGCCCTTGGCGAGCGGGCCGCGCGAACCCTCCGTCGGCAGAGCCACGTACGGGAAGTACTTCTCGAACTTCTTGTCGTTCTTGTCGACCGCGTCACCGAGGTCGTTCTTCGCACCGAGCAGCTCGCCCTCGACGACCTGCAGCGACGCGTCGATCACGTCGTCGGTGAGGCGACGGCCGTTCGGGAAGCCCGCGTTGTCACCGTCCAGGACACCGAGCCGCTTGGGCTTGGCGGCCGGCTTGATGGACGTGTTGAGCCGCAGCTGCTCCGACGGCGTCACGTGCGGCGGCTGGTTGAGGTCCTTCACACCCTTCAGGAAGACGTCGACCAGGTCGTTGCGGGGCTCGGCCGGAGCCGGGATCTTGTAGATCGCCTCGATGAGCTTCGGCAGCTCCGGGTTGGTGACGTTCTTCAGGAACTGGGCGTCGTCGCGCGGGGTGGACGCGTTGAACGTGTCCTTGTCCTTGATGGGGTTGACGACCTCGTTGACCAGCGGGTTGCCGAGGCGCGAGACCTGCGTGAAGTAGCCCTTGGCGTTCTTGCGCTGGGTCGTCGACCAGATGCCGACGACGGGCTGCTCGTGCGACTCGGTGATGAAGCTGTTGGGGACCTGCAGGGCTATCGAGTTGACGTTGTAGCCCTTGAGGGTGTCGTTGCCGACCTCGGAGAGGTTCCCGCCGTACAGGAGGTCGAAGACGCGCAGGTCCAGGAAGAACGGGTCGTCGGCCTGACCGGCGAACGTCTGGGCGCCCCCGGCGAGTTTGTGCACCGCCTGCTCGCGGAGGGTGTTGTAGTCCGGCATCGACGCCTTGCCGACGTTCGACGGCGCGACCGGCACGTCGTCGGCGACCTTGGTCTTCGACACGGCCTTCAGATGCTTCAGCTTGATCAGTTCGAGATCGTAGGTCTGCGTGATGTTGAGGTCGGGGTCGTCGAGGCTCTCGACCGGGCCCGTGTTGTACAGGAACGTCTTCTCGTTCTTCGTGTGCGTCTTGAACGTGTACCGGAAGAGCAGGTCCTCCTGGGCGTCACCGTTGCTGTCGATGCGCAGGTCGTACTGGGCGTCCTCGGCGAACGTGAAGAAGTTGGGCCCGCCGGCCGGTTCCTCGAAGGGGATCCAGTTCGCGACAATGGTCGTCGTGTCCGGCTTGTCCGGGCTGACGAACGCGTACACATCGGTGTTGTCGTACTGCGGGGTCCCCGAGATCAGCGGGGCCTCGCGGTGGCTGGAGGCGGAGGCCGCCTCAGGTTCCAGCGCGGTCACACCGGCGGCTGCGAGCCCGCCGGCGGCCAGCGCGCCACAGATCACGGTCGCGATGCTCGCGCGTCCCGCACCGGTCCTGGAGATAGGTGTCATGCCGTCCGTCCTCCGTGCCAACTTGCCTGACACACGCCATTCGGAGCGGTCGGCGAAGCGGATTGGTCGAATCTCAAACGTTCTTACGGCGGATCGGGAAAGTTGTTTCATCACCGGGTGACCCGCGTTTTCGGCGCGCTGATCCGTAACCCCATCCGGAGGTGTGTGCGTTGCGAATGCCTCGTGTGAGGGGACAGGCCCGGTGCGGCCTCGGGAAGGGGGACCGAGTGGAGGCGGACGAACTGCTGCTGCTCGTGGCAGGGGGGGACCAGAAGGCCTTCGAGGAGTTGTACGGACTCGTGTCCGGTCCGGTGTTCGGACTCGTACGGCGTGTGGTGCGCGACCCCGCCCAGTCGGAGGAGGTGGCTCAGGAGGTGCTGCTCGAACTGTGGCGCTCGGCGGCGAAGTTCGACCCGGGCCGGGGCAGCGCGATGTCGTGGATCCTCACCCTCGCCCACCGCCGGGCCGTCGACCGGGTGCGCAGCGCCCGCGCGGCGGGTGAACGCGAGCAGCGCGAGGCGCTGCGTGCGAACCAGCCCGCCTTCGACCAGGTCACCGAGGAGGTCGAGGCCGGACTCGAACGGGAGTGGGTGCGCCGCTGCCTCGACCGGCTCACCGTCCTGCAGCGCCAGTCGGTCACGCTCGCCTACTACGAGGGCTACACCTACCGTGAGGTGGCCGAGCAGCTCTCCTTGCCGCTGGGCACCGTCAAGACCCGGATGCGGGACGGGCTGACCCGTATGCGTGAGTGCCTCGGAGGTGTGGCATGAGCCTCTTCCGCCGCGAGGACCTGCACTCGCTCGCCGCGCCCTACGCGCTCGACGCCCTGGAGCCGCCGGAGCGGGTCCGCTTCGAGAGGCACCTCGCGGACTGCGACCGCTGCGCCGCCGAGGTGCGCGCCCTGGCCGAGGACGCCGTGCGGCTCGCCTGGTCCACGACCGCCCCGCCCCCGGCCGCGATGCGCGAGCGGGTCATGCTCGCCGTACGGACGACTCCGCAGGACCCGCCGCCGCAGGGGGCGGTGCGTGAGCCGGCGCGGGCGCGGGCCGCTCAGCTGCCCCCGCACGTATGGGGCGCCCAGCCGCCGCCGCGGCAGCGGCAACGCCGTCGCATCCCGCTGTTCGTGCCTTTCGCGACGGCCACCGCCGCCGCGGCCCTCGTCGTCGCCTCGCTGTTCGCCGTGCAGGCGAACCGCACCCAGGACCGGCTGACCGCCGAGCAAGATCGGTCACGTGAGATCGCCCACGTTCTGGCCGCTCCGGACGCCCGTGCGAGCACCGGCCGGGACGGTCGGGGCCGCACGATCGGAGTGATCGCTTCCGCCACGGAGGGGAGTGCGGTGGTCACCCTCGGCGGATACAGCGCCCCGACGGGCGGCCGCGTGCACCAGTTGTGGCTCATGCGCCCCGGCGCGCAACCACGCTCCCTCGGCCTCTTCCAAGGAGACGCGCCCCTGGTCGCGACGGGTTTGGGCACCTCCGCGACGTCACTGGCCGTCACCGTCGAGCCCGCCGGGGGTTCGCCGCGGCCCACTACCCAGCCGTTCGTCCAACTCGCCCTGAAATCTGTCGGATTCGGAGAGTGATCGGAGATACATCGTCAACCCCCTTATGGGGAAGGTGAATCCTGTGGCCGAGATACACGAGTGCCGGGACGGGGCGATAGGGTTAACCTGCCCGGGCCGGGTGGACTCGTACGGGTGGGGAGTGACATGGATCAGATAACAGTGCGCAGCAGGGCCAGGGTCCCTGCGATCACCTGCGGGAGCAGCGCGACCAGTTCGCGCCTCGACCGCCACCTCTCGGTGCTGGGCGGCCCCGCCGTCCCCCAGCGGGAGACGGTCGAGGCGACCTCGCTCATGCGGGAACTGACCGCGCGTCAGTCGCACGACCGCAGTGGCAGGGGTGCGCGCGTCCGTCGCGTCTCGCTCTTCGCGCCGCTGCGCCGGCTGCGCCGCTCGCTGTTCGGCAGCAGGTAGGGGCCCGCGCTCGGGCGGTCACACCGCCCCCGGCGCCGTCGCTGCGACACCCGTCGTCCGTCATCCCCGCGGCACGCAGCGGCGCCGGTGTGTTCCCGAGCGCGGTACGCCCCCTGTCGGTGCCTTCTCCCCGCCCGGCGGCGACCGGGGGCTGTGGCCGCGGACGCGGTGGCCCGTTCAGCGCTCCCCGTGCGTGTACTGACGCACGGCCAGCGGCACGAACACCCCGAGCAGCACGGCGCACCACACGAGTGACCCCGCGACGGGGTGCGCCACCGGCCAGGCCGCCCCGCCGGGCACCGGCGCGTTGCCGAACAGCTCCCGCAGGGCCGTCGCCACGGCGCTGATCGGATTCCACTCGGCGACCGTCCGCAGCCAGCCCGGCAGCCCGCTCGTGGGGATGTACGCGCTGGACAGCAGCGGCAGCAGGAACGTCGCCCCGCCCAGCTGGCCGGCCGCCTCCTCGTTCCGGGTGAGCAGGCCGAGGTAGATCCCGGCCCATGTGCAGGCGAAGCGGAACAGCAGCAGCAGCGCGAACGCCCCCGCGGCTGCGAGCGGGCTCCCCTCGACCCGCCAGCCCACCGCCAGGCCCACCAGTACGAACGGCACCGTCCCGAGCGCCGTGGCCACCAGGTCCGCCGCGGCCTGTCCCAGTGGTACGGCCGCCCGGCTCACCGGCAGCGTACGGAAGCGGTCGGTCACCCCACGGTGCGTGTCCTGGGCCGCCTGGAACATGCCGGCCATGATCCCGCCCGAAGCGGTCGCCACCAGCAGGCCCGGCACGAGGAACGACCGGTACGCCTCGCCCGGCACCGCCAGCGCGCTGCCGAAGACGTAGCCGAAGAACAGCAGCATGCTGATCGGCATCGTCTGGGTGAGGATCAGCAGGCCCGGGTTGTTGCGCAGCCGCAGCAGCTGGCGGCCCAGCATCGCGGTCCCGTCGTACGCCAGCATGCTCATGCGGCACGCTCCCTCTCGTCGGTCGTCCCGGGCTTCGAGGTCGTCCCGGTCTTCTCTGTCTTCTCGGGTGACGGCTCCGTCAGGCGCAGGAACACGTCGTCGAGGGTCGGCGGGCGCAGGCTCACGTCGAGCAGCGGCACACCCGCCGTGTCCAGGGCGCGCACCAGCAGCGCAATCGTGAGCGTCGGGTCCTTGCTGACCGCGCCGACGGCGTTGCGCTCGTGGTCGAGCGACGGCTGCGCGCCGGTCAGCCGGTCGAGCACGGCCGCCGCCTTCGCGAGGACGCCGGCGTCCGGCACGACGACCTCGGCGTGCGCCCCGACCAGCGCCTTGAGCTGCGCCGGAGAACCGGTCTGCGTGACCCGTCCCCGGTCCACCAGGGCGATGTCGTCGGCCAGCCGGTCGGCCTCCTCCAGGTACTGCGTGGTGAGCAGCACGGTCGTGCCCTCGTCGGCCAGGCCGCGCACCACGTCCCAGATGAGGGTGCGGCTGACCGGGTCGAGGCCGGTCGTCGGTTCGTCCAGGAACAGCACGTCGGGACGGCGGATCAGGCTCGCCGCGAGGTCCAGGCGGCGGCGCATCCCGCCGGAGTAGGTGGACGCGGGGCGGTCGGCGGCCTCGGTCAGGCCGAAGCGCTCGAGGAGTTCCGCGCTCCGGTCGGCCGGACCGCGCACCCGGTGCAGCCGGCCGAACAGCCGGAGGTTCTGACGCCCTGTGAGGTCTCCGTCGATCGAGGTGTCCTGCCCGGTGACGCTGATCCTCCTGCGTACGGCGGCGGCCTCGCGGACGAGGTCGTGCCCCGCGACGCGGGCGGAGCCGGCATCCGGCCGCAGCAGTGTGGTCAACAGCCCCACGGCCGTCGTCTTCCCCGCCCCGTTCGGCCCGAGGAGCCCGCAGACCGTCCCCTCGGCGACCGCGAGATCCAGCCCGCACAGGGCGCGGACCTGCCCGAACCGCTTCTCCAGACCTTCACTAAGTACAGCGTACGTAGAAGTCATGGCATGACCATAGCGCACTACGTACGTTGTACGTAACTAGGATGGTGGCCGAGGTGATGATCGATGGCGGGCCGAGCTGCCGTACCCGAAGTGATCTGGGCGCGCCCCGAGCGCACCGGCCGTGGGCCGAAACCGGCGTTCACCCGCGCCGATATCGCGGCGGCGGCCGTGCGGATCGCCGACGCGGACGGGCTGGACGGGGTCACCATGCGGCACGTCGCCGCGGAGCTGGGCTGCGGCACGATGTCGCTCTACAACTACGTCCCCCGCAAGGAGGACCTGTACGAGCTGATGATCGACGCCATCGGTGCCGAGCACGAGATGTTCGAGCCGACGGGCGACTGGCGCGCCGACATGCTGCGCAACGCCGAGGAGACGCGCGCCATCATGCACCGCCACACCTGGGCCCCCCGTCTGATGGCGGGAGTGTTCGGCTTCAGCCCCAACACCCTGCGCTACCTGGAGCACTGCCTGGCCTGTCTCGAACCGCTCGAGGTGCCGGCCGGCACGAAGACGGAGCTGGTCGCGCTGCTCAACGGCGTCGTGACGACGTACACCGGGAACGACATCGCGACCGCCGAACGCGCCCGCTCCATGCCGTGGTCGGCCGAGGAGGAGAACGCGGTCCGCATGGCCTACCTGGGCGGCCAGATCGCCACCGGCGCCTATCCGCGGCTGGCCGCGGCCTTCACGGAGCAGAGCGGGCCGGTCGACCTGGAGGCGGTGTTCCGTCGGGCCCTCGAACGCGTGCTGGACGCCTTCGACCCGGAGCTGCGCTAGAGGCCCGGAGCTGCGCTGGAGGCCCCGGAGCTGCGCTGGAGGCCCCGGAGCTGCGCTGGAGGCCCGGAGCTGCGCCGGAGACTCCCGAGCCGCTCCAGAAGACCAGGAGCTGTGCCCCAAGATCTGGAGCCGCTCCGGAGGGCCCGGAGCTGTGCCGGAGGAAGACTCTGCTGCGCCTAGAGCAGCGCCAGTTGGCCCTCGGGGCCCTCCTCGGGCGCCTCCAGCACCGACGCCGGGCGGCGGGCCGCCCTCGGCACCGGCAGGACGCCCGCCTCGGACAGCTCCGTCGCCGTGACCGGGTCGGGGACCTCCGGCTCCTCCGGCACGCGCAGCTCGGCCAGGAGCGCCAGGACGGTGATCAGCTCCAGCAGCTCCGATGTCCAGGCCTGCGGCCAGGTGGCGGGACGGATGGCCGTCAGCGTGCCCGGCTCGGGGACGGCGACGCGGATGGCGAACCACTCCTGGAGGACGCTGACCCCTCCCACCTGGAAGTCCCAGGCCTCCGGCGGCACCGGGGAGATGCGGCCCTCGTCAAGGAGCAGGGCCTCCTCGTCCCGGTCGTAGTGCAGCGCCACCGGGCGGGAGGGCAGCGGGGCGCGGACGTAGGGGCGGCGGCCGCCGGGGAGCTTCGGGCGCTCGCCGTCGCGGCGCATCAGCCACAGCAGCCGGCGGCCCCGTTCGAGACCCCGCTCCCACGCGGCGGCGTCCCCGGTGAGCGGGACAGTGAGGCCGGGGCGGATCGTGGCCGTGATCCAGGCCAGGACGTCCAGCGGCGCAGGGACGCGGCCCAGGCGGGCGCCGAGGTGCTCCAGCAGGCCCGGGGCCAGATTCGGCTCGCGGCCGCCGGGGCGCCGGAACAGCGGGCGGATCCGGCCGGGGCGCAACAGCGGCAGCAGCGAAGTGACCAGCAGGGGCGGATCGGCCTCGGGCACCTCCGCGACGAAGACCTGCCGCTCGTCCGCCACCCGCCACAGCTCCGGGCGGGCCGCGTCGATCAGCCGCTGGTCGGGGATGAGCCACTGCTCGTCGTAGGGGGCGAGCAGGACGCGCACCGGCTCCGCGCAGGGCCCCGAGGCGCGCACCAGCTTCTCGGTGCCGCTGCCGGTCCGGCCGGGCAGCCGGCCGACGGCCGTGTGCAGCGTGCGCGAGCGGGTCGGCTCGAACAGGGACTCACGGTCGGGCCCCTCGGCCTTCACCAAGGCGTCCCAGCGGGCTTTCAGGGACGCCGCGTCCGGCGCCGCCGGCCAGCCCCGGCCGAGCCGCGGCGGTGCGACGGACCACGGCATGAGGTCCGCCAGCAGCGGAGCGTCGTCGTGCGTCACGCCGGGCATCGTACGACGCGCCCGAGGGGCGCGGGGCCGGGCCCGCGGCGGCACGGCACACGGCCCGCGGGCCGCTCCCTACGCATCCAGCGTCACCGTGAAGGAGAACCGGTCGCCCCGGTACTGGATGACGGCCACGTCCAGCGTCCGCCCCTCGCTGTCGTACGTCACGCCCGTGTAGTGCAGGATCGGGCTCAGCAGGGGGACTTGGAGCAGCTTCGCGGTCTCCGGGTCGGCCAGCCGCGCCTCCACCGTGTCCGTGATGCGGCTGATGTCCGCGCCCACCACGTCCCGCAGCACCTTGGTCATGGGCCACCGGACGAGGTCGTCCGGGTCGAGCCGCGCGGCCAGTTCGGGACGGACGTAGTTGCGGGCGTGGTTGGTCGGCTCGCCGGTCTTCTCGTCGCTCCGCAGCCGGTGGTACGTCGAGACCGCCCGCACGTCCGGGAAGTACTCGGCGAGTTCGCCGGGCACGGGTGCGCTGCCGTGCTCCAGGAGTTCGGTCGTCATGCCGGACTGCTGCGCCACGATCGCGTCCACCGAGCCGAGCAGACGCACCGGCGAACCCCGGCGCGCGTGCGGCTCGATGAACGTGCCCCGGCGGCGGTGACGCGTGATCAGGCCCTCGTCCTCCAGCTCCTTCAGCGCCTGCCGCATCGTCAGCACGCTCACGCCGTAGTGCCCGGCCAGCTGCTCCTCGGTGGGCAGCCGCAGCGGGTCCTGCGGCGAGCGGCCGAGGATGGAGGCCCGCAGCGACTGCGACACCTGGTACCAGAGCGGCAGCTTGCGGTTCAGGACGATCGAGTCCGGGGCGAAGGAGGTCACGGGGCCATCCGTACCGGTAGGAAATGATCAGTGCAAGGGGCTGCTGAGGGATCTCCGCGGAGGAAGGGTCGGCGTTCGGTGCGCGCCCTCGGGGCGGCGGGCATGCGTGCCGGGCGTCCCGATGCCGCGGAGATCCGTGGGGAGACCCCTAGGAGCGGAAGTGCCGTTCCAGGCCTTGCCAGACGTCGTCGTAGCGCTGCTGGAGGTGTTCCGCCCGGGCGGCGTGCGGGGTGAGGGTGAGCGGCCAGCGGGTCTCGAACATGAACGCCAGGCCGTCGTCGATCTTCTGCGGCTTCAGCTCGGCGGCGCTCGCCCGGTCGAAGGTCTCCCGGTCCGGTCCGTGCGCCGACATCATGTTGTGCAGCGAGCCGCCGCCCGGCACGAAGCCCTCCGCCTTCGCGTCGTACGCACCCTCGATCAGGCCCATGTACTCGCTCATCACGTTCCGGTGGAAGTACGGCGGCCGGAACGTGTCCTCGCCCACCAGCCAGCGCGGTGCGAACACCACGAAGTCGACGCCGGCCAGGCCCGGGGTGTCCGACGGCGACGTCAGCACCGTGAAGATCGACGGGTCCGGGTGGTCGTAGGTGATGGTGCCGAGCACATTGAACCGACGCAGGTCGTAGGCGTACGGCACATGGTTGCCGTGCCAGGCGACCACATCGAGGGGGGAGTGGTCGTAGGTGGCGGTCCACAGGTTGCCGCAGAACTTGTTCACCACCTCCACCGGCCCCTCCACGTCCTCGAAGGCGGCGACGGGGGCGCGGAAGTCCCGGGCGTTGGCCAGCCCGTTGGCGCCGATCGGGCCCAGGTCCGGGAGCGTGAAGGGCGCGCCGTAGTTCTCGCACACATAACCGCGGGCGAACTCGTCGAGCAGTTCCACACGGAAGCGGACACCACGCGGAATCAGCGCCACATGTCCCGGCTCCACATGAAGCAGACCGAACTCCGTGCGCAGCAGCAGCCCGCCGCGCTCCGGGACGATCAGCAGCTCCCCGTCGGCGTCGCTGAACACCCGGTCCATGGAGGTGTCGGCCGCGTACAGGTGCACGGCGATGCCGGTGCGCTGGGTGGCGTCCCCGTTGCCGCCCAGGGTCCACAGGCCCGCCAGGAAGTCGGTCCCGGGCGCCGGGTCGGGCAGCGGGTTCCAGCGCAGGCGGTTGGGGTCGGGCACGGTCTGGGTGAAGGGAGCGGTGCGGATCGTCCCGTTGTGGGTCCGGGTGAACGCCGGGTGCGCGGCCGAGGGGCGGATGCGGTAGAGCCACGAGCGGCGGTTGTGTGCCCGCGGCTCGGTGAACGCCGTACCGCTCAGCTGCTCCGCGTACAGCCCGAGGGGCGCCCGCTGGGGTGAGTTGCGGCCCTCGGGCAGTGCGCCCGGGACCGCCTCCGAGCTGTGCTCGTTGCCGAAGCCGGAGAGGTACGCCAGCCCTTCGGCGGTCTTCCGTGCTTCCCCGCGCTCGAACGTGCTCGCGCGGGTGGTACCCCCATCGCCCATGATCGCTGCTCCCTTGCGGCCGTGACAGGCTCAACCGATTCCTATGCGACACCGTAGGATTGCGATTTCCCCGACGCAAGAGGGGCACGCGCTCTCCTCTTCACGGATGACCGGAACCCGACTTGAGAATGATCCGCAGGGCCGGACGTGTGTTCTACGCTCCCGAACATGTCGTGGACACGGAGACCCTGCGCCGCGCTCGTGGTCGGTGTCCTGCTCGTGACCGGATCCGCGGGCTGCGGCTCCGACGACGCCCGGGGGGACGGCGCGTCGCCCGCGCCGGTCGGCAAGACCCTCGAAGACCGGGACCAGGACGGTCGGCCCTACCGCGAGGTGGGGCGCGAGGACGCCCCCGGCGTCGGGATCGAGGTGCAGCCCGACACGGCCGGCGGCTGGGACGTCCACCTCACCTTGCGCAACTTCCGCTTCTCGCCGGCCGGTGCGGCGGCCCGTCCGGTGGCCGGGCGCGGCCTCGCGCGCCTGTTCGTCGACGGCCGCCCCGTGGCCCGGCTCCGCACCCCCGCGCACCGGCTGGACACCCGCCTCGTGCCGCGCGGCACGCACCGCGTCACGGCCCGTCTCTACGCCGATGACGGAACCGTGTGGGCGGTGGACGGCGAACCCGTGGAGAGCACGGCCGACATCACCGCGTCGGAGCCGGGCCCGGGGATGAGTCCGGACGCCGCCGCCCGGCGCAAGGCCCGGACGCAGGACGCGCAGACCGGGGGGCGAGGTTCACCGCACCGCGCCCGAGGGGCATCATGAAGCCCGTGCCCCACGCGACATCGCTCCGCCGTGCGCCCGTGCAGCGGCGCAGTGCCGAACGCCTGACCAGGATCCTCGACGCCTGCGCCGACCTCCTCGACGAGGTCGGCTACGACGCCCTGAGCACGCGGGCCGTCGCCCAGCGGGCCTCGGTCCCCATCGGCTCGGTCTACCGGTTCTTCGGCAACAAGCGCCAGATGTGCGACGCCCTGGCCCAGCGCAACCTGGAGCGGTACTCCGAGCGCGTCACGCGGCGCCTGCGGGACGCCGGGGAGGACGGGGGCTGGCGCCTGGCCATGGATGCCGTCCTCGACGAGTACCTGGACATGAAGCGCACCGCGCCCGGCTTCTCCCTCGTCGACTTCGGCAACCAGATCCCGGTCGGCGCCCGCCAGGCGGAACCCAACCACCGCGTCGCCGACCGCCTCACCGAACTCCTCGCCGGTCGCCTCGGCCGCGAACCCGACGAGGACCTGCGCCGTGTCTTCCTCATAGCGGTCGAGACCGCGGACACCCTCGTGCACCTGGCGTTCCGCGTCGCCCCGGAGGGGGACCAGCGGATCATCGACGAGGCACGGGAGATGCTGCGGGCCTATCTCGCCCGGGTGCTCGACTGACGTCGCCCTGCCCCTCGGCCGGTCTCACCAGGGCGCTCGGCCGGCCTCGTCGGAGTGCTCGACCTCCCGCACCGGGGTGCTCGACCTCCCTCACCCGGGTACTCCACCTCCTCCCTCACCCGGGTACTCCACCTCCCTCACCCGGGTGCTCGGCCGACCCCGATCCGGTCAGGGCCTCCCCACCGTTCATACCGGTCGGTATGCTCGGGCGGGTCCGCGTCACCGTAGCCGCCGCCCCCGGGAGGACCCGTGTCCCGCACCGCCCTGCGTATCTGCCCCCTGTGCGAGGCCACGTGCGGCCTGACCCTCACCATCGAGGGCACGCGCGTCACCCACGCCCGCGGGGACCGCGACGACGTGTTCAGCCAGGGATTCAT
Organism: Streptomyces sp. NPDC101110; assembly: GCF_044759525.1. Taxonomy (NCBI): domain Bacteria; kingdom Bacillati; phylum Actinomycetota; class Actinomycetes; order Kitasatosporales; family Streptomycetaceae; genus Streptomyces; species Streptomyces sp. NPDC101110. Next base: position 82,967 of record NZ_JBIVZM010000018.1, on the reverse strand, counting down.
CTGCCCCAAGGGCGCTTCCTTCGGCGCGGTCGACGCCGACCCCGACCGGCTGCGCACGCCGCTCGTGCGCCGTGACGGGGAGCTGAGCGAGGCCACCTGGGAGGAGGCCTTCGACGCGGTCGCGGCCGGTGTCCGGCCGATCGTGGAGCGCCACGGCCCGAACGCCGTCGGGGTCGTCCTCGGCAACCCGAACGTGCACACCATGGCCGGCGCCCTCTACCCGCCCGTCCTGCTCGCCGGACTCGGCACCCGCAGCGTCTTCACCGCCTCCACGGTCGACCAGATGCCCAAGCACGTCTCCAGCGGCCTGCTCTTCGGCGACGCGAACGCCATCCCGGTGCCCGACCTCGACCACACCGACCACCTGCTCCTGATCGGCGCCAACCCGCTGGAGTCCAACGGCAGTCTGTGCACCGCCCCCGACTTCCCCGGCAAGCTGAAGGCGCTCAAGGCCCGCGGCGGCACCCTCGTCGTGATCGACCCGCGGCGCACCCGGACCGCCAAGTTGGCCGACCGGCACATCGCCGTCCGGCCCGGAACCGACGCGCTGCTGCTGGCGGCGATGGCGCGGGTGCTCTACGACGAGGGCCTCGTCGAGCCGACACCGCACGTGCGGGGCGTGGAGGAACTGGCCGCGGAACTGGAGGAGTTCACCCCCGAAGCCGTCGCCGGGGCCTGTGACGTCGACGCCGACGTCATCCGCACCCTGGCCCGCGAACTCGCCGCCGCCCCCACCGCCGCCGTCTACGGCCGTATCGGCAGCTGCACCGTCCCGCACGGCACCCTCGCCAGCTGGCTCGTCGACGTCCTGAACATCCTCACCGGCAACCTCGACCGGCCCGGCGGTGCCCTCTTCCCGCAGGCCGCCACCGACAAGACGCCACGCCCCGCGGGCCCCGGCCGCGGCTTCGCCCTCGGGCGCTGGCACTCCCGGGTGAGCGAACACCCCGAAGCCAAGGGCGAACTGCCGATCTCGGCCCTCGCGGAGGAGATCGACACCGCCACCGAGGAGGGCGAGCCGGTGCGGGCGCTGATCGCCGTGGCCACCAACCCCGTGCTGTCCGCGCCCGACGGCGACCGGCTCGACAAGGCCCTCGACTCGCTCGACTTCATGGTCAGTGTCGACCCCTACCTCAACGAGAGCTCCCGCCACGCCGACGTCGTCCTGCCCCCGCCCCCGCCCTCCCAGAGCCCCCACCACGACTTCGCCTTCAACACGCTCGCCGTACGCAACCAGGTCCGCTACACCCGCCCGGCGATCCCGCTGGAGCCCGGCCGCATGGCGGAGACGGAGATCCTGGCCCGGCTGGTCCTCGCCGTCACCGGCATGCACGGAGCCGACCCGGCGGCCGTCGACCGGATGGTCATCGACCAGACCCTCGGCAAGGCGGTGCAGGAGCCCCACTCGCCCGTCCACGGTGGTGATCCTCGCGAGCTCGCCGGCCGGCTCACCGGCGACAACGGCCCCGAGCGCCGGCTCGACATGATGCTGCGCCTCGGCCCCTACGGCGACGGCTTCGGCGTACGGCCGGACGGGCTCAGCCTGGAGAAGCTGCTCGCGCACCCGCACGGCATCGACCTCGGCCCGCTGCGGCCCCGCCTGCCGCAGCCCCTGAAGACCCGCAGCGGCGAGGTGGAGCTGCTGCCCGGCCCGATCGCGGACGACCTGCCCCGCCTGCGCGCCGCCCTCGCCGAACGCCCGGAGGGACTCGTCCTGGTCGGCCGCCGCCATCTGCGCTCCAACAACAGCTGGATGCACAACGTGCCCGCCCTCACCGGCGGCTCCAACCGCTGCACCCTGCACATCCACCCCGAGGACGCCGAGCGGCTGGGTGTCGAGGACGGGGCCGCCGTGCGTGTGAACGGCGCCGGGGGAGAGGTCGTCGCACCCGCCGAGGTCACGGACGCGATCCGCAGGGGCGTGGTGAGCCTGCCGCACGGCTGGGGCCACAACCGCCCCGGCACTCGTCTCCGGCACGCCTCCACGGACCCGGGCGTCAACGTCAACCAGCTCCTCGACGGCCGTCTCCTCGACCCGCTGTCGGGCAACGCGGTCCTCAACGGAGTACCCGTCGAGGTCGCCCCCGCGAGCTCCGCCGCACCCGCCGCCATGACCGAAAAGCTCACCGCTCTGACCTGAGCAAAGCTGTGACCAGCAGTTTTGCGCTTATTGCTCGCAGGTCAACGTCTTGTTAACGCTGCTTGACGGGACCTAACGTCTCGGGAACCGCCGGCCCTGGTGGGATGTTCAAGGGCGAACGTTAGGTATCCACTCATGCTGACCATCCTCGGCTTCGCCATGATCGCGACCTTCCTGGTCCTGATCATGATGAAGAAGATGTCGCCGATCGCGGCGCTCGTGCTGATTCCCGCGCTGTTCTGCGTGTTCGTCGGCAAGGGCGCCAAGCTCGGCGACTACGTCCTCGACGGCGTGACCGACCTCGCCCCCACCGCGGCGATGCTCATGTTCGCGATCGTCTACTTCGGCGTGATGATCGACGTCGGTCTCTTCGACCCGATCGTCCGCGGAATCCTCAAATTCTGTAAGGCCGACCCGATGCGGATCGTCGTCGGCACCGCCGTGCTCGCCGCGATCGTGTCGCTGGACGGCGACGGCTCGACCACCTTCATGATCACCGTCTCGGCGATGTACCCGCTGTACAAGCGACTGAAGATGAGCCTGGTCGTGATGACCGGTGTGGCCGCCATGGCCAACGGCGTGATGAACACCCTCCCCTGGGGCGGTCCGACCGCCCGCGCCGCCACCGCGCTGAAGCTCGACGCCAGCGACATCTTCGTCCCGATGATCCCGGCGCTCCTGGTGGGCCTGGCCTTCGTCTTCGTCCTGTCCTACGTGCTCGGTGTGCGCGAGCGCCGCCGGCTGGGCGTGCTGACCCTGGACGAGGTGCTGGAGGTGGAGCAGGAGACCGAGACGGTCCTCGTCGGCTCCGGTGCCTCCGGCGACGGCAAGGTCTCGATGAGCAAGGGCGGCACGGCCGCCGCGGGCTCCGGCACCGACGCCCCCGCGGGCGCCCCGGGCGGCGCCGCCTCCGCCGCCTCGGATGACGACGGTTTCCAGGGCCTCGACCCGAACCGGCCCACCCTGCGTCCGAAGCTGTACTGGTTCAACGCGCTGCTCACGGTCGGCCTGCTCACCGCCATGATCATGGAGTGGCTGCCGATCCCGGTGCTGTTCCTCATCGGCGCCGCGCTCGTCCTCTCCGTGAACTTCCCGCACATCCCCGACCAGAAGGCCCGCCTCGCCGCCCACGCCGACAACGTCCTGAACGTCTCCGGCATGGTCTTCGCCGCCGCCGTCTTCACCGGCGTCCTCCAGGGCACCGGCATGGTCGACCACATGGCCAAGTGGATGGTGGACGTCATCCCCGGCAGCATGGGTCCGCACATGGCCCTCGTCACCGGCATCCTGAGCCTGCCGCTCACGTACTTCATGTCCAACGACGGCTTCTACTTCGGTGTCCTGCCCGTCCTCGCCGAGGCGGGTGCCGCGCACGGCGTCACCCCGCTGGAGATGGCCCGCGCCTCGCTGGTCGGCCAGCCGCTGCACATGTCCAGCCCGCTCGTCCCGGCCGTCTACGTCCTGGTCGGCATGGCCAAGGTGGAGTTCGGCGACCACACCAGGTTCGTCGTGAAGTGGGCCGCCCTCACCTGCCTGGTCATCCTCGGCGCGGGCATGCTGTTCGGGATCATCTGAGCCACTCCATGGAGGACGTCATCGTGAGGCCCGGTGGGAACCGCGGCTGGCTGCTCCGCCTCGTCATCGCCTTCTCCTTCGCGCAGGGGGCGGTGTCGATGGCCCGGCCCGCCGTCTCCTACCGGGCCCTCGCGCTGGGCGCGGACGAGCGCGCCGTCGGTGTGATCGCCGGTGTCTACGCGCTGCTGCCCCTGTTCGCCGCCGTGCCCCTGGGCCGGCGCACCGACCACGGCCGCTGCGCGCCGCTGCTGCCGGTCGGCGTGGTGCTCATATCCGGCGGCTGCGCCCTCAGCGGCGCGGCCGGCTCCCTGCGGACGATGGCCCTGTGGAGCGGTGTGATGGGCCTCGGACACCTGTGCTTCGTCATCGGCTCCCAGTCCCTCGTCGCCCGCCAGTCCGCACCGCACGAACAGGACCGCAACTTCGGCCACTTCACCATCGGCGCCGCCCTCGGCCAGCTGGTCGGACCGGTCGCCGCGGGTGCGCTGATCGGCGGCGAGGACATGGCCGGCAGCAGTGCGCTCGCCCTGATCGTGGCGGGCGCGACCGCGGCGGTCGCGTTCACCTCGCTGTGGCGCATCGAGCACCGCCGTACGCCGTCCGCCTCCGGCGCGGACAAGGGGGCCCGGGTCCCCGTCCGCGGCATCCTGCGCACCCGCGGGGTACCGGCGGGCATCCTGATCAGCCTGGCCGTGCTGTCCGCCACCGACATCCTGACCGCCTATCTGCCGGTGGTCGGCGAGCACCGCGGCATCGCGCCGTCCGTGATCGGCGTCCTGCTGAGTCTGCGCGCGGCGGCCACGATCGCCTGCCGCCTGGTGCTGACGCCCCTGCTGCGGCTGCTCGGCCGGACCCTGCTGCTGACGCTCACCTGTCTGCTGGCGGCCCTGCTGTGCGCCGGCATCGCCCTGCCGGTGCCGGTGTGGGCGCTCGGACTGCTGCTGGTCGCGCTGGGCTTCTGCCTCGGGGTCGGCCAGCCGCTGTCGATGACGACCGTCGTCCAGGCGGCCCCTGACGATGCCCGTTCCACCGCCCTGGCCCTGCGCCTGACCGGCAACCGCCTCGGGCAGGTCGCCGCGCCCGCCGCGGCCGGTCTGATCGCCGGGGTCGCGGGTGTGGCGGCGCCGTTCGTGATGCTGGGCGTGCTGTTGCTGCTGTCGTCGGGGGTCGCCGTCCGGACGCCGCGGGAGCCGGAGGAGCCGGGCGGGCCGGAGGAGCCGGACGGGCCGGAGGACCCGGACGGGCCGGAGGACCCGGGCAGGGGGCGACGTACGGGGCCGAAGGGCTTCGCGGGCGGGGTGTCGCTGCGCCGGAAGAGCGATATCTGACGCGCCGTAGTGCGCTGCTGTGCCCTCTTCGGCCGTCAATCGGGGCGAGCTGCGGCTGATCACCTGCGGCGGCCATGACCGCAAGGAGGGCTTCGCCGGGAGCCCGGTCGCCTTCGCCCGCCCCACCGGCATCCGCTGACCCGGACCGGTCCGGACCGACGGCCCGACCCGGGCCGGTCCCGGCCGACCCCTGATCGGGCCGGTCCCGGCCGACCCCTGATCGGGCCGGTCCCGGCAGACCGCTGACCCGGACCGGTCCCGGCGGGCCCCTGAACCGGTCCGTCCGCCTTCTCACCAGATGGACCGGAGCCCCCGATCTTGTCCGGTCTCTTCCCCCGGCCGCGCACATTCCGTTAACTTCCGTGACCCACAGCCCCGTACGACCCGCACGGGGCTTCCGACCGCGGAGCACCAGCGCCCTGATGACCCCTCGGGGGCCCCTCATGACACGCGCCATCTCCCTGCACGACGTGAGCAAGGCCTACCCGCGGGGCACCCGCGTGGTCGACCGGCTGACGCTGGACATCACGCCCGGCGAGTTCCTCGTGCTGCTCGGCCCGTCCGGCTGCGGGAAGTCGACCGTGCTCCGAATGATCGCCGGGCTGGAGGAGATCGACGAGGGCCGGCTGCTGCTCGACGGCGAGTACGCCAACGAACTGCCGCCCTCCGGCCGGGACATGGCGATGGTCTTCCAGAACTTCGCCCTCTACCCGAACATGACCGGCCGCGACAACATCGGCTTCCCGCTGCGCATCGAGTCCCCGGGCGCCGATCCCCGCCCCCGCGTCGACGCCACCGCGCGCATGCTCGGCATCGAGGACCTCCTCGACCGCCTGCCCGGCCAGCTGTCCGGCGGTGAACGACAGCGGGTCGCCATGGGCCGGGCCATCGCCCGCCACCCCTCCGCCTTCCTGATGGACGAGCCGCTGTCCAACCTCGACGCCAAGCTCCGCACCCATCTGCGGGCCGAGATCTCCCGGCTCACCCGGGAACTGGGCGTCACGACGATCTACGTCACGCACGACCAGTCCGAGGCCATGTCGCTCGGTGACCGGGTCGCGGTGCTGCGCGGCGGCGTGCTGCAGCAGGTCGACAGCCCCCGTGTGGTCTACGCGCTCCCCCGCAACGTCTTCGTCGCCGCGTTCATCGGCACTCCGCGCATCAACCTGCTGCGCGGCCTGGTGCGCGCCCCGCTGGACGGGGCGATGACCATCAGCCTGGGCAAGCAGTTCCTGCGCTTGCCCGAGCCGCTCTCCCTCGACCACCAGTTGCTGCGGGTCCAGCAGGGCCGCGAGGTCATCGTCGGCCTGCGCTCGGAGGCCGTCCGGATCGCCAAGCACGGCGCGGCCCGCCCCGGCGAGGTGCCGATCACCGGCCTCGTCGAGCACGTGGAGTTCCAGGGGCACGAGATCCTCGTCCACTTCAACACCGGATCCAGCCCGGCCGTCGTCCCCGAACTTGAGGCCCCGCGCCCCCGCCCCGGCCGCCCCGCCCGGCGGCGCCGCCGCGACGGCTCGGTCCTGACCCGGCTGCGGGAGCGGACCGGGGCCGGGCGGGCCGGACCCGTGATCGCCGTGGACCGTCCCGAGACCGCCGCCCCCGCGACCGCCGACGTGCGCCTGCCCGGCGACCTCATCGTCCGCACCACCCCGGACCTGGCCCTTCGCCACGGGATGCAGGTACCGCTCCTCGTGGACCTCGCCCACCTCCTCGTCTTCGACCAGCACGGCGACCGGATCTGCCCGCACCCCGACCGCCTTCCCGACCTGGGGGAGTGAGGAGCGGCACATCCGGCGGTGACCGTCCGCGTGCTCTGATGACCGGTGGTGTCTGGCGCCAGAAAACTATCGCCGCTAGTTTATGTGCCGGACGACGACGCCCCGCCCCGGAGGAAGCGCGATGAAGGCACACGACGGCATGTACATCGACGGCGCCTGGCGCCCCGCCGCCGGCCCCGACGTGATCGAGGTCGTGAACCCGGTCGACGAGCAGGTCATCGGCACGGTCCCGGCGGGCACCGCCCAGGACGTCGACAGTGCCGTACGGGCCGCTCGCGCCGCCCTGCCCGGCTGGGCCGCGACCCCGCCCGCCGAGCGCGCGGCGCGTCTGTCCGCCCTGCGGGACGTGCTCGTGGCCCGCGCGGACGAGATCGCCGAGACGGTGACGGCCGAACTCGGCTCGCCGCTGAAGTTCTCGCAGGCCGTCCACGCGGGTGTGCCGATCGCGGTGGCCGGCTCCTACGCCGAACTGGCGGCGACGTACGCCTTCGAGGAGAAGACCGGCAACTCGGTCGTGCACCAGGAGCCGGTCGGAGTCGTGGCCGCGATCACGCCCTGGAACTACCCCCTGCACCAGATCGTCGCGAAGGTCGCCCCGGCCCTCGCGGCGGGCTGCACGATCGTGGTGAAGCCCGCCGAGGACACCCCGCTGGTGGCCCGCCTGTTCGCCGGCGCCGTGCACGAGGCGGGCATCCCGGCCGGTGTCTTCAACCTGGTCACCGGCCTCGGCCCGGTCGCCGGTCAGGCCCTCGCCGAGCACCCCGGTGTCGACCTCGTCTCCTTCACCGGCTCCACCGCCGTCGGCCGGCAGATCGCCGCGATCGCCGCCGGGCAGATCAAGAAGGTCGCGCTGGAGCTGGGCGGCAAGTCCGCCAACGTCATCCTCCCGAGCGCCGACCTGGCCAAGGCGGTCAACGTCGGGGTCGCCAACGTCATGTCCAACTCCGGCCAGACGTGCAGCGCCTGGACGCGGATGCTGGTCCACCGCGAACAGTACGACGAGGCCGTCGAGCTCGCCGCCGCGGCCGCCGGCAAGTACGGCGACCGCATCGGCCCGGTCGTCAACGCCAAGCAGCAGGCCCGGGTGCGCGGCTACATCGAGAAGGGCGTGGCGGAAGGCGCCCGGCTGGTCGCCGGCGGCCCCGAAGCCCCACGCGGAAGCGGCTACTTCGTCAGCCCGACCGTGTTCGCCGACGTCACCGAGAACATGACCATCGCGCAGGAGGAGATCTTCGGCCCCGTCCTGTCGATCCTCGCCTACGAGGACGAGGAGGACGCCCTGCGCATCGCCAACGGCACCGTCTACGGCCTGGCCGGTGCCGTCTGGGCCGGTGACGAGGCCGAGGCGGTGGCCTTCGCGCGCCGTATGGAGACCGGCCAGGTCGACATCAACGGCGGCCGCTTCAACCCCCTCGCGCCGTTCGGCGGCTACAAGCACTCCGGCGTCGGCCGCGAACTCGGCGTGCACGGCCTGGCCGAGTACCTCCAGACCAAGTCGCTCCAGTTCTAGCCAGTTCCAGCCAGTTCTAGCCAGGGAGTTCCCACCGTCATGGCTGTCCGCGCCGCCGTCCTGCCCGCCGTCGGCTCCCCGCTGGAGATCACCGGCATCGAGCTGCCCGACCCCGGACCCGGCCAGGTCCGCGTCCGGCTCGCCGCAGCCGGGGTCTGCCACTCCGACCTGTCCCTGTCCGACGGCACCATGCGCGTGCCCGTCCCCGCCGTCCTCGGCCACGAGGGCGCCGGCACTGTCGTCGCCGTCGGCGAGGGCGTCACCCACGTCGCACCCGGAGACGGGGTCGTCCTCAACTGGGCCCCCTCCTGCGGTGCCTGCCACGCCTGCTCGCTCGGCGAGGTGTGGCTGTGCGCCGAGGCCCTCAGCGGCACCGGTGACGTCTACGCCCGCACCACTGACGGCACCGACCTCCACCCCGGCCTCAACGTCGCCGCGTTCGCCGAGGAGACGGTCGTCTCCGCCGCCTGTGTGCTGCCCGTCCCCGACGGCGTCCCGCTCACCGACGCCGCCCTCCTCGGCTGCGCCGTCCTCACCGGCTACGGCGCTGTCCACCACTCGGCCCGGGTCCGGCAGGGCGAGACGGTCGCGGTGTTCGGCGTCGGGGGAGTGGGCCTGTCCGCCCTCCAGGCCGCCCGGATCGCGGGCGCCTCGCAGATCGTCGCGGTGGACGTGTCCCCGGAGAAGGAGGAACTGGCCAGGGCGGCCGGTGCCACCGACTACGTCGTCGCCTCCGACACCACCGCCCGCGACATCCGCGGCCTCACCGGCAAGCAGGGCGTGGACGTGGCCGTGGAGTGCGCCGGGCGCGCGGTCAGCATCCGGGCGGCCTGGGACTCCACCCGCCGCGGCGGCCGCACCACCGTCGTCGGCATCGGCGGCAAGGACCAGCAGGTCACCTTCAACGCCCTGGAGATCTTCCACTGGGGCCGCACCCTCTCCGGCTGCGTCTACGGCAACTCCGACCCGGCCGCGGACCTCCCGGTCCTGGCCGGCCACATCCGGGCGGGCCGCCTCGACCTGGGCGCACTGGTGACGGAACGCATCTCCCTGGACGGCATTCCGGCGGCCTTCGAGAACATGCTGGCGGGCAAGGGCGGCCGGGCCCTGGTCGTCTTCTAACCCCGAGCCCCCGGCGCCCCGGCCTCCCGCGAGGCCGGGGCCTCAGGCATGCCCGGGCCCGCGGTCGATGCCAAGTACAGGCAAAAGTCCTGATGCGCGACCCGTTGACGGCCATACCGTCCGGTCAGTACGTTCCCGGAACCCGAGCCACCCCCCGTTCCGTCCCCGCACCCCCCGGAGCGTGCACCGCATGGACACGGCACCTTCCGCTCAGCCCGTCACGACCTCACCCGCCGTCGGCAACCGCCGCCGGGTGGCCACCGCGGCGGCGCTCGCCTCCGCAGTCGAGTGGTACGACTACTTCGTCTTCGGCATCGCCGCGGCTCTCGTACTCGGCGACCTCTACTTCCCCTCCGGCAGCGCCACGGCCGGCGTCCTCGCCTCGTTCGCGACCTTCGCCGTCGGCTTCCTCGCCCGGCCCATCGGCGGCGTCGTCGCCGGCCACCTCGGCGACAAGCGCGGCCGCAAGCCCATGCTGGTCCTCGCGCTCACCCTGATGGGCGTGTCGACCACCGCCATCGGCCTGCTGCCGACGTACGACACGATCGGCGTGGCCGCCCCGATCCTGCTCGTCCTGCTTCGGGTCGCGCAGGGCGTCGCCGTCGGCGCCCAGTGGGGCGGCGCGATGCTCCTGGCCACCGAGTACGCCCCGGAGGGCAAGCGCGGTGTCTACGGCAGCGTCGTACAACTCGGCGTCCCCATCGGCGTGGTCACCGCCAACACCGTCTTCCTGCTGGCCGGCGCGCTCACCACCGACTCGGCGTTCGCCGCCTGGGGCTGGCGCGTGCCGTTCCTGGTCGGTCTGCTGGTGCTCGGCCTCGCCTGGTACATCCACACCCGCGTCGAGGAGACGCCGGCGTTCCGGGAGGCCGAACGCGCCCTCGCCGAGAAGGAGAAGTCCGAGCAGAGCTCGCCGCTGCGCACCATCCTGCGCGGCCACCTGGGCACGGTGTTCCTGGCCGGCGGTTCCTTTGCCGTGAACACCGCCACCTTCTACATCCTCATCACCGGCGTCCTCGACTACACGACCCGGGAACTGGACATGAAGAAGGGCCCGGTGCTCCTGGTCTCGCTCTGCGTCAGCCTCACCCAGCTGGTGCTGATCCCGGCCGCTGCCGCGCTCTCCGACCGCGTGGGCCGCATCCGGGTCTACGCCCTCGGTGCGGTCGGCATCGCCCTGTGGGCCGTACCGCTCTTCCTGCTGATCGACACCGGCTCGCTGCTGTGGCTCGCGGTCGGCACGTTCGTCGCAAGCTGCTTCCTGAGCATCATGTACGGGCCCCAGGCCGCCCTGTTCGCCGAGCTGTTCACGCCCGAGATGCGCTACACCGGAGCCTCCCTCGGCTACCAGATCGCGGCCGTCGCGGGCGGCGGGCTCGCGCCCTTCATGATGGTGCTGCTGCTGGAGGCCACCGGCACGTCGATGGCCGTGTCCGGCTACATCGTCGGGCTCTCGGTGATCGCCCTGGTGTCGATCAAGATTCTCGCGGACCGGGCGCGCGGCGCCGAAGCTCCGGACGCCGCGCAGGCGAAGGCCGAACCGGAGACGAAGGCCGAGTCAGCGGGCTGAGTCCCCGGTCTCCTCGGGCAGTGGCTCCGGAGCACCTCCCGGAGTCACCGCCCGGGCCGCCGCCCGCGACCGCGACCGGGACACCGCCACGCCCGCCAGGCACAGCACACCGCCCACCAGGGTGAGCAGCCCCGGCACCTCGCCGAGGAACAGCCAGGACATCAGCACCACCAGTGCGGGCGCGGCGTACGTCGTCGCGCCCATCCGGCTCGCGGTCGTCCGGGACAAGGCGTACGCCCACGTCGTGAAGGCGAGGGCGGTCGGGAAGACGCCCAGGTAGACCATGTTGAGCGTCGCCGAGACGGGCGCCGCGGCGGCCTGCCGCGCGAGCTGCCCGGCGAACGGCAGACACAGCACCGCGCCGACCAGGCACCCGAACGTCGTCACCTGCAACGGGCTCGCCGAGCCCAGTGCGGGCTTCTGCGCCACGACACCCGCGGCGTACGCGACCGCCGCGAGCAGGCACAGCACCACCCCGAGCACCGAGGAGCCGCCCTCGCCGGACATGGAAAGACCCACCGTCACGGCACCGGCGAACGACACGGCCATCCCCGCCAGCAGCCGCGGCGGCATCGGGTCGCCCAGCAGCCGGACCCCGAGCAGCGCGATGAGGATCGGCCCGGTGTTCACGACCAGGGCGGCCGTCCCCGCGTCGACCTGCTGCTCGCCCCAGTTCAGGGCGACCATATAGAAGCCGAACCACAGCACGCCGGATATCGCGATCCCGCGCCAGGCCGAGCGCGGTGGCAGCCCCTCCCGCCGCAGCAGACAGAACACCCCCAGCGTCAGCGCCCCGGCCAGCAACCGCCCGAGGGCCAGGGCGCCCGGCGCGTAGGCGTCACCCGCGCTGCGGATCGACACGAAGGCGGACGCCCACAGCACGACGGTGACGGCGGCCGCACCGGCGGCCCGCAGGTCGGTGCGACGACCGGGACGGTGCGGGGAGGGGTGCGACATCATGCTCCGAAGGCCAGGAGGGGAGGGGAGGGAGAAGCTCGCGGTTTTCGGACGGGGCTACCGCAGCGCCGCCGGCTCCACGCCCAACAGGTCGAACAGGGCGCGTTCACCGGCCGCCGTCACCTTCACGGCGCGCTCCGAGCCGATGCGCACGCACCAGCCCGCGTCCAGGGCGTGCCGGCACAGGGCGGCGCCCGCCACGCCCGCGAGGTGGGGCCGGCGTTCGGTCCAGTCGAGGCAGGCCCGGGCCAGCGGACGCCGGCCGCGCCGCTCCAGGCCGATGCCCGCCGACGCGAACCAGGCCAGCCCCGCGTCGGTGAGCGCGAACCCCGTCTCCTGCTCCAGCAGCCCGCCTGCCGTCAGCGCATCGGTGACCGCGATGCCCAGCCGCCCGGCGAGATGGTCGTAGCAGGTGCGGCCCCGGGCCATCGCCGAGCCGGCGCTCGACGCGCGCAGGGTGCGCGGCCGTTCCGCTCGGTCCGGCGTGACCTGGGCGGCCAGGTCCTCCAGCAGCTGTGCGACCCGGGGGTCGGCCAGCCGGACGTATCGGTGCCTGCCCTGCCGCTCCTCGGTGAGCAGCCCGCCCGCGACGAGCCGGCTGAGATGCTCGCTCAGCGTCGACGCGGCGACCCCCGCGTGCCGCGCCAGCTCGGTCGCAGTCCAGGCCCGTCCGTCGAGCAGCGCCAGCAGGCACGCGGCCCGGGTCTCGTCCGCGAACAGCGCGGCGAGCCGTGCCAGGGCCGTCGCCTGCGGATCCCTCGTGGTCATGCCCCCCAGCATGGGACACGGACGCTTCGGCCGACGCCGAAGCGTCGCTACACCGTGCGCCGCACCTGCTCGTACTGCCGTGCCAGCCCGTCCAGCAGTGCCGTCAATCCGGTCTCGAAGGCCCTCTCGTCGATCTTCTCCTGCTGTTCGGCGAGGCGGTGGGCCTGCTGGAGATGCGGGTAGTCGGCCGGGTCGTACGCGCTCGCGTCGTCCACGAAGCCCCCGGCGAAGGAGCCGAGCGCGGAGCCCATCACGAAGTACCGCATCAGCGCGCCGATCGACGTCGCCTGGGCCGGCGGCCAGCCGGCGGCGACCATCGCGCCGTAGACGGCGTCCGCGAGGCGCAGTCCGGCCGGGCGGCGGCCGGGGCCGCGGGCCAGCACCGGGACGATGTTCGGGTGGTCGCGCAGCGCGGCGCGGTAGGAGACGGCCCAGTCGTGCAGCGCGGTGCGCCAGTCCCGGCCGTCCTGGAACATGGTCAGGTCCACCTGGCCGCTCACCGAGTCGGCGACCGCCTCCAGGATCTCGTCCTTGGTGCGGAAGTGGTTGTACAGCGAGGGCCCGCTGACTCCCAGTTCGGCGGCGAGCCGCCGCGTGGAGACGGCGGCCAGACCCTCCGCGTCGACGAGCGCGCGGGCCGTCTCGACGATCCGGTCGGTGCTGAGCAAGGGCTTGCGCGGTCGGGCCATGGCGCACATAGTAGGGCTGCACGGAGAAACTAGCAGTGCTAATTTAAACGTACAGCTTTTGGCTTTCAGTGGGGTGACCTGTGGTGAATCTGGAGCTCAGCGAAGAGCAGAGCGCGGTCCGTCAGCTCGCGCGGGACTTCGTGGAGCGCGAGATCACCCCGCACGTCGTCGCCTGGGACCGCGCCGAGGAGGTCGACCGGGGCATCGTCAAGAAGCTCGGTGACGTCGGCTTCCTGGGCCTGACGATCGACGAGGAGTACGGCGGTTCAGGCGGCGACCATCTCGCGTACTGCCTGGTCACGGAGGAACTGGGGCGGGGTGACTCGTCCGTGCGCGGCATCGTCTCCGTCTCCCTGGGGCTCGTCGCCAAGACGGTCGCCGCCTGGGGGAGCGAGGAGCAGAAGCGGCGCTGGCTGCCCGGCCTGACCTCCGGCGCGGAGGTCGGCTGCTTCGGCCTGACCGAGCCGGGCACCGGCTCCGACGCGGGCAACCTGGCGACCAGGGCGGCACGGGACGGCGACGACTACGTCCTCAACGGCACCAAGATGTTCATCACCAACGGCACCTGGGCCGACGTGGTCCTGCTCTTCGCCCGCTCCACGGACGCCCCCGGCCACAAGGGCGTCTCCGCCTTCCTCGTCCCCACCGACACGCCCGGCCTGACCCGCCGCACCGTCCACGGCAAGCTCGGGCTGCGTGGCCAGGCCACCGCCGAACTCGTCCTGGAGGACGTGCGGGTACCTGCCTCCGCCCTGCTCGGTGAGGAGGGCAAGGGCTTCTCGATCGCCATGTCGGCCCTCGCCAAGGGCCGGATGTCGGTCGCCGCGGGCTGTGTCGGCATCGCCCAGGCCGCCCTCGACGCGGCCGTGCGTTACGCGGGGGAGCGGGAGCAGTTCGGCAGGACCATCGCCCACCACCAGCTCGTGCAGGAACTGCTCAGCGACATCGCCCTGGACGTGGACGCCGCACGGCTGCTGACCTGGCGGGTCGCCGACCTGATCGACCGGGGGCGGCCCTTCGCCGTGGAGTCGTCCAAGGCCAAGCTGTTCGCCTCGGAGGCCGCCGTCCGCGCCGCGAACAACGCGCTCCAGGTCTTCGGCGGCTACGGCTACATCGACGAGTACCCGGCAGGCAAACTGCTGCGGGACGCCCGGGTGATGACCCTCTACGAGGGCACGAGCCAGATCCAGAAGCTCGTCATCGGGCGGGCGCTGACGGGCGTGTCGGCTTTCTGAGTACCTGCCTGAGTACCTCGGCGGATGTGGCGCGGGCCACGTCCGCCGATGCTTGCCCCCATGAGTGACACACCGGGCAAGCAGCAGAACACGGCCGCCTTCTACGGACAGGCCGTCGCGTCCTTCGCCGTCGCCATGGCGGCCACCGCCATCGGCATCTACCAGCTGAGCGCCGACGCCTGGGTGCGGGCCTTCCTCGCCATCGCCGTCCTGTACCTGGTCACCTCGGCCTTCACCCTTTCCAAGGTGATCCGGGACCGGCAGGAGGGCGCGGGGACGACCCCCTCGTACGCCCCCTACGAGAAGCGCTGAGCGGGCACACTAAGCGCTCGCTCACCTTGGGCGGTATGGTGTTGCTCCTGCCAGTGGAGAGGGGCGAGCGATGGGTACGGCGGAGGAGACGGCCGGCGGCGAGGCGCAGGCGTGGGGCGAGGTCACGCCCGACGCGGCGCGGCGGCTGCTGGTGGCCGCGGTGGAGGCCTTCGCCGAGCGTGGCTACCACGCCACGACGACCCGGGACATCGCGGGCCGAGCCGGGATGAGCCCGGCCGCGCTCTACATCCACTACAAGACCAAGGAAGAGCTGCTGCACCGCATCAGCAGGATCGGGCACGAGAAGGCCCTGGAGATCCTGCGGACGGCGTCCCGGCGGGAGGGTACCCCCACCGAGCGGCTCGCCGACGCGGTCAGCTCCTTCGTGCGCTGGCACGCGGGCGGCCGTACCACCGCGCGGGTCGTGCAGTACGAACTCGACTCGCTCGGGCCCGACGCCCGTGCCGAGATCCTCGCGCTGCGCCGCGAGGTGGACGGCGAGGTGCGCGGGATCATCGAGGAGGGCGTGGAGTCGGGCGAGTTCGACGTCATCGACGTCCACGGCACGACGCTGGCCGTGCTCTCCCTCTGCATCGACGTGGCGCGGTGGTTCAGCGTCGGCGGGCCCCGGACGCCGGAGGAGGTCGGCGATCTGTACGCCGACCTCGTCCTGCGGATGGTCGGAGCCCGGAACCCGGCGGCCTGAAGCCGGGTGACCCGGCCTCAGAAGTAGTAGCGCGCCACGGACTCGGCGACGCAGACCGGCTTGTCGCCGCCCTCGCGCTCGACGCTGAAGGCGACGGCCACCTGGACGCCGCCCGGTACCTCGTCGACGGCGCTGATGCTCGCCGTGGCGCGCAGCCGGGAGCCGACCGGGACGGGGGCGGGGAAACGCACCTTGTTCGTGCCGTAGTTGACGCCCATCTTCACGCCCTCGACGGCGATCAGCTGCGGTCCGAAGAGGGGCAGCAGGGACAGGGTCAGATAGCCGTGGGCGATGGTGGTGCCGAAGGGGCCCGCGGCGGCCTTCTCCGCGTCGACGTGAATCCACTGGTGGTCACCGGTGGCCTCCGCGAAGAGGTCGATCCGCTTCTGGTCGATGTCGAGCCAGTCGGTGTACCCCAGCTGTTCGCCCACCGCCGCCCTCAGGTCGTCGATGGACGTGAAGATCCTCGGCTCTGCCATGTTCTTCCAGGCCTCTCATGTCCAGGGAGTCTGTGCGCTCGTATGTCTAAGCGACTGCTTAGCATGGTCGGCCGCCGGGGCTGTGTCAACGGACTCGGTAGTGTTCGCGGGGTGCCCCAGATTCCTGAGAAGATCCATGAGCTCTCGGTCGGCCAGCTCGCCGCGCGCAGCGGCGCCGCCGTCTCCGCCCTGCACTTCTACGAGTCCAAGGGCTTGATCAGCAGTCGCCGGACCCCGGGCAACCAGCGCCGCTACGCCCGCGACACGCTCCGCCGGGTCGCGTTCATCAGGGCCGCGCAGCGGGTCGGTATCCCGCTGGCGACGATCCGCGAGGCGCTGACGCAGCTTCCGGAGGAGCGGACGCCGACCAGGGAGGACTGGGCGCACCTCTCGGAGACCTGGCGCACCGAGCTGGAGGAGCGCATCAGGCAGCTCAACCGCCTCCGGGACCATCTGGCCGACTGCATCGGCTGTGGCTGCCTCTCCCTGGACACCTGCGTCCTGTCCAACCCGGACGACGCGTTCGGCGAACGGCGCGCGGGCTCCCGCCTGATGGTGGAACGGGACCGGCAGAGTCAGGGCTGAGCGAGCACGGGGCCTCGCTCCGCCGACCGCGTCACGGCCGCCGTACCTCGCTCCGCCGACCGCGTCACGGCGCCGTACCTCACGGCGCCGTACCTCGCCGGCCCCGCGGTCACCGCTCCGCCGACCGCCTCACGCCCGGCCGTACTCCACCAGCCCTGCGGCCACCAACTCCGCGTTGGACCCCGCCGGCGCCCCGTCCGGCCGTATCAGTACGTCCTCCAGGCCGACCCGGGTCGCCAGCCCCAGTCGCCCCGCGAGCCGCAGCACCGGCCACGCGCCCCCGTCCTCCCCGTGCAGCAGCACGGGGCGACTGTGCGCGGACCCCAGGTCGGAGAGCAGCCCATGGGCGGTAGCGATCGCGTCCCGCGGGTCGGTGTCCGTCACCTCCGCCAGGACCCTCAGCACCTTCGGCCCGAGCGGCGAGGCGGCGAACCGCTCCGCGCCGTCCGTGCCCGACCAGATGCCGGCCTCCACACCCGCTCCGAGCTCCATGAGCAGCGCGGCCGTCTCCTCCGCTCCCGGCTCGTGCCAGTTGACCGAGGCGTGGTCGGGCAGCACGGTCCAGCCGCGGATCCGCTCCAGCCGGGCCGCGGGGTCGGGCTCCGCCCACGCGCCCGTGGTCACACCGACCGGAACCGTCACCCGGTCCCGGATCGCCGACAGCGTCTGTGTGAGCACCCGCGGCGACAACGTGTCCCGCCCGCAGGGCGTCTTGGGGTGGACGTGGATGTCCGTCGCCCCGGCGGCGACGGCCTCGGCGGCCGAGTCGGCCATCGACTCGGGTGTCAGCGGCACGGCCACGCCGTCAGCGGCCGTCCGCGAACCGTTCAGGCACACCTGCATCATGGCGTCGATGGTGCCAGTCACCACCGACAGTGGGGGTGCGGCATCCCCGGCGCACCCCCCGCGCACCCGCATCCGTCAAGCCGACACCAACAACCTCGCCCGCCTGGCATAGGCCAGGGACTCGGGCGTGAGCACGGGACGCGGCACCAGGATGCCGCAGTCCGTGCAGACCGGACCGGACGAGGGTTCGTGGTCCAGGTCGTACCTCCAGACGAGCTGATCCCCGCCGCACACCGGGCACGCCGAGCCCGGCTCGCGCTCCAGCGCGGCGATCAGCCGGCGCAGCACCTCGGCCAGCGGTTCACGGGGATGGACCGCCGGGTCGTCGCACCACGCCACGCCGAAACCGCCCCAGGTCAGCCGGTGCCAGTCGTCCACGCTGCCCGGCCTGCGCAGCCCGTCGTGCTTCTCCTTCCTGCGGCGCTCGGCGAACTCGACCTCGTAGGCCAGCCAGACCGCCCGCGCTTCCTCCAGTTCGTCCAGTGCGGCCACGAGCCGCACCGGATCGGGGGAGCGGTCCTCGGGACCGAACCCTGCCCGGGAGCACAGATGGTCCCAGGTCGCCCTGTGCCCGTAAGGGGCGAACCTCTCAAGGCACTTGCGCAGCGAATAGCGTCGCAAGGCCAGATCGCACCGCGGGTCGCGGACCTGTCTCGCCAGACTCCGGAAACCGGCCATCGTCCTGCACCTCCGTCACACCTGCACCTGTAATCCGGTCACTTCGGCGTCGTCGTACGGACGTCGCCGAATAGACGTATCGACAAGCGAATCGGCTCCATCCGATTTCAAATGGCCTCCATAAGCGGCCCGAAGGGGCTCGCGTGCCGACTGCCGTGATCCGTGTGTCTGTTGTGCCGACCTCAAAAAGTGACGCTTGTTCATCTTCAAGCCGGGGGATACCGGCGGTAACATCCCCGCCCACCCCCGTCGGGAGGAGCCCCCATGCCACGGCGTGCCCCACGCACCGTTCTCGACAGAATGAGAACTCCCAGCGGAATCCCCGGGTTCCTGACAACGGCATCGGTATGCGCCCTGATTGCAGGTCTCTTGTCGCCGCTTGCCCCGGCTGCCGCCGCGGAAACAGCGACCACGCAGGCCACCGCCGTGGCGAACGACCACTGCGGCAACCAGTGTTCGGACATCCTCCCGCCCGGTCAGAACGGCAACGCCACCCTCGCCCAGATCCTCCTCAACCAGGCCTTCGGCACCCAGCCCGAGCACGCCGAGGACCAGCTCGGGCCCTACGCCGACCTGGCCAAGGGCCATCCCGGCCTCACCAACGACAAGATCAACACCTTCTTCAACGACGCCTCCTTCGGAGTCCCCGCCGACCAGGTCGCCTCCAGCCTCAAACCGGCCGGACGCAGTGACGTGACGATCGTCCGGGACAAGAAGACCGGCGTGCCGCACATCACCGGCACCACCAGATACGGCACGGAGTTCGGCGCCGGATACGCGGCAGCCCAGGACCGGCTGTGGCTGATGGACGTCTTCCGGCACGTCGGGCGCGGTCAGCTGACCTCCTTCGCGGGCGGTGCGCCCTCCAACCAGGGCCTCGAGCAGCAGTTCTGGCGGCACGCCCCCTACAGCGAGGCCGATCTGCAGGCGCAGATCGACAACGCCGTCGCCACCAACGGCGAGCGCGGACAGCAGGCACTCGCCGACGTCAGGGCCTACCTCGACGGCATCAACTCCTACATCGACGCCTCCGACAGCGGGCGCTACTTCCCCGGTGAGTACGTACTCACCGGGCACAAGGACTCAGTCACCAACGCCGGGACCATCGAGCACTTCAAGATCACCGACCTGGTCGCGCTGGCCTCCGTCATCGGCGCGCTGTTCGGCTCCGGCGGCGGCGGCGAGGTGAACAACGCCCTCTCGCTCCTGGCCGCCCAGGAGAAGTACGGCGTCACCGAGGGCACCGAGATCTGGGAGTCCTTCCGGATGCGCAACGACCCGGAGGCCGTCCTCACCCAGCACGACGGCAGCTTCCCGTACGGGACCAAGCCCGCCGACCCGCAGGGCACCGCACTGCCCGACGCGGGCTCGGTGGAGCCGGAGCCGCTCGTGTACGACCGCACCGGCAGCGCCACGACGGCCGGTGCGACCGGTGCCTCCGGCGCGGCGGCGAAGGCCGCCACGTCGTCGGCGAGGCGCGGCATGTCCAACGCCCTCGTCGTCAGCGGCAAGCACACCGCGAGCGGTCACCCCGTCGCCGTGTTCGGCCCGCAGACCGGCTACTTCGCCCCCCAGCTGCTCCTGCTCCAGGAGATCCAGGGCCCGGGCCTCAGTGCCCGCGGCGCCTCCTTCGCCGGCCTGAGCATGTACGTGGAGCTCGGCCGCGGCCAGGACTACGCGTGGAGCGCCACGACCTCGGGCCAGGACATCATCGACTCCTACGCCGTCGAGCTGTGCCAGGACGACCACCACTACCTGTACCGCGGCACCTGCACGCCGATGGAGAAGATCGAGCAGAAGAACGCCTGGAAGCCCACCACCGCCGACGGCACCGCGGCCGGTTCGTACACCATGCGTGTCTGGCGCACGAAGTACGGCCCCGTCGAGTACCGCGCGACGGTCGGCGGCAAGAAGGTCGCCTACACCACCCTGCGCTCGTCCTTCCTGCACGAGGCCGACTCCATCATCGGCTTCCAGATGCTGAACGACCCGGACCACGTCAAGGGCCCGGACTCCTTCCAGAAGGCCGTGCAGCACATCAACTACACCTTCAACTGGTTCTACGCCGACTCCGAGCACACCGCGTACTACAACAGCGGCGACAACCCGGTGCGCGCGACCGGCGTCGACGCCGAGTTCCCGGCGTGGGCACGGCCGGCGTACGAGTGGCGCGGCTGGGACCCGAAGACCAACACGGCCGACTACACACCGCCGTCGGCCCACCCCCACTCCACCGACCAGGACTACTACGTCTCCTGGAACAACAAGCAGGCCAGGAACTACACGACCGCGCCCTGGGGCAACGGGTCCGTGCACCGCGGCAACCTCCTGGAGGACCGGGTGAAGAGGCTGGTCCAGCAGGGCGGGGTGACCCGGGCCTCCCTGGTGAAGGCCATGGCGGACGCGGGCCTGACCGATCTGCGGGCCGAGGACGTCCTGCCCAGGCTCCTGAAGGCCGTCACCGGCGCACCCGTCACCGACCCGGCCGCTGCGGCCGCCGTGAGCAAGCTCCAGGCCTGGGTCGCCGCCGGGGGCAAGCGCACGGAGACCGCGGCCGGTTCCAGGAAGTACGCCGACGCCGACGCGGTCCGCATCCTGGACGCCTGGTGGCCGCTGCTGGTCGAGGCCGAGTTCGAACCGGGCCTCGGCAGCGAGCTGTACACGGCCTTCACCCGCAATCTCCCCGTCGACGAGTCCCCCTCGGCCGCGCACGGCCCGACCGGCTCGCACGCCGGAAGCTCCTTCCAGTACGGCTGGTGGAGCTACGTCGACAAGGACGTCCGCGCGGTGCTCGGTGAACAGGTGAAGGGGCCGCTCGCCCGGACGTACTGCGGCGGCGGCAGCCTCACCGCCTGCCGGGACATCCTCGTCAGCACGTTGAAGCAGGCGGCCGGCAGGACCGCGGCCCAGGTCTACCCCGGCGACGACGTGTGCGCGGCGGGCGACCAGTGGTGCGCCGACGCGATCAACCACCGCACCCTCGGCGGCATCAAGCACGGCAAGATCAGCTGGCAGAACCGGCCGACCTACCAGCAGGTCGTGGAGTTCACCTCGCACCGGTGACACACCACCCGGCGGCGGGTCAGCGAACGCGGCCCGCCGCCAGCACCAGCCGGACCAGCTCCTCGTGCAGGATGTCGCTGTGCGCGCCGGCCGGCGGCCCGCCGCGTCTGACCACGGCCGCCGCGTCGACGTTCACGCACCCCGAGGCGGGCAGTCCCGCGGCCAGGGCCTCGGCGAGGGTGTACGCACGCGTGCCCGGCACCGCCCGCACCCCGTCGTGGCCCAGCGCGCCCCACTTGGCGCCCAGCGCCCGCCCGACGGCCCCCTCGGCGGCCGACCGGCTGTCACCCGCCATCCGCGACGCCAGCGGGTACATCGTGCCCAGGGCCTTGTCGTGCCGGGAGTGGCAGCACACCAGGGGGCCGTCGACGCGGTTCTGCTGTCCCTGGAGCACCCCTCCGGCCCGGGCGTCGTGCGGCAGCCGGGCCGCGAACGCGTAGTGGGAGAACGCCCCTTGGAGCAGCGTCACCGACTTCACCGTGCGCACGCCGTCGGGAAGGCCCCGCAGCGCGAACGACACCAGCCGCGCGCCGAAGCTGTGCCCGACCAGGTGCACCCGCACACCCGGGGCCGCCTTCGCCAGCTGCCCGACGACCCGGCCGAGCCCCCGCTCACCCACGGTCCCCGCGCGCCGCTTCATCGCGTAGTACGTCGCCTGCCGCAGCAACTCGTGCGCACCGTCCCAGGGGTTGGGGATCCTGAACCCCGGTGTCCGGGGTGGCTCGCACTCCGCCAGCGCCCGCGCGAACTCCTCGCAGACGGCCGCCGAAGGCCCGGCGAACATCTCCGGCTCGTTCTGCGGTACGCCCTCCGCCACCGTGTCCGCCGCGAACAGCGCCTGCGGGCCGGGCGCCACCACCTCCACCAGCGTCCGCACCAGCCGCCCGAACTCCTCCAGCTCGGCCTCCTCCTGCGGCTGCTGTGCCAGCAGCCGGGCGATCTGGTCCACCAGGATCGCCCGGCCCGGGAACGTCTCCAGCAGCGCGTGGCGGGTGTCCTTGTCCAGCACCGGGCGCCTCGGCGGATCGGCCGCCACGGCCCGCGGGAAGTCCGGGATCGGCTCGTCGGAGAACCGCATCGCCGGCCACAGCACGCCGGCGTACCCGACCCGGGCCGCCGGGGCCAGCCGCGGGACGGGTGAGAAGAAGCGGTCGTAGAGGCGGGTCGCCCCCGAGCGGTCGCTGTTCCAGCCGTGCGCGAAGACGATCAGATCGCGCACGCCCCGCTCGGTCACCCCGGTGAGGAGCCGGTCGCGCCGACGGCCGTCCGGGTCCCCGTCCGCGTCGAAGACCAACTCCCAGTAGGGAGTCACACTCATCGCCGGATCCGCCATGACAGGCCCCCTAGCCCCCGGGTGACGCCACGATGTGGGCGCATCGTCCTGCCAACGGGGGAGCTTGGCCATACGTCACGGCGTATCGGCCTCAGCGGTGGGAGCCGGTGAGGGGGAGACCGGTACGTGGTGGAGACTTCAGCGGTAGAGGAGGTACTTCCGGCGCATCCGGCGGAAGCCCGCCAGATCCTCCTGCCAGCCGGCCACCACCTCGTCGGCGTCCGCGCCCGCGTCGATCATCGTGCGCACGCGCGCGGAGCCGGTGAGCTTGTCGATCCAGTTGTCCGGGCGCCAGGCGAAGCCGCTCCAGACCCGCTTCGCGGTGACGAGCAGGGCGATCCCCGTGCGGACCGGGTCGAAGGCGGCCCGGTCGTGCACATGGACCTGCACACCGCCGATCGTCCTGCCCTGGAACTTCGAGAAGGTGGGCGCGAAGTACGCCTCCCTGAACCGCACCCCGGGCAGGGCGAGTTCGTTCGCCGCGGCCGCCCAGCGCCGGTCGACGCCCTCCGCGCCCAGCAGCTCGAACGGCCGGGTCGTGCCGCGACCCTCCGACAGGTTCGTGCCCTCGAACAGGCACGTGCCCGAGTACACCAGGGCCGTCTCGGGCGTCGGCATGTTCGGGCTGGGCGGCACCCAGGGCAGCCCGGAGGCGTCGTAGAACTCCGAGCGCCTCCAGCCCGACATCGTCACGGTCCTGAGGGGCACGGGCTCGGTCAGGAACTCGGCGTTGAACAGCCGCGCCAGTTCCGCGACGGTCATCCCGTGGGCCTGGGAGATCGGCTGCCGCCCGACGAACGTGGCGAACTCCTTGTGCAGGACGGGGCCGAGGGCCGCGCGGCCGGTCACCGGGTTCGGCCGGTCCAGGACCACGAACCGCTTGCCGGCGAGCGCGGCGGCCTCCATGCAGTCGTACAGCGTCCAGATGTACGTGTAGAAGCGGGCGCCGACGTCCTGGATGTCGAAGACGACCGTGTCGACGCCGGACGCGGTGAAGACGTCCGCGAGCGGCCGGCCGCTCTTGAGGTAGGTGTCGTAGACGGGCAGGCCCGTCGCCGGGTCGTCGTAACGGCCCTCGGAACCGCCGGCCTGGGCGGTGCCGCGGAAGCCGTGCTCGGGGCCGAAGACGGCGGTGAGGTCGACGCGGGCGTCGGCGTGCATGACGTCGACGATGTGGCGGGCGTCGCGGGTGATACCGGTGGGGTTGGTGACGATGCCGACTTTCTTGCCGTCGAGCAGGGAGTAGCCGTCCTGGGCGAGTCGTTCGAAGCCGGTGCGCAGGTGCCTGCGGCGCTGGGCGGCGGAGGCGGTGGATGTGGCGGATACGGCTGCCGCCGTGGCGGTGGTGATGAGGGCTCGTCTGGAAGGGCGCATGCGGTGACCTCCTTGAGCGGGGACGGTCGGCATGGGCACGGTATGCGCTTCCTCGGGCTGAGGGGAGGCCGCGGGTGGCTTGTGGGCTTGTCGCGCAGTTCCCCGCGCCCCTTCCGGGCGCTCCAGCACCCTTCCCTGGTACATACCGACCGGTTAGTCTGGCGCCAGTGCTTGAGCCGCGACTGAGGAGACCGATGGTGGGAGCCTTTCAAGGAGCCGGAGTCGTTGTCACGGGGGCCGGCGGTGGAATCGGGGCCGCGCTGGCCCGGCGGTTCGCCGCCGAAGGGGCCCGGGTCGTCGTCAACGACCTCGACGCCGAGCGGGCCAAGGGCGTCGCGGACGAGATCGGCGGGATCGCCGTGGCCGGTGACGCCTCGGTGATCGTCACGGACGCCCGGGACGCGCTCGGCGGGACCGTCGACGTGTACTGCGCCAACGCCGGTGTCGCCGCCGACGGCATTGATCCCGGGCAGCCGCTGGACGAGAAGGCGTGGGCCCTCTCCTGGGACGTGAACGTCATGGCTCATGTGCGGGCCGCTCAGGAGCTGCTCCCCGCCTGGCTGGAGCGCGGCAGCGGCCGGTTCGTCTCCACCGTGTCCGCCGCCGGGCTGCTCACCATGATCGGGGCGGCGCCCTACGCCGTCACCAAGCACGGCGCGCTCGCCTTTGCCGAGTGGCTGTCGCTGACGTACCGGCACCGGGGCGTGAAGGTCCACGCCATCTGCCCGCAGGGTGTGCGCACCGACATGCTGGCCGCGACCGGCAGTGCCGGCGACCTGGTGCTCCGGCCGACCGCGATCGAGCCGGAGACCGTCGCGGACGCCCTGCTCGAAGGCATCGAGGAGGACAGGTTCCTGATCCTGCCGCACCCCGAGGTCGCCGCCTACCATCAGGCCCGGGCCGGTGACCCCGACCGGTGGCTGTCCGGCATGAACCGCATCCAGCAGCAGTGGGAGGCCGACCGGTGACCGCGTCCCGTTACGCCGCCAAGCCCTGGACCGCCCTGCTCAGCGACGCCCAGAAGGGCGCGATCAGCCCTGCGGACTCCCTGGTGCACGCCCTGCGCCGGGCCGTGGCCGAGTCGCCAGGGAGCGACTTCCTGGCCTACTTCGACGGCCGGCTGACCTACCGGGAGGTCGACGAGCTCAGCGACTCCGTCGCCGGGCACCTCGCGGAGCGCGGTCTCCGGCGCGGCGACCGGGTCGCGGTGCTGCTGCAGAACTCCCCGCACTTCGTGCTGGCCCTGCTGGGCGCGTGGAAGGCGGGTGCGGTCGTCGTGCCCGTCAACCCGATGTACAAGTCGGGCGAGGTGGCGCACGTCCTGAAGGACGGCGAGGTCGCCGCGCTGATCTGCTCGGACCGGGCCTGGGAGTCGTATCTGCGTGAGACGGCCGCCGACTCGCCCGTGCGGATCGTGCTCACCGGGTGCGAGCTGGACTTCCAGAGCCGCGGCGACGCGCGCCTGCTGACCTTCGAACGGCTGCCGCAGCCCCCGGACGCCGCCGACCTGGTGACCGTGGCCCGGGCCGGGCACAAGGCGCCGCAGGACCGGGACCCCGGCCCGGACGACATCGCGCTGATCAGCTACACCTCCGGCACCAGCGGCACACCCAAGGGCGCCACCAACACGCACCGCAACATCATGTACAACTCCGAGCGGCAGCGCACCGGCCTGGGACTGCCCGAGCGGCCCGTCTACTTCGCCCTGGCGCCGCTGTTCCACATCACCGGCATGGTCTGCCAGTTCGGCGCCTGCCTGAACAGCGGGGGCACGCTCGTGCTGGCCTACCGCTTCGAGGCCGGTGCGGTGCTCGACGCCTTCGCCGAGCACCGGCCGCACTACACCGTCGGCCCGTCCACGGCCTTCATGGCTCTGGCCGCCCACCCCGCCGTCACCCGGGACCACTTCTCCTCCTTCCGGGTGATCTCCTCCGGCGGCGCCCCGCTGCCCCCGGCGCTCGTGGAGAAGTTCCGGGCGGGCTTCGGCCCGTACATCCGCAACGGTTACGGGCTGACCGAGTGCACCGCGCCCTGCGCCTCCGTGCCGCCCGGGCTGGAGGCACCGGTCGACCCGGTGTCCGGGACCCTCGCCGTGGGGCTGCCCGGTCCCGACACGGTCGTCCGGATCGTCGACGACAGCGGCCAGGAGGTGCCCTTCGGCGAGCAGGGCGAGATCGTCGTCAGCGGGCCGCAGGTCGTGCCCGGCTACTGGCGCCGCCCCGACGCCACCGCCGAGACGTTCCCCGGCGGCGAACTGCACACCGGCGACATCGGCTTCATGGACGAGCAGGGCTGGCTGTACGTCGTCGACCGCAAGAAGGACATGATCAACGCGTCCGGCTTCAAGGTGTGGCCGCGCGAGGTCGAGGACGTCCTCTACACGCACCCGGCGGTGCGCGAGGCCGCCGTGGTCGGCGTGCCCGACGGCTACCGCGGGGAGACCGTCAAGGCGTTCATCAGCCTGCGCCCGGACGCCGAAACGGACCCGGATGCACTCGCCGCCTACTGCAAGGAGAGACTGGCCGCCTACAAATATCCGCGTCAGGTGGAGATCCTGCCGGACTTGCCGAAGACGGCCAGTGGGAAGATCCTCCGGCGGGAACTGCGTTCCCGCACGCAAGGCAACTGACAGCAGAACGGAAAGGCAGGTGGCGGCAGTGCCCAGGACCACGGACTCGGACGGCACGCCCGTGCCTCAGCGGCTCCTGGCCGCCGCCACCCGGCTCTTCGCCGAGCAGGGCTACGACCGCACCTCGGTACAGGAGATCGTCGAGGCGGCCGGCGTCACCAAGGGAGCGCTGTACCACTACTTCGGTTCCAAGGACGACCTGCTGCACGAGGTGTACGCGCGCGTGCTGCGCATCCAGCAGGAACGGCTGGACGCCGTGGCCGGCGCCGACGAGCCGGTCGAGAAGCGGCTGCGGGCCGCGGCCGCGGACGTCGTGGTGACGACCATCGACAACCTCGACGACGCGATGATCTTCTGGCGCTCCATGCACCACCTCAGCCCCGAGAAGAACAAGCAGGTCCGCTCCGAGCGGCGCCGCTACCACGAGCGTTTCCGCGCGCTCGTCGAGGAGGGCCAGGGGTCCGGCGTCTTCTCCCGGGCGACCCCGGCGGACCTGGTGGTCGACTACCACTTCGGCTCGGTCCACCACCTGTCGACGTGGTACCGCCCCGACGGTCCCCTCACACCCCAGCAGGTCGCCGACCACCTGGCCGACCTGCTGCTGCGCGCCCTGCGCCCGTAGCCGTACCGTCTCGGCTCAGGAGCGGCCGTGGCGGCTCTCGGCGGGCGGCTCGGACTGCTGGGGCGTCGTCAGGTACTCGTAGGTGCCGGTGAGTTCCAGCAGGCGCCGCAGCGCCGGGCCGACCTCGTCCAGGTGGAACGAGATGCCGTCCCGGCAGGCGGAGCGGTGGATCTGCAGCAGGGTCGACAGCCCCATGGAGTCGACCAGCTCCAGCCGCCCGCAGTCCAGGCGCAGTTCGTCGACGTCCTCGCGGCCCTCCAGAGCCGCCCGCGCACGCTGGAGCAGTTCCGCGCAGGTGTCGTAGTCCAGATCGCCGGTGAGAGTCAGCCGCACGGTGTGCGGGCCGGAGCCGATGGAGGGGGTCACGGGTTCGTCCAGCATGTCGGGGTCAGGGGCGGGGGGTGAGCGCGGTGCGCCCGGCGTCGAGGAGCCGGCAGGCCCGGGGGAAGTCGTGCAACTGCTCCTTCAGCAGGTCCAGGCACGGCAGCAGCGAGCGCGCCGGGACGTCGCGGGCGGTGAGCACCTCGGCGGTCCAGACGAGGAAGTCGCCGAAGACCTCGTCGGCGTCCACGTACAGGGCGGCCGTCAGGAAGGTGACGACGTGGGCGATGTCCTCGGCGGTCCGCTCACGCTGCTCCTCGCTGTAGTCCCGCATCGCGGGGAAGCGCTGCTCCAGCGACCGGAACGTCTCGCGCACCAGACGGGTCGAGGACTTCGCGACCAGTGTGTACTCCTGGTCGCGCAGGTGCGGCAGGTCGTCGGTCGCCTGGTGGGCGGGCGTCGGCCGGCTCAGGGGACCGGCCGCGAGCCGCTCGGCGGCCGCGCGCGCGTCGGGCGCCCAGGCGTCGGCGCCCAGCAGACGGGCGTAGCGGCCGTCGGCACCGAAGGCGAGGCCACCGGCCATGACCGGGGTGCCGGCGGCCTGGACGGCGGTGATGGCGCTGTGCGCGAGAGGCAGCCGGGTGGGCAGCGAGCTCGACAGGCACACCGCGTCCGGCCCGGTGCGGTGGATGTGGCTGATCAGATGGGCGGTGGGGACCTGCGCCCCGAGGTAGTCCACCCGCCAGCCGCGCAGCCGCAGCGTCTCGGACACCAGGCGCGCGGGCAGGGCGTGCCACTCCTGGTCCACGCAGGCGACCGTGATCCGGCCCCGGCTGCCCTCCGGACGACGGGCCGGCAGGACGGCGATGACCCGGTCGTTGATGGCGGTGGCGGCGTGCTCGTCGGCCACGCTCATGCGGTTGGCCGCCCACTCGGTGCCGACCTTGCGCTGGACCGCGCCGATCACGTCCAGCAGGACCGACTCGGGATCCAGTCCCGCGGCCAGAGCATCGGTGACGACGTCGACGGCCGCGTACTCGTCCGCCGCCCGGACGGCGGCCCACAGCCTGTCCGCCCAGGCAGGCGCCCCGGCGTCGCCGTGCGGTGCGGGGAGGCGCCTGGCCACGTCGTGGCGGCCCGGTCTGCCGGTGTGTTCGGTGAGGTGCCCGGTCATGCGGTGTACCTGCCCCGGGTCGCGCCGTCCACCGCACTGAGGTGGGCACCGCGGGGTGCGGTGATGGCCAGGACCGCGATGTCGTCGTGGCGTCCGTCGCCGATCCACTGCGAGGTGACCATCTGGACGCGTTCCACGACCGCCTCCGCCGGCATGCCCGCGCACTCGGCCGCGGCCCGCCTGAGGCGCCGGTCACCGAACATGGTGTCGCCCAGCGGACCGCCCCGGGCCTCGGTGACGCCGTCGGTGAACAGCAGGCAGGTCTCGCCCGGAGCGAGGCGGACCCGCGCGGTGCGTGAGGTGACGGCCGGCAGGACACCGATGAGGGTGCCGCGCGTGTCGGCCTCCTCCACGGTGCCGTCCCGCCGGATGATCAGCGGCGCGGGATGCCCGGCCGACGTGAGCCGCAGCGCGACCTCGCGCTCCTCCCGGCGGACCGACGCCATCACGAGGGTGGCGAACCGGGTGTGGTGGCTGGTCCGCATGGCGTTGTTCACCAGACGCAGCATCCGGGCGTGGTCGTCGGCCATGGGCAGCAGCGCGTGCAGGGCGTTGCGGATCTTGCCGGTCAGCACCGCCGCTTCCAGCCCCTTGCCGGCCACGTCGCCCAGCACCACGAGCGTCTCGGGGGAGTCCTCGGTGGGCGGGTGGACGTCGTAGAAGTCGCCGCCGATGCGTTCGGTGTCCTTGCTGGCCCGGTAGCCGCCCGCGAACTCCACGCCCTCCACCTGCCGCAGGGCGGGCGGCAGGAGCTCACGCATGAGGGTGTCGGAGATCGAGTTCTGTTCCGCGTAGAGACGGGCCGCCGACATCGCCGCGCCGGCCCGGGCGGCGAACAGCCCGGCCAGCGACTCCTCCGCCTCGGTGAACGCGTCCTGCTGCGCCCGGCGCAGCAGGACCAGGGCCCCGGCCGGCACGCCGAGACCCGGGAGCGGTGTGATCACCAGCGAGCCGACCTCACCGAACCCCGACGGGATCAGCCACTGCGGGGCCGTCGCCGGGTCTATCCACCGCGAGGGCACCGGAGGGAAGCCCCGCAGCGCCTCGGCGAGGCCCGGCACGGTCTCCGGTGCCTCGGTCACGGTGCTGCGGGTGAGTTCGCCCCGGTGGTCACAGGCGACCATCGGCAGGGTCCTGGCGGCGGTGGGCGCGATGACCAGCGCGGCGTCGGCCAGGTGCTCCGTGGCCAGGCGCGCCGTCACCTCCATGGACCGCTCCAGGTTCAGCGAGGCGAGCAGGGCACTGGAGGCGTCGGTGAGGAAGCGGGTGCGGCCACGCTCGGCCTCCAGCTCACCGACCGCCGAGCGGTAGGCGGTCTCCTCCATCAGCCACCACACGGTCCGGCCGTCCGTCAGGAGGGACGGGTGCGCCGCGAACGACCGGTCGCCCACCTCCCCGCCGACGGGCTCCGGCCGGGTGCGGTCGGCGGTGGCGAGCCAGGTGGGGGAGGACAGGGGCCGCCCGGCGCGGGCGGCGGGCAGCAGTGTGCGGGCAGCGTCGTTGAGTTCCGCGACGTGGCCGTCCGCGTCCAGGACCACCACCGGACAGGGGGCGGCGGTGACGCTCACGGTGCTCACCGCACCGGTGCGGGGCCTGGCCGGGGAAGAAGTCATGTACGGGGGCCCCTACGCGTGACCCACACCTCACTCTGCGAAGACGAACGTGGACTGTCTCGGTGCACAGTCCCGTAGTCCGGGTGTGTGGTGCAACCACCGGAGTCGCCCGGGATGCGACGAGGAGCGGGTCCGGGGCGGAAAACCATCCGAAACGGCCTTCCTACCCCGGCGACCGGTCATGAGTCCGTGCGAAGTTTCACACCTCGTACACAACCGAGGCGGCCCCTCCTCGCAGCCGGTGGGTGAGGGAGCGCAGCGGCGGAGATGCGAACCCCGCCGAAGCGGAGCGGCGGAGGCGCGAACCCGGCGGCCGGTTCGGCTGAGTCGGCGGTGTGCCGGAAACCCCCCCGCTGGAGCGGAGCGGCGGAGACGCGAAACCCCGCCGCCCGCGCCGGGTCACAGGTACCGCTTGAGCTCCCGCCGCGCCAGCGACCGCTGGTGCACCTCGTCCGGCCCGTCCGCGATCATCAGCGTCCGCGCCCCCGCGTACAGCTCCGCCAGCGGGAAGTCCTGGCTCACTCCACCGGCACCGTGCAACTGGATCGCCCGGTCGAGGATGTCCACCACCGCCCGGGGCGTGGCGATCTTGATCGACTGGATCTCGGTGTGCGCACCGCGATTGCCCACCGTGTCCATCAGCCACGCGGTCTTCAGCACCAGCAGCCGCAACTGCTCCACCGTCACCCGGGCGTCCGCGATCCAGTTGTGGACCACGCCCTGCTGCGCCAGGGCCTTGCCGAACGCGGTCCGGGACGCGGCCCGCCGGCACATCAGCTCGATCGCCCGCTCGGCCATGCCGATCAGCCGCATGCAGTGGTGGATGCGCCCGGGGCCCAGCCGCGCCTGCGCGATGGCGAAGCCGCCGCCCTCCTCACCGATCAGGTTCGACGCCGGCACGCGCGCGTGGTCGAAGATCACCTCGGCATGGCCGCCGTGGTAGTGGTCCTCGTACCCGAACACCTGCATGGCCCGCTTGATGGTGACGCCCGGGGTGTCGCGCGGCACCAGCACCATCGACTGCTGGCGGCGGATGTCCTCCCCGTCCGGATCGGTCTTGCCCATCACGATGAAGATCTTGCAGTCGGGGTGCATCGCCCCGGAGATGTACCACTTGCGGCCGGTGATGACGTACTCGTCACCGTCCCGCTCGATGTGCGTGGTGATGTTGGTGGCGTCGGAGGAGGCCACGTCCGGCTCGGTCATCGCGAACGCCGAGCGGATCTCGCCGGCCAGCAGCGGCTCCAGCCACTGCTTGCGCTGCTGTTCGTCGCCGAACTGGGTGAGCACCTCCATGTTCCCGGTGTCGGGCGCCGCGCAGTTCGTCACCGTCGGCGCCAGCTGCGGGGAGCGGCCCATGATCTCGGCGAGCGGCGCGTACTGGAGGTTGGTGAGCCCCGCCCCGTACTCGGAGTCCGGCAGGAAGAGGTTCCACAGGCCCTGCCTGCGGGCCTCGGCCTTCAGCTCCTCCACCACGGGCACGTTCTCCCACGGTGAGTCGAGCTGCTCGCGCTGCTCGTGCGCGACGGCTTCGGCCGGGTAGACGTACTCGTCCATGAAGGCGAGGAGCTTGGCGCGCAGCTCTTCGGTGCGCGCGTCGAAAGCGAAGTCCATGTGGATCAGCCCTCCTGGAGGCCTTCGTGGAGCGTGGTCAGTCCGTGCCGGACGAAGAAGGGGACGAGATCGCCGATGCGGTCGAAGCCGCGCCCGACCGTCTGGCCCAGCGTGTAGCGGTAGTGGATGCCCTCGAGGATCACGGCGAGCTTGAACCAGGCGAACGCCGTGTACCAGGCGACCGCGGAGACGTCGCGCCCCGAGCGCGCGGCGTACCGCTCGATGAGTTCCGACGGCGCCGGATGCCCGGGCGCCTCTGCGGTCGTGGAGACGGGGGAGTCGGGCATGCCGAGCGGCATGCTGTACATGACCAGCAGGCCGAGGTCGGTCAGCGGGTCGCCCAGCGTCGACATCTCCCAGTCGAGGATCGCCTTGATCCGGTCGTCCTCGCCGATCAGCACGTTGTCGAGCCGGTAGTCGCCGTGCACGACGGCCGGGGCGGGGGAGCGGGGCAGCTCGCGCCCGAGGGCGGCGTGCAGTTCGTCGATGCCGTCCAGGTCCCGGTTGCGGGAGGCGTCCAGCTGCTTGCCCCAGCGCCGCAGCTGCCGGTCCAGGAAGCCCTCGGGCCGGCCGAAGTCCGCCAGGCCCACCTCATCCGGATCGACCGCGTGCAGTTCCACCAGCGTGTCGACGAGGTTCAGCACCGCGCCCCGGGTCCGCTCCGCGCCGATCGGGGCGAGCTGGTCGGCGGTGCGGTAGGGCGTGCCGTCGACGAACTCCATGACGTAGAAGGGCGCTCCGAGCACCTCCTCGTCCTCGCACAGCAGCACCGGCCGCGGCACCGGTACGGCGGTCGGGTGCAGCGCGCTGATCACCCGGTGCTCGCGCTTCATGTCGTGCGCGGTGGCCAGGACGTGGCCGAGCGGGGGACGGCGTACGACCCACCGCGAGGCGCCGTCGGAGAGCGCGTAGGTGAGGTTCGACCGTCCGCCCTCGATCAGCCGGCCGGACAGCGGGCCGTTGACCAGACCGGGCCGCTCGCGCTCGAGCAGGTCGCGCAACCGTTCGAGATCCAGTCCGGGCGGATGGTCGGGGCTCATGCGGGGCTCCTACGGGCAGGTGAACAGTTCCCGACTTATGATGCCGACCGGTCGGTATGTCGTCCAGAGCGGGACCGAAACGTGATCGGAGCCACGATAGGCCGACCCCTCCTCCTGCGAGGAGGCCGGGGAGGTCGTGGCCGGTTCGTTCAGGCCATCCGGCTTGCGTGTCGTGCGGCGACCCCGGAAGGTCGGACCCATGAAGGCCATCAGCTACTCACGGTACGGCGGGCCCGAGGTACTGGCGTTCGGCGAGGTCCGCGATCCGAAGGTCGGCCCGGACGCGGTGCTGGTCAAGGTGCGGGCGGCGGCCGTGAACCCCGTCGACTGGAAGTGCCGCGAGGGGTGCCTCGACGGGATCCTCGCCCCCGTCTTCCCCGTGGTGCCCGGCTGGGACGTCTCGGGCGTCGTCGTGCGGCCCGGTGTGGCCGTCTCGGAGTTCGGCGTCGGGGACGAGGTCATCGGCTACGTGCGCGAGGACTTCCTCTCCCGCGGCACCTTCGCCGAGTACGTGGCCGCACCCGTGCGCGCGCTCGCGCGCAAGCCGCGCAACCTCTCCTTCGAGGAGGCGGCCGGGCTGCCGCTCGCCGGGCTCACCGCCTACCAGGTACTGGCCAAGGTGCTGCAGGTGAAGCGGGGCGAGACCGTGCTGGTGCACGCCGCGGCCGGCGGCGTCGGTTCCATCGCCGTCCAGCTCGGCGTCCATCTCGGCGCCCGGGTGATCGGCACGGCGAGCGAGTCCAACCACGACTTCGTTCGGGGCCTGGGCGGGGAGCCCGTGGTGTACGGCGAGGGCCTGGGCGAGCGGGTGCGGGGACTGGCTCCGGAGGGCGTGGACGCGGTGTTCGACACCGTCGGCGGCGACGCCCTGAAGGTGTCGGCGAACCTGCTGGCGCCCGAGGGCCGCCTGGCCTCGATCGCCGACAACGACGTCGTGACCTACGGCGGCCGCTACTACTTCGTCCGCCCCGACGCCCAGGACCTCCAGCGCCTGTCCGACCTGGCGGAGCAGGGCGTGATCAGCGTGCACGTCGACGAGACGTTCCCCCTGGAGCGCGCGGCCGACGCACACCGGCTGAACCAGCAGGGCCGCACCCGCGGCAAGATCGTCGTGACGGTGGACTGGGAGAGCGAGGGCGAGGGGCCGGACTAGGGTCCTCTCGGCGCACCGGGACTTCCGCCGGGCAGCTCCCGGGCGGAATGGGCCCGTGTCCGTGGAGAAGAAACCGGTGTTCACCCTGCCGCGCGGTGCCACGGGTTTGTTCCGGCCGAAGGACGGGCCGTTGCCGGAAACCGGCACGCGGGCAATCCGGGCAGCGCTGTACGCGGCCGCCAGGGCGGCCCGGGGCCGAGTAGGCGGGATGGAAGAAGGGGAGTACCCCCGTTCTTTCCACATCGCGACGGTTGTCGAGGGCGCCGGTGAGCGCGTCGTCCTCTGTCACGCGCACCACCCCTGGATCGCCTTAGCCCGAGAACGCCGGGACTGGTACACCGACGCGTTCCTCGCACCACCGCCGTGGGCCCGGATCTTCACCGACCTGGGCCTCACCGTGCGCGATCGCGTGCAGCTCACCCTGCCGCTGTCCGAGGTCGACACCTCGGTCCTGACTCGGGACGAGTGGCGCCCGGTGCGCCTCCACGGCATCACCACACTGGGCGGAGTGCTGTTCAACGCGTGGGACTGATGTCCGAGCGGGACGGTGCGCCGGACGGAGGTCAGAGCACCAGGGCGGCTCCGCACAGGGCCATCGCCACCGTGCACAGCACAGCCGCCGCCGCGTGCCGGGGTGCGAACGCCGCAGGGGCCGGGGCGGTCGCGAGGGCGCGGATGCGCCGATGGGCGACGCTCAGGAAGCCCAGCCAGAGCACACAGCACACGGCACAGGCGACGACCCCGGTCGCGGAGGTCCCCCCGTGCAGCGCCGCCTTCACCGCCAGCACCGCGACGACGGTGCCCGACAGTGTCGTACGCCGCCACGCGAGCCGGGTCCGCTCGGGCTGCAGCCCGGGATCGCGGTCGGGGTCCCGCCGCCCGGGGACGGGCGTGCTCACCCCTCCCACCCCACGAGCACCACCACGACCATGGCGACGGCCACGACCGCGACGACGAGGCTCAGCAGCGCCGGGAACCGGGACACCGGCAGATCCTCACCCCGGCGCATGGCCCGCTCGCAGCGCACCCAGTGATTGACCGCCCGCAGGGAGCACAGCACGCCCGCGGCCAGCAGCGCGAGCGCCAGCCCGGCCCGCCAGGCCCAGCGCAGGTCCGGCAGGAACTGGTCCACGGCGAAACCGCCGCCGATCAGCGCGAGCGCGGTACGCACCCAGGCGAGGAAGGTGCGTTCGTTCGCCAGCGAGAACCGGTAGTCGGGCGTCTCGCCGTCCTCCCGGATCTCCGCGGGCGCGAACCACAACCGGACGTTCCGTACGAACTCGATCACGTGCGCGACCCTACCCGGGAGCCCCGTCCCGCCCGGTTCCGGCCGCCGCCCGGAACGCCTTGAGCCGCTCGTACGCGGCCAGTCCGTCCGGCACCCACTCCCAGTCGCCCAGGCGCCGCTCGACCTGGTCGTCGGTCAGGAAGCCGTGCCAGGCCACCTCCTCGGGCTGGGGCCGCACGGGGAGCTCGCAGCGCACCTCGTGGACCGCCGACCACCAGGTCCGGCCGGAGCCGTCGTCGTAGAGGAACGTGAAGAGGTGCCGCGGCCGGGGCAGGCCGGTCACGCCCAGTTCCTCCTCGGCCTCCCGCAGGGCCGCCTCGTCGTAGGACTCGCCCGCGCCGACGACGCCGCCGACGAACATGTCGTGGAGGGAGGGAAAGACCAGCTTGGTCGCGGTACGCCGGTGCACGAAGATCCGGCCCTCGGCGTCCCGGGCCTGGACGAACACGCAGCGGTGGCGCAGGCCCCGGGCGTAGACCTCGCCGCGCGGGGCCTGCCCGACGACCCGGTCGTTCTCGTCGACGACGTCGAGGATCTCGTCAGCAGCGCTCATGCCCTCATCCAAGCAGGGCGCTCCAGCACCGTGGGGCGGGGCCCGTCAGGGCGAGGCCGGGCTCACCGCGGGGGCGGCCACCCGGGCGCGCTCGGAGGCGCCGTGCGGCATCGCCGGGTGCAGACCGAGCAGCACGATCCCGGCGACCACGGCCAGCAGGCCACCGGCCTCCCAGCTCAGGGCCACCGCGTCGGTGCGCAGCCGGTCGCCCAGGAACCCGACGCCGCAGACGATCCCGGCCAGGGGCTGCGCCGCGGTCAGGGCGGGCAGCGACTTGCGCAGGGACGCGGTCTCGAACGCGCTCTGCACGAGGACCAGCCCCGTGACGCCCAGCGCGAGCACCGCGTACGGCTCCCAGCCGGTGAGCAGCTCGGCGAAGCCGCCGTCGGAGACCTTCTGCCCGCTGACCCGGGTCAGCGCGTCCTGCACGCCGTACAGCAGCCCGGCGGCGAGGGCCAGCAGCACCGGTCCCGAGCTCAGCCGGGACCGCTTGCCGCGGGTCGTGAGCAGCAGGGCGAGCCCGATCATGACCCCGATGATCAGCCACTGCCGCACCGGATCGGCCGTTGCGGCGCCGCCCTCCGGCCGGCCCGCCACGATGAACGCCGTCACCCCGCCGGCCAGCAGGAAGAGGCCCGTCCAGCCCTGGCAGCCCAGCGGCTGCCGGGTCTGCTTGCGGGAGAGCGCGAGCGCGAAGAGCAGGTTCGTCGCCAGCAGCGGTTCCACCAGGGACAGCTCGCCCTGCCCCAGGGCGGCGGCGCCCAGCCCCATGCCGACCACCATCAGCGCGATGCCGCCGAGCCAGCGGGGCACCTTCACCAGGTCGATCAGGAGGCGGAAGGAGAGGAAGTCGCCGAGCGGGGCCCGCTGGGCCGCGTTCTGCTGCAGGACGAAGCCGAAGCCGAGACAGCAGGCGGCACCCAGGGCGAGCGCCAGAACAAGAACCGACACGCGGTGTACCTCGATCGTCAGGTCGGGTCACGGTTGCGTAGGGGCCGACTGTACCGGCCGGCTCCGCCCGGCGCGCCCGTACGTCATGCCATCGTCGGGGGCGGTACCGGCCCGTGCTATGACGTACGTCACATTGGACGTAACGGAAAAATCGGATGACGCTCACGCTGGCCCCATGGGTCTCATGCGTCACAAAATCCTCACGACTAACGGCAGTTGACGCGTGTAACGCCCTGGTGGGCCTTGACGGCAACCGTTGGCTGGGGGTTTGCTGTGCGTGATCAGCTCATGGCGATGCGCACATACGCGCTCCTTCTGCCGCCGTGGGCCGAAACACCAGAAGAGCGCGTGAGGAAGTCCCGCGGTGCCCCCACCCCCGCCTCCCCTCGGCCGTGGCCGCAGACGTGCGGCGCAGACCTTCGACGAGGCCCTCGACGACGCGGACCTCATGACCGCGCGTGCCGCACTGGCACAGGGCCGCTGGCAGAACGCCCGTTCCCTGCTGGTGCACACCGGGGACGACTGGGACCGGCGCGGCCACCGTGTCACCGTCCTCGCACGGGAGCCCTCTTGCGCGGCGTGGGCCCGGGAGTGGCTGCTCGCCGAACCCGAGTCCGCCGACGCCGCCGTCCTGCTCGCACTCGCCCGGGTCAGGCGCGCCCTGCACGGCAAGGCCAAGCCCGACCGCGCCCGGGAGGCGTGCCGGACCGCCGCGGACCGGGCCCCCGCCGACCCCACCCCCTGGCTGGGCCTGCTCATGCTGGAGTGCGCGCTCGGCAGCGACCAGGACGCCGTCCGCGGCTTCGAGGCGGTCCGCGGCCGGTACGCCGACCACCACCACGCCCACCATCTGATGGTCGCCCGGCTCGCCGGCCGCCGCACCGAGGCCGGCCCCGACCCGCTGCACGAGGTCTACGACTTCGCCAACTGGGCCGCCGAACAGGCCCCCGCCGACTCGCCGCTCGCGATCCTGCCGGTGATCGCGCACGCCGAGCGCTATCGCGTGCTGGCCGCCGCCGGGCACGAGGCGGCCGACCCCGTCGCCTCCGGCCACTGGGCGGGCCGCCGGGCACGGCAGGTCATGAAGGCCGCCTTCGACTGGTGGCTGGAGTGGGAGCTGGAGGGGCACCCGCGGCGGCTGATCGACCTGAACTTCCTCGCCCACGCCAAGTTCTGCGAAGGGCGGGGAGCCGAGGCAGCCGCCCTCTTCCACCGGATCGGCCGGTACGCCACACCGGCTCCCTGGTCGTACCCGGACCGCGATCCGCACACCGCCTTCGCCGCCGCCCGCGCCGCCGCGCTCGGCACGGCCTGACACCCCGACCCGACAAGTGAGGACGCTCCCCCGATGACCACCGACCGTTCCAGAACGAGCCCGTCCGCTCCCGGCGGCATCAGTACGTTCAAGGGGCAGGAGCGTGCCCTGCGGGCCGACCGGCTCGGCACCGGCGGCCTGCTGCTCTCCGTCCTCGCGGCGACCGCCCCGCTCATGGTCGTCGCGGGTGTCATGCCCACCACATTCGCGGTGATGGGCATCGTCGGCCAGCCGCTGCTCTTCGTCCTCCTCGGCGTCGTCCTGATCCTCTTCAGCGTCGGATACGCCGAGATGAGCCGCCACGTCCACAACGCGGGCGCCTTCTACGCGTACATATCCCGCGGCCTGGGCGCCACCGCCGGTGCGGGCGCCGCCCTGGTGGCCCTCGTCGCCTACAACGCGCTCCAGGTCGGCATCTACGGAATCTTCGGCTTCGAGGTCTCCGGGCTCCTCGCCACCTACGCCGACGTGCAGATCGCCTGGTGGATACCCGCGCTCGTGGCCGCGCTCGCCGTCGGACTGCTGGGCTGGCTGAAGATCGACGTCAACGCCCGCGTCCTCGGCGTGCTGCTCGTCATCGAGGTGCTCCTGGTGGTGATCTTCGACGTCGCGGCCCTGGCCGACCCCGGCAAGGAGGGCTTGTCGCTGCACGCCTTCAACCCCGACACCCTCACCGGCTCCGGAGTCGGCACCGCGCTGTGCTTCTGCATCGCCGCGTTCCTCGGCTTCGAGCAGGCCCCCGTCTACGCGGAGGAGACCAGCCGCCCGCACGTCCTGGTGCCGCGCGTGATGTTCCTCGCCGTCGGCGGCGTAGCCGTCTTCTTCGCGCTGAGCAGCTGGGCCCTCACCGTCGCCACCGGCCCCGGCGCCGTCGTCGGCACGGCCCGGAAGCAGAGCGCGGGGCTGCTGTTCTTCCTCACCGACTCCCGCCTCGGCGGCACCTTCACGGACGTGCTGCACGTCCTGTTCGTCACCGGCATGTTCGCCGCGCTGCTCAGCTTCCACAACGTCGTCGCCCGCTACGCCTTCGCCATGGGCCGCGAGGGCCTGCTGCCCGCCGCCTTCGGCCGCACCAGCGGCAGCAGCGGCGCGCCGGGCACCGGCTCGCTGCTCCAGACCGTCGTGGCCGTGCTGGTCGTGGCCGCGTTCGCGGTCGCCGACGACAACCCGGCCGGCGACCCCACCGCACCCGTCCTTCAGCTGTTCACCTGGTTCGGCAACATCGGCGCCCTCGGCGTGATCGTGCTGATGGCGGCGGCGTCCCTGTCGGTCGTCGTCTTCTTCGTCCGCCGTGGTGCCGCCGGCGCCCAGGCCTGGCGGCTGGTCACCTCCGCACTGGCGGGCATCGCCCTGCTGGTGATCGCCGGGTACACGGTGAAGGACTTCGAGGTGCTGGTCGGCGCCGGTCCCGATTCCTCGCTGAGCTGGGTACTGCCCGGCATCATCGGCCTGGCCGCGCTCGCCGGCGTGGTCCTCGGCCTGGTGCTGCGCGCCCGCGCCCCCGAGAGGCACGCCCGGATCGGCCTCGGCAACGAGGCGTTCCAGCTGGACAAGGCGGCCTCATCCTGACGCGCTCCGCGCGAGAAGCGGTCGAGGCGGCCCCCTCCTGACCCGCTCGGCGCAAGAAGTGGTTACGGAAATCTGACGAGCACCCGCGATCCCTGTCCTGCCGGGGCCGCGGGTGTTCGAATGAGTACGTGAACGAGGACGTACACCAGGGTGTGAACGACGAGCACCCCGAAGAGCGGGGCACCCCGATCGGCCGCCGCGTCTTCCTCGGCACCCTCGCCCTGGGGGCCGCGGGCGTGGTCGCCGCGCCCCCGCTGCAACGCGGCCTGGAGCGCTTCCTCGGCGGCGCGGCCGACAAGGACCCCACCGGCCTGACCGGCCTGCTCCCCAACGGCGGCGGCTTCCGCTACTACTCGGTCGCCTCGTCCGTCCCCCGCAAGAACGCCGGCAGCTACCGCCTCACCGTGAACGGCCTGGTCGAGCGCCCCGCGACCTACACCCTCGACGACCTCAAGGCCCTGCCCCAGACCCGCATGGTCCGCGACGTCCAGTGCGTCACGGGCTGGCGCGTCCCCGACACCCCCTTCGAGGGCGTACGGCTGTCCCGGCTCCTGGACGCCGCCCGGGTACGCCCCACGGCCAAGGCCGTCCGCTTCACCTGCTTCGACGGCACGTACAGCGAGAGCCTCACCCTCGACCAGGCCCGCCGCGCGGACGTCCTGGTCGCCCTGCGCATGCAGGACAAGGACCTCGGACACTCCCACGGCGGCCCGGTCCGCCTCTACGTGGCCCCCATGTACTTCTACAAGTCCGCCAAGTGGCTCTCCGGCATCACCGTCACCGACGAGGTCCGGCCGGGCTACTGGGAGGAGCGCGGCTACGACGTCGACGCCTGGGTGGGCCGTTCGAACGGACGGGACGATGACCCTACGAGCTGACACGCCCCCGGCCACGGCGCAGGTCCGGCGCTTCAGCACCGCACAGCGCTGGATCCACCGCACCACGGCCGCACTGATGGGCGTCTGCGTCGCCACGGCCGCCTGCCTCTACGTCCCGCAGCTCGCCGAACTCGTCGGCCGCCGCGATCTGCTCGTCACCCTGCATCAGTGGTCGGGCCTGGCCCTGCCCGTCCCCGTCCTGGCAGGCCTCGCCTCCCGGGCGTTCCGCGCCGACCTCGGCCGCCTGAACCGCTTCGGCCCGCACGACCGCACCTGGCTGCGCGCCGCCCTGCACCGCGACAAACGCCGCGCGTCCCGCCCCGCGGCCAAGTTCAACGCCGGGCAGAAGCTCTACGCCGCCTGGATCGCCGGCGCCACGCTGGTCATGCTCGCCACGGGCCTGATGATGTGGTTCACCCACCTCACCCCCCTGCTCTGGCGCACCAGCGCCACCTTCGTCCACGACTGGCTGGCCCTCACCATCGGCATCGTCCTGGCCGGCCACATCGGCATGGCCCTGGCGGACCCGGAATCGAGGAGGGGCATGCGCACGGGCAGGGTGAGCAGAGACTGGGCAGACCGAGAGCACCCCCTATGGCGCCCTTAGCACATCTCCCCAAGGGGCGCGGGGAACCGCGCGCACACCACAGCCCACCCGCACCTTCCAAGACGCCGGCAGTCCCTCACCCCAGGTGGCGCGGGGAACTGCGCGCACACCACAGCGCACCCGCACCTTCCAAGACGCCGGCAGTCCCTCACCCCAGGTGGCGCGGGGAACTGCGCGAACAGCCACAGCGCACCCGCACTGTCCAAGACGCCGGCAGTTCCTCACCCCAGGGGGCGCGGGGAACTGCGCGAACAGCCACAGTGCACCCGCACCCGCCCGACGACGCACACCGCACACCCCACCCCTACGACGACGCCGCGAAATCCAACAGCACCTTGCAGGACCGACTCCGATCAGCGGCCAGCGCGAACGCCGACTCGGCCTCCCCCACGGGAACCACCGCACTGATCAGCCCGTCGAACGCCGCCTCCGCCCCCAGCAGCGCCAGCGCCGCATCGAACTCCCCGTCGAAGCGGAACGCCCCCCGCAGCTCGATCTCCCGGCTCACCACCAGGTTCCCGGCGAACGGACTGTGCCCCGCCGGCAACATCCCGAGCTGCACGACGGTCCCGCCCCGCCGCACCCGCCGCAGGCACGTGTCGAGCCCCGCGGCCACCCCGGACGCCTCGACGGCCACGTCGACCTCCTCCGGCCAGCCACGGTCATCCGCGTCATCGGCCCGTACGACCGTCCCCGCCCCGGCGATCCGCCCGTACGCCAACGCCTCGGGCAGCAGATCCGACACCGTCACATGCGCGGCCCCGGCCGCCTTCGCCGCCGCGACCACCAGGCACCCGATCGGCCCGGCGCCCGTCACCAGCACATGCCGCCCCGCGACCTGCCCGGCCCGCCGCACCGCGTGCAGGGCGACCGCCAAGGGTTCGGCCAGGGCCGCGCGCCGCATCTCCAGCCCGGTGGGCAGCGCCCGCAACTGCCCGGCGGGCACGACCACCTGCTCCGCGAAACCCCCCTGCACATGCGGAAACCGCGCGGCGCTCCCGAGATACCGGGTGTCGCGGCAGACGTTGCGCAGCCCGGCCGCGCACTCCGGACACACCCCGCACGGAGTGGCCGGATGCACGGCGACCGCGGTACCCGGAGCCGGCCCCGCGGCACCGGCGCCGTACTCCACCACCGTCCCCACGACCTCGTGCCCGAGCACCATCGGCTCCCGCAGCCGGAAGTCACCGACCCCGCCGTGCCGCCAGTAGTGCAGATCGGACCCGCACACCCCGCCGTACCGCACGCCGACCAGTGCCTGCCCCGGCCCGGGCCGCGGCACCGGCAGCTCCGTCACCCGCAGTTCGCGCCGACCGTGGATCACACAACCCCGCATCACGCCACCTCCCGGCAGGTCACAGCACGCTCGTCATACCGCCGTCGACATACAGCACCTGCCCGCTGACGAAGTCCGCCGCGGGGGAGGCGAGGAACAGCACTCCGCCCACCAGGTCCTGCGTACGCCCCCAGCGCCCGGCCGGGGTACGCCCCCGCACCCAGGCGCTGAACTCCTCGTCCTCGACCAGCGGCCGGGTCAGCTCGGTCTCGATGTAGCCCGGCCCCAGCCCGTTGACCTGCGCCCCGTACGGTCCCCAGTCCGCGCACATGCCCTTGGTGAGCATCTTCAGGGCGCCCTTGGTGGCCGCGTACGGCGCGATCCGGGGCCGTGCCACCTCGCTCTGCAGCGAGCAGATGTTGATGATCTTCCCGTGGCCCCGTTCCGTCATCCGGCGCGCCGCCTCACGGCCCACCAGGAAGGCACTGGTCAGGTTGGTGTCCAGGATCCGGTGCCAGTCGGAGTCGCTGAACTCCAGCAGCGGGGCGCGCAGTTGCATGCCCGCGTTGTTGACCAGGATGTCGAGCGGGCCCACCCGCTCCTCGACCTCGGCGACCCCCGAGGCCACCGACGGTCCGTCGGTCACGTCGAACGTGGCCGTGTGCACCCGGTCGCCGGGCAGCGCGGCGGCGGCCTCGGCGAGCCGGTCCCCGTCACGTCCGTTCAGCACGACCGTGCAGCCGGCCTCCGCGAGACCGCGCGCCAGGGCGAGTCCGATGCCCCGGCTGGAGCCGGTCACCAGGGCCGTACGGCCGCCGATGTCGAAGAGGGGGTGAGCCGTCATCGCCGTACTCCTAGATCACGAGGGACAGCAGCAGGACCAGGCCGCCGGCGACCACCGAGATGATCGTCTCCATCACCGACCAGGTCTTGATGTTCTGGCCGACGCTCAGCCCGAAGTACTCCTTCACCATCCAGAACCCGGCGTCGTTGACATGGCTGAAGAAGAGCGAGCCGGCGCCGATGGCGAGGACGAGCAGGGCGGCGTGCGTGGTCGACATGTCGGCCGCGAGCGGGGCGACCAGACCGGCCGCCGAGACCGTGGCCACCGTCGCCGAACCCGTCGCCAGGCGGATCACCACCGCGATCAGCCAGGCCAGCAGCAGGGCGGGAATGGCCCAGTCCTCGGAGATGTCCAGGACCATCCGGCCCACACCGGTGTCGATCAGCGTCTGCTTGAAACCGCCGCCCGCGCCGACGATCAGCAGGATGCCCGCGATCGGCATGAGGCTCTTCTCCACGAGCGGCGAGATCCGCTCCTTGGCGAACCCGGCGGGCCGCAGCAGCGTGAAGATGCCGACCAGCACCGAGGCGAGCAGGGCGATCATGGGCGCGCCGATCACGTCGAAGACACGCTGCACCGGGTTCTCCGGGTCGTCCACGACGATGTCGACCAGCGCCTTGGCCAGCATGAGGATCACCGGCAGCAGCACGGTGAAGAGCGTGGCACCGAAGCCGGGACGCCTCTCGAGCTCCTCGGACGGGCGCTGCGGGAGCATCTTCTCGGGGGCGGGCACGTCGACCCAGCGGGCGGCGTACTTCGAGAACACCGGGCCGGCGATGATCACGGTGGGTATGGCGACGAGGACGCCGAGCGCCAGCGTCACGCCGAGGTCGGCCCCGACGGCGTCGATCGCGACCAGCGGGCCGGGGTGCGGCGGCACCAGGCCGTGCATCACGGACAGGCCCGCGAGCGCCGGG
The DNA here is from genome assembly GCF_044759525.1 of Streptomyces sp. NPDC101110. Taxonomy (NCBI): domain Bacteria; kingdom Bacillati; phylum Actinomycetota; class Actinomycetes; order Kitasatosporales; family Streptomycetaceae; genus Streptomyces; species Streptomyces sp. NPDC101110. The sequence goes on along the minus strand of NZ_JBIVZM010000018.1, from coordinate 38,555 downwards.
ATGCCGATGCGCATCAGTGAGTAGTTGCCGCGCTTGGCGACCATCAGCACGACGGGGATCAGCAGCACGATGCCGACCTCGAAGAACAGCGGCAGCCCGATCACGGAGGCGATCAGCACCATCGCCCACGGCATCGACCGCCCGCCGGCCTTCTCCAGGATGGTGTCGACGATCTGATCGGCGCCCCCGGAGTCGGCGAGCATCTTGCCCAGGATCGCCCCCAGGGCGATCAGCACCCCGACCCCGGCGACGGTGGTGCCGAGGCCGGCGCTGAAACTGGTGAGCACCTTGTCCAGCGGTGCCCCGGCGATCGCGCCGAGCACCAGTGACCCGATGGTCAGGGACAGGAACGCGTGCAGCTTGAACTTGGTGATGAGCAGGACGATGACGGCGATGCCCGCCAGGACGGCGATGCCCAGCTGAGCGTGGCCGGCCGAGGTGATCGGCTCGGGTGCGTCCGCTGCCAGCATCTCGACGCTGAGTCTGGTCACGGGTGGGTTCCCTTGCGTTGGGGGATAGGGGGAGGGAAACGGCCGGCTGGGGCTACTGCACGGGTTCGGGGAGGTCCGCCAGAGCGAGCGCCGCCCGCCGGGTGATCTCCTCCGGACTGCCCGAGACGTTCACCTCGACGCCCGCCTCGTCCGCCTCCAGTGGCTGGAGCGTGGCGAACTGGGAGTCGAGCAGCGCCGTGGGCATGAAGTGCCCCTGCCGGTGCGACATCCGGTCCTCGATCAGGGCGCGGTCACCGGCGAGGTGCACGAAGACCACGCCGGGTGCGGCGGCCCGCAGCCGGTCGCGGTACGACCGCTTCAGCGCCGAGCAGCTGACCACCCCGCCGAGCCCCGCCCGGCCGTGCGCCCACGCGCCGATGGCGTCGAGCCAGGGCAGGCGGTCCTCGTCGGTGAGCGGGGTACCGGCCGACATCTTGGCGATGTTGGCCTGCGGGTGGAAGTCGTCGCCCTCGGCGTAGGGAACGCCGATCCGGGCCGCGAGCAGGGGACCGATGGTGGTCTTGCCGGTGCCCGCTACGCCCATGACCACGACGACGTGGGGGGTGTTCATCGCTGCCTCACTGTCTGCTGTCCGAGGTCGACACGTGATGTCGACGCAACTGAAACCCATTAGGTACGACTAATTCAAGAGGCCGTCATCAATAAGTCTGACTTTTTGTCTCCGTGATCTACCCCGTACGCTGAGTGCATGAGCACACCGGGCCGGGGGCTGCACGGCCATGTACTGGACACCCTCGGCCCCGAGATCACGGCGGGGGAGTACCCGCCGGGCAGTGTCCTGCGCACCGATGAGCTCGCCCAGCGTTTCGACGTGTCACGCTCCGTGATGCGCGAGGCGGTCCGCGTCCTGGAATCCATGTACCTGGTCGAGTCCCGCCGCCGCGTCGGCGTGACGGTCCGCCCCAAGTCCGAGTGGAACGTCTACGACCCGCAGGTCATCCGCTGGCGCCTGGCCGGCGCGGACCGGCCCCGGCAACTGCGGTCCCTCACGGTGCTTCGCTCGGCCGTCGAACCCGTCGCGGCCGGCCTCGCCGCCCGGCACGCCACGGCCGAGCAGTGCGCCGAGCTCACCGAATGCGCCCTCGGCATGGTCGCCCACTCACGCGGTCACAAGCTGGAGGGCTACCTCCTGCACGACGTCGCCTTCCACCGCGTCATCCTGGAGGCTTCCGGCAACGAGATGTTCGCCCGCCTCGGCGACGTCGTCGCGGAGGTCCTGACCGGCCGCACCCAGCACGAGGTGATGTTCGAGGACCCCGACCCTGCCGCCGTCACCCTGCACGTCCAGGTCGCCGAGGCGGTCCGCGCGGGCGACGCCGCCCGGGCGGAGGAACTGACCCGGGAGATCACGGTCGGCGCCCTCCAGGAACTGGACATCCTGGCGCCGTAGCCCCGGCCGGGCCGGCACTTCGCGTCGTCCCGCCGCTGTTCTCCCCGCTACGCCGGGAATTCCCCGTCGACGTACACCCAGGCCCCGTCGACCCGCTCGAACCGGCTCCGCTCGTGCAGCGACCCGCCCCGGTACGACGCCCGGAACTCCACGGTCCCGCTGGTGTGGAAGGCCGAGCCGCCGCTCGTGCCCAGGATCTCCAGCCCGGTCCACCGCATGCCCGGATCCGGCTCCAGCGTCCCGGGCCGTGTCCGTGGATGCCAGGTCCGCAGCAAGTACGCCACGTCCCCCCGCACGAAGGCGCAGTAACGCGACCGCATCAACGCCTCGGCGGTCGGAGCGGCGGCCGCCCCGGAGTGGAAGCGCCCGCAGCACGCCTCGTACGCCTCGGGGAGCCCGCACGGGCAGGAACGCCTGGTCATGGTCACCTTTCCGCGGAAAAACCCGAGGGCCGTGACCTCGCGGTCACGGCCCTCAGTTTCATGTGTCCGAGGGGGGACTTGAACCCCCACGCCCGATAAAGGGCACTAGCACCTCAAGCTAGCGCGTCTGCCATTCCGCCACCCGGACAAGGTGTCTGTCGCGTGGGTTCTCCCCGCGGCGACGACGTAAACATTACCAGGCTTTCCGGGGTGGCCGATCACCCCCCGTCCGCACTCCGGTGGGGCGTGAACGGCGTGTGACGGGCCGGTAGCGCTCTTGGGGCGCGGACCGGGGAGAGAGAGGATGAGAGGGACCCACCAGCAGTGACACCGGGAGGAAGCACGTGAGCGAGACGGACACGGCCAGGAGCGTCACCGGCGAGGACGAGGTCGTGGACCTCTGCCGCGAGCTGATCCAGATCGACACCAGCAACTACGGCGACCACTCGGGTCCCGGCGAGCGGAAGGCGGCTGAATACGTCGCGGCAAAGCTCGCCGAGGTCGGGCTCGAACCGCAGATCTTCGAGTCCCACCCGGGCCGCGCCTCCACGGTGGCCCGGATCGAGGGCGAGGACCCCTCCCGGCCCGCGCTCCTCATCCACGGCCACACCGACGTCGTCCCGGCCAACGCCGACGACTGGACCCACCACCCCTTCTCCGGTGAGGTCGCCGACGGGTGCGTATGGGGCCGCGGGGCCGTCGACATGAAGGACATGGACGCGATGACCCTGGCGGTCGTCCGCGACCGGCTGCGCAGCGGGCGCAAGCCCCCGCGCGACATCGTCCTCGCGTTCCTCGCCGACGAGGAGGCCGGCGGCACGTACGGCGCCAAGCACCTCGTGCGCAAGCACCCCGAGCTGTTCGAGGGCGTCACCGAGGCGATCAGCGAGGTGGGCGGGTTCTCGTTCACCGTCAGTGAGCAGCGGCGGCTCTACATGATCCAGACGGCCGAGAAGGGCATGCACTGGATGAAGCTCACCGTGGCCGGCACCGCCGGGCACGGATCGATGATCCACCGGGACAACGCGATCACCGAGCTGTCGGAGGCCGTCGCGCGGCTCGGGCGGCACAAGTTCCCGGTGCGGGTCACCAAGACCACCCGCGCCTTCCTCGACGAGCTCGGTGACGCGCTCGGCACCGAACTCGACCCGGAGGACATGGAGTCGACCCTCGTCAGGCTCGGCGGCATCGCCAAGTTCATCGGCGCGACCCTGAGCAACACGGCCAATCCGACACAGCTCGGCGCCGGTTACAAGGTCAACGTCATCCCGGGCGAGGCGACCGCCCACGTCGACGGACGGTTCCTGCCCGGCCACGAGGAGGAGTTCCTCGCCGACCTCGACCGGATCCTCGGCCCGAACGTGCGGCGCGAGGACGTCCACGCCGACAAGGCCGTCGAGACCACCTTCGACGGAGCGCTGGTGGGGGCGATGCAGTCCGCGCTGCTGGCGGAGGACCCCACCGCCAAGGCGATCCCCTACATGCTCTCCGGCGGGACGGACGCCAAGTCCTTCGACGACCTGGGCATCCGGGGCTTCGGCTTCGTGCCGCTGAAGCTGCCGCCGGAGCTGGACTTCGCCGGGATGTTCCACGGCGTGGACGAGCGGGTGCCGGTGGAGGGCCTGCAGTTCGGCGTGCGCGTGCTGGACCGTTTCATCGACTTGTCCTGAAGGGGCCCGCGGAACTCTGGTATTCGGTCGCGCGTGCGGGATCGACTGGGAAGAGTGAATGCGACGATAAGCTCGTAGCCTCATTACTCCCTCCTCGTTACAGGTAATGCGATCGCACGATGGATCGCTTTGCTAACTAGGAGGACTAATGATCAAGAAGGTCGTCGCTGCCGCTGCCGCCACCGGTGGACTGGTTCTCGCGGGCGCGGGCATGGCCGTCGCCGACTCGGGTGCTCAGGGTGCCGCCGTGCACTCCCCGGGCGTCCTGTCCGGCAACGTTGTCCAGGTGCCCGTTCACGCCCCGGTGAACGTCTGCGGCAACACGGTCTCGGTGATCGGGCTGCTGAACCCCGCCTTCGGCAACACCTGCATCAACAAGTGATGCTTTCCCCTCGCTGAGGGGAGTCCAAAGCCATCGGTCCCGGAGAGCGTGCCATGCACTCCGGGACCGAACGCTTCTTTCGGAGAATTCGAGAAGAATTCAAGACAGGGTCGAAGGCAGGTATTCAGCAAATGCGACAGGTCACCCGCAAGGGTCTGATGACCGTGGCGGCCGCGACCGGCGTGATCGCCGCGGCGGGCGGCTCCGCCCACGCCGACTCGGGCGCCCAGGGCGTGGCGTCGGGCTCGCCCGGCGTACTGTCCGGAAACTCCGTGCAGGCGCCGGTGTACGCGCCGGTCAATGTGTGCGGCAACACCGTCAACGTCGTCGGTGTGCTCAACCCGTCGGTGGGCAATTCCTGCGCCGCCAAGGGCGGCGGACCGTCGTCGGGGGGATACGGCGAACACGGCGACCGGGGCGGTCACGGCGGCGCCCACGCGGGCGGGCACGCCACCGGCTCTCCCGGCGTCGGCTCGGGCAACCACGTCCAGGCGCCGGTCCACGTGCCCGTGAACGTCTGCGGCAACAGCGTCGACGTCATCGGCGTCGCCAACCCCAGCACGGGCAACGACTGCTCCAACGGCGGTGCCCACCACGGCACCCCGCCCGGGGGCGGTCACGAAGCCCCGGACGAGCCCGGCGGCCCCGGAAATCCGGGGGCCCCCGGCAACCCGGGGACCCCCGGCAACCCCGCTGATCCGGGGAACCCCGGCAATCCGGGGAACCCCGGCAATCCGGGGAACCCCGGCAACCCGGGTGACCCGGGCCCCGGCACGCCGGGGAACCCCGGAAACCCCGGTGAGCCCGGACGCCCCGGCACCCCGGACACTCCGCCCGGCACCGACGGCGAGACCCCCGGCGGCTCCTCGCAGGGCAACAAGCCGGGCGGCCAGTCGGTCACCCAGCCGGACGGCGATGCCCAGCTCGCCAGCACCGGCAGCGACCTGCCGCTCGGCCTGGTCCTCCCGGCGGGGGCCGGCGCGCTGCTCGCGGGCGCGGTCCTCTACCGCAAGGCACGCGCCTCGGCCTGACTCCCCCCGCACAACGGAGCGGGCCCCGCCGACGCGGGGCCCGCTCCGTCATGTGTGTTCTTCCCGTGCTCCGTCTTCACTCACCACGTGGCCCGCACCTGGCGGATGATCCGTCGGCGCAACCGCACCCTGCGGCTGCCGTCACGCAGCAGGCTCAGACGGTACAACTCCCAGTGTCCGTACTCCGCGTGGTCCGTCAGCAGACGTGCCGTCTCCTTGCGGGAGACCCCGCGCGGCACGTACACGTCGACAAATTCGTATTCCGGCATCGCATCTATTGTGCGGGCTGGGCCCCGGTACGGATAGCGTCTGCACTATGTCTGATGCTGCGCAGCCCACCGCTGCCGAGGTACGCGCCGCCGCCGAGGCGGTGAAGACCGCGCTCGACCGCCACCTGGCCGCTGTCGAACGCAGGTCGGGGGAGGACGACCCGGCCGTCTACGAGGCGTTCAACCAGCTGGCCGCGGCCGCAGAGGTGTACGACGAACTGCTCTACGACCGCTACGACGAGGTCACCCCCTTCGAGATCCCCGGCGCCGAGGACGCCCTGCCCCCGTACACCGGACCAGAGGAACCGAACGCGCTGAGCGTCCTGATCCGCCGTGACTACGCGGTCGCCGAACCGCAGCGCCTGCTCGCCCAGGCGCAGCGGATCGAGGCCGTGGAGGGTGACGACGGAGCTCCGGCCTCCGGGACGGTGCACGGGGCGCTCGGGCTGCTCTTCGGGGAGTTCGAGCCCGACGAGATCGCCTCCCGGCACAAGGAGTTCGGGCTGGAGGAGGGCGACTCCACGCTCTGGGTGACGGCGGCGGACGAACCGGCCGAGCCCGGCGAGTGGCTGGAGGCGCCGTTCGAGCAGGTCGATCCGCAGCAGGTGGTCTGCCGCTTCGACGTCAGCGCCGTCTTCGACGACGAGATCGATGACGAGATCGACGATGACGAGATCGACGACGTCGACGATGACGAGGACAGCGAGGACGGCGACGGTTTCGAGGACGAACCCGCCGGCGACCTGGACGAGGACGAGGACCTGGAGCCGCTGGACGCGGACCGCCGCTGAGCGCACCCGCCGGCGACCACGGGGGTGGGGGTCAGGGGCGACGAGAGCTCCTGACCCCCACCCCCGTCACGCGCCGCTGATCTGAGGCGCGAGCAGCACCGGAAGCCGGGTCGTGCGCGGCTTCGCCGGCACCTCGGCCACGGCACGGGGCAGCGCCTGCTCCACCCCGTGCACCACCGACAGATGCCGGTCGGCACGCCCGAACGCCGTGTACACCCAGGGCCTGCTGAGTGCCTGCGCCGCGTCGCCGGGCAGCACCACGACCACCGCCGGCCACCGGCTCCCCACGGCCTGGTGCGCGGTCAGCGCCCACCCGTGCCGTACCGACTGCTCCACCCGCTCCTTCGGGACGACGACGGTCTCGCCCTCGCACGACAGGTGCAGCCCCTCGGCGTCCGCGGTCACCACACGGCCCGGCAGGGCACGGCCCGGAACGGGGGAGTAGACGATCCGGTCACCGGGGTCGAAGCCGCCGAAGCGGCCCGGGCCCGGATTCAGCCGTTCCTTCAGCGCGGCGTTCAGCACCCGCGTCCCCACGGCTCCGCCGTGCCCGGGGGTGATCACCTGCGTCTGTGCGGCCGGCACCCCGATCGCCCGCGGCACCGAGTCCACGACGAGCTGCACCGTCCGGTGCACGGCCTCGCCCGCGTCCCGCACCGGCACGATCACGATCTCCTTGCCGGGGGCCTCGACCTGGTTCAGCTCGCCGATTCCGACGCCGGAGACCAGCTCGCCCAGCGGCCCGGGATCCGGCCGCCGTGAGGCCACCTGGGGGCAGATCCGCGCTGCGAGCAGGTCCGCGAACACCCGGCCCGGCCCCACCGACCACAACACCGCGGGATCGCCCGACAGGACCAGCCGGGCCCCGTCCGGCATCGACTCGGTCAGCAGAGCCGCCGTCTCGACGTCCAGCTGGGGCGCGTCGAGCACGACGAGCAGATCGAGATCGAGGGCACCGTCCGCGTCCCGGCCGGGACCTTCGCGGCCGGCGAGCAGCCCGGAGACGGTGGCGACGGGGAGGCCGGTGCCCGACGATCCGCCGGCCGTCCCGTGGCGGTCCCGCGCGTCCCCGTCGGGCGGGCCGGGCCGCTGCCGGGAGGCGTCTGCCTCGCCCGCCGCCCCGCCGGTCCGTCGCAGCAGGGCCGCGAAACGGGTGCGGCCGAGCGGGCCGTGCGTGGCAGCCCAGGCCCGCAGCCCGAGCGACCGCGCGGCGTCCAGCAGCGCCGCGGGCTCGGCCAGGGACGCCTCCCCGCCGGTGTGCAGCACCAGGCCCTGACCGGCCACCGCACTGATCAGCTCCGCCGTGGAGCCCTGGGCCGACGCGGCGGCCCGCTCCCAGTCCGCTGCCGAACCGTCCTGCTTGGGCGTCGAGTTGACCAGCCGGGCCAGGCCGTCGGCCAGGCTCTCCTCCGCCAGCGCGTACCGCTCCAGCCCGACCAGGACACGGACCGGACGCTCCTCGTCCTCCTGCTCGCCCTCCTCGTCGGAGGAGGCCGGAGCACCGGCCTCCGCCAGGGCGTCCTGGAAGACCAGGGCCTCGCCCTCCGCGATCGCACCCTGCACGGCACCGTCGGGCTCCGGCACGCCGCGCTGCGCCAGCGCCGCGAGGAGCGCCGGCATCTCCAGGGCGGTGTGCCCGGCCAGTGCCGCCTGCTCCAGGAGCCAGCCGGTGACGGCCCGGCCGCGCCGCTCGTCGTCCGGGCCGCACTCGGCGCCGAGGAGCGCCCGCGCGAAACCGTCGGCCTGCTCGGGGCGCACCCCGGGGACCCGCAGCAACTGCCAGGGGTCGGCGCGCAACTGCGCGTCCGCGCCCTCGCCCAGGGCCGCGGCGACCTGGGGCGCGAGCACCTCGGGGGCGCCGCCCTCGCCGAGCACCTGCCGGACGGCCCGCACCGCCTCCGGTGCGGGAGCCGACTGCGCGACGACCGGCTCCGGCGTCACCGGCTGCGGCCGCCGCTCCGGCTCGGGGGCGGAGCCGCGGGGGGCGGGCCGGGGCTCTTCCAACTCCGTGGCCACCGGCTTCTCGCCGCTCTCGACCGCCCGTACGGCCGCGAGCAGATCGGCGGCCTTGCCGCTCAGCTTGGTGCCGCTGCGGATCGGTCCCTTCTTCTCGGCCTTGCGCTGCTCGATGCGCTCCCGCTCGACCTGCTGGGCCCGAAGCTCCGCCTCCGCCTCGGAAACCTCCCCGGCGTCACCGCCACCCGCGTCACCGCTCTGAGCCCCATCCGCCTGCCCGGCGCCCGCGTCACCGCTCTCCGCTCGGGAAGCCTGCCCGGCCCCCGGGTCACCGCCCTCCGCTTCGGCGGACCCCTCGGTCTCCCCGTCGCCGCTCTCCGCCTCGGCCGTCTGCCCGGCGCCCGCGTCACCGCTCCCGGTGCCGGGCGTCTGCTCGGGATCGGGTTCGTCGCGGCTTTCGGTCCCTTCGGCCTGTGCGGCCTCTGCGGTTTCGGCGCCCGGCGTCCCCGGCTCGGTGTCCTCCGTGGTCTCGGGCTCCGTGCTCACAGCGTGCTCCAGTCGTGATCGGGATAGCGGTGCACGGGCGCAGACACATCGTCGAGCGCCCGGCAGATCTCGTCAGGAAGACTAAGGGTCTCCACTGACAATGCCGCCGTGAGCTGCTGCGCGTTGCGCGCGCCGACGATCGGTGCGGTCACGCCGGGCCGGTCCCGCACCCACGCCAGGGCCACCTGGAGCGGCGTCACCGCCAGCCCGTCGGCCGCGGTGGCCACGGCGTCCACGATGCGGCTCGCCGTGTCGTCGAGGTACGGCGCGACGAAGGGCGCGAAGTGCTCGGAGGCACCGCGCGAATCCGGCGGTGCCGAGTCGCCCCGGTACTTGCCCGTCAGCACTCCGCGTCCGAGCGGCGAGGAGGGCAGCAGCCCTATCCCCAGGTCCATGGCGGCAGGCAGCACCTCCCGCTCCACACCGCGCTGGAGCAGGGAGTACTCCAGCTGTGTCCCGGCAAGCCGGGTCCGGAGGCCCGGGGCCGCCAGCTGCCAGGTCGCCGCCTTGGCCAGCTGCCAGCCGCAGAAGTTGGAGACGGCCGCATAGCGCGCACGCCCGCTGGAGACCGCCAGGTCGAGCGCCTGGAGCGTCTCCTCCAGCGGGGTCTGCGGGTCGAAGGCGTGCACGTGCCACAAGTCGACGTAGTCCGTGCCGAGCCGGGTGAGCGAGGCGTCCAGCGCGGAGAGCAGATGGCCGCGGGAGCCGTCGAAGCGGCGGTCGGGGTCCGGCACGCTGCCGGCCTTGGTCGAGACGACCAGGTCCCGGCGGGGCACCAGCCCTTCCATGAGCCTGCCGAGCAGGTACTCGGCCTCTCCGTCCCCGTACACGTCCGCGGTGTCGACGAGGGTCCCGCCCGCTTCCCAGAACGTCTTCATGAGGTCCGCGGCGTCGTGCTCGTCGGTGTCCCGCCCCCAGGTCAGGGTGCCGAGCCCGATGCGGGACACACGAAGGCCGGTGCGGCCGAGATGCCTCTGCTCCATGAACGCCGAGATTACTGGCCAGAACCTACCGCGTGGGTAGCCGCGGACGACGGATTTCCGGAGGCAGCCGGCCGGTTGCCCAGCACCGTCCGTCGCCGTCCTCGGTCAGCACCTCCCGTCCGACACCTGCAACCCCTTGTTCGCGCCCGCCGTCCGGCTCACCACGGCCGGTACGCACCCCGCCGCGTCGAGGGCGTAGGAGTAGGGGATGGAGACCGTGGTGTTCGACTGCGGGTCCGGGCCGGCGGGATGGTTCTCACCGCCGGGGGCGGACCAGGTCACGTTGTCGAAGATGTTGCCATCGACCTGCCAGTACCCGGCCTCGTCGGTGTAGAAGGTGCCGAGGACGTCCTTGGAGTCCTCGAAGTAGTTGCCGTCCACCTTGGCGCGGGCGCCGGCCCGGGAGTTGATGCCGGACTCGTTGAGGCGCACGTAGTGGTTGTTGTAGAGGTGAGCGATGCCGCCGCGCAGCAGCGGCGCACGGGAGTCGATGTTCTCGTACCGGTTGTGGTGGTACGCGATGAAGCCGTTCGACCGGTCGCTCTCGCTGTTCCCGACCAGACCGCCCCGGCCGGAGTTGCGCAGCACGCTGTAGGACAGCGTCACGTACTGGGTGTTGTCCTTGAGGTCGAACAGCCCGTCGTAGCCCTCCGACTCGCCGCCCGACGCCTCCAGGGTCGTGTGGTCGATCCAGACGTTGCGGACGTTGCGCTCGATGCCGATGGCGTCCCCGCCGTTGGACGTGGGGGAACCCGACTTCTTGACGTTCCGCACGGTCACGTTCCGGACGATGATGTTCTTCGATTCGCGGATGTGGATGCCCAGTTGATCGAAGACGGCGCCGCCGCCGACCCCGACGATCGTCACGTTGCTGACCTTCTTCAGCTCGATCACGCCGTCCGCGGTGTCGCAGCTGTCACCCGACACCTTCTTGGTGTTGGCGTGGTTGATGGTCCCGGTGACCTCGATGGTGATCGGGGTGCTCGCGCTCGCCCGGCCGCACAGCGCCTGGTGGATCGCCGTCCCCGTCGCCGCCCGGACCGTCGTGCCTCCTGCGCCGCCGGTCGTCCCGCCGTTCTGGGTCGCGTAACCGGTGGCGGTACCGACCGCCGCAGCGGCCTCGGGCACCGTGCCGAGCGTGCCCAGCGCTGCCGCGAGGATCGCCGCGGCCGACGCCGCGCGGAGTCCCGGGGGGAATGCTCGCTTCATCCGTGCCTCTCCGTCCGTCTTCGGAAGGTGGGTGCTGGAAAGCGCTTTCCATGTCGAAAGGTAGGAACTTGCCGTGGACGCGTCAATGGTCGCGACCATGATTTCTGTTCATGCACGTGGACAATGGGTCGACGGTGGCCGTATACCTGCCCCCGGCCCGCGCGCTAGGGTGCCCGCACAGGCACGTTACTGATCAGTAAGGGGATGTGGCATGCAGCTCGGTATCAACCTCGGCTACTGGGGTGCCGGAATGGACGCGGACAACCTGGCCGTCGCCCAGGAGGCCGACCGGCTCGGCTACGCCGTCTGCTGGGCCGCCGAGGCCTACGGCTCCGACGCCGCCACCGTGCTGAGCTGGGTCGCCGCCCAGACCGAGCGCATCGACGTCGGCTCGGCCATCTTCCAGATCCCGGCCCGCCAGCCCGCGATGACGGCCATGACCGCCGCCACCCTCGACTCGCTCTCCGGCGGCCGGTTCCGCCTCGGCCTCGGCGTCTCCGGCCCGCAGGTCTCCGAGGGCTGGTACGGCGTCAAGTTCGACAAGCCGCTCGCCCGCACCCGTGAGTACGTCGAGATCGTCCGCAAGGCCATGACCCGCGAGCGCCTGTCCTACGAAGGGCAGCACTGGACCCTGCCCCTGCCCGGCGGTCCCGGCAAGCCCATCAAGCTCACCGTGCACCCGCAGCGCGAGCACATCCCGCTGTACATCGCCGCGATCGGCCCGAAGAACCTCGAGCAGACCGGCGAGATCGCCGACGGCGCCCTGCTGATCTTCCCCTCCGCCGAGCACCTGGAGGACACCACGATCACGTACCTGCGCGCCGGGCGTGAGAAAGCCGGCAAGACCCTCGACGGGTTCGACGTCTGCCCGACCCTGCCGCTCGCCGTCGGCGACGACAAGGACGTGGCCGCCCTCGCCGACACCTTCCGCCCCTACACCGCGCTGTACGTCGGCGGCATGGGCAGCCCCAAGCAGAACTTCTACAACCAGCTCGCCCGGCGCATGGGCTACGAGCAGGAAGCCGCCGAGATCCAGAGCAAGTACCTCGCCGGCGACAAGCAGGGCGCCGCGGCCGCCGTACCGCACGACCTGATCGACAAGACGACCCTGCTCGGTTCCGTCGACCGGATCGCGGACCGGATGAAGGCCTACGCCGCGGCCGGGGTCACCACTCTCTCCCTCGCACCGGCGGGCTTCACGCTCGACGAGCGGCTCGCCTCCCTCAGGGCCGGCACGGAGGCCCTGGAGCGCGCCGGGCTCGCCTGACGGCTTCGGCCGGTCGCGCGTGTGAAGTTCCGCGGCCGTGGTGGGGGCTCGGGGGTCTTCCCCGCCACGGCCGTCACGCGGAACAACGCGCCGGGGCCGCCCTCGGTTACGGCACAGCGGCCTCTTTGCCGACCAGGGCCCCGCGGCCCCCGCGTCCTCCATTCGGCGGAGTTGTCCCTCACACCTGTTGCAGCGCCCCCCACCCCGCACTTGACTCGTTCTTCGCGGAAACCTGCGGAATGTCGCAGTACGCCCACGCGCGCGGGAGAGGTGCCCACGATGCTTTCGGCCAAGAGTCTGTTCCAGGAGATCCTCGACAACGACGAGTCCTTCGCCCTGTTCTGCTCCATCGCCGCGAGCGGTGAGTCCCAGGGCGGCTGGGAGAACGCCCGGATCGCCGCCCTCGTGCCCGAGGCCGAGCGAGAACTCGCCCCCAAGATCAGCCGGCACGGCGCCGACGAGGACAAGCACGGCCGGATCTTCAACGCCCTCATGAAGAAGCGCGGCCTCGACCCCGTGCCGGTCCCGCCCGAGACCGACTACACCATGCTCCTGGAGAAGAACGGCATCGGCCTCGCGCACGAGCAGCTCCGGCGCGACGAACGGCTCACGGTCCAGGACATCGTCACCTACCTCTCGCACAGCAGGGTCACCGAGCAGCGCGCCTCGGAGCAGATGGACCTGCTCCGCAAGCACTTCTCCGACCACCCCGACGTCGGCCGCGCGGTCAAGCAGATCTCGGGCGACGAGGACAACCACCTCGCCTACTGCCACGAGGAGCTGCTGCGCTTCGCCTACGCGGGTCACGGCCGGGCCATCCAGCGCACCCTGCGCGCGTGCGCGCTCGCCGAGATCCGGATCTACCGGGACGTCAGTCTCGCGGTGATGGCGCACATGGGCCGCATCCTCGGCTGGTCCAGGCCCAAGTCGGCCGTGCTCGCCGCGGGCATCCACGCGATGTACGCCTACGAACGCCTGGGCGGCTGGCGCCGGATGGTGTCGCTGACGCCGCCCGAGCGCCGCAACGCCCTCGGCGGCCCCGCGACCCCGGAACCCGAGTTCGCCTGAATCGGCCCGCCTCCGGGGCCTACAGCCAGCCGCGGCGCTTGAACAGCCGGAAGACCATGATCTCCAGGACGGCCATCAGGGCCATCAGCGCCGGATAGGACCAGACGTAGTGCAGCTCGGGCATGTGCTCGAAGTTCATGCCGTAGATCCCCGCGAACATCGTGGGGATCGCGGCCATGGCCGCCCACGCGGAGATCTTCCGCATGTCGTCGTTCTGCCGGACGCTCATCTGCGCGAGGTGCGCCGAGAGGATGTCCGACACCAGCCGGTCCAGGTTCTCCACGGACTCGTTCACGCGCGTGAGGTGGTCGCTGACGTCACGGAAGAACGGCCGGGCCCGGTCGTCCACGAATGGCACGGTCACGCCGGTCGCCGCCGTGCCCGCCAGCCGGCTCATCGGCGGGGCCAGCGGCCCGGTCGCCCGGCGGAACTCCAGGACCTGCCGCTTGAAGGCGTAGATCCGGGACGCCGTGTTCCGTGAGCCCCCGCCGTCCGGCGAGAAGACCTCCGCCTCCAGGCCCTCCAGGTCCGTCTGCAACTCGGTCGCCACGTCCAGGTAGTGGTCGACGGTGGCGTCGGCGACCGCGTACAGCACAGCCGTGGGGCCCTTGCTCAGCAGCTCCGGCTCCTGCTCCAGCCGGTGGCGTACGGCCTTGAGCGGGGCGCCCTCGCCGTGCCGGACGGTCACCACGAACGAATCACCCAGGAAGATCATGATCTCGCCGGAGGAGACCGTGTCGCTCTGCGGCTCGTACGCCACCGGCTTGAGCACCACGAAGAGCGAGTCGTCGTACACCTCCAGCTTGGGCCGCTGGTGGGCCTTGAGGGCGTCCTCGACGGCCAGCGGGTGCAGCCCGAACTCCCGGGTCACATGGTCGAACTCGCTCTCCGTCGGCTCGTGCAGCCCTATCCACACGAACCCGCCCGCCGTGCGGGCCTCACCCAGCGCGTCGGAGAGGTCCTCGGGTCCTTCCGTCCGCTGTCCTTCGCGGTAGATGGCACAGTCGACGATCACGAAGGGACTCTCCCGTCACTCGAACAACACCGCACGCGCGCGTGCGCCTACGCTGGACCGCATGCCCACGCTGATCCTGGTCAGGCACGGACGCTCCACCGCCAACACCGAGGGACTGCTCGCCGGCTGGACGCCCGGCGTCGCCCTCGACGAGCGCGGCGCCGCACAGGCCGCCGCGCTCCCCGGGCGGCTGGCCGAACTGCCCCTCGCCGAAATCGTCACCAGCCCGCTCCAGCGCTGCCAGGAGACCATCCGGCCGCTGCTCGACGCCCGGCCCGGGCTGAGCCCGCACACCGACGAACGCATCGGCGAGTGCCACTACGGCGACTGGTCCGGACGCAAGCTCGCCGAGCTCAAGGACGAACCCCTGATGGAGGTGGTGCAGGCGCACCCCTCCGCGGCGGCGTTCCCCGGGGGCGAGTCGATGCGGTCCATGCAGACCCGCGCCGCCGAGGCCGTACGCGAGTGGAACGCACGCGTGGAGCGCGACCACGGCGCCGACGCCGTCTACCTGATGTGCTCGCACGGCGACATCATCAAGTCGCTCGTCGCGGACGCTCTCGGACTTCACCTGGACCTCTTCCAGCGGATCTCCGTCGAACCGTGTTCCATCACGGCGATCCGCTACACCCGGCTGCGGCCGTTTCTCGTGCGGCTCGGCGACACCGGTGACTTCACGTCCCTCGTGCCGCGCGAGGCGGCGCCGGGCGGCGAGGCCGAAGTCGGGGGTGGTGCGGGCGCACCGTGATCGTTCGCCGCAGTAGGGTGAAGCGGTCGCAGCAGTGCCGTGGTCACACGGTTCCCACGATCCCAATGGAGACAGGACGTGTCCCGTCAGGTGTTCCTCTACGACCATCCGGAGCGTTTCGTGGCCGGTACGGTCGGACTGCCCGGACGCCGTTCGTTCTTCCTCCAGGCCTCCGCCGGCTCCCGGGTGACCAGCGTGGCCCTGGAGAAGACCCAGGTCGCCGCCCTCGCCGAGCGCATGGACGAACTGCTGGACGAGGTCGTACGCCGTAGCGGCGGCAGCGCCCACGTCCCCGCGGTCGCGCCCTCCGACACCGACACCGCCCCGCTGGACACCCCCATCGAGGAGGAGTTCCGGGTCGGCACCATGGCGCTCGCCTGGGACGGCGACGAGCAGCTCATGATCGTCGAGGCGCAGGCGCTCGTGGAGCTCGACGCGGAATCCGAGGAGGACCTCGCCGAGGCCGAGGAGCGGCTGCTGCAGGACGAGGAGAACGGTCCGCCGATGCTGCGGGTCCGGCTCACCGGCACGCAGGCCAGGGCCTTCGCCAAGCGCGCCCTCGACGTCGTCAACGCCGGGCGGCCGCCGTGCCCGCTGTGCAGCCTCCCGCTCGACCCGGAAGGACACGTATGTCCGCGCCAGAACGGATACCGCCGCGGAGCGTGACGCCTCCCGCGAACGCCGCCGAGCTGCTCGCCCGGGGCGAACTGACCGTACGCGGACGCATCCGTGAGGCCTCCAACGCGGCCCTGTACTGCACGGTGTCGTACGACGGCGAGGACGCGGCCTGCGTCTACAAGCCGGTCGCGGGGGAGCGGCCCCTGTGGGACTTCCCCGACGGGACGCTGGCTCAGCGGGAGGTCGCCGCGTACGCGGTCTCCGAGGCGACCGGCTGGGGCCTGGTGCCGCCCACCGTGCTGCGCGACGGCCCCTACGGCGAGGGCATGTGCCAGCTGTGGATCGAGGTGACCCCCGAGGCGGAGCTGCTCGCGCTGGTCGACGGCGAGGAACCGGAGCCGGGCTGGAAGGCGATCGGCTTCGCCGAGGTCGGCGAGGGACGCACCGCGCTGCTCGTGCACGCCGACGACGAGCGGCTGCGGCGGCTCGCTGTCCTCGACGCCGTCATCAACAACGCCGACCGCAAGGGCGGGCACCTGCTGCCCACCGGTGAGGGGCGGCTGTACGGCATCGACCACGGGGTCACGTTCAACGCCGAGAACAAGCTGCGGACCCTGTTGTGGGGCTGGGCGGGGGAGCCCCTCACGCAGGAGGCCGTCGACGTCCTGGAAGGCCTCAGGAAGGACCTGGCCGAGGGCGGGGCCCTCGCCGCGCGGCTCGAACCGCTGATCACCCGCGCCGAGATCGACGCCACCCGCGCGCGGGTCGGCGCGCTGCTCGCCGCGGGGACCCACCCCGAGCCGAGCGGGGAATGGCCGGCGATTCCCTGGCCACCCGTGTAGCAGCACAGACGCCGGATCACCGCAAGAGCGCCTTCTCGGCCGAGTGGACCGCTCCCATTCGTATATGGAACTTCAGTCCGGTTAGGCTCAAGGCATGCATGCCTGGCCCGCTTCCGAGGTCCCCGCCCTGCCTGGTCAGGGCCGCGACCTGAGGATCCACGACACCGCGACCGGCGGTCTGGTCACCCTCGACCCCGGTCCCGTCGCCCGTATCTACGTCTGTGGCATCACCCCCTACGACGCCACACACCTGGGGCACGCGGCGACCTACAACGCGTTCGACCTCGTGCAGCGCGTGTGGCTCGACACCAAGCGGCAGGTTCACTACGTCCAGAACGTCACCGACGTCGACGATCCGCTCCTGGAGCGGGCGCAGCGTGACGGCGTCGACTGGGTCGCGCTCGCCGAGAAGGAGACGGCCCTCTTCCGCGAGGACATGACGGCGCTGCGGATGCTCCCGCCACGCCAGTACATAGGCGCCGTCGAGGCCATACCCGGGATCGTCCCGCTCGTCGAGCGGCTCCGGGACGCCGGCGCGGCCTACGAGCTGGACGGGGACGTCTACTTCTCCGTGGAGTCCGACCCGCACTTCGGCAAGGTCTCGAACCTCGACGCCGCGGCGATGCGGCTGCTGTCCGCCGAGCGCGGCGGCGACCCGGAGCGCCCCGGCAAGAAGAACCCGCTCGACCCGATGCTGTGGATGGCGGCCCGCGAGGGCGAACCCAGCTGGGACGGCGGCTCGCTCGGACGCGGCCGGCCCGGCTGGCACATCGAGTGCGTGGCCATCGCCCTCGACCACCTCGGCATGGGCTTCGACATCCAGGGCGGCGGCTCCGATCTCGCCTTCCCGCACCACGAGATGGGCGCCTCGCACGCCCAGGCCCTCACCGGCGAGTTCCCCATGGCCAAGGCGTACGTACACGCCGGCATGGTCGCCCTGGACGGCGAGAAGATGTCCAAGTCCAAGGGCAACCTCGTCTTCGTCTCCAGGCTCCGGCACGACGGCGTCGACCCGGCCGCCATCCGGCTCACGCTGCTCGCCCACCACTACCGCGCCGACTGGGAGTACACCGACCAGGCCCTCCAGGACGCCGTCGCGCGGCTCGGCCGCTGGCGGGCCGCCGTGTCCCGGCCTGACGGGCCGCCGGCGGAGGCGCTCGTCGACCAGATCCGCGAGGCCCTCGCGAACGACCTGGACGCCCCGGCCGCGCTGGACGCGGTCGATCGCTGGGTGGACCTCCAGGAGCGCAGCGGCGGCACGGACATCGGCGCGCCCGGGGTCGTCTCCCGGGCCGTGGACGCGCTGCTGGGCGTGGCGCTGTAACGACAGGCACGCACAGGGGCGTCTCCCGTTCGGGAGGCGCCCCTGTGGCGTATGCGTGCGGTGTGCTCAGTCCTCCGACGACTCGTCGTCGTCCGTGCCCGCCTTCGGAGGCTTCGGCGGGCGGGTGCGGCCACTGGGGTTGTCCCGCAGGTACGACGTGCTGTCACTGCCGTCGGCCGTGGCGTGACCGCCGGGCGCGGGCGGTCCGCCGCCGTCGTGGCGCCGCAGATAGCGCTCGAACTCCCGGGCGATGGCCTCCCCGGACGCCTCCGGGAGCTCGGCGGTGTCCCGGGCCTCCTCCAGCGACTGGACGTACTCGGCGACCTCGCTGTCCTCGGCGGCCAGCTGGTCCACGCCGACCTGCCAGGCACGCGCGTCCTCGGGCAGCTCGCCCAGCGGGATGCGCACGTCGATCAGGTCCTCCAGGCGGTTCAGCAGGGCCATCGTGGCCTTCGGGTTCGGCGGCTGCGACACGTAGTGCGGCACCGCCGCCCACAGCGAGACGGCCGGGACACCCGCGTGCGTGCAGGCCTCCTGGAGGACGCCGACGATGCCCGTGGGGCCCTCGTACTTGGTCTCCTCCAGGTCCATGCGGCGGGCCAGGTCCGGGTCGGACGTCGTACCGCTGATCGGAACCGGACGGGTGTGCGGGGTGTCACCGAGCAGGGCGCCCAGGACGACCACCAGTTCCACGCCCAGTTCGTGCGCGAAGCCCAGCAGTTCGTTGCAGAACGAGCGCCAGCGCATGGACGGCTCGATGCCCCGCACCAGGACGAGGTCGCGCGGCTTCTCCCCGCCGACCCGGACCACCGACAGCCTGGTCGTGGGCCAGGTGATCTTGCGGACGCCCGCTTCCATGAACACGGTGGGGCGGTTGACCTGGAAGTCGTAGTAGTCCTCGGCGTCCAGCGCCGCGAACACCTCGCCCTTCCATTCCCTGTCCAGATGCGCGACCGCGGTGGAGGCGGCGTCGCCGGCATCGTTCCAGCCCTCGAACGCGGCCACCATGACCGGGTCGACCAGCTCGGGAACCCCCTCGAGCTCGATCACCCAGCGCCTCCTTCCGACGTGCCCTCGCTTGACCACACAACCTTACGGCGTGCCGCGGGGGCGCCCGCAGCCCCCTCGCAGGGGGAGTGCCCCCATCACTGCCCCGCGATCCGCCCCTGAACACCCCGGACTCGTCCGGGCAGTCCGTGCGGCCCTGGTCACAGCGAGGAGCGCAGCCACTGCTCCACACTCGCGACGTGCACGGTCGCCCAGCAGCGCGCCGCCTCGGCGTCCCGGTCGCGCAGGGCGGCGAGGATCGCGCGGTGCTCGCGCAGGGTGCGGGCGACGGCGTCCTCCTGGGTGAGGCCGCGCCAGATCCGGGCCCGGGTCGTGGGGCCCGAGATGCCGTCCAGCAGCGAGCACAGCACGGAGTTGCCCGAACTGCGCACGATGCCCCGGTGGAACTCCAGGTCGCAGGCGACGAGCTCCTCCACGGACGGGCCGTCGCCGAGCCTGTCCAGCTGGGCGTCGAGCGCGTCCAGTTGCTGCTCGCTGATGCGCAGCGCCGCCATGGCGGTCGCCGCCGGCTCCAGGATGCGGCGTACGGCCAGGAACTCCAGGACCGTGTCGTCACGGTGGAAGTCGACGACGAAGCTCATCGCCTCCAGCAGGAGTTGCGGGTCGAGGCTGGTGACGTACGTGCCGTCGCCCTGCCGTACGTCGAGAATCCGGATCAGAGACAGGGCGCGTACGGCCTCCCGCAGGGAGTTGCGCGACAGCCCGAGTCCGGCGGCGAGTTCGCTCTCCTTGGGCAGTCGGTCGCCCGGGCGCAGCGCGCCGGAGACGATCATCCCCTTGATCTTCTCGATCGCCTCGTCGGTGACTGCCATGGCGGCCTCCCTGTGCGTTGAGACCTCCGACGTATCAGAGACCTCCGACGTATCAGGTCATTATGCGGGCGCGGAAAATGCGGCAGGGGCGGCTCCGTCGGCGTGGAGCCGCCCCTGCCGGGATGGGGTTCCCCCCGTACCCGTGCTTACTTCTTGTCGAGCAAGTCCTGCACCTTGGCGCGGACGTCGTCCGTGGCGAGGCCGCGGATCGTCAGCGTCGTGCGGCGGCGCAGCACGTCGTCCTGCGTCTCGGCCCACTCGTGGTCCCGGGCCCAGACGACCTGCGCCCAGATCTCCGGGGCGTCGGGGTGGACGCGCTCGGCGAGTTCGGGGCTCTCGTTGGCCATGCGGGCGATGTCGAAGGCCAGCGAGCCGTAGTGGGTGGCCAGGTGCTTGGCCGTGTCCGCCGCCATGCGCGGGCCAGGCGCCGGCCGGTCGGTGAGCAGCCGGTGGGCGACCGCGCGCGGGTTGGCGATGCCGGGCAGCGGCAGCTTCTTCGGCAGCGTGCTGATCGGTTCGAAGTCGTCGCCCAGCGGGTGGCCCGGCAGCGACTCCAGCTTCTGCATGATCGTCCGGCCGATGTGGCGGAACGTGGTCCACTTGCCGCCCGCGACGGACAGCATGCCGCCCCGGCCCTCGGTCACCACCGTCTCGCGCTTGGCCTTCGAGGTGTCGCCGGGGCCGCCCGGCAGCACCCGCAGGCCCGCGAAGGCGTAGGTGATGAGATCACGGTCCAGCTGCTGGTCACGGACGGAGAAGGCGGCCTCGTCGAGGATCTGGGCTATGTCCTTCTCCGTGACGGAGACGTCCGCCGGGTCGCCCTCGAACTCCTCGTCGGTGGTGCCGAGCAGCAGCATGTCCTCCCAGGGGAGGGCGAAGGTGATGCGGTACTTGTCGATCGGGGTGGCGAGCGCGGCCTTCCAGGGGGAGGTGCGCTTGAGGACCAGGTGCGCGCCCTTCGACAGACGGATCGACGGCGCCGCGTTCGGGTCCTCCATCTTGCGCAGGTGGTCGACCCACGGACCGGTCGCGTTCAGCACCAGCCGGGCGCTGACGCCGAACTCGTCCCCGGACAGGCGGTCCTTCAGTTCGGCGCCCGTGACCCGGCCCTGCGTGAAGCGCAGTCCGGTCACCTCGGCGTGGTTGAGGACGACCGCGCCCGCCTCGACGGCCCCGCGGACCGTCATCAGCGCCATGCGCGCGTCGTTCATCTGGTCGTCGCCGTAGACGGCCACGGCCTTCAGGTTCTCGGTGCGCAGCTCGGGCACGTCCTGCGCCGCCTTGGCGGGGGACAGAAGGTGGCCGACACCGTCACCGAAAGCGGAGAGCGCGGAGTAGGCGAAGACGCCCGCACCGAGCTTCGCCGCGCCGTGCGGCCCGCCCTTGTACACGGGGAGGTAGAACGTGAGCGGGTTCGCCAGGTGGGGAGCCACCTGACGGGAGACCGCACGGCGCTCGAAGTGGTTCTCCGCCACCAGCTTCACCGCGCCGGTCTGCAGGTAGCGCAGACCGCCGTGGAGGAGCTTGGAGGAGGCGGAGGACGTGGCGCCGGCGAAGTCGCCGGCGTCCACCAGAGCCACCCTGAGGCCGGACTGCGCGGCGTGCCAGGCGGTGGAGATGCCCAGAATGCCGCCGCCGATCACGAGAAGGTCGTACGACGCCTTGGAAAGCTGCTCCCTGGTCTCGGCTCGGCTCGGGTTCGAGCCGGAGGCCGGGTGCGTCCCCAGGGCAGGCACGGACTGCAGGGTGGACTTGGTGGTCATGCTGTTTCTTACTCCTCGTCCTCGAGCCAGCCCATGGTCCGCTCGACGGCCTTGAGCCAGTTCTTGTACTCATGGGCGCGGGTCTCCGCGTCCATGCGGGGGGTCCACTCGGCGGCCCGGCGCCAGTTGGCGCGCAGGTCGTCGGTGCTGTTCCAGAAGCCGACGGCGAGACCGGCGGCGTAGGCGGCGCCGAGGCAGGTGGTCTCGGCGACCATCGGGCGCACCACGGGGGCGTCCACGAAGTCGGCGAGGGTCTGCATCAGCAGGTTGTTGGAGGTCATGCCGCCGTCGACCTTGAGGGCGGTCAGCTCCACGCCGGAGTCCTTCGTCATGGCGTCGGCGATCTCACGCGTCTGCCAGGCGGTGGCCTCCAGGACGGCGCGCGCGAGGTGCGCCTTGGTGACGTACCGGGTCAGACCGGCGATCACACCGCGGGCGTCGGAGCGCCAGTACGGGGCGAACAGACCGGAGAAGGCCGGCACGAAGTAGGCGCCGCCGTTGTCCTCGACCGACAGGGCGAGGGTCTCGATCTCGGCGGCGGTGGAGATCAGGCCCATCTGGTCGCGCATCCACTGCACCAGCGAACCGGTGACGGCGATCGAGCCCTCCAGGGCGTAGACCGTCTTCTGGTCGCCGATCTTGTAGCCGACCGTCGTCAGCAGGCCGCTGTAGGAGTTGATGATCTTGTCACCGGTGTTCATCACCATGAAGGTGCCGGTGCCGTAGGTCGACTTGGTCTCGCCCTCGGCGAAACAGGTCTGGCCGAACAGGGCCGCCTGCTGGTCGCCGAGCGCGGAGGCGACCGGAATGCCGCCGAGCAGGTCGCCCAGCTTCCCGCCGGTGATCTCGCCGTAGACCTCCGCGGAGGAGCGGATCTCGGGCAGGATCTGCTGCGGGACGCCGATGGACTCGCAGATCTTCTCGTCCCACTGCATGGTGTGCAGGTTCATGAGCATGGTGCGGGAGGCGTTGGTGACGTCGGTGACGTGCTTGCCGCCGTCGGCACCACCGGTCAGGTTCCAGATGACCCAGGTGTCCATCGTGCCGAAAAGAATGTCTCCCGCCTCGGCGCGCTCCTTCAGGCCGTCGACGTTGTCGAGCAGCCAGCGGGCCTTGGGGCCGGCGAAGTAGGAGGCGAGGGGGAGGCCCGTCTCGCGGCGGAAGCGGTCCTGGCCGACGTTGCGGCCGAGCTCGCGGCACAGGGCGTCGGTGCGGGTGTCCTGCCAGACGATGGCGTTGTGGACGGGCTCACCGGTGTTCTTGTCCCACAGCACGGTCGTCTCGCGCTGGTTGGTGATGCCGATGGCCTTGATGTCGTCCCGGGTGATGCCGGCCTTCTCGATGGCCCCGGCGACGACCTCCTGGACGTTCGTCCAGATCTCGGTGGCGTTGTGCTCGACCCAGCCCGGCTTCGGGAAGATCTGCTCGTGCTCCTTCTGGTCGACGGAGACGATCCGGCCGTCCCGGTCGAAGACGATGCAGCGGCTGGAGGTGGTGCCCTGGTCGATGGCGGCGATGAAGGGGCCGGCGGTGTGCGCGTCGGTCACTGTGTGCTCCTGGTAATTCCGGGTTTAAGGGGCTTTACGTACGGCGCGTGCTGGAAGTTTCGCTCAGGCGCGAGAAACGGGCTCCTAGGCGAATGCGACGTTGTAGATGCCCGCCGCGATGGCGCCGCCGATCAGCGGACCCACCACGGGGACCCAGGCGTAGCCCCAGTCGGAGCCGCCCTTGTTGGGCAGGGGAAGCAGGGCGTGCACGATGCGCGGACCGAGGTCACGGGCCGGGTTGATCGCGTACCCCGTCGGGCCGCCGAGCGAGAGGCCGATGGAGACCACGACGAGCGCGGTGACCAGGGCGCCCAGGGTGCCCAGACCGTTGCCCTTGTCGTTCAGGCCCTGGGTGAGCACGGCGAGCACCAGCACGATGGTGCCGATGACCTCCGTGGCGATGTTCTGCCAGGCGACCCGGACCTCGGGGCCGGTGGAGAAGACGCCCAGCACGGGGCCGGCGCCCTTCTCCCGGGCCTCGACGGCCTTGGCGGTGTCCTGCGCGCCCGGCCCGCCGACTATCTCGCGGTCGGTGAGGTGGGCGTGGAACTGACCGTAGTAGACGATCCAGACCAGGGCCGCGCCGATCATGGCGCCGAGGACCTGTCCGGCCCAGTAGACCGGAACGTTCTTCCAGTCGCCGTCCTTGATCGCGAGCGCGAGGGTGACGGCCGGATTCAGATGGGCACCGGACAGCGGTGCCGAGGTGTAGACGGCCGTGAGCACCGCGAAGCCCCACCCGAAGGTGATGGCGAGCCAGCCGGCGTTGCGGGCCTTGGAGGCCTTCAGGGTGACGGCGGCACAGACGCCGCCGCCGAGGAGGATGAGTATGGCGGTACCGATGGTCTCGCCGATGAAGATGTCGGAGCTGGACACCCGCGACTCCTTTGTCCTACGTCCAGGGAAGTTCGATACCGGCCTGGCGTTGTCACACTCTAGCGCGTATTGCCGGTAGCTGTTCGACAATGTCGACCGATGGACGGGAGTCTTGCTTCGGCGTTACGAGCACGTCAAGGGCTGTGGACTCGAAAATCTGATCGTTACTGATCGCCCCGGGCTCAGTGATCTTTGCCGTAGGTGGGCGCGGGCATGCCGAGGACCGGAACGCCGTACGGCGTTCCGGTCCGCTCGTGTGCCCTCAGAACCGCCCGGCGCCCAGGTCTCGCGACACCGCGCGGGCGCAGTCCCGTACCGCCGCGATGAGCTCGGGCCGCAGCGCGGCCTCGTCGTCGGGCCGGCACAGCCGCTCCACGGCGCCCGTGATGCCCACCGAGCCGACCGGCATCCGCCGCCGGTCGTGGATGGGGGCGGCGATGGAGGCCACGCCCTCCCAGGTCTCCTCCACGTCCGCCGCGTACCCCCGCGCGCGTGTGACGTCGAGGATGTGCTCGAAGCCCTCCGGCTCGCACACGGTCCGGTCGGTGAACGCCTTGCGGTCGGCTTCCAGGGCCTCGCTGTGCGCCACCGGGTCGTAGGCGGACAGCACCTTGCCCAGGGCCGTGGAGTGCAGTGGCTGCATGGCCCCGATCTCCAGGACCTGCCTGCTGTCGTCGGGCCGGAAGACGTGGTGCACGATCAGTACGCCCTGCTGGTGCAGGACGCCCAGATAGACGCTCTCGCCGCTGGAACGGGCCAGGTCGTCGGCCCACACCAGGGCGCGCGCCCGCAGCTCGTGCACATCGAGGTAGGTGGTGCCCAGGCGCAGCAGCTCCGCGCCCAGCTGGTAGCGCCCGGAGGCGTCGTCCTGCTCGACGAAGCCCTCCTGCTGCAGGGTGCGCAGGATGCCGTGGGCGGTGCCCTTGGCCAGGCCCAGCGACGAGGCGATGTCGGACAGGCCGAGCCGCCGCTCGCCGCCCGCCAGCAGCCGCAGCATCGCGGCCGCCCGTTCGAGCGACTGGATGTTCCGTGCCATCGCCGTACTGCCTCCGTCCCCTTCGACCGCCGACAAGCGTCACCACAGCCCTCGTTCGGCAATGTCGAACACTACCGGTCGATGCCGACCTCTCGCTAATGGCGGGGCGCCATTTGTTGCGTCACGATGGCCGACACGCCGCGGTTCCACCGCCTTGACGGTGACCGATCCGTCGCCGGCGGGCCGCGCCCATGATGACGGCACAGGGTGACGGGCGAACCACCGCCGGGCCGTTCGCGCGGTGGCCGGCACGCCGCCGTGCGGCCGTTCCGGCGCCACCGGAGTCCGCCCCGTGGACGCGCTGCCCATCCAAGCCCACTCCCGGTTACGCTGGCGCGGTGCGCCCTTCCCCGGGACGCCTCGTGATGCCCGGGAAGCCGCAAAGCCGACAGTCGTCGCATCCGAGGGAGCCTCTTTCATGGCCGCGTTGCCGCCGACCCCTTCCGCAGACAGCCGGGCTCGTGTGTCCGCGCTCCGAGAAGCCCTGGCCACCCGAGTGGTGGTGGCCGACGGAGCCATGGGCACCATGCTCCAGGCGCAGGACCCCACACTCGAGGACTTCGAGAACCTCGAAGGCTGCAACGAGATCCTCAACGTGACGCGGCCGGACATCGTCCGTTCGGTCCACGCCGAGTACTTCGACGCCGGTGTGGACTGCGTGGAGACCAACACCTTCGGCGCCAACCACACCGCCGCCGCCGAGTACGACATCTCCGACCGCGTGCACGAGCTGTCCGAGACGGGCGCCCGGATCGCCCGCGAGGTGGCCGACGAGTACGCCGCCCGGGACGGCCGCCCGCGCTGGGTGCTCGGCTCGGTCGGCCCCGGCACCAAGCTGCCGACGCTCGGCCACGTCGCCTACGCCACGATCCGCGACGGATACCAGGCCAACGCCGAGGGACTGCTCGCGGGCGGCGCGGACGCGCTGCTCGTGGAGACCACCCAGGACCTGCTCCAGACGAAGGCCTCCGTCCTGGGCGCCCGCCGCGCCATGGAGGCCACCGGTGTCGAGGTCCCGCTGCTGTGCTCGATGGCCTTCGAGACCACCGGCACCATGCTCCTCGGCTCCGAGATCGGCGCGGCGCTGACCGCCCTGGAGCCCCTCGGCATCGACATGATCGGCCTGAACTGCTCGACCGGCCCCGCCGAGATGAGCGAGCACCTGCGCTACCTGACGCGCCACTCGCGCATCCCCCTGCTGTGCATGCCGAACGCCGGCCTGCCGATCCTCACCAAGGACGGCGCGCACTTCCCGCTCGACCCCGAGGGCCTGGCCGACGCCCAGCAGACCTTCGTCCAGGACTACGGCCTCTCCCTCGTCGGCGGCTGCTGCGGCACCACCCCCGAGCACCTGCGCCGGCTGGTCGAGCGCGTCCGGGACGTGACCCCGACCGACCGCAGCCCGCAGCCCGAGCCGGGCGCGGCCTCGCTGTACCAGTCCGTGCCGTTCCGGCAGGACACCTCCTACCTGGCCATCGGCGAGCGGACCAACGCCAACGGCTCGAAGAAGTTCCGCGAGGCCATGCTGGAAGGCCGCTGGGACGACTGTGTGGAGATGGCCCGCGACCAGATCCGCGAGGGCGCGCACATGCTCGACCTCTGCGTGGACTACGTCGGCCGGGACGGCGTGGCCGACATGGAGGAACTCGCCGGCCGCTTCGCCACCGCCTCCACCCTGCCGATCGTGCTGGACTCCACCGAGGTCGACGTCATCCAGGCCGGCCTGGAGAAGCTCGGCGGCCGCGCGGTGATCAACTCGGTCAACTACGAGGACGGCGACGGCCCCGAGTCCCGCTTCGCCAAGGTGACCGCCCTGGCCAAGGAGCACGGCGCGGCCCTGATCGCGCTGACCATCGACGAGGAGGGCCAGGCCCGCACCGCCGAGAAGAAGGTCGAGATCGCCGAACGCCTCATCACCGACCTGACCGGCAACTGGGGCATCCACGAGGAGGACATCCTCGTCGACTGTCTGACCTTCACGATCTGCACCGGCCAGGAGGAGTCCCGCAAGGACGGCATCGCCACCATCGAGGGCATCCGCGAGCTGAAGCGACGCCACCCGAAGGTGCAGACCACCCTCGGCCTGTCCAACATCTCCTTCGGCCTCAACCCGGCCGCCCGCATCCTGCTGAACTCCGTCTTCCTCGACGAGTGCGTCAAGGCGGGCCTGGACTCGGCCATCGTGCACGCCTCGAAGATCCTCCCGATCGCCCGCTTCAGCGAGGAGGAGGTGCAGACGGCCCTGGACCTCATCCACGACCGCCGCGCCGAGGGCTACGACCCGCTCCAGAAGCTCATGCAGCTCTTCGAGGGCGCCACCGCCAAGTCCCTCAAGGCGGGCAAGGCCGAGGAACTGGCCGCCCTGCCGCTGGACGAGCGCCTGAAGCGCCGCATCATCGACGGTGAGAAGAACGGCCTCGAAGCAGACCTGGACGAGGCCCTCCAGGAGCGGCCCGCCCTGGACATCGTCAACGAGACCCTGCTGGACGGCATGAAGGTCGTCGGCGAACTGTTCGGCTCCGGCCAGATGCAGCTGCCGTTCGTGCTCCAGTCCGCCGAGGTCATGAAGTCGGCCGTCGCCCACCTCGAACCGCACATGGAGAAGTCCGACGAGGCGGGCAAGGGCACCATCGTGCTCGCCACCGTCCGCGGCGACGTGCACGACATCGGCAAGAACCTCGTCGACATCATCCTGTCCAACAACGGCTACAACGTCGTCAACCTGGGCATCAAGCAGCCGGTCTCCGCGATCCTGGACGCCGCCGAGGAACACCGGGCCGACGTCATCGGCATGTCCGGACTCCTGGTCAAGTCCACCGTGATCATGAAGGAGAACCTGGAGGAGCTGAACCAGCGCGGCCTGGCGGCGAACTTCCCGGTCATCCTCGGCGGCGCCGCCCTGACCCGGGCCTACGTCGAGCAGGACCTGTACGAGATCTACGAGGGCGAGGTCCGCTACGCCCGCGACGCCTTCGAGGGCCTGCGCCTGATGGACGCTCTGATCGGCGTCAAGCGGGGCGTGCCCGGCGCCAAGCTGCCCGAACTGAAACAGCGCCGGGTCCGGGCGACCGCCCCGGCCGCCGTCGAGGAACGGCCCGAGGAGGGGCACGTCCGCTCCGACGTCGCCACCGACAACCCCGTCCCCGAGCCGCCCTTCCGCGGCACCCGCGTGATCAAGGGCATCCAGCTCAAGGAGTACGCGAGCTGGCTCGACGAGGGCGCCCTCTTCAAGGGCCAGTGGGGCCTGAAGCAGGCCCGCACCGGCGAGGGCCCCTCCTACGACGAACTCGTCGAGAGCGAGGGACGGCCCCGGCTGCGCGGCCTGCTGGACCGGCTCCAGACGGAGAACCTGCTGGAGGCGGCCGTGGTCTACGGCTACTTCCCGTGCGTCTCCAAGGACGACGACCTGATCATCCTGGACGAGCAGGGCAACGAGCGCACCCGCTTCACCTTCCCGCGCCAGCGCCGCGGCCGCCGCCTGTGCCTGGCCGACTTCTTCCGCCCGGAGGAGTCCGGCGAGACCGACGTCGTCGGCCTTCAGGTCGTCACCGTCGGCTCACGCATCGGTGAGGAGACCGCGCGGCTCTTCGAGGCCAACGCCTACCGGGACTACCTGGAACTGCACGGGCTGTCCGTGCAGCTGGCCGAGGCACTCGCCGAGTACTGGCACGCACGCGTCCGCTCCGAACTCGGCTTCGCCGGCGAGGACCCGGACGAGATGCAGGGCATGTTCGAGCTGAAGTACCGGGGCGCCCGCTTCTCCCTCGGCTACGGCGCCTGCCCGAACCTGGAGGACCGGGCGAAGATCGCCGACCTGCTGGAGCCGGAGCGCATCGGCGTCCAGCTGTCCGAGGAGTTCCAGCTGCACCCCGAGCAGTCCACGGACGCCATCGTGATCCACCACCCGGAGGCGAAGTACTTCAACGCCCGCTGAGCGCCCTCCGGCGCACGTCACAGCCACCCCCGGCGTATCCACGGTGTGCCCCGGGGCACAGCTGCTAAACGAGGCACATCGCTCACGGACGACGTAGACTGGTCGGTCCACTGCAGGCCGGTTCCCCGTGTGGGAACCGGCCTGATCGTCCCTCAAGGAGGTAGGTGGATGACCAGTACGGTCCCCGCGCTCGGTACCCGGTCGGCCGAGGGGTCGGCCCTGCAGGCCGTGCTTCTCGACATGGACGGCACCCTGGTGGACACGGAGGGCTTCTGGTGGGACGTCGAGGTCGAGGTCTTCGCCTCCCTCGGCCACAGGCTCGACGAGTCCTGGCGCCACGTCGTGGTGGGCGGGCCGATGACCCGCAGCGCCGGGTTCCTCATCGAGGCCACCGGCGCCGACATCGCCCTGGACGAGCTCACCGTGCTCCTGAACGACGGCTTCGAGGGCCGCATCGGCCGCGCCCTGCCGCTGATGCCGGGAGCCGGCCGGCTGCTCGCCGAGCTGTACGAGTACGAGATCCCCACCGCCCTCGTCTCCGCCTCGCACCGGCGCATCATCGACCGGGTCCTCACCTCGCTGGGCGCCCACCACTTCAGCCTGACCGTGGCCGGCGACGAGGTGCCGCGCACCAAGCCCCACCCCGATCCCTACCTGGCCGCCGCCGCCGGACTCGGCGCCGACCCGGCCCGGTGCGCCGTCATCGAGGACACCGCGACCGGCGTCGCCGCCGCCGAGGCCGCGGGCTGCCAGGTCGTGGCCGTGCCCTCCGTGGCCCCCATCACCCCGGCCCTGCGCCGCACCGTCGTCACCTCCCTCGAAGAGGTCGACCTGACATTTCTGCACGGTCTGATGACGGAAATGCGCTAGACCTTCACCCAGCGTGCAGCGGCCTTAGAACGGCAATTCCGAAAGTGAATTCGACCTCCCCCCGGCGATCGAATTCCCGTACCCCGGAACCCGTTTACGCGTGTGACGTTCCCCACGCGGTCCGGGGTCGACAGCCGATCCGGCATGTGCTGCGCACCCCTCCAGGGGGGTCGTCGGCGTGCCCTTGTGTCCCGATTGATGGAACGCTGTACCAAAGCTTCCACTGTCGGGTTTTCGGTCTGTCCGCGCCCGGTTCCGCAGCGTGATGGGTGCTCAACTCCGGTGGCTGCGAACCCTCCTGCCGGCCCGGACTAATCTCGTCGCGAGAACATCGCCCCACCCCCGTGATCGGCTGCGCCACCCCTGCATGCCGGGTGCACGGAGTCGACAGCTCTGGAGAATCTCGAGCATGAACCGCAAGACTTTGGTGCTGCCGGCCGTGATCGGCCTGCTCGCGCCGGTGCTCGCCGCCTGCGGCGGGACCGACAGCGGGAGCACCGACGGGGACGCGATCGTTGTCGGCACCACGGACCGGTTCACCGCTTCGAAGGACGCCCCCGCCCCCCTCGACCCGGCGTACGCCTACGACGTCGGCACCTGGAACATCCTGCGCCAGACCGTGCAGACACTGATGATCCAGCCGCGCGGCGAGGGTGAGCCGGTACCGGAGGCCGCCGAGCGGTGCGGCTTCACCGACACCGGCAACGAGCGCTACGCCTGCACCCTGCGCGACGGCCTGAAATTCTCCAACGGCAACGCTGTCACCGCGGCCGACGTGAAGTACTCCATCGACCGCGCCCGCTCCCTCAAGGCCGACAGCGGGGTGTTCGCCCTGCTGTCCACCGTCGACACCGTCGAGACCCAGGGCGACCGCGAGGTCATCTTCCACCTCAAGACGGCCGACGCGACCTTCCCGTACAAACTGTCGACCCCCGTCGCCGGCATCGTCGACCCCGAGGACTACCCCAAGAACAAGCTGCGCGACGGCTTCGACCTGGAGGGCTCCGGCCCGTACACCCTCAAGGCCGACGTCGAGAACGGCGAGCTGACCAAGGCCGAGTTCACCCGGAACCCCGACTACCAGGGCACCCTCAAGGTGAACAACGACAAGGTCGACATGGTGTCCTTCAAGGACGCCGACGCCATGGGCGAGGCGCTGGACAAGGGCGACATCGACCTGATGACCCGCGCCATGTCGCCGGATCAGATCCGCAAGCTCTCGGGCGACGCCGGCACCGACGTGGACCTCGTCGAGATGCCCGGCCTGGAGATCCGCTACCTGGGCTTCAACACCGACGCGCCGACGGTGAAGTCCAAGGCGGTACGCCAGGCGATGGCCCAGCTCGTCAACCGCAGCGCCCTGGTCTCCAAGGTCTACGGCTCCCAGGCAGAGCCGCTCTACTCGCTGGTCCCGGCCAGCGTCACCGGCCACTCCAACTCGTTCTTCAACAAGTACGGCGAGCCGAACGTCAGCAAGGCCCGGGCCCTGCTCAACCAGGCGAACATCACCACCCCGGTGAAGCTGACGCTGCACTACACCACCGACCACTACGGCCCGGCCACCAAGAAGGAGTTCGAGGTCCTGCGCGACCAGCTGAACTCCAGCGGCCTGTTCGACGTCGGCATCAAGGGCACCCCCTGGGACACGTTCCGCCCGGCCGAGAAGAAGGGCGAGTACGACGTCTACGGCATGGGCTGGTTCCCGGACTTCCCGGACGCCGACAACTTCCTCGCGCCGTTCCTCGACGCCGACAACACGCTCGGCTCGCCGTACGACAACAGCCGGATCCGCAACACCCTGATCCCGGAGTCCCGCCGTGAGGCGGACCGCCTGTCCGCCTCCACCAGCCTGACGGACATTCAGGACATCGTCGCCGGTGACGTGCCGGTGCTGCCGCTGTGGCAGGGCAAGCAGTACGTCGCCGCCCGCGACGACGTCACGGGTACCGCGTACGCGCTCAACTCCGCCTCGACGCTCCAGCTGTGGGAGCTCGGGCGGGGCGTGAGCGGCTGACGCACCCGATGGATCCCCGGGGCCGGTGACCGCGGCCCCCGGGGAACCCTGCCCCGGAGCCAGGACATGCTCCGGGAGTTCTCGAGAACCGACGACAAGGCACACACGTGAACCTACGCAACCAGTGGCCGGTCCTGCCGATCGTGGCGGGCCTCGCCTCCGGACTGCTGACCGGCTGTGGCACGGAGAGCGGAGACTCCGCGGGGGACGGCTCCAACGTGGTGGTGGGGATGTCCGACGACGTCCTGGCCACGGACCCGGCCTCCGGCTACGACCCCGGCTCCTGGCTGTTGTTCAACAACGTCTTCCAGTCCCTGCTGAGCTTCCCCAAGGGCGCGACGGAACCCCAGCCGGAGGCCGCCGAGGCCTGCGCCTTCAGCGACACGCAGACCCGGGTCTACAAGTGCACGCTGAAGGACGGCCTCAAGTTCAGCAACGGTGACGCGCTCACCTCGGAGGACGTGAAGTTCTCCTTCGACCGCATGCTGAAGATCAACGACCCCGACGGGCCCGCGATCATGTTCCCCACGCTCGACAAGGTCGAGACCCCGGACGAGAAGACGGTCGTCTTCCAGCTGAACACGGCCGACGCCACCTTCCCGAGCAAGATCGCCTCCGGTGCCGGCTCGATCGTCGACCACAACGAGTACGACGCGGGCAAGCTCCGCAAGGACGGCCAGGCCGTCGGCTCCGGCCCGTACAAGCTCGACTCGTTCGACGAAGACCAGGCCGTCTTCTCCGTCAACGAGAACTACGAGGGCACCGCCAAGGTGAAGAACACCGGTGTGACGCTGAAGTTCTTCGACGGCGACCAGACCGCCCTGAAGCAGGCCATCCAGAACGAGGAGGTCGACATCGCCTACCGCGGTCTCACCGCGGGCGACGTCGCCGACATGGAGAAGGCCGACGACGGCACCGGCACGGAGGTCGTCGAGGGCAGCAGCGCCGAGGTCCAGCACCTGGTGTTCAACATGGACGACCCGGTCGCCGGAAAGCTCGGCGTGCGCAAGGCCATCGCCCACCTGCTCGACCGCGAAGCCCTCATCAAGGACGTCTACCAGGGCACCGCGACCCCGCTGTACTCGATCATCCCGGCCGGTATCGCGGGCCACAACACGGCCTTCTTCGACACCTACGGCGCCCGCCCCTCCAGGGCCAAGGCCCAGGCCGCGCTGCGCGAGGACGGCATCACCGGCAAGGTGAAGCTCACCCTCTGGTCGACCCCGTCCCGCTACGGCCCCGCGACCGACCAGGAGCTGAACGCCATCGCCGGCCAGCTCAACGCCAGCGGCCTGTTCGACGCGAGCGTCAAGTCCGTGCCCTTCGGCCAGTACGAGAAGGACATCGCCGCCGGCAAGTACGGCGTCTACGTGAAGGGCTGGGTGCCGGACTACCCGGACGCCGACAACTTCACGGCCCCCTTCTTCGGCAAGGGCAACGTGCTGAGCAACAACTACGACAACGGCACGATCACCGGCTCGCTCATCCCGCGCACCGCCGCCACGACCAACCGGGCCTCCACGGACAAGGAGTTCGGCGAGCTGCAGGACATCGTCGCCGACGAACTGCCCGTCCTGCCCGTGTGGCAGGCCAAGCAGTACGCGGTCGTCCGCGACGGCGTCTACGGCCTGGAGTACTGCCTCGACGCCTCCACGGTGTTCCGCTTCTGGGAGCTCAGCAAGGACGACGCCTGACACTTCGATGTGAAGAGGGCGCCTCCCGCTCGGCGGGGGGCGCCCTCTCGCATACCGGCTCGCGGCCGTCACTGCGCGCCGGGACGCACCAGCCCGCTCTCGTACGCGTACACCGCCGCCTGCACGCGGTCGCGCAGGCCCAGCTTCGTCAGCACATGGCCCACATGCGTCTTCACGGTGGTCTCGCTGACGAACAGGTCGGCGGCGATCTCGGCGTTGGACAGCCCGCGCGCCACCAGCTTCAGCACCTCGACCTCGCGGTCGGTGAGCGTGTGCAGGGTGTCCGGTACCGGCTCGTCACCCGACGGCAGATGTGTGGCGTACTTGTCGAGCAGCCGACGGGTGATGCTCGGTGCGAGCATGGCCTCGCCCCCGGCGACGACCCGGATGGCCTGCACCAGCTCGTTGGCGGGAGCGTCCTTGAGCAGGAACCCGCTGGCACCGGCGCGCAGCGCCTCCACCACGTACTCGTCGAGGTCGAACGTGGTCAGCACCAGCACCTTCGCCGGGCCGTCCCGCCCGGGCCCGGTGATCTGCCGGGTCGCCTCCACACCGTCCATCCGCGGCATGCGGATGTCCATCAGAACCACATCGGGCTGTAGCGCACGCACCTGGTCGAGTGCCTGCAGTCCGTCACCGGCCTCCCCGACGACCGCGAGGTCCTGCTCGGCCTCCAGGATCATCCGGAAGCCGGTACGGAGCAGCGGCTGGTCGTCGACCAGTAGGACGCGGATGGCCACGTAAGTCTCCTTCGCTAGTCCGGCCCCATTCTGCCCTGCGCGGGTCCGCCGGACTCAGCCGCCCTCACCGGCGACGGGCTGCGCCGGAAGCCCCGCCTCGGGCACCGGCAGCGGATACGGCGGGGGAGTGCCCCCGAACTCCGGGCAGTGCGCCTGGTGGTCGCACCAGCCGCACAGCTTCGTGGGCCGGGGCCGCCAGTCGCCCGTCTCGGTCGCGAGCCGGATCGCGTCCCACAACGCCAGCAGTTTGCGCTCGACCCGCTCCAGGTCGGCGAGGACCGGGTCGTACGTCAGCACCTGGCCGCTGCCGAGGTAGACCAGCTGCAGCCGCCGGGGCACCACGTTCTTCAGCCGCCACACCACCAGGGCGTAGAACTTCATCTGGAACAGGGCGCCCTCGGAGTACTCCGGCCTGGGCGCCTTCCCCGTCTTGTAGTCGACGATCCGCACCTCGCCCGTGGGGGCCACGTCGACCCGGTCGATGATGCCGCGCAGCCGTAGCCCCGACTCCAGCTCGGCCTCGACGAAGAGCTCCCGCTCGGCCGGCTCCAGACGACTGGGGTCCTCCAGGGTGAACCAGCGCTCGACGAGCTGCTCCGCCTCGCCCAGCCAGCGCGCCAGCCGCTCGCCCTCGGGATCGTCGGCGAACAGCTCCCCGACCTCCGGCCGGGTCTCGCGCAGCCGGTCCCACTGACCGGGGATCAGGGACTTCGCCCGTGGTGCCGTGCGCTCGGCGGCCGGGGCGTCGAAGAGCCGCTCCAGGACCGCGTGCACCAGCGTGCCCCTGGTCGCGGCCTCGCTCGGCTTCTCCGGGAGCCGGTCGATCACCCGGAAGCGGTAGAGCAACGGGCACTGCATGAAGTCGCTGGCACGGGAGGGGGACAGTGAGGTGGGGGGTATGGCGGCGGACCCGGTCACGAGCTCGCTCACGGCCGCGGTCTCGGCCGCCGCCTCCGCCACGGACTGTGCCTGTGCCGCCGTGTCCGCCGGACCCTGCGCGGGCCCGGCCGGTACCGGATCCACCGCCGCGGCCGGACTGCTGTCGGGCTGCGCCGCGCCCTCGGTGCTCGTCTCCATGCCCCAGACCTTACGGCCCGCCACTGACAGTGACCCGGCCGCGTTCCGTGGGGGAAGCCGGGAGAGGAGGTCGACGTACGGGAAACACAGGGGTGCCGGGGCGAAACGCACCGCGACTGACGCATACCATCGACTCGAGACCCTCCCGTCCGGCAGGCGCGGGAGACGCTTCGATCGAGGGGACACCGGTGGACGAGAGCGGCGGGCGCGGGCGGCCGCGGTCCGGCAACGACGAGTCGGCCGAGCGTCACGCGGGACCTCCGGTCCGGGCCACCGACCCGACCCCCGCCGAGGAGCGGCCCACGGACGAGCACCGCTCCACCCCCGAGCAGCCCGCCCCGGCGCCGGAGCCGACGGACCCCGCGACGCCCGCGGACCCCCCGGCCGCTCCGCAGGGCAACTCGCCCGCGGACACCCCGGCCGCTCCGCAGGGCAACGCGCCCGCGGACACCCCGGCGGCTCCGCAGGGCAACCCGCAGACGGACCCCTCCCACACCGCCGGCACTACGCCGGATCCAGAGATCCCGGACGGCCGGACGCCGG
Organism: Streptomyces sp. NPDC101110; assembly: GCF_044759525.1. NCBI lineage: Bacteria > Bacillati > Actinomycetota > Actinomycetes > Kitasatosporales > Streptomycetaceae > Streptomyces > Streptomyces sp. NPDC101110. The sequence continues at coordinate 2,538 of NZ_JBIVZM010000018.1, read as the reverse complement.
ATGCCTCCGCGCCCGCCTCCACCGAGCACGACACACACCCCGACCGCGCCTACGCCGGAGGGCCGGACTCGGCGGGTTCCGCCGGTACGCCCGAGCCGGACCGGCTGCGCAAGGCCCCGGCCCCGGGTGCGCGCCCTGGCAGTCCCGAGGCTCCGGCCCCGGGCGCGCGTCCTGGTGGTCCTGAGGCCCCGGTCCCGGGCCCCTCCGGCCTCCACGGGGACCGCCCTCTCGCGCACTCGGCCGACGGCAAAGGCCCCGCCCCCCAGCGGCCCGAGCCCCGGGGTGGGCTCCTCATGGGGCGGCCCTTCGGGGTGCCCGTGTACGTCGCGCCGAGCTGGTTCCTCGTCGCCGCGCTGATCACCTGGGTCTTCGGCGGCCAGCTGGAGCGCGTGCTGCCCGAGCTCGGCGCCGCCCGCTACCTGGTCTCCCTGTTCTTCGCCGTCGCCTTCTACGCCTCCGTACTCGTCCACGAACTGGCCCACACGGTCGCCGCCCTCCGCTTCAAGCTCCCGGTCCGCCGCATCCAGCTCCAGTTCTTCGGCGGTGTCTCCGAGATCGAGAAGGAGGCCGAGACCCCCGGCCGCGAGTTCGTGCTGGCCTTCGTCGGGCCCCTGCTCTCCCTCGTCCTCGCCGGTGTCTTCTACGCCGCCCTGCTGGCCGTGGAACCCGGCACCGTCCCGGGCGTCCTGCTCGCCGGACTGATGATCTCCAACCTCATCGTGGCCGCGTTCAACCTCCTGCCCGGCCTGCCCCTCGACGGAGGCCGTATGCTCCGCGCCGTCGTCTGGAAGATCACCGGCAAGCCGATGAAGGGCACCATCGCCGCCGCCTGGGTCGGCCGTGCCCTCGCCGTCTCCGTCCTCATCGGACTGCCGCTGCTGACCCAGTCCGGCGCGCTCGGCACCGACGCCGTCGACAACGTCGGCATGGACACCGTCCTCGACGCCCTGCTCGCCGCCATCCTCGCCGCGATCATCTGGACCGGCGCGGGCAACAGCCTGCGCATGGCCCGGCTGCGCGAGCACCTGCCCGAACTGCGCGCCCGCGCCCTCACCCGCCGCGCGGTCCCGGTCGAGACCGACACCCCGCTCTCGGAGGCCCTGCGCCGCGCCAACGCCGCCGGCGCCCGCGCCCTGGTCGTCGTCGACGCCGACGGCCAGCCCCTCTCCCTCGTCCGCGAGGCCGCCATCGTGGGCGTACCCGAGCACCGCCGCCCCTGGGTCGCCGTGAGCGGCCTCGCCCAGGACCTCACCGACGGCATGCGCGTCTCCGCGGAACTGTCGGGAGAGGAACTCCTCGACGCCCTGCGCGCGACGCCCGCGACCGAGTACCTGGTCGTGGAGGAGACGGGCGAGATCTACGGCGTGCTGTCGGCGGCCGACGTGGAACGGGCCTTCGTGAAGGCGATGGCCAGGCCCAGCTGAGTGGTCGGAGGCCCTCTCCGGGACCGGTAGGCTGGTCACATGTCCGAACCGACCGGTGCCGCCCGCAGGCGCGGGCCCTTCAAGGTCGGGGACCAGGTTCAGCTGACCGACCCCAAGGGCCGCCACTACACGTTCACGCTCGAGGCCGGGAAGAACTTCCACACCCACAAGGGTTCCTTCCCGCACGACGAACTGATCGGCGCTCCCGAGGGCAGCGTTGTCCGCACCACGGGGAACGTCGCCTATCTCGCGCTGCGCCCCCTGCTCCCCGACTACGTCCTGTCCATGCCCCGCGGCGCCGCCGTGGTCTACCCCAAGGACGCGGGGCAGATCCTCGCCTTCGCCGACATCTTCCCCGGCGCGCGCGTCGTGGAGGCGGGCGTCGGCTCCGGCTCGCTCAGCAGCTTCCTGCTGCGGGCCATCGGCGACCAGGGCATGCTGCACAGCTACGAGCGCCGGGCGGACTTCGCCGAGATCGCCCAGGCGAACGTGGAGCGCTACTTCGGCGGACCGCACCCCGCCTGGCAGCTCACCGTCGGCGACCTCCAGGACAACCTGTCCGACGCCGACGTGGACCGCGTCATCCTCGACATGCTCGCCCCCTGGGAGTGCCTGGAGGCCGTTTCCAAGGCGCTCGTCCCCGGCGGCATCCTGTGCTGCTACGTGGCGACCACCACCCAGCTCGCCCGGACCGTCGAGTCCATCCGCGAGATCGGCTGCTTCAACGAGCCGACCTCGTGGGAGACGATGATCCGCAACTGGCACATCGAGGGCCTGGCCGTCCGCCCGGACCACCGGATGATCGGCCACACCGGCTTCCTGCTCACCGCCCGCCGTCTCGCCGACGGCGTCGAGCCGCCCATGCGCCGCCGCCGCCCCGCCAAGGGCGCCTACGGCGAGGACTACGCGGGTCCCAACGCCGACGGCGGCACCGCTCGCTGAAGCGGCTCGTCACCGCATCCAACGCACCGGCGCCGGGGGGGGGGGGGGGGGGGGGGCCCCCCCCCCCCCCCCCGGCCCCCCCCCCCGGGGGGCCGCCGGGGCCCGCCCCCCCCCCCGGGGCCCACCACCGCCCCGCCCCCCCGCCCGGGTTCCGCGACCCCCCCACGCCGGG
>NZ_JBIVZM010000017.1:0-214101 GCF_044759525.1 Streptomyces sp. NPDC101110 | reverse complement strand
CGGCGGGGGCGCCCCCCCCGCCGCGGTCCGGGTCGTTGGGGGGGGGGGGGCCCCCCCCCCCCCCCCGGCGGGGGGGGGCGGCCCCCCGGCCGGGGGGCCCCCCCCCCCCCGCTTCCACCCGCCCGGAGCGACCAGCCGCCGGCCACGGCACGCCCCGGCCGGCGTACGGCAAGAGAGGTGCCTCGCGCCATGACGGCAGTACTCGGTGAGAGCGTGGCCAGGGCGCTGTGCGACGACTGGGGGAGCACGGCGCCCAGGCGTACTCGCCGACCCACCGACACCCCCCTGCGTGAACTGTCCCAGTGGGCGGCGACGCTGCGCCCCGAGCACATCCCGTGCCGGGTGCTGAAGCTCGCCGCCAGTCAGGTGCTCTCGCAGGCCGCATCCATCAGGGCCGGACTCCAGCACCCGCTGGGACGGCGGCTGGTGGCTGCCTTCGGGCACCCCATGCAGCGCGACCCGCGCACCGCCGCGGGCGTCTTCGCCGCCCTCGGGTCCTGGCTCAATCTCGATGACACCGCCTACGCCGGACACCTGTCGAACTCCACCGTCGCGGTACCGCTGGCCTTCGCCTACACCCGCCGGCTCGACGGGCTGTCCCTGCTGACGGCCGTCGTCGCGGCCAACGAGTGCGCGGCCCGCATCACCGCCTCGGCCACCCTCGGCCCGCTGCGCGGCCAGAGCGCCGTGCACACGCACCTGGCGGGCGCGGTGGCCGGCCGGCTGCACTGCGACCGGGCCCCGGCCGCGCTCTTCGAGAACGCCTTCGGGCTGGCCTTCGCCATGCCCAACTGGCCCCTGATGCGCGCCTTTCTGGCCAGCGACGCCCGTCTGTTCAACACCTTCACCCCGGTGCGCACCGCCATGGACGCCTGCGACGCGGCGTACGCGGGGCTGCGCGGCGCTCCCGACATCGTCGAGCACGAGGACGGATTCCTCGCCCGGTTCGCCACCGTGCCGCTGCCGCAGGCGGTGGCCAAGGGACTGGGCCGGCGCTGGCACACCGACACGCTTTCCTTCAAGATGCACCCGGGCGGCCCGGGCATCGACGCGGCCGTGGACTGCGCCGCCGAGATCCACCGGGAACTGGGCGGTCTGCGGCCCGAGGACGTGGCCGAGGTGGTCGTCGAGGCGTCCCTGTACACCCTCTTCGCCGGTGAGCGCGCCGCCCGGTACGTCAACGGTCCGGGCTCCCCACTCGGCGCCCTGGTCCTCGACGTGCCCTACCCCGTCGCGACCACCCTGCTCACCGGCGAGTTCACCGTGGACGACTTCTCCTCCCCGCACCTGGACGACCCGGCCCGCTGGGCGCTGGCCCGGCGGGTGCGCCTGGAGCACGACACCGAGATGACGCGCGAACTGTTCCTGTCCGACGCCCCGTTCGGCGAGGCGGTACGGGAGGCGGGGGAGCGTGCCGTGCCGTGGCTGCGCGGCTTCGGCGGGGACGAGCTGGTCGACCTGCTGGGCCCGCTGAGCGCCGACGACCGGGACTTCTCCCGCGCCGCGAAGGCCACGGGTGCCCGGGTCACCGTCCGGCTGACCGACGGCCGTACGGTGTCGCGCACGCGGCTGATTCCGGTCGGTGCGGCCGGACCGGAGACCCGGGTCCGGCACGCGGACCTGGTGCGGGAGAAGTTCCTGTCGGTCGGCGGCCCGCACGAGGTGTCCGACAGCGTGGACCGGCTGCACCGCATGCGTCCGGGCGCCCTGCGCCGCTGGATAGAGGCCGCCTTCCTGGACTGAACCGTCCGGCCCGCCGCCGGACGGCGTGGCGGTGCGGCGACCGGAGCGGTTCACCGGCTCCCGCCGCACCTTCCCGGCCACACGGTCCTACCGCGCCGGCACCGACAGCAGGGCGAACGCGTCGAGGATCTCCTCGACCCGCTCCACGATGTCGGCCCGGTCGTTCTGCACCCAGGAGATGTGCTGGGCGCCGAACAGGGCGGAGACCAGGACCCTGGCCAGGGCCTCGGGCACCGCGCCCTCCGGCAGCCGGCCCGCGGCCCGGCACTCCTGGAGGAGGTCGACGATCAGTGACGTGAAACCGACGTACGGGACCGGCATCTCCGCCTTGATGTAGGGACGTTCGATCTGCAGGCGCGCCCCCGCCTTGACGTAGACGTCGTCGCGGAACCCGCGCGCGGTGCGCAGCAGCACGTCCACCACCGTCGAGGGCGAGGAGTGGTCGCCCTCGAGCGCGGGGGTGACGATCTCGTTGAGCCTGCGGTAGAACTCCTCCGTCACGGCGACCGCGAGGGCCTCCTTGTTGGAGAAGTGGAAGTACACCGCGCCCTTGGTCATCTCCGCGCCGTCGGCGATGTCCTTGATGGTGACGTTCGGGTAGCCGTGCCGGGCGAAGACCTCCGCGGCCGCGTCGAGGATGGTGCGCCGGGTGCGGATGGCGCGCTCCTGCTTGAGGTGCGAGGTGTCGTCGACCGAGGTGCCGCCGGAGATGTGCGAGGTCTGTGTCGCGTCGCTGTGTTCGCTCATGACGTCCATTCGTGCCGTGCCCTCCGCTGCATTGGGTGGCCGGTTCGTGGGGGGATGGGGCCGGGGCACGTGCGGGCGCTTCGCGGGATTCGCCCCTCTGACCAGCAGGGATGACCATTCTTTTGCCATGCTTCGCCCGAGCCTTGCAAGATACCTTCCCGAAGGTATATTAATTTCGTGCCGAAGGGCGCCGCACGTCTGTTAGTTCGCATGGTCCTGGTTCTTCCAGTACGGGGGAGGCGAATCCCAGATGTCAGTCGTGCTCAATCATCCCAGCATCCCTCAGGCGTCAGCAATGGCCCACGCCTGTGATTCGTTGAGCTTTGCACGTCCCGTGACGCGTGAGCTGGTGCACCGCAGCTCTGTCGCGGAGGTGTTCGTCACCGACGGCGACCGCGTCGGTGACCGCGAGTTCGTCGTCGCCGCCCAGTGGCCGCGCGACCACGCGCTCTACCACCCGGACGAGAACGGTCTGAGTGATCCCCTGCTGTTCGCGGAGACCCTGCGTCAGGGGATGGTCTACGTCGCCCACCGGTACTGCGGTGTGCCGCTCGGCCGGCGCTTCGTCGGCCGCGACCTCGACTTCGAGATCACCGACCCCGCCGCCCTGCGGGTCGAGGGCGTACCGCTCTCGGTGTTCCTGGTGGGCGAGTGGACCTGGGACGGCGATGACGCGCGGGGCAGGCGGGGGGCCAGGATGGACTTCCGGCTCGTCGTCGGCGGCCGCGCGTGCGGCTGGGGCGCCATCAGCATGCTGATGGTGGACGAACGGCGCTACGGCCTGCTGCGCCGGCTCGGCGGCGGCGCCGCGGCCGCGCCGGCCGCGGTACCGGAGCAGATGCCCGCCTCCGGGGCGCCGCGCACGCCCCCGCACCGGGTGGGGCGGCTGCGCTGGCGGGACTGCGTCCTGGACGAGGCCGCGAGGCCCGACGAGTGGTGGTTGCGCGTGGACCGCGACCACGCGGTGCTCTTCGACCACCCCACCGACCACATCCCGATGATGGTGATGCTGGAGGGCTTCCGCCAGCTCGGCCATCTCAAGGTGCACGAGGCGTGCGACGGCCCGTTCGCCGACCTGTCCTTCGCACTGGCCCGTACCACCGTGCAGTGCCTGGCCTTCGGGGAGTTCGACCGGCCCACCCGGCTGGTGGTCGATGAGTGCGCGTCGGGCGCCCGTCCGCAGGAAACGTTTCAGCTGTCCGTCTCGGCGGTCCAGGGTGACACCGTACTGGCCCGCGCACGGACCGCCTGGGCCTGCGTGGGCACCCGTCCGGCGGCGGCCGTCCCGGCTTCCTGGTAGCGGCGGCCCGCCGGCCCGGGGCCCGGGGCCGCACGGTGTCGGGGCTCAGGCGGATGTGCGTGTTCCCATCGCGCGCGTCAGCACGCCCCACATCGCGGCGACGCTGGGCCCGGGCCGGTCCGGGCCCGCGCAGGCGCCGGCCCACAGCGCGGTGCAGAACGCCGCGACGATGAGATCGGCCAGGGCGTCGGCCGGCGGTGCCTCGTCCCAGCGCCGTCCCCGCTGCACCTCGCCGACGAGTTCGAGTGCGATGCCGTGGGTGTCGCTCAGGAGGGGAGCCATCGTGTCGGCCGCCCGAGCTGCCTCCACCTCCAGCCGCAACGCCGCCTGCGCCCTGTCGTCGGTCTCGAAGAGCTTGCCGAGTCCGAGTACCAGGGCCTCCAGGCGGCTCGTGGCCGGCTCGGGCGAGGTCCTGGCCTCGTCCAGCAGCGTCCGCACGCTCCGGGACAGATGTTCCGTCAGCGCGGCGGCCAGCTTCTCCTTGCTGGAGAAGTGCCCGTACAGGGCGCCCTTGGTCAACCCGATCCGGTCGGCGATGCGCTGCAGGTTCGCGTTCACGTAGCCGTAGCGTGCGAACTCGTACGCGGCGGCGTCGAGGACGCGATCGTGCGTCCGAAGCGCACGCGCCTGCTTGACCACGCTGATCACCTCCTTCACCCCGGCCCGGTGGTGAAGGACCGGCCGAGAAAGATTCGTTCCCGAACGAATTCTAGTCGTGGAGCAAAGGAGAGCGATAGGTGAACCGGAGTCAAATCTGCACAGGCCAGGGGGCACAGGGTGGCACGCCGCGGGCGCGCGTACAGCTGGCGGGCGCCGTGGCATCCGCCGCGGCGCACGCGTCGGCGGCGGACGCCACCGGCCGGCTGTCCGCGGAGACCGTCGCGCTGCTGACCCGCGCCGGCTTCGCCCGTCACTTCGTGCCCGGGGTCTGGCACGGTACCGAGGGAACCTTCAGCGACCTCCTCGCCGAGGCGGCGGCCGTCGGCGAGGGGTGTGCGTCCGCCGCGTGGTGCGCCGCCCTGTGGGCGACCCACGGCAGATACGCCGCCCACCTGCCCCTCGAAGGGCAACTCGACCTGTGGGGCCGATCGCCCGATGTGCGGATCGCCGCCGGACTGCGGCCCTCCGGCTCGGCCGTCCGCCGCTCCGGCGGCTGGCTGCTCAGCGGCACCTGGGAGTGCGTCAGCGGTATCGCGGACGCGGACTGGCTGCTGCTCGCGGCCCCGGAACCGGACGAACCGCGGTTACCCGGCGGCAGGTGCCGGCTCTTCGCCGTCCCCGCCGCCGAGATCCACGTACGGGAGACGTGGCGCAGCACCGGAATGCGCGGCACCGGCAGCCACACCGCGGTCCTCGACGGCCCGGTGGTGGTCCCCGAGCACCGCACCTGCTCGCTGTCGGACGTGCTGGCGGGCTCTCCCGGGCCCGGACGGTCCCGCTGCCACACCGCCCCGGCGCACCTGGGGACGGGACTGCTGCTGTGCGCGCCCGCCCTCGGGGCGGCCCGCCACGCCCTGCGGGAGTGGACCGCGTGGGCCGCGCGCAGGGGAGCCGGCCGGCCCTCGGAGCGCGCCACGCTCCAGCTGACGCTGGCACAGTCGGCTGACGACATCGAGGCCGCCGAACTGCTGCTCGGGGACGCGGCGCTGCGGGCCGACTCGGGCACCCGCGCCGAGCGGGACGTGGCCCGCAACCGCCGGGTCGCGGCGGCCGCCGCACAGCTCCTGGTCACCGCAGTCGAGCGGCTGTTCCGCGCGGCCGGAACCCACGCATGCGGCGGCCCCGGCCCGCTGGAGCGCACCTGGCGCGACGTCCACGTGCTGGCCACGCACCAGGCCGTGCGCCGGGAGACCGCGGCGGTCCTGTACGCGGAGTCGGTGTTCGCCGACTTCGAAGACCGTGCCGAGCAGGCCGCCGGGCCGGTGGCCACGCTCCCGTTCCTGGCGCCCCCCGCGCCGGCGGAGGTGGTCGCCGGTGTCCACTGACACCCGCAGCGGGCTCGACCGGTCCGAGCGCCCCGTGACGTCGCCGCCCCGTCCCGCACCCTCCCGGTCCGCTGCGTGGGCACGCCCCGAGGGCCCCCGCCGGCTGGTGTTCTTCGACGTGGACGAGACGCTGATCGGCCGCAAGAGCGGCCCGGACTTCCTCCGCGACCACTTCGCGCGGATGCACGGCGCGGACGGAGTGCGCCGGGCCGGCGAACTGCTCGGCGCACTGGCCGGTCTGCCCCGCGCGGAGGCCAACCGCCGTTTCCACCGGGCCTTCCGGGGCTGCCCGGCCGCGGAGGCCGAGGCCGCGGCCCGCCGGTGGTACCGGGAGCACAGCCGGGCCGACGGCTTCTATCTCCCCACCACACTGGCCGCGCTGCGCCGGCACCGGGCCGAGGGTGCGTCCGTCGCCCTGGTCTCCGGCACATTCCCGCCGCTGCTGGCCGCCATCGCCGAGGCGGTGGGGGCGCAGTTCGCCCTCGGCGCGAGACTCGAACGCTGCGGGCCGCTGCTCACCGGCGAACTGATCGGCCCCCCGGCCATCGGCGAGGGCAAACGCACCCTGGTGCGCCAACTCCTCGCCCGCCACCCCGACATCGACCCGGCGGACTGCTGGGCCTACGGCGACCATCCCTCCGACCTGCCGATGCTGCACAGCGTGGGGCACGCGGTGATGGTCGCCCCGGACGGGACCCACACCACCGTGCCACCGCACGCCGCCGGGATCGACGGAGGCGGGTGACCGCGGCGGACCGCCGGCCGGGGCAGGGCGGAGGGATGGCCGCCGAAAGGCCGGCTCCGGCCGGCGCAACCCGCCCGAACGGCCGAGGTCATTTCATGTCGGATGCCGTGACGGCCGGGCTGCTCACCCTTGCTGGTCGGAAAAGTCGTAGTTGCTGTCGCGCCAGAAGCGGTAGGTGCCCAGGGTGTTGGCCGCCACGCGGGTGTGCGTGGTCGGAGACGTAGGCGACCAGGGCCGGGTGGACCATGGCGGTGCCGAGGCCCAGGAAGACGGCGGAGAGGACTCCGGCGAGCACCGGGTGGTCCAGGAGGTGCGGGCGAAGGTGGTTTCAGGCCGGTGTCCTCGCCGGTGGGCAGCGGCTTGCTGTGCTGGGCGAGTTCGAGGCCGAGCAGGACGTTCGCGGCGACGATCCAGCCCCCGGACGGCGCGCGGGCGAGGACGAAGGGGACGGGATGCCGGACAGCCAGCCGGTGACGAGGAGATGCTTACGGCGGAAGCGGGCCGTCAGAGCCCCGGCCGCGAGGCACCCTTGCCGACAGGAAGAGACATGACGACCGGAGCCACAGCAGCCGACACGGCGAACTCCCTACCCGATGTTCCCGACGCCGCCCAGGTGCAGCGCCGTACGCTGCGCGTCCTGGTGGCCTCACAGGTCCTCAGCGGCGCCGGTCTCGCGGCCGGGGTCGCGGTCGGTGCCCTGCTCGCCCAGGACATGCTCGGCACCACCGGCCTCGCCGGACTGCCCAGTGCCCTGTTCACCGCCGGATCCGCCCTCACGGCCGTCGTCGTCGGCCGAGTCTCCCAGGCTCGCGGACGCCGCGCCGGTCTGGCCACCGGCTACCTCACCGGCGCCGTCGGCAGCGCCGGAGTCATCGTGGCGGCCGCACTGGACAACCCCGCCCTGCTCTTCATCGCCCTGTTCGTCTACGGCGCCGGAACCGCCACCAACCTCCAGGCCCGTTACGCCGGGGCCGATCTCGCCGACCCCGGCCATCGCGCCCGTGCCGTCTCGACGGTTCTGGTCGCCACGGCACTCGGCGGCGTCGCGGGCCCCAATCTCGCCGCCCCCGCCGGCGTCTTCGCCGGGACCCTGGGCATCCCCGATCTCGCCGGCCCCTTCCTGCTGTCCGGCGCCGCCTACGCCCTCGCGGCGCTGGTCCTGGCCGTCTGGCTGCGTCCCGACCCCCTTCTCGTGGCCCGCACCGTGGCCGCCGCGCAGGAGGAGAGCGCCAACGCCCCGGACAAGACGGCCCCCGCACACGAGAGGCGGGGAGGAGGCGTGGTCCTGGGGGCGCTGGTCATGGTGCTCACGCAGCTGGTGATGGCCGCGATCATGACGATGACCCCGGTCCACATGCACGACCACGGGCACGGCACAGCCGCCTCCGGCTTCGTCATCGCCCTCCATATCGGCGCCATGTATCTGCCGTCCCCGCTGACGGGACGGCTCGTCGACCGCCACGGCCGTATGAAGATCGCCGCCGCCTCCGGCCTGACCCTCCTCGTCGCCGGCGTCGTAGCCGCGGCCGCACCCGGTGACTCCGTCGCGCTCCTCGCCCTGGCCCTGGCTCTGCTGGGCCTCGGCTGGAACCTCGGCCTCGTCTCCGGCACGGCGATCATCACCGATACGGTGCCGCTCGCCACCCGTGCCAGAACCCAGGGCACGGTCGACGTGGCCATCGCCATCGCCGGCGCCACGGGTGGCATCTCCTCCGGCATGGTCGTCGCTGCCGCCGGCTATCCCGTCCTCGCCCTCACCGGCGGCGTTCTCGCTCTCGCCGTCCTGCCTGCCGTCGCCGCCACCGCCTACCGCCGATGACCGCATGAGGATGGCGAGTCCGGTGTCACGTGGCGCTGGGTGGTGCCAGTAGGTGCCATTCGGTGCCATGCCGCGTTTATGCAGGTGGGAAGGATCAAGGGGGCCACGTTTCCGGTGTGAGGTGTTTGACGGTTGCGTGTGGCGCCATAGTGGTGCCATCATGGCGTCATGGACCTCACCCCGTATGTCGACAACCTCCGCCGCGAACTCGCGGTGGCTGCCGAAGCCGGAGGCGACGACGCCCGTGAGCTGGCCGAGCGGCTCACCGCTCCCCTGGAGTCCGCGACCCGGCTGGTCATGCTCAACGTGCTCTCCGTCGCGATGGACGAGATCACCCGCGAACTCGCCCCCGGCTCGGTCGACGTACGGCTGCGCGGGCTCGACCCCGACTTCGTCGTGACACCGCCGCCCGCCCAGAGCGGTGCGCCCGTGGAGCCGGCCGCACCCCTCGAACCGCTCAGGAACCCGGCCGAGGGTGACGAAGGCGGCACCGCCCGCGTCAATCTGCGCCTGCCGGCCCACCTCAAGGCCCGCGCCGAGGAGGCCGCGAGTCGCGAGGGCCTGTCGGTCAACGCGTGGCTGGTCCGCGCCGTGTCCGCCGCGGTCGACGGCGGAACCCGGCCGCGCACGCAGGGCAGGACACAGAACGTCGGACAGAGCTTCACGGGCTGGGTGCGCTAGCCGCACCCGCGCCCGCGCCCCGGAGAAACCAGCACAGCACGTGCACCTCGTCCCACCAGCAGGGACGCCCGAAGACCCAAGAGGACGGGACAGCCATGCCTTCTTACGACACTCCCGAACCGATCTCGGTCGTCGCCCACGTGGGCGCCGGCTCCCTCCGGCTCACCGCGGGCGACTGCCTCGACACGGTCGTCGAGGTGCGCCCCCGTGACCCGGAGCGGGACAAGGACGTGCGGGCGGCCGAGCAGACCGAGGTGGGCTTCGCGAGCGGTGTCCTGACCGTCAGGACGAAGGAGCGCCGCATGATCGGCCCCTCCGGTGTCGTCGACGTGACCGTAGAACTGCCCGCGGGATCACAGGTCGAGGTGACCGGCGCCTGGGCCCAGGTGCTCGGCGACGGCCGGCTCGGCGAGGTCCGGGTGAAGACCTCGGTCGGCGACGTCCGCCTCGACGCCGCCGGGCCGGTCCGGCTGACCGCCTCCCACGGCTCGATCGTCGTCGACCGGGTCGAGGGCAAGGCCGAGATCACCACCAGCTCCGGCAATCTGCGCGTCGGCACCATCGACGGCCCGGCCGTCCTGAAGAACTCCAACGGCAACACCACCGTCGGCGTCGTGTCGGGCGAGCTGCGGGTGAGCGGTGCCAACGGCGCCATCGACATCGCGTGCGCCGAGGCGTCCGTCACCGGCACCGCCACCAACGGTGTCCTCCGGGTCTCGGAAGTCGTGCGCGGCGACGTCCGGTTGGAGACCTCCAACGGCTCCATCGAGATCGGCATCCGCGAGGGCGCCGCCGCCTGGCTGGACGTCAGCTCCAACCGCGGGCTCGTGCGCAACACGCTCACCGCCTCCGACGCCCCGGAACGGACCGAGGACACGGTCAAGGTCCGCGCACGGACCAACTGGGGCAACATCGACGTCTTCCGCGCCAAGGGCTGAACGGCCCGTCCCGACCGGTCCCCACCTCACCCGCCTCAGCCTTCTCACGGAGGGCCCATGCCTTCATCTGTCATGTCCACATCCATCCAGCACGGCTCATCGGCGGCCGTCTCCGCAACCGGCCTGCGCAAGTCGTACGGCGACAAGACCGTCCTCGACGGCATCGATCTGCACATTCCGGCCGGGTCGGTGTTCGCCCTGCTGGGGCCGAACGGTGCCGGCAAGACCACCGTCGTGAAGATCCTCTCCACGCTCGTCGGCGCCGACGGCGGACAGGCCCGGGTGGCCGGCCACGACGTGGCCGCCGACCCGCAGGGCGTGCGCGCCGCGATCGGTGTCACCGGTCAGTTCTCCGCCGTCGACGGCCTCATCACCGGCGAGGAGAACATGCTCCTCATGGCGGACCTGCACCACCTGTCCAAGCGCCAGGGACGGCGGGTGACCGCCGAGCTGCTGGAGCGTTTCGACCTCACCGGCGCGGCCAAGAGGCCCGCCTCGACCTATTCCGGCGGCATGAAGCGGCGCCTGGACATAGCCATGACCCTGGTCGGTGATCCGCGGATCATCTTCCTCGACGAGCCGACCACCGGCCTGGACCCGCGTTCCCGGCACAACATGTGGCGGATCATCCGCGAACTGGTCACCGGCGGTGTCACCGTCTTCCTGACCACGCAGTACCTGGAGGAGGCCGACGAACTCGCCGACCGGATCGCCGTCCTGCACGACGGCGTCATCGCCGCCGAAGGCACCGCCGACGAGCTCAAGCGGATCGTCCCGGGCGGACACGTCCGCCTGCGCTTCGGCGACCCGGCCGCCTACCGGAGCGCGGCCGCGGCCCTGGGCGAAGTCACCCGGGACGACGAGGCCCTCGCCCTGCAGATCCCCAGCAACGGCAGTCAGCGCGAACTGCGTTCCCTCCTCGACTGGCTGGACGCGGCCGGTGTCGAGGCGGACGAACTGACCGTGCACACCCCTGACCTCGACGACGTGTTCTTCGCCCTGACCGCGGACCGGCCCGACCGGACCAGCCTGCCCGAGCGGACCAGCCTGCCCGAGCGGACCAGCCGGCCCGACCGGACCGGTCGACCCGACCGGACCAGCCTGCCGAACCGGCCCGACCAGCCCGAGGAGGCTGCCCGATGAGCTCGCCCCTGGCCCCCGCCCGCCCGCCCCGGCTCTCCCACGCCCTGCGCGACTCGTCCACCATGCTGCGCCGCAACCTCCTGCACGTGCGCCGCTACCCCTCCCTCACCCTGAACCTGCTGCTCAGCCCGATCGTGCTGCTGCTGCTCTTCGTCTACATCTTCGGCGACACGATGAGTGCCGGTATCGGGGGCGGCCGCGGGAACCGGTCCGAGTACCTCGCGTATCTCTTCCCGGGGATCCTGATGCTGACCATCGGCGGCACGACGATCGGCAGCGCGGTGTCCGTCTCCATGGACATGAACGAGGGCATCATCGCCCGCTTCCGCACGATGGCGATCCATCGCGGCTCGGTGCTCGTCGGGCACGTCGTCGGCAGTGTGATCCAGTGCGCGATGAGCGTGGCCCTCGTCGGTGCCGTGGCCGTGGCCATCGGCTTCCGGTCCACCGACGCCACCGCCGTGGAGTGGATCCTGGCCTTCGCGCTGGTGGTCCTCATGTCCTTCGCGCTCACCTGGATCGCCGTGGGGATGGGCCTGTCGAGCCCCAACGCCGAGGCGGCCGGCAACAACGCCATGCCGCTGATGATCCTCCCGCTGCTGTCCAGTGCCTTCGTCCCGGTCGACACGATGCCGGGCTGGTTCCGGCCGGTCGCCGAGTACCAGCCCTTCACCCCGGCGATCGAGACCCTGCGGGGCCTGCTCCTCGGCACGGGGATCGGCCACAACGGCTGGCTGGCCGTCGCCTGGTGCCTGGGCTTGAGCGCACTCGGCTACATCTGGTCCAGGTCGCTGTTCGCCCGCGACCCGAAGTAGCCCCGGGGCGCACGCCGGGTGCCCCACTCAGCGCAGTTGCTCCGCCAGTCCGACGATGACACCCTCCGGGCCGCGGACGTAGCAGAGCAGATGGCTGTCCTCGAACCGGGCGATCCCGCCGAGGAGTCCGGCGCCATGGGGGCGCAGGCGGGACACGGTGTCCTCGATGTCGTCGACGGCGAACATGACGCGGTGCGTGCCCAGAACGTTGTGCGGCTGGTCGCGCGGCCCCGTGGTGATCACCGCGGGGCTGCGGTACTTCGCCAGCTCGAGCCGGCTGTGACCGTCCGGCGTCCGGAGCATCGCGATGTCACAGCGGACGCCGTCGAGCCCGGTGCACCGGTCGGCGAAGGGACCCTCGATCTCCGCCCTGCCCTCCAGCTCCATACCGAGTTCCACGAAGAACGCGACGGCGGCGTCCAGGTCCTCGACGACGATCCCGACGTTGTCCATCCGCTGAATCGCCATGGTGATCTCCCGTGGGGGCCGGTTCGGACGGATCCGGGCCGCTACCGGCCCGGACGGCGGATGCGGAGGGGGCCGCGGGCCTCCGTCTTCGTGACGGGCCGGCCGGCCTGGGTCACCTCGACCCGTCCGGCCTCCATCAGGCGCCACGCGGCCCGGCGGGTCGGTTCCATTAGGGCCCGCCAGCCGTCGTCGTCGCCTTCGTAGGCCTCGCGTGCGGCGTCGGACGGACAGATCGAGGCAGTGGCCGCACGCCGGTCCAGCAGGTCCAGGATGACCCGCTCCAGCCGCTCAGTGAGCTGCCGCTCCGTCTCCGCCACGCTGTCCAGTGTCGCACCGTCGGCGCGGGCCGGGCTCTGTCGTCGGCCGCCCGGGCACGTCAGCCCGGAGGTGACAGCAGACGGGCAGGCACGACGTGGCGGAGGTGGAAGAGGACGTCGTGGGATGCCGCGGGGGCGATCCGGTGCGGGCGTTCCGGGTAGGACGTGCCGATGCTGCGGGTGGGCCGGGGCGTGTCCAGCCAGGTGCGCGCCGGGGCGGGGGAGGTGCGCAGGTCCAGGAAGAAGTCACCGGGGCGGACCTTGTTGAGGAAGCGCTCGGTGCTGTTCGGCGACGGGACCCCCCAGGGTGTGCACACGAGTGGTGCCGTCGGGGTCCGTCGCGTTGAAGGACCCCTCGCCGAACGTCGTGGCGACGCTGACGTAGTCCTCGCCCAGCCGGTCCCGCAGGAACGCGCCCTGCATACGGGGTACCGCGGGTCGGAGGTGCGGTAGGCGACGTGGCTGTTGTGCGCGGACAGCAGCACCTTCCGGCCCGTCCGGGCCGCCCACCAGGCGACGTTGTCCGCCATCAAACGGTCCCGGTAGCGCATGGACTGCCTCAGCTGCGCGGGATCGTCGAAGTCGAACGCGTAGCCGCGCGCGGTCAGGGCCGGCGCCCGTGCGTGCTGCACCGCCCAGTCGTGGGCGTCTTCCGTGCTCGACGGGGGTACCGGCCGGCGGGCGAGCAGGGACAGCGCCGTCTCCGCGCGCTCGGCCAGCGCCCGGCGCTCGGCCAGGGGCCGCGTCAGGTAGGCCTTCATGTAGGTGCCCGCCGACGTGGTGGGGCACAGCCCCCGGTACAGCGCGGTGAGACGCGGCAGCAGATCCGGCAGGTGACGGGCGGCGTACCGGAGCACCTTGTCGTGCAGTTCCGGACCCGCGTACGCGAAGTCGTCGCCCATGAAACGCAGTTGGTCACGCGGGTGCCTGCGGTTGTACGCGCGCATCCACTCGACGAGAGCCAGGTACTCGCCGGTGTTTCACCAGGCTTACGTGTCCTGGAACGAACTGCTTGAAGCCAGTCCAGCAGCGCGCGCCGCCCGGGGCAGTGGACCTGGCAGGAGAGTCGGGGGGCGGGTTTCCCCCACCACCCCCCTCATGTCTCAAAGTCATCAGCAAGTGATCAGCGGGATCTAGGCTCGGACATGTCATTGATCGCGAAGGAGCCGGAACAGACTGTGACTGACAAGCGAGTTGTTGTCGTGACCGGTGGGGGTTCGGGTATCGGGGAGGCCACGGCCCGGCTGTTGTGCGAAGCCGGTCACCATGTGGTCGTCTCGGGCCGGCGGAGCGAGCCGCTGCGACGTCTCGAGCAGGAGACCGGGGCGCTCGCACACCCCTGCGACGTCCGGGACCCCGAGGCCGCGGACAGTCTCGTCCAGGCGGCCCTGACCGCATACGGACGACTCGACGGACTCGTGCTCAACGCGGGCATCGGGCGCGGCGGGACCGTGGGCGACCTGTCGTTGGAGGACTGGGACGAGGTGATGCGCACCAACGTCACCGGTCCGCTGCTGCTCTTGCGTGCGGCGATCCCGCACCTGCTGGAGACGAGGGGCGCGGTGGTGGCCGTCGCCTCGGTGTCCGCCCTGCGCAACGGTACGAGCAACGCCCCCTATGCCACGTCCAAGGCGGCCCTGCTCCAGCTGTGCCGTTCCGTCGCCGTCGACTACGGGCGCCGGGGAGTGCGGGCCAACATCGTGTGCCCGAGCTGGGTGAGAAGCGAGATGGCCGACCGCCGCATGGCGCGTTTCGCCGAGGAAGCGGACCTGCGGGGCGAGGGCGTGGACGGCGCCTACGCGGAGGTGACCGGTCTTCTGCCCCTGGGCCGTCCGGGTGAGCCGCGTGAGGTCGCGGAGACCATCGGCTGGCTGCTGTCCCCGGCGGCGTCCTATGTGAACGGTGCCGTGCTCACCGTCGACGGCGGGGCGACGGCCCTGGATCCCGGGACGCTGGCGTTCGACTTCCATGTCGCGCCCCGCCACGACGAGGTGCCCGGCGCTCCTCGCTGAGGACCGCCGGGCCCGTGACCGACCGCCCCTGCCCGTCGTGCTACTCGCGGTGGGCCGGGGCCGCCGCGTCGACGGGCCGGTCGTCGCAGGGCAGCGCATCCGTCATGGACGGCCACATCCGGGCGATCCCCAGCAGCGTCGCGGAGCTGCCGTGCACCACTCCGGGCAGGGGATGGGGGACGGACGGGGGCGCACCGACGAGTTTGGCCCGGCGGGCCTGCCCCAGCGTCCCGGCGAGCGCGGCGGCGGCCAGACGCCGGTCCGGCACCCCGGCTCGCCGGGCATGCCGGTGCGCCTCTTCGTAGGCACCGGGGCGGACGTACTGCTGCAGGTCGAGGAACGCGTCGTAGGTCTCGATCGTCTGCCGGTGGGCCTGCAGGGCCAGCGGCGAACGCGGTCGCAGTACCTCCCGCAGCCTGGTCCGCTGGGGGTTGGCGAGCGCCACCTGCGGCACCGCCAGCACGAGATCGCGCCACAGTGGCCACAGGCGCCAGGTGACCCGCAGGGCGGTCCACGACCGGCCCAGGGCGGTCACGGTCGGGACCAGCAGCGATGCCGCCCTGATGCAGCCGTGCACGCCGATGACGAGGGACAGGTAGGGAAGCATCGCGGAGGTGCCGCCGTACAGGTGCCAGAGATAGCCGCACCAGAAGACGAGCGCGAGGACGCTTCCCACCGCGAACAGCCGCAGCGACCACACGAGATCGCGGTCCTCGGTACGCAGGCTGTACGCCCAGCAGACCACGAGGGCGACGGCGTCACCGACCAGGTGGGCGACGATGAGGATCAGCCAGTATGCGAACGCCGGGTCGGCCGGCCCCTGCACGGACGTGACGCTCTCGCCCGGGTGCTGGGTCTGCGACAGGTCCAGTACGACCAGCGCGCCCATGACCGCCAGCAGGCCCAGCGTCACGGTGACGCACAGGCGCCGGGCCCGGGTGGGATCGACCATGAAGAGCAGGACCAGCCCCGCGCTGAGGACACCGATCAGGTTCCGCGCGAGGGCGACGGTGTGGAGGTCCACGAAGCCGTTCGTGAGCCGGCCGATGATCGGGGGCTGGAAGAGGGTGATGGCGATGGCCGCGGCCAGGACCGCGAGCCACAGCCCCCGTTGGCGTGGCTGGCGCAGCGCCGGCCGTGCACGGACGCCGAGGGCGAACCACATGGTGACGATGCTGCAGAGCCCCACCTGCCTCGCCAGTTCAGGTGCCGACATCGTCCGTCACTCCCAGGAACGCGCCGAGCCGGCCGAGGGAGCCGGACACCCGGCCGGTCGTCCCGGCGCTCTGTATCAGGCTGGCGATCATCTCCGCTTCCTGTTCCTCGGCGGTGGTGTAACTGGTCCGGGCCATCAGCCGCTTGACGAGGTGGGGCTCCAGGCCGCCGAGGAGCCCGCCCGTCAGCTCGTCGCCGCGCAGCGTGATGCCGCGGTGGTGGTCGCACAGGACGTGGCCGATCTCGTGCAGGATGATGTGTTCCCGGTGGAGGGGCGCGGTCCGGGCCTCGTAGAAGACGTAGTCGGCGTCGTCCGTGCCCAGCCAGAGGCCGCAGGCTCCGGCGACCGCCGCCTGCTCGGGCAGTTCCTTCAGGACGAGTGGGCGGCCTCTGAGCTCCTCCACCCGTTCCCGGATCGCGTCCAGGGGCAGTGACCGCTGCACCCCGAGATCACGCAGGATCGCCGCACACTTCCGCTGTAACTTGGCATACTCGCCCGTTCTTCTCACCTGCTGTCACCCCCGTCCCCGGACGGCAGGAACGCGGAAGGCGGTTGAGCGCGTGCACGGGCGGGCTTCGTCCCTCTGGCTCTCACCGGTCTCGCTGCCCCGACTTTCCGCATGGTTCCTATCGGCCGGGACGCTGTTGTCTTCCCGTGGAGTCGGACTCGTTGGACATCGCGTTCACGAGCGCGAGCAGGGCGTCGAGTCCTGCTTCCGACAGGCCGTCGGCCCGGAAGGCCAGTGTCCGGACCTTGCTGTTCCCCAGGGCGACGGCGAACTCCATCTGGCGCCGCACCCGCTCGGAGACCTCCTCGTCGGTGAAGTAGTCCGGTGTGACGCCGAAATGCTCCGCCAGTACGCGAAGGTGGTCGCGGGTCACGTTCCGCTTCCGCCCCGTCGCCAGTTCCCAGAGGTAAGTGGCCGAGAACGTCCGCCCGGTGCTCTGCCGGATCTCCTCCGCGATCTTGCTGTAGGGAGGACGGTTGCCCCGGTAGTAGGCGTTGACGATGTCCTCGAGCCGCCGGGCCAGGGATGACGGGCCGGTCATACCGGTGTCGCCGCTGCTGCTGCTGGCCAAGTCTCCAACTCCCGGGCGCGATATCACGTCTGAGTCCAGCGGACAGGATAGGACACACAACTTACGCAGCGGACCGCCGCCTTGCACGCCCTCGACGGACGCGCGATCGCCTTTGGCTCAAAACTGCCCTGCGCCGGGCACGGGAGGAGGGCGGGCCGGAGGGTGGGCGGACGGTCGGACCGGGTGGCCCAGCGGATCAGTTGACACCCTCTCATCCGCTGAGTGCGGTCCCCGAGTGCTTGCGTCGGCCTTGGCGTACGGGTGTCCGATCGGGTCCTCCCTGACTCCGCCGACGGTGTCGGGCCAGGACAGCACCAGGGGGAATCACGGGGATGACATCCGTACCGGAGCCGGCAGGATCCGATCCGGATCCGGAACCGTCACACAGCAGAGCCGGCGCCGCTCCGGCACGTCGCCGGCGGGGCGGATCCGGCGGACCTGACCCATCCGCTCCGCCGGCTCGCCCCACGTCCGGAAAGCCCGGGGCGCTCCGCCGTGCCCGGCCACCGGCAGCGCTCGGTCATTCCCACCCCTCGGTCAGCAGACATCTGGGTGTCCTGCGCCGGTCCGGGATGGTCGCGGCCGAGCGCCGGGACAATCTGACCCTGCACCGCCTGACCCATCTCGGCGAGGCGGTCCTCGGCCGGAAGGACTGACCGGCCCGGCCGTGAACCGACCCGCCCCCCGCGGGGCCGGGAGGGGCAACCCCCCGAGAGGCCCGGCTCACGGCGTTTGCGTGTGCATCTCCGCCGCGGCTTCCGTCTCATGGGTGCGCCGGGTGCCGGCGGTGAACTCGTCCCGGTACCTCTCCTCGCCCAGCGCGGCGCGCAGCCGGGCCTCGACGCGGTCCACGTCGCCCCGTTCCGCCGGGGGATGCGGGGCGCCCGCCCGTTCCCGGGCCGCCGCCGCCGTACCGAGGAGGCGGGTCGCCCGTTCCGGGGCCCCGGCCAGGGAGTACGCGCCGGCCAGGCCTTCGAGGGCCAGGGCGACCGAGCGGGGGTCCCCGGTCGTCACGGCGGCCGCCAGACCGTCCCGGTGGTGGGCGAGGGCCCGCTCCGCGTCGCCGCGCTGTTCGGCGACGAAGCCCAGTTCGGCCAGGACGAGCGCGAGGCCCGGGCCGTCGCCGCGGCGGCGGTTCCAGGCGAGCCAGGGACGCAGCCACTCCTCGGCGTCGTCGAGGCGGCCCCGACGGCGGGCGCTCAGGGCGAGCCCCAGCGCGGCGAACTGCTCGGCCGGCCGGTTGCCCTGCTCCACCGCGATCCGCAGGGCGCGCGTGTGCAGGTCGTCGGCCTCGTCGTGGCGCCGGGTCAGCAGGGCGATTCGGCCGAGACCGGACAGCTTCGCGGACATCTCCGGCCATGTCTCCAGCGTCCGGGTGATCCGGAGACTCTCCCGGTGCAGCCGGGCCGCCCGGTCGTAGTCGCCGTTGATCTCGGCGAGCCGGCCGAGCAGGTCGGCCGTCCTCAACCGGCCCCAGGGGTCGCCCAGTTCAGTGAAGCGGGCATGTGCCTCCTCGGCGTTCTCACGCAGCGACTCCAGGTCTCCCCGGGCCAGCGCGAAACAGGCGCGCGTGGTCAGCGCGGCTGCCGTGCCCCAGGCGTCCCCCAGGGCACGGAAGCGGGCCAGGGCGCGGTCGACCCGCTGCTCGCCCTCCGCCAGCATCCCCACCGTCCACTGCGCGTGCGCCAGGAACCACTGGGCCCTGACCGGTTCCCGGGTGGCGTCGGCAGGGTGGTCCCGAGGGACGTCGCACTCCCGGTCGTGCTCGCCGAGCAGCAGACGGACGCCCGCGTACCAGTACGCCGCCTGCGCGCGTTCCCCGGGCGCCGCCTCGCCGGGTGTGTCCAGGGCCGTCGCCAGCGCCCTGCGGGCCTCGCCCAGCCGGCCGCGCACGTACCAGTACCAGGCCAGCGAGTTGACCAGGCGCAGTGCTTCCCGTGCCGCCCCGGAGCGGGCCGCCTCGGCCAGCGCGCGCTGCACGTTCGCCGTCTCCACGTCCAGGATCCGCAACCAGCCGGACTGCTCCCGCCCGTGCAGATGCGGACGGGCCCGCTCGGCGAGGCGCACGCAGTGGCGCAGGTGGCGGGCGGCCGTCCCGGCGCGCTCACCGGACTCGCCGAGCCGCACGCGTGCGTAGACCGCGACGGACTCGGGCAGCCGGTAGCGCGGGCCCCGGGACCCCTCGGCGCGCACGACCAGGGAGCGTTCCACGAGCAGGCTCAGCGCGTCGACGACGTCGGCCGGGTTGAGGCCGCCACCGGAGCACACGTCCTCGGCGGCCTGCAGCCCGCACCCCTCGCCGAACACCGACAGCCTGCGCAGCACGGTCCGTTCCCGGTCGTGGAGCAGGCTCCAGCTCCAGTCGAGCGTGGCCTGCAGCGTCCGGTGACGGGCGGGGGCGTCGCGGTAACCGCTGTTGAGCACCTGGAAACGGTCGTCGAGCCGGTCGTGCAGTTCCCTGATGCCGAGCGACCTCACGCGGGTCGCGGCCAGTTCAAGGGCGAGCGGGATGCCGTCGAGGCGCCGGCACACGTCGGCGACCAGGGGGGCGGTGGTGGCGTCGAGCACGAACCCCGGGTCCGCCGCCCGGGTCCTGTCCATGAACAGGCGTACGGCGCCCGCGCTCGTCACCGCGTCGAGGCCCGGCCGGTCCTCCGGGGGCAGCGACAGCGGCGCCACCGGGAACACCCTCTCGTCCCTGATGCGCAAAGGCTCCTGACTGGTCGCCAGAACGCGCAGGTGGGGTGCCCGCCCCAGCAGCGGTCCGGCCAGCCGCGCCACGGCCTCCACGACGTGCTCGCAGTTGTCCAGCACCAGCAGCAGCCGCCGGCCGGCCAGCGCGTGTGCCAGACGGTCCGCCGGGCCCTCGGCACCGTCGTCCCCGGTGTTCTCCCGGATGCCCAGCGCCGCCATCAGTCGCTCGGCCAGCGCCTCCGGTCCGGCGAACCGCTCCAGACCTCCGGCGTCGGCGAGCTCCACCAGACGGACGCCCTCGCCGAAGTCGTCCGCCAGGAGTTCCGCCACGACCCGGGCGAGACGGGTCTTGCCGACGCCTCCGGGGCCGGTGAGCGTCACCAGGCCATGCCGTGCGAGCAGGGCCCGGACCGACCGGATGTCCTGGTCACGGCCCACCAGGGGCGAGGCCGCACCGGCCGGACCCGGCTCCGTCGGCCGTACTCCTGCGACGGACGCCGCCGGCTGCCCGGGCCGGGCCAGGGCCGGATCGTGGCGCAGGATGGCCTGCTGCAAGGCCGCCAGCGACGGCCCGGGGGTCAGTCCCAGCTCCTCGTCCAGCCGGTGCCGCAAGTCGGTGAAGCAGTCGAGCGCGTCGGACGTTCGCCCCGCCCGGTACAACGCCCGCATCAGCGCGCCCCGCAGCCCCTCGCGCAGCGGATACTGCTCCACCAGCCCCGTCAACTCGCCCACGAGCAGAGCGTGTTCGCCCAACTCCAGGCGCAGCCCCGCATGTTCCTCCAGCGCCGTCAGGCGCTCCTCCTCCAGCCCGGCCGCCGTCGGCCGCACGGACTGCCGGTCCGCGAACTCGGCGAAGGCCGGACCGCGCCACAGCGCCAGCGCCCCGGCGTACAGCGCCGCCCGCTCCGCCGGCTCCCCTGCGGAGCGGGCCCGTGCGACCAACTCCCTGAAGCGCCCGGCGTCGAGCGCTCGGGCCGGGACGTCCAGGACGTATCCGGGCGGCCGGTGCACGACCAGGGCGCGGCCACCCCTCTCCGCATCCTCCAGCGCCCGCCGCAACTGGGAGACCTTGGCCTGGAGCGACGCCGTCGGCCGGGCCGTGAACGCCGAGCCGCCCCAGAGGTCCTCGACCAGCCGCGCCGCCGGGACGACCTGCCCCCGGCGGGCGAGCAGACCGGCGAGGAGCATGCGCACCTTGGCTTCGGGTATCCGCACGCCGCGACCGCCGTCCGTGCGCACCTCCAGCGGCCCCAGCACCCCGAATTCCATGATCTCAGCGTAACGGGGTGAGGACCGTCGCCACCGGTGGTGAAACGGGCCCGGCCACCCGCCCCGAAGCGCCTTCCCCGGACCTGCCCGAGGCGTGTCCGAAGCGTTTCCGAAGCGGTCCGAGGCGCGCCCGAAGGGGCCTTTGCCAGGGTTCCCCGAGGGATGCGCGAACCGCCGTCCCCCGCCCGGTGCGTGTCCCCGCGTACCGGTGCTCGTACAGCACGGAACTGCGTTTTGGAGGAACTCATCCATGGGTGACAACCACACCTCGGTGTCGGTGCTCGGGCTCGGCCTGATGGGGCAGGCCCTGGCCGCCGCCTTCCTGAGAGCGGGACATGCCACCACCGTGTGGAACCGCTCGGCGGACAAGGCCGGCTCACTCGTCGCGGAGGGTGCGGTCCTCGCCGCGGCCCCCGCCGACGCCGTGGCCGCGAGCGACCTCGTGGTCGTGTGCGTGTCGACGTACGACGTGGTGCACGACGTCATCGGCCCGCTCGGTGACGCCCTGCGCGGCAAGACCGTGGTCAACCTGACCACGGGCTCCTCCGAGCAGGCCCGGCAGGCCGCGGCGTGGGCCGAGAAGAACGGCGTGCGGTACCTCGACGGCGCCATCATGATCACGCCGCCCGGCATCGGCGCCGCGACCTCCGTCCTTTTCTACGCCGGTGAGCAGGCCGTCTTCGACGCCCATGAGCCCGTGCTCAAGCTCCTCGGCGGCGGTACCACCTACCTCGGCACCGACCACGGCAAGCCCGCCCTGTTCGACGTGTCGCTGCTCGGCCTGATGTGGGGCACGCTGAACAGCTTCCTGCACGGGGTCGCCATCGTGGAGACGGGCGGCGTCAGGGCCCAGGAGTTCCTGCCCTGGGCGCACATGTGGCTCGACGCCATCAAGATGTTCACCGCCGACTACGCCGCGCAGATCGACGCCGGCGACGAGAGGTTCCCGGCCAACGACGCCACCCTGGCGACGCACCTGGGCGCGCTCGAACACCTCGTCGAGGAAAGCGAGGCGCTCGGCGTGGACAGCCAACTGCCCAAGTATTCCAAGGCGTTGATGGAGGGAGTGATCGCGCAAGGGCATTCCGGGAACAGCTACGCCAGTGTGGTGAAGGCATTCCGCCGACCTGCGGCGTCGTAATCGCGCCGATTTTGCCCATGTGGTGCACGGCTGGGTGAGCGACGGGGCGAGCGGCGCGAGAATGGTGAGGGCCTGACGGCGCGCCCACCGCGAGATCAGGCGAACTCACGCGATGCGGCATGCCCCGAAACCAGGCACGCTCCGAGAATCGGCATGCCCCGAGATCAGGCACGCTCCGAGATCAAGCACACCCCCCCACATGTGATCGGACCGTCTTCAGACCGGCGTGGACGCGCCGGAACGGAGGACTGACTCATGGCCACCCCGCTCACCGCCGCCCGGCTCGTCGCCGCGTTGAAGGCCGAGGGCTGCTCCGTTCGCGAAGTCTCCGGATGGCGCACCAACAACCGCAACCACAAAGGCCCGTGGGGGCCGGTGCACGGCGTGGTCATCCACCACACCGTCACCGGCCCCGGCACGGACGTCGTCGGGCTGATCTTCCACGGCCACAGCGCCCTGCCCGGCCCGCTCGCCACCGGATGCATCACCAAGGACGGCGTCGTCCACCTCACCGGCAACGGCCGGGCCAACCACGCAGGCGGCGGGGACGGCGACGTGCTCGACGCCGTCATCGGCGAGTCCTACGGCACGTATCCGCCCCCGACGCACGAGCACGACGGCTCCGCCGGCGCGGTCGACGGCAACGCCCGGTTCTACGGCTGGGAGTGCGAGAACGAGGGCGACGGCAGGGACCCGTGGCCGCCCGCCCAGTACCTCGCGATGGTCAAGGCCACCGCCGCGATCTGCCGTGCGCACGGCTGGGGCCACAAGAGCGCCGTCGGCCACCTGGAATGGAGCGACTGGAAGGTCGACCCGCGCGGATTCGACATGGCCGGCTTCCGCCGTGACGTCGCCGCCGCCCTGGCCCACCCTGCGGGCCGGTGGGAAGGAGAGGACCCCATGCCCCAGTACGTCAACCTCGGTGTCGCTGCGCAGTACCAACTCACGCCCGGCGCCTGGAACTCGGTCGAGTTCACCGAGGAGTGGACCGATGAGACCGGCGACCACGCCACCGGCGGAAGTGTCTTCGCCCGCGGCCCGGCCCGCTTCGGCGGCACCCTCAGCCTCCACATCGAAGGACTGCCGGCCGGGGGGATCGTCCAGGCGCGCATGTCGGAGTACGAGGGCGACCAGCAGCAAGTGGACCACCCCATCCACGAGATCGTCGGGACCGGCGGCGGCACCTTCGCGGTCCTGCCCCTGGCGAAACGTCTCGCGTCCGGCCGGAGCATGCGGGTGCGGCTGCTGAACCAGGCGGACGTGCCGGTCACCGTCGCCGGCGCCGTACTCACCGTGCTGGTGTGGAAGGAGAACTGAGCGCCGCGCGGGAGACGATCGTCCCTCCCGGCACGTATACCCGGGCATGAACCGAAGCGAGCCCTGCCCGTTACGAGTTGAACGAAGGACGGGCCCTGTGATTAGGGTGCGGGCGATGTTCTGCGCCCCCCTCACTTCCTTACTCCCTGCCGGTAGAGGCGTCCCCGCCTCGCGTCGCCGCGGGAGGGCCCGTGAGTGACACGGTGACCGCGGTCCGGCCGGGCGCGGAGGCGCCCCCGGTGACGCGGACGAAGGAGCAGGACACCGCGCCCCGCCCGGCCCCCCGGCGGGACGCGTTCTTCGACAACGCCAAATACCTCGCGATCGTGCTCGTGGCCGTGGGGCACGCCTGGGAGCCACTGCGCCAGGGCAGCAGGACCGTCACCGCCCTCTACACGCTCGTCTACGCCTTCCACATGCCGGCGTTCATCATCGTCTCCGGCTACTTCTCGCGCTCCTTCGACGGCAGCCCCGCCCGCCTCAAGCGCCTGATCACCGGGGTCGCCGTCCCCTATGTGGTGTTCGAGACGGCGTACACCCTGTTCACCCGCTGGTCCAGCCAGGACCCCGACCGCCCGGTCAGCCTGCTGGACCCCCTGTACCTCACGTGGTTCCTCGCGGCGCTGTTCGCCTGGCGGCTGACCACGCCCCTGTGGCGGCACGTCCGGTGGCCGCTCCCGCTGGCCCTGGTCATCGCGATGGCCGCGACGGCCGCGCCGTCCGTCGGACCCGACCTCGATCTGCAGCGCACCCTCCAGTTCCTGCCGTACTTCGTCGTCGGTCTGCTGCTGCGGCCAAAGCACTTCCGGCTGGTGCGCCGGCGCGAGGTGCGGATCCTCGCCGTGCCGGTGACCGCCGGCGCCCTGGGCCTCGCGTACTGGGCCGTGCCGCGGATGGACTACGCCTGGTTCTTCCATGCGGACAGCGCCCGGGGACTGGGCGTCCCCCTCTGGTACGGGCCGCTGATGACGGCCGCTCTCTTCGGCTGCTCCCTCGTCCTGGTCGGCTGCTTCCTCGCCTGGGTGCCCGGGCGCCGGACCTGGTTCACGGCGCTGGGGGCCGGCACCCTGTCCGGCTATCTGCTGCACGGTTTCGTCGCGCAGGCCGCGAAGCACTGGGGCTGGTACGAGCCGGTCTGGGTCCGCGGGCCCGCCGGCGTGTCCGCAGCCGCACTGGTCGCCGCGGCGGTCGTCACCGCGCTGTGTACGCCGCCCGTACGACGCGCCGTCCGCTGCGTGACGGAGCCCCGGATGGCGTGGGCCTTCGGCGACGGCGCCGGCACCCGGGCCGGTGCCCGCCGAGCTGCGCCCTGACCACCCGGGCGGCACGCTGGAGGGACATCACACGTCTCGGCGAGGGAGCACCGGCATGGCGAAGCGCCGCAGCGAGGGCGGGAAGCCGAAGAAGGGCGACAAGGTCACCTGGAGCAGTCACGGCAGCCGCACCGAGGGAGAGGTGGAGCGGAAGATCACCGAACGCACCGAGGCGTCCGGCCGTACGGTCGACGCCTCGCCGGACGCCCCGCAGTACGAGGTGCGCAGCGACAAGTCCGGCAGGACCGCGGTGCACAAGCCGTCCGCGCTCAAGAAGAAGAAGTGAGCGGCGTGGACGACGGGGAGCGCGAGGAGACCTGGAAAGACTTCCGTGAGCTGGTGAACATGACACCGGCCGAGCTGGAGAAGTGGCTGGAGTCCGACGACTCGCAGAACGCCGGGCAGCACCAGGACGGGGGCGAGTCCACCGGACACGCCTCCGGCCGTCGGATCGTGGCGATCCTGCGGGCCGGCAAGAGCGACCTCTCCGACGACGACTACCGGCACATGCGCAAGGTCGTCGGCTACGTCCGCCGCCACCTGGCCCAGCGGCCCTCCGGGGACGTACGGGACTCCCGGTGGCGGTACTCCCTGATGAACTGGGGCCACGACCCGCTCGGCGGGTGACGGCCCGGCGGGGCGGCGCCCGCGACGATCCCGGGGCGGCTCGACGCCCCCGGGATCACTGTCCGGCGGTCTCCTGCGGGGCGGCGGCGACACCGTTCAGCGCCTGGGTCATCTGGTGCTGGGTCTCCTCGGCCACCGCACGGGCCTCCTCCACGACGTCACCGCGTTCGCGTATGAGGCTCTCGTAGATCGGCAGCTCTCCGGTAGAGATCGAGTCGGTCTTCACAGTGTGTTCCTATCGCTTTGCAGGCGGGATCTGAGGGGTCCGAGTAAGTCTGCGTCACGCCCTTCCACCGCGTTACCCACCCCCAGGGTGTCCAGATTTCCGTCACGTGTTTTGCAAATTCCTCACGTTGCCGTGCGGCGGTCCGTGCGGGGGTCCGCCGCACGGCGGCATGCGAAAGGGCCCCGGGAATCACTTCCCGGGGCCCTTTGCGCGCAGTGCGTCAGAGCGACGTCGTGTGCAGGCCCGCGTGCCCGCCCGCGGCCGCGCCCTCCGGGGAGACGGCCGCCTGCACGGCGGCGCAGGCCTCGCCGGCCAGGGGGCCGACCAGGCCGGCGGAGAGGCCGCCCACGAGGCCCGCGGAGACATCGACGCCGCCCGCGTTGCCGCCGGCGACGGCGTCCAGGTCGGCGTCGGTGAGCTCGGCGGTGTCGACCCGAGGAGTGAGGTTCATGGGGTGTTTCCCTTCGCGTGAATGTCTCGCAGTGGCGGTGAGCAGGGGTGATCGCAGGAATCCGGGACCGGGATCCCTCCCCGGCCGCTCCCGCCGTGCGCAGGATCAAAGCACCCCGCGAAGGAGAGATCCAACCGCCGGCCGGGCCTGCGCGCCTCCTCGTGACCGCCGCCTTCATCGCTGTGATCGCGGGGTCACGCGATGCGCCCACTTCTTCACACAGCCCGTCGCCCGTCCGGGTCCGGGAGTATTGCGCTCCGGTTCCCGAAGCGGGCACTTCATCGCCAAGTTCCCAGGTCGCCACCGGGGCTCATCGGCGGCCCGGCGGCCGCGCCGCCTCCCGGCACGCGGTGTGCAGATGTGCGGGATGTTCGGTCCCCGGCCGGTACCGGGCCATGGGGCCCGGCCCTGCCCGACCTGAAGGCAGCCGACCGGCCCCGCCAGCCGGTCGCCTTCAGGGCACGGCCCCGTGCCCGTCGGGCGACCGAATCTCGTCCCGCCCCCTGGCCGTGCCCCCGCCACTCAGCCGACGGTGGTCGGCTGAAGCAGCCGGGCCAGCAGATCGTCCAGGGTGACCAGGCCGGACAGGCGGCCGGAGCCGTCGCGGACCACGGCCAGGGACGACCGGCGGCGGCGCAGCACCTCGATCGCCTCGGCGACCGTGGTGGTCTCCGTCAGCTCGGGCACCGGCCGGGCGAGATCCCGCGCGGCCCGGGCCCGGCCGCCGCGGGCCCGGGCCACCAGAGCGTCCCGGGCGTGCACCGAGCCGAGGACGGTGCCGTTCTCCCGGACCAGCAGCCGGGTGCGGTCGTGCTCGGCGGCGAAACGCAGCAGCGCGTCCAGGTCCGCCGCGCCGTCGATCCAGCTGATCTCGGCGGCCGGGATGCGCAACGTCACGACGGGCGTCTCCGGCTCGGTCAGTGAACGGGTCAGCAGCTCCGAGTCGGTGGCGCTGATCAGGCCCAGCCGCTCCGACTCCTCCACCAGGTGGGTGAGCTGCTCCCGGTTGTGCACCGAGGCCAGCTCGTCGCGCGGGGCCACCCGGCACAGCCGTACCAGGGCGTTGCTCACCCGGTTGAGCAGCCGGATCAGCGGACGCACGGCCCGCACCACCGCCCGGAAGGGCGGCGACAGCAGCATCGCCGACCGCTCGGGGTGGGCGATCGCCCACGACTTGGGCGCCATCTCGCCGACCACCATGTGCAGGAACACCACCACGACCATCGCCACGGCGAACGCCACGCCGTAGCTCACGGCGCCGGGCAGTCCCAGGGCGTGCAGCAGCGGGTCGAGTTCGTGCGAGATCGCCGGCTTGGACACCGAGCCCAGACCCAGCGTGCACACGGTGATGCCCAGCTGGGCGCCGGCCAGCATCAGCGACAGCTCACGCATGCCGGCCAGGGCCGCCCCGGCACCCCGCCTGCCCTCGGCCGCCGCCTTCTCCATCCGGTGCCGTTTGGCGGCGACGAGGGCGAACTCGGCCGCGACGAAGAATCCGCTGCCGATCAGCAGCAGCACGGTCACGAAGACCGCCATCGGGAAACTCACGCCATCTCCTCGGCTTCCACGGCGTCCACCAGCGGGCTGATCCGGACGCGGTCGGCCACGTGCCGGTCCAGCGTGCGCACGTCGATCACGGCCCGCCCGCCCCCGGGCAGTTCGACCGTGACGCGGTCGCCGACCGTCGGGAAGCGGCCCAGCCGGTCCACGACCAGGCCGGCCACGGTGTCGTAGTCGTCGTCCTCCGGCAGCCGGACGCCGGTCGCTTCGGCCACCTCGTCCACCCGGCGGCCGGCGTCCACCAGCCAGCCGTCGCCGTCCGCGACGGCGAGCAGGGTGACCTCGTCGGACTCGTCGGCGATGTCACCCACGAGCTCCTCGGCGATGTCCTCGTACGTGACGACGCCCGCGACACCGCCGTGCTCGTCCAGGACGACCGCGAACTCGTCGTCGTGCTCCCGCATCCGCGCCACCGCGTCGGGCAGCGCGAGCGTGTCCGGCAGCAGCAGCGGCTTCCGGGCCACCTCACCGGCACGCGCCCCGGCCAGCCGGGCGGCGGGCAGCGCCATCAGCTCGCGCACACCCAGCACGCCCACGATGTCGTCCGGGTGGTCGCCGAGCACCGGGTAGTTGGAGTGGCCGTGCCGTGCGATCAGCCCGACCGCCTCCTCGGCGCCGGCGTCCTTGCGGACGAACACGGCGTCGGCGCGCGGCACCCTCACCTCGTGCAGGGTGCGCTCGGAGAACTCCAGCGCGTGGTCCAGCAGCGCGGCGGTGTCCCCGGGCAGCTCGCCCTGCTCGCGGGACTCGCCGATCAGATGGCCGAGCTCCTCCAGCGTGGCGCCGTGGTGCAGCTCCTCGACGGGCTCGATCCCGGCCCTGCGCAGCAGCCGGTCGGCCGCGCCGTCGAAGATCCGCACGACGGGGCCGACGACCTTCAGATACGCCAGGGTGGACGGAGCCAGCGCCTTCGCCAGCCGCTCGGGCACGGCGATCGCGAGGTTCTTCGGGGCGAGTTCGCCGAGGACCATCTGCACGACCGTGGCCAGCACGAAGGCGAGTACCACGGCGAACGTGCCGACGGCCGCGTCGGGCAGGCCGAGGCCGGACAGCGCGGGTCTGAGCAGCGCGGACACCGACGGCTCGGCGATGAAGCCGACCACCAGGCCGGTGACGGTGATGCCGAGCTGCGCGCCGGACAGCATGAACGACAACCGCTCCAGCACCGTGAGGGCACGGGCGGCCCTGCGGTCCCCGGCCTCGGCCTCACGCGCGAGGGTGAGCCGGTCGGCGGAGACGTAGGCGAACTCCTGGGCCACGAAGTAGCCGGTGCCGGCGGTCAGCACGAACACGGCTAGCAGGCCCGTCAGGGCTTCCGCGGCACTCATCCGACACCACCCCGCCGTGTGCCGCGATCACTGGTGCCGTGGCGGGATGGTCGGGGACTGTGCCCCGGAGGGTCCGTCGGTCTGGCGGACAAGAAGGTGCTCCTTGGACGGGTGGTGTGTCACCGGTACAACGCTCGCCGTCGCGCCGGTGTTCCCGGATTCTACGGCCGTGTAGATGAAGCCGCCCGGGTGCGCGGGGCCCCGGCGCCGGTTCACTCCTCGCCGGAGTCCCCCGCGAGATCCGGTACGAGTCCCCGCATCGCCGCACACTGCTCGGGCCCCATGAAGCGGGCCAGGGCCTCGGTGACCGTCTCGGCGAGCGGGCTGGAGGCCTCCTTCAGCAGGTGGCGGGCCTTGTCCATGAGGGCGACCTCGACGCCCCGCTTGTCGCCGCAGACCGATCCGCGGGTGACCAGGCCGGCGTGCTGGAGGCAGGCGATCTGGTAGGTGAGGCGGGTCTTCGGGCGGCCCAGGAGCTCCGCGATCCGGGTCATGCGCAGCCCGCCCTCGGGTTGCTCCGCGAGCAGGCACAGGATGAGGAACTCGTCGTGCGAGACATCCAGCCGGTCCTTCACGGCCGCGCGCAGCCGTTGCTCCACCGCCCCCGTCGCGGCCAGCAGCAGCATCCAGGCGCGCAGCTCCGCGGGCAGCAGTCCGCCATCGCCGAGGGACGGGCATTCGGGCTGGTCGGCGGGGTGCTCTGCGGGGTCGGACATGCCTTCGAGTCTACCTGTCGTCCAAATTTGAAGAAGAAGGGTTGTTCAATTTTGGATTAGCGACTAGCGTGGCTGCGCACTCATCCAAATTTGCACTACCTGGCAGGGAGAACGCTCATGACCGTCGCCGTGGAAACCGGACAGTGGCAGCTCGACGCGACCGCCTCGGCCGTCGGCATCCGGCACAGGACGATGTGGGGCCTGGTCACCGTGAAGGGCGCCTTCGGCGTGCTCGGCGGTCACGGCGAGGTCCGCGCCGACGGATCCGCCGTCGGCACCCTCACCCTCGACGTCGCCTCCCTCGACACCAAGAACGCCAAGCGCGACACCCACCTCCGGTCCGAACACTTCCTCGACGCCGGCCACCACCCCGAGATCACCTTCGAGGCCCGCAGCGCCGAACTCCGCGACGACGACCAGGTGCACGTCGTCGGCCGGCTCACCGTGCGCGGCGTCAGCAGGCCGCTGTCCCTGACCGCGCGCGTGACGGACCGGGACGCCGCGGGGCTCACCCTGGACACCGAGTTCGGCGTGGACCGCGAGCAGTTCGGCATGAGCTGGAACCAACTCGGCATGATCCGCGGCCTGACGACGGTCACCGCCACCCTCCGCTTCACCCGGGCCGCCGCGTGAACGGCGTCGCCGCGGACCCCGCCGGGCGCCGGGGTCAGTACACGTCCCGCACGTACCGCTTGTCCGCCGCCAGCTGCTTCACGTACGCGGCGGCCTCGTCCTCGCCCAGGCCCCCGTGCGCCACCGCGATGTCCCGCAGCGCCCGGTCCGCGTCCTTCGCCATCCGGGAGGCGTCACCGCAGACGTAGAAGCGGGCCCCGTCGCGCAGCCAGTGCCACAGCTCCGGGCCGTGCTCGCGCATCCGGTCCTGCACGTACACCTTGTTGCGCTGGTCCCGGGAGAAGGCGGTGTCCAGCCGTGTGAGCGTGCCCTCGCCCAGCAGCGCCGTCAGATCGTCCTCGTAGTAGAAGTCCGTCGCCCGGTGCTGCTCCCCGAAGAACAGCCAGTTGGGGCCCCGGTGACCGAGCGCCCGCCGCTCCTGGAGGAAACCGACGAAGGGCGCCACGCCGGTGCCCGGCCCGACCATGATCATCGGGGTCGAGGCGTCGGCGGGTGGCCGGAAGTGCGCAGAGCGCTGTACGAACACCGGGACCTCCGTGTCCGGTTCGGCGTCCGCGAGGTACGGCGAGCAGACCCCGCCGCGCGCCCGGCCGTGCAGGTTCTCGTACCGCACCACGGACACCGTCAGCGCCACCCGGCGGGGATCGACCAGCGGGCTCGAGGATATGGAGTACAGCCGCGGCTGGAGCCTGCGCAGCACCCCGGCCCACTCCTGCGCGCCCGCCCGCACCGCGTACTCGGCGAGCACGTCCACGGCCTGCCGCCCCCAACTCCACTGCGCCAGGCCGTCCTTGTTGTCCGGCCGCAGCAGCCGGCGCAACTCGTGCCTGTCCCGGGCGCGTTCGGCGACGAAGCGGAGCAGGTCGGAGCTGATCCGGGTGATGTCGAGATGCCGGTGCAGCGCCTCGCCGAACGGCACCTCGCCGACCCCGTCGACCGTCACGGCCGTCTCGGCGTCCACCCCCGTCACCGCGAGCCACTCCGCCACCAGCGAGGGCGCGTTGACCGGCCGCACCCCCAGCGCGTCCCCGGCCTCGTACGCCAGGTCCGTCCCGCTCGTGTCGAAGGTGAATCGCCGGACCTCCTTGCCCGCCCCGGCCCCGCTGAGCAGCCGGTTGCCGACGAGCCGGGCCGTGGTGACGGGTTTCGCCCTCGTCCGTGGCCCGGCGGCGGGGGCGGCAGCCGTGCCGCCCAGCGCCGACAGCACCTGGTCGAGCCACTGTCCGGCGGACGGCTCGAAGTCCGGCTCGCAGTCCGTGCGCGGGGCCAGCCGCACCCCGCCCAGCTCGTCGAGCCGTGCGTCCAGCCGCCGCCCGTGCCCGCAGAAGTCGTCGTACGAGGAGTCGCCGAGGGCCAGAACGGCATACCGCACCCCGTCCAGCCGCGGGGCCCGCTCCCCGCGGAGCGCGTCCCAGAAGCCGGAGCCGTTGTCGGGGGCGTCGCCGTCCCCGAACGTGCTGGTGATGAAGAGCAGATCGGCCGTGCGCGCGAGCGTCCCGACGTCGGCGTCGTCCATGCCGACCAGGGTCGTACGGTGCCCCGTGGAGGTCAGACGCTCGGCCGTGGCCGTGGCGAACTCCTCCGCGTTGCCGGTCTGCGAGGCCCACAGCACCACGACCTCACGCCCGGGCCGCTCCTGCGGCGCCGCCGTCCCGGACCGGGAGTGCATGCCGGCCAGGACGCCGTTCACCCACAGCGCGTGTTCGCGGGAGAAGGGCGCGTCCGGCGGCAGCACCGGCACACCGGGGGCGCCCGAGCCGAGCCCGGCGAGGAAGCCGGTGAGGTACCGGCGCTCCTGAGCGGAGAGCACCGGGGGAGGGGAGGGTTCGAGACCGAAGGGGTTCGCGGCGCCCGGTGCCACCGTCGTGGGAATCAGGACCGGTGCCTCCGGCGCGGGCCCCGCTGCCACAGGTGCCGGGGCCGCCACCTTCGCCAGCGACACCGCACACGCCTTGAACTCCGGCTGGAACGACAGCGGATCGACCGCGTCGCTCGTCACCGCGTTGATGCTCAGGTACTCCCCGAACAGGTCGTTCCAGTGGAACGGCGCGAAGCAGCAGCCCTGCCGCACCCGGTCGGTCACCACGGCGGGCAGCACGGCACGCCCGCGCCGCGACGCCACCTCGACGAGGTCGCCCTCCTCCGCCCCGAGCGCCGCGGCGTCCCCGGGATGCAGCTCCACGAACGGGCCGGGGTTCAGCTTGTTGAGCTTGGCGACCTTCCCGGTCTTGGTGAGCGTGTGCCACTGGTGCTGCACCCGCCCGGTGTTGAGCACGAACGGATAGTCGTCGTCCGGCAGTTCGGCGGCGGGCAGGTGCGGCCGCGCGAAGAACACGGCCCGCCCGGAAGCCGTGGGAAAACGCAGCCCCTCCTCACCCACGTACCGGACCGGATTGCGCTCCGGCCCGTCCTCCCGCGCGGCCGGCCACTGCACGGGCGTCTCCCGCAGCCGCTCGTAGGTGACCCCGCGCAGGTCCCAGCCGGTCTTCGGGTTCCAGAACCGCCTGATCTCCTCGAAGACCTGCTCGGCGCCGTCGTACGAGAAGCCCTTCTCGTACCCCATCGCGCACGCCACCTCGGCGATGATCCGCCAGTCGGCCATCGCCTCCCCCGGCGGGTCCGCCGCCTGCCGGGTCAGCGTGAGGTTGCGCTCGCTGTTGACGAACACCCCCTCGGCCTCCGTCCACATCGCGCCGGGCAGGACGACGTCGGCGTACGCGTTCGTCTCGGTGTCCGTGAACACGTCCTGCGTGACGACGAACTCGGCGGCCTCCAGGCCCTCGATGACCGTACGGCGGTTGGCGACCGAGGCGACCGGGTTGGTGCAGATGATCCAGCAGGCCTTGATCTCCCCGTCCGCCATCCGCCGGAACAGGTCGACGGTGCCCTGCCCGGCCCCGTCGGCCCGCAGCGTCCCCGGCGGCAGCTCCCACACCTCCTCGGTGAACGCCCGCTCCTCCTCGACGAGCACCGACCGCTGACCGGGAAGCCCCGGCCCCATGTAGCCCATCTCGCGCCCGCCCATCGCGTTGGGCTGCCCGGTCAGGGAGAACGGCCCGGCGCCCGGACGGCAGATCGCGCCCGTCGCCAGATGCAGATTGACCAGGGCGTTGGTGTTCCAGGTGCCGTGGGTGGACTGGTTGAGCCCCATGGTCCAGCAGCTCATCCACCGCCGGCCCGCCGCGCCGATGATCCGGGCCGCCGCGCGCAGGTCGTCCTCGGCCAGGCCGGTGATCCCCGCGACAGCGGCCGGGTGGTAGTCGGCGAGGAACCCGGGCAGGTCCTCCCAGCCCTCGGTGTGGGCCGCGACGAAATCCGGGTCGGTGTGCCCGTCCTGGTGCAGCAGGTGCAGCAGACCGTTCAGCAACGCGAGGTCCGTCCCCGGCCTGACCTGGAGGAACAGGTCGGCCTTGGCGGCGGTCGCGGTCCGCCGCGGGTCGACGACGATCAGCTTGGCGCCCGCCTTGACCCGTTCCATCATCCGCAGGAACAGGATCGGATGGCAGTCGGCCATGTTCGACCCGATGACGAGGAAGGCGTCCGCACGGTCGAAGTCCTCGTACGACCCGGGCGGCCCGTCCGCGCCCAGCGACAGCTTGTATCCGGTGCCCGCGCTCGCCATGCACAGCCGCGAGTTCGACTCGATCCGGTTCGTCCCCACGAACCCCTTGGCCAGCTTGTTCGCCAGATACTGCGCCTCCAGGCTCATCTGCCCGGACACGTAGAAGGCGACCGCGTCGGGCCCGTGCTCGTCGACGATCGCCCGCAGCCGCGCCGCCGTTTCGGCGATCGCGTCGGCCACGGGTACCGGCACCCCCTCCTCGCCCCGGCCGTCCCGCACCAGGGCGCCGGTGAGCCGCCCGGGCGCGGCGAGCAGGTCGGCCGTGGTCGCGCCCTTGGTGCACAGCCGCCCCGCGTTGGCCGGGTGCGCCTTGTCACCGGACGCCTTCAGTACCGTGCGCCGCCCGTCCGGGCCCGTCCCCACGTCGAGCACGAGCCCGCAGCCGACACCGCAGTACGAGCAGACGGTGCGCACCTGCCGCGGGTCCGGCCGGTCTCCAGGGATCGTGGTCATGCCCTCGACGGTACGAATCGCCCGTTACGCCTCTGTCACACGGCTTGATCGTCGAGGGTTACGCCCGTCACACAGCCGCCTTCCGGCCGTTGTGAGGTGCATTGAGGTCGCGGAGCGTGTCGCATTGGGCCGAACGGGTGACTCTGCGCAAGAATTGCCCGATGCAGACAGTGAGCGCGAGCCAGGACGGAGCATGCCGGTGAACAGCCACGATGTCACCGACGAACAGTGGGAGGGGCTCGCCCAGGTCGTGCCGCTGCGGGGCCGGGACGCCTGGCCGTCCTCGGTCGGCCACCGGTCCATACCCGAGGCCGAGACGGAGACCCGCCGCCGCTTCGTCGTCCTGCGTGTGAACGTCTTCGCCGACGCCCGGGACGTCGCCGAGCGGCTGATGGCGGGCGTCCCCGTCCTCCTCGACCTCACCGGCGCGGAGACGGAGGTCGCCAAGCGGGTCCTCGACTTCAGCACGGGCGTGGTCTTCGGCCTGGCCAGCGGGATGCACCGGGTGGACCGCAACGTGTTCCTGCTGACGCCGGCGGGGACCGAGGTGACGGGGTTGATGGAGGGGGCCGGGCTTCCGGGGGTATAGGCGGTAACCCGATCTGGGGAACCCTCGAAGACGGAACGGTTCGTCCCGTGCGCGGAACCCTACGGTCCGCACATGACCCAGCCCGCTCTCCCCACCCCGCCCGTACCCCCCGACCGCCCCGACCGCCCCGACCGCCCCTGCGTCACCGAACTGCGGCTGGCCGCCTTCACCACCCACCGCCGCGCCACGTTGCCGCTCGGGCCCCTCACCCTCCTCACCGGTCGGAGCGGCTGCGGCAAGACCAGCGCGCTGCGGGCGTACGAGGCCCTCACCCGGCTCGGGGGCGGCGCCGAACTCGAGGCGGTGTTCCCCGACCCCGTCGCCTGCGTACCGGAACGGGCCCGGCCCGACGCGCAGGGCCGGCGCGGCTTCCGCATCGGCTGCACGGCCGACGGCCCCGCCGGCCCGGTCCGCCTCGACGTGGCCGTACAAGCCGAACCCGAACTGCGTGTCGTGGGTGAGCGGTTGACAGCCGACGGCCTGGTCCTCCTGGAGACCGCCCTGCGCGACCCGGGCAAGCGCGCCGTGCAGGCCGCCTGGCACACGGCGGGGCCGACGCCCGTGACCCGCGGCCCGCTCCCGGACGACCGGCTCGGCACCGCCCTGCTGCCCCTGCGCGTCGCCGGCACGACACCCGGGCAGCGCAGGGTGCTGGCCGCTGCCGAGCAGATGGTCGTGGCTCTGCGCTCCGCCTTCGCCTGCGACCCCCGGCCCGCCCTCATGCGCGGCGCCGTGCAGGCCGGGTCCGGTCGCCTCCTGGGCGGCTGCGGCAACCTCGCGGACGTGCTGTGGCGCACCCGCGCCGAGTGCGGGCGGCGGCACGCGCAGTTCGTGGCGGCGGCCCGGGCCGGCTGCACCGGGCCGGTGTCGGATGTGCTCGCCCGGCTGAACGGTGACGGAACGGTCGCCGCCGCGGTCGACCGGGGCCACGGCCTCCACACGGACCTGGGCCGGCTCGGACACGGCGAACTCCGTTATCTCGCCCTCGCGTTGGTCCTCCTCACCGGACCCGGTGTGCTGGAGGTCGATCCGGCAGGAGAGGTGCCCGCCGCGCTCCAGACGCTCACGATCCTCGCCGACGGCTTCGACCGGGGCCTGGACCCACGGCAGCAAAGGCAGTTGCTGGGACTCGCGGCCCGGATGTGCGAGCGGGGGCACATTCGGCTCGTGGGGGCGGTCAGCGACGGCTCGTGCGCCGTGGGGACGGAAGGGGCGACGGTGGTACACCTGGACCGTGACTGATCCACTGGACGCATCGCAGCCCGGCCCCAGCGGCGAACCCCTGGACGTGGCGACCCTTCAGCGACGGCTGGCCGATTTCGCCGCCGCCCGGAACTGGCAGCCGTACCACACGCCCAAGAACCTGGCCTCGGCCCTCAGCGTCGAGGCGTCCGAACTGGTCGAGATCTTCCAGTGGTTGACGCCCGAGGAGTCGGCGCGGGTGATGGCCGACCCGGACACCGCACACCGCGTCACGGACGAGGTCGCCGACGTGCTCGCGTATCTGCTCCAGCTGTGCGAGGTACTCGGCATCGACCCGCTGGCGGCCCTGAACGCAAAGATCGCCCGGAACGAACGGAGGTTCCCGATCTAATGCTGTGACCGGGAAGGCTCGCCGGGCCGGGGTCTTCCGTCGGCGCGGCAGACTGACGATGGGCTTCTGGTTCACGGCGGCGGCCTGGAGGTGGAGGTCTGGTTCCTGGACGGGCACGAGCCCGTGGTGACGACGCTGGTCACCCCGTTCACCTCGGACGGCGTGAGGGCGAGGGGAGCATGGCTGGACGAGCTGTACGTCGTGAGCGGCTGTGGCCCCGCCCAAGACGTTCCCGGCTCCGCCCCGACCCGCAGAGCCATGCTCAAACGGGTCCATCAGCATGCCGCTGCGCTGCATCGACTCATGCCGCAGTTGCTCACCGCCGAGGGTTGCTGCCGGCTCATCGCCCGCTGTCACCAGGGCTGAGCCGTGGCGGGCGTCGGCGCAGCGTCGGAGCAGTTGGGCGCGCCGAAGCCTTTTCCGTACCTCCGGCAGTCGATCGGGCGTCGCCTCAGATCCAACCGTCAGGCCCGTCAACCCGGGGCACCTATGCGGTCGCAACGCTGGCGGGCGTATCCCGTTGTCTGGAGTTGGACAGTCCGTTTGTACTCTCCGTAGTCGAATCGTGGTCCGAATCCGAATTGTTGTCCGCAGATTTCCGCCTTCCTCTGGCTTTTCGTCTCACATCCCCTCACGCTGGGTAGTGAACAAGGGAGTGCGGGCAGACGGACGCGCGCAGCGCGTCGGACAGACGGGGGCAGCGCATGGACGCGGTGCGGCTCATCGTGACGAGCAGGCGGTCCCTGGCGGCGGGCGGCGACGCGCGGGAGACCCTGGCCGAGGTGTGGCAGGCGCAGGCCCTCGCGCAGGCGATAGGCAGCCGCCTGGCGGTCGCCGGACCTCCCGAACTACGCGGTGAGGCGCTGGGGTTGACGGAGCTGGCGGGCCGGGGGTGCGGTGTCCTCGACCCGCCGGAACTCGCCCCCGGCGAGCTGCGGGCGGGTCAGCTCACCGAGTTGGGCGACGCCCGCCACACCCTGATGTACCTCGGCGGCCTCCTCGGCGAGGTCGGCATCGCCCTCGTCGCCCTGGCCAGCGCCGCCGACGACGAGGGCACGTACTGGCAGTGCATGGAGGCCATCGACGCGGCGGACGAGTCCCGGGACCGCGTCCTGGAAATGCTCCGCAGACTCGCCGACCGGGAACAGACCCTGCCGGAGAGGGAGGCGGGGTAGGGCGGCGGGGCGCGGGGCGGAGGCGTGGTGCAGAGGCGTGGTGCGGAGGCGTGGTGCAGAGGCGTGGTGCGGAGGCTCGTTGCTCAGGTGGTGGTGCCCAGCCCGCGCGTCCCCTCGGCGGCCGAGCGTCCGGCGTTCCCCACCGCCCGGAGGCTCACGGCCCCGCCGTCCGAAAGTCAGCGTCCCCCGCCGCCCGAAGGCCCGCGTCCCACGCCGACAAGTCCGCGTCCCCCGCCGACAGGTTCGCGTCAATGCCCGCCCGAGCCGACGATCATCGTCGGAGCCGTCACCGGCCCGGGCGCCCGGGCGCCGCGGTGTTGACGTGATTTCACCCGGCCGGGCACGGGCCGGTG
Organism: Streptomyces sp. NPDC101110; assembly: GCF_044759525.1. Lineage (NCBI taxonomy): Bacteria > Bacillati > Actinomycetota > Actinomycetes > Kitasatosporales > Streptomycetaceae > Streptomyces > Streptomyces sp. NPDC101110. Next base: position 176,032 of record NZ_JBIVZM010000017.1, on the reverse strand, counting down.
CGGGGGACCGACCTGCTGGTCGCGCACCCCGGCGTGCAGGATGGAAGCATGGATCTTCGCATCTTCACCGAGCCCCAGCAGGGGGCCACCTACGACACTCTGCTCACTGTCGCCAAGGCCACCGAGGACCTCGGTTTCGACGCCTTCTTCCGTTCCGACCACTACCTGCGCATGGGCAACGTGGACGGCCTGCCCGGCCCCACCGACGCCTGGATCACCCTGGCCGGACTCGCCCGCGAGACCAAGCGCATCCGGCTCGGCACCCTGATGACCGCCGGCACCTTCCGGCTGCCCGGCGTGCTCGCCATCCAGGTCGCCCAGGTCGACCAGATGTCCGGCGGCCGCGTCGAACTCGGGCTCGGCGCCGGCTGGTTCGAAGAGGAGCACAAGGCCTACGGCATCCCCTTCCCCAAGGAGAAGTTCGCCCGCCTCGAGGAGCAGCTGGAGATCGTCACCGGCCTGTGGGCGACGGAGGCCGGCAAGACCTTCGACTTCCACGGCTCCCACTACGACCTCACGGACTCTCCCGCCCTGCCCAAGCCGGCCCAGCAGAAGATCCCCGTGCTCGTCGGCGGCCACGGCCCGGCCCGCACCCCGCGGCTGGCCGCGAAGTACGCCGACGAGTTCAACATGCCGTTCGCCTCCGTCGAGGACAGCGAGCGCCAGTTCGGACGGGTCCGTGCCGCCGCCGAGGAAGCGGGCCGCGGCGGCGACGAACTGACCTACTCCAACGCCCTCGTCGTCTGCGTCGGCCGGGACGAGGCGGAAGTCGCCCGCCGGGCCGCCGCGATCGGCCGCGAGGCCGACGAGCTGAAGCGCAACGGCCTGGCCGGCTCCCCGGCCGAGGTCGTCGACAAGATCGGCCGCTACGCCGAGATCGGCTCGACCCGCATCTACCTCCAGGTCCTCGACCTGGACGACCTCGACCACCTGGAACTGATCTCCGCGCAGGTGCAGTCGCAGCTGTCGTAGCCGGGCCCTCCCGGCGCCCTCGATAACCGAAGGCGCTGGTGGGCACAGGTGTGCGAAGCTGTGGACGTCGTCCTGCCGAGCCCCCAGGATCACCCTTCCTGGGGGCTCTCGCGCGTACGGCACCGAAGACGTCCACCCAGCCGGAGAGGCCCTCCGCATGTTCCTGACGATCACGACCACCGGCACGCCGGAACGCCCCGCCACCGACCTCGGCTACTTGCTGCACAAGCATCCCGACAAGGCGCAGGCGTTCTCCACCTCCTACGGCACGGCTCACGTCCTCTACCCCGAGGCGGACGCCGAACGCTGCACGGCGGCGCTGCTGCTGGAGGTGGACGCGGTGGCACTGGTCAGGCGCGGCAAGGGCAAGGGCCGCGGCGGCGCTCCGGACGCGGTCCTGGCGCAGTACGTCAACGACCGCCCCTACGCGGCCTCCTCCCTGCTCGCCGTGGCGCTGAGCAACGTCTTCTCCAGCGCGATGAAGGGCGTCTGCAACGCCCGGCCGGAGCTGCCCGGCCAGGCCAGGCCGCTGCGCGTCGAGGTGCCCGCCCTGCCCGCCCGCGGCGGCCCCGACCTCGTACGCAAGCTCTTCGAGCCGCTCGGCTGGGCCGTCACCGCCGAGCCGGTGGCACTGGACACCGCGTTCCCCGAGTGGGGTGACTCGCGGTACGTGAGCCTCGTCCTGGAATCGGACACGCTCACCCTCGCCGAGGCCCTGCGCCATCTCTACGTCCTGCTCCCGGTCCTCGACGACGCCAAGCACTACTGGGTCGCCCCCGACGAGGTCGACAAGCTGCTGCGCGTCGGCGAGGGCTGGCTGCCCGGCCACCCGGAGCAGCGGCTGATCACCAGCCGCTACCTCTCGCGCCGCTGGTCGCTGACCCGACAGGCCACCGAGCGCCTGGAGCTGGTGCGGCTCGCCGAGACCGACGACAGCGAGGTCGAGGAGATCGACAACGCCGTCGAGGCGGAGACCGAGGCCGAGGAGAAGCCGACCCCGCTGGCCGTGCAGCGCCGCGAGGCGATCGTCACGGCGCTGCGGCAGTCCGGAGCCGCCCGGGTGCTCGACCTCGGCTGCGGCCAGGGCCAGTTGGTGCAGACCCTGCTCAAGGACCCGGCGTTCACCGAGATCGTCGGTGTCGACGTGTCGATGCGTGCCCTCACCATCGCCTCCCGGCGGCTCAAGCTGGACCGCATGGGCGAGCGGCAGGCCTCCCGAGTCCGGCTCTTGCAGGGCTCGCTCGCGTACACCGACGCCCGGCTCAAGGGCTACGACGCCGCCGTGCTCAGCGAGGTCGTCGAGCACCTCGACCTGCCGCGGCTGCCCGCCCTGGAGTACGCGGTGTTCGGCTCCGCGCGTCCGAGGACGGTCCTCGTGACCACCCCGAACGTCGAGTACAACGTGCGCTGGGAGTCCCTCCCGGCCGGGCACGTCCGGCACGGCGACCACCGCTTCGAGTGGACCCGGGCGGAGTTCCGCGCCTGGGCCGAGGAGGTGGCCGAACGGCACGGCTACGGAGTCGTGTTCGAGCCCGTCGGCCCCGACGACCCGGAGGTGGGGCCGCCCACCCAGATGGCCGTGTTCACGATGACCACCCCGAAGGAGGCGAAGGCGGCATGACCGACGAGACGCAGGGGCGCGTGCTGCCCGTCACCGACCTGTCCCTGGTGGTGCTGATCGGGGCGTCCGGCTCCGGCAAGTCCACCTTCGCCCGCAGGCACTTCAAGCCCACCGAGGTCATCTCCTCCGACTTCTGCCGCGGTCTCGTCTCGGACGACGAGAACGACCAGGGCGCCACCAAGGACGCCTTCGACGTCCTGCACTACATCGCGGGCAAGCGCCTTGCCGCAGGCCGCCGCACGGTCGTGGACGCCACCAGCGTGCAGTCCGACTCCCGCCGTCAGCTGATCGACCTCGCCAGGCAGTACGACGTGCTGCCGATCGCGATCGTGCTCGACGTGCCCGAGGAGGTATGCGCCGAGCGCAACACGGCCCGCACCGACCGCGCCGACATGCCCCGCCGGGTCATCCACCGCCACACCCGCGAACTGCGCCGCTCCCTCAGGCACCTGGAGCGCGAGGGCTTCCGCAAGGTGCACGTCCTGCGCGGTGTGGAGGAGGTCGAGCACGCCACGGTCGTCACCGAGAGGCGCTTCAACGACCTGACCCACCTGACCGGCCCGTTCGACATCATCGGAGACATCCACGGCTGCGCCGCCGAACTGGAGGCCCTGCTCGGCAAGCTGGGCTACGTCGACGGTGTCCACCCGGAGGGCCGCACGGCCGTCTTCGTCGGCGACCTGGTCGACCGCGGCCCGGACAGCCCCGGCGTGCTGCGCCGCGTCATGGCGATGGTGAAGTCCGGCAACGCCCTGTGCGTGCCCGGCAACCACGAGAACAAGTACGGCCGGTACCTGCGCGGCCGCAAGGTCCAGCACACCCACGGCCTCGCCGAGACCATCGAGCAGATGACGGGCGAGAGCGAGGAGTTCGTCGCCGAGGTACGGGAGTTCCTCGACGGCCTCGTCAGCCACTACGTCCTCGACGGCGGCCGGCTGGTCGTCTGCCACGCCGGTCTGCCCGAGAAGTACCACGGGCGCACCTCCGGCCGGGTCCGCAGCCACGCCCTGTACGGCGACACCACCGGGGAGACCGACGAGTTCGGCCTGCCGGTGCGCTACCCGTGGGCGGAGGACTACCGGGGCCGGGCGGCGGTCGTCTACGGCCACACCCCGGTGCCGGAGGCGACCTGGCTGAACAACACCATCTGCCTGGACACGGGCGCGGTGTTCGGCGGCAAGCTCACCGCGCTGCGCTGGCCGGAGCGCGAGCTGGCCGACGTGCCCGCGGAGCGGGTCTGGTACGAGCCGACGAAGCCGCTGCGCACGGAGGCGCCCGGCGGACAGGACGGCCGTCCGCTGGACCTGGCGGACGTGCGGGGCCGCAGGGTCGTGGAGACACGGCACCAGGGCCGCGTCTCGATCCGCGAGGAGAACGCGGCGGCAGCTCTGGAGGTCATGAGCCGCTTCGCGGTGGACCCGCGCCTGCTGCCGTACCTCCCGCCGACCATGGCCCCGACGGCCACGAGTCACGTCGAGGGCTACCTGGAGCACCCCGAGGAGGCCTTCGCCCAGTACAAGGAAGACGGTGTCGCCCGGGTCGTGTGCGAGGAGAAGCACATGGGTTCGCGGGCGGTGGCCCTGGTGTGCCGCGACGCCGAGGCCGCCCGCAAGCGCTTCGGCGTCGGGGGCACCTCCCGGTCGAACGCAGCCGAGAGCGGGGGAGGGCCGACCGGATCCCTCTACACCCGGACCGGCCGCCCCTTCCTCGACGACGACGCCCTCACCGAGGAGATCCTCGACCGGCTGCGCACGGCGATCGGCGAGGCCGGCCTCTGGGACGAGCTGGAGACGGACTGGCTGCTGCTGGACGCCGAGTTGATGCCCTGGTCGCTGAAGGCGTCCGGTCTGCTGCGGTCGCAGTACGCGGCCGTGGGCGCCGCGTCCGGCGCGGTGCTCCCGCAGGCGCTGGGCGCGCTGCGGGGCGCGGCGGACCGGGGCGTGGACGTGGCGAGCCTGCTGACCCGCACCGGTGAACGCGCCGCCGACGCGGCCGCGTTCACCGAGGCGTACCGCCGCTACTGCTGGACCACGGACGGCCTGGAGGGCGTGCGCCTGGCACCGTTCCAGATCCTCGCGGTCCAGGGGCGCAGCCTCGCCGGCCTGCCGCACGACGAGCAGCTCGCCCTGCTCGACCGGCTCGTCGAGCACGACGGCAGCGGCCTGCTCCAGACCACCCGCCGGCTCTACGTCGACACCGCCGACCCGGAGTCGGTCCGGGCCGGCGTCGACTGGTGGCTGGAGATGACCGGCCGCGGCGGCGAGGGCATGGTCGTCAAGCCGGTCGGCGCGGTCGTCCGCGACGGCCGGGGCCGCTTGGTGCAGCCCGGCATCAAGTGCCGCGGCCGCGAGTACCTGAGGATCATCTACGGTCCGGAGTACACCCGCCCGGAGAACCTGGCCCGCCTGCGCTCGCGCTTCCTCAACCACAAGCGTTCCCTGGCGATCCGCGAGTACGCCCTGGGCCTGGAGGCCCTGGACCGGCTGGCCGAGGGCGAGCCGCTGTGGCGGGTGCACGAGGCGGTGTTCGGGGTGCTCGCACTGGAGTCGGAGCCGGTGGACCCGCGACTGTAGCGAGAGCCCGGCCGGTCGCCCGGGTACGGGTGCCCGGCCGGGCGTGGTGGGGGAGGCCGGGGCCGAGCGGGCGGCTGCCTCGTTCCCCGTACGCCGCCTGCGGAGCCGCTTCACGGCGACCCCGTTGTCGTCACCCGGACGCGAACAGAACCGCGTCGAAACATGCGGGAAGTGCGTCAACTGCGGTCCTGGCGGTCAGGATGGATGCATGGCATACCACGTCCACTCCGAGGCCGGGCGCCTGCGCCGTGTCATCCTGCACCGGCCTGATCTCGAGCTCAAAAGGCTCACCCCCAGCAACAAGACCTCGCTGCTCTTCGACGACGTGCTGTGGGTGCGCAGGGCCCGCGCCGAGCACGACGGGTTCGCCGACGTGCTGCGCGACCGCGGTGTCGCCGTCCATCTCTTCGGTGACCTGCTGGCCGAGACGCTCGAGGTCCCGGCGGCCAGATCCCTCGTCCTGGACCGGGTCTTCGACGAGAAGGAGTACGGCCCGCTGGCCACCGACCCGCTCAGAGCCGCCTTCGAGAACCTGCCCGCGCGTGAGCTGGCCGAGGTCCTGGTCGGCGGCATGACCAAACGCGAGTTCCTCGACATGAATCCGGAGCCCGCCTCGGTGCGCTTCCATGTCATGGAGCTGGACGACTTCCTGCTGGGCCCGCTGCCCAACCACCTCTTCACCCGCGACACCTCCGCCTGGATCTACGACGGCGTGTCCATCAACGCCATGCGCTGGCCCGCCCGGCAGCGCGAGACCGTGCACTTCGAGGCGATCTACCGGCACCATCCGCTGTTCCGCGACGAGACCTTCCACGAGTGGTCCAAGGGGCAGGCCGACTACCCGTCGACCATCGAGGGCGGGGACGTGCTGGTCATCGGCAACGGGGCGGTGCTCATCGGCATGAGTGAGCGCACCACCCCGCAGGCCGTTGAGATGCTCGCGCACAAGCTGTTCGCCGCCGGCTCCGCCGAGACGATCGTGGCCCTCGACATGCCCAAGCGGCGTGCCTTCATGCACCTCGACACCGTGATGACGATGGTCGACGGCGACACTTTCACCCAGTACGCGGGCCTCGGCATGCTCCGCTCGTACACCATCGAGCCGGGCGTCGGCGACAAGGAGCTGAAGGTCACCGACCATCCGCCGGAGCACATGCACCGCGCGATCGCCGCCGCCCTCGGCCTGAACAAGATCCGCGTGCTGACCGCCACCCAGGACGTGCACGCGGCCGAACGCGAGCAGTGGGACGACGGCTGCAACGTCCTCGCCGTCGAGCCGGGGGTCGTGGTCGCCTACGAGCGCAACTCCACCACCAACACCCACCTGCGCAAACAGGGCATCGAGGTGATAGAGATCCCGGGGAGCGAGCTGGGCCGCGGCCGGGGCGGGCCGCGGTGCATGAGCTGCCCGGTCGAACGCGATCCGGTGTAGGGGGCAGCCGCGGGCCCGGCAGCCGCAGCCCTGAGCCCCCTGTATAGGCATGCTGTTCTTCGTATAGTATTCCAGCAGTCTGTGTCCCCCGTATCCCTGGAGCGCCCTCATGGCGACTGTCCCGACCGCCCTCGCCGGCCGCCATCTGCTCAAAGAGCTGGACTTCACCGCGGAGGAGTTCCTCGGTCTGGTCGAGCTGGCCGCCGACCTCAAGGCCGCCAAGAAGGGCGGGATCGAGCCCCGGTACCTCCAGGGCCGGAACATCGCGCTGATCTTCGAGAAGACCTCCACCCGCACCCGCTGCGCTTTCGAGGTCGCGGCCGCGGACCAGGGCGCCTCGACCACGTACCTCGACCCCTTCGGCTCCCAGATCGGGCACAAGGAGTCGGTCAAGGACACCGCACGGGTGCTGGGCCGGATGTACGACGCCATCGAGTACCGGGGCGACAGCCAGCAGAAGGTGGAGGAGCTGGCGGCGCACGCGGCGGTCCCCGTCTACAACGGGCTCACCGACGACTGGCACCCCACCCAGATGCTCGCCGACGTGCTGACCATGACCGAGCACTGCGCCAAGCCGCTGAACGAGGTCTCCTTCGCCTACCTCGGCGACGCCCGCTTCAACATGGGCAACTCCTACCTGGTCACCGGCGCCCTGCTCGGCATGGACGTACGGCTCGTCGCACCGAAGGAGTACTGGCCGGCCGAGGGGATCGTCGACCGGGCCCGCGCGCTCGCCGAGGTCAGCGGTGCCCGCATCACACTGACCGAGACCGTGGAGGAGGGTGTGCGCGGCGCCGACTTCGTCGCCACGGACGTCTGGGTCTCCATGGGGGAGCCGAAGGAGGTCTGGGCCGAGCGCATCACCGCCCTCACCCCGTACGCCGTGACCATGGACGTCCTGCGCGCCACCGGCAACCCGGACGTGAAGTTCCTGCACTGCCTCCCCGCCTTCCACGACCTCGGCACCAGGGTCGGCCAGGAGATCCACGCGGCCTACGGTCTGGAGTACCTGGAGGTCTCCGACGAGGTCTTCGAGTCGGCCCACTCGGTTGTCTTCGACGAGGCGGAGAACCGGATGCACACCATCAAGGCGGTCATGGTGGCGACCCTGGCCTGAGCGTCCCCCGCGCCGACGGCCGCACCGACCCGCGCGGGGCCCGGGCGGGCCCCGCGCCGGAGCTCATGCCGACCGGCGTCGCTGAGCCGGCAGAGCGGGCAGCCGGAACCAGACCGCCTTGCCGGACTCGGTCGGCCGGTGCCCGCAGGAGGAACTCAGGGCGCGGATCAGCAGCAGCCCCCGCCCGTGCTCCTGCCAGGGGTCGGGCGGACCGCCGGCCGGACAGGTGAGGTCGCCGGGCGGGGAGGGGTCGGTGTCGTGCACCTCCACCTGGCAGCCCGACGGCATCAGCTCCACGACCAGCTCTATCGGCGTCTCGCCCGTGGTGTGCTCCACGGCGTTCGCCACCAGCTCTGCCGTCAGCAGCTCCGCGGTGTCGCAGTCCGCCCCGTGTTCCAGCTCGGCCAGCGCCGTACGGACCAGGGCGCGGGCCACGGGCACCGCCGCTGCGGTGTGCGGCAGCGCGATGCGCCAGGAGGCGGGGGCTGAGGGGAGTTCGTACAAGGCGGGTCCGTTCATGGAGCAGGAGATCCTGCTTTCAACCTGAAGAATGGTACGGCGCCGCTCTTCGCAGACGTCCGAGGGGCACCGTCGGAGGCGCCCTTGCCTCCATGCCGGACGGCTTACCCAGGTGAACGCGCCGCCGCGCACCGCTGCTCCCGCTGTTACGCCGGTGTGGACGATCTGTGACGGATGTGACCGGGCCGGGTCGCGCCGGGCCCTCACCGAAGTCCTACCCGTACGGTCTATCGCGCACTCATGACGACAGTCACGGATGGGTGATAGCTTCGAGGGGTAGAGCTCAGTGAGGCAGTGCCCGCCCGAGGAGGCCGCACGTCATGAGTCCCTTCACCGGCTCCGCCGCCCGCACCCCCGGCTGGGAGCATCTGCGCGTCGACGTCGCCGACGGCGTCGCGACCGTCACCCTGGCCCGCCCCGAGAAACTCAACGCGCTCACCTTCGGCGCCTACGCCGATCTGCGCGACCTGCTCGCTGAGCTGTCCCGGGAGCGGTCCGTACGGGCCCTGGTGCTGGCCGGCGAGGGCCGCGGCTTCTGCTCCGGCGGAGACGTCGACGAGATCATCGGCGCCACCCTCGGCATGGACACCGCCCAGCTCCTGGACTTCAACCGGATGACCGGCCAGGTGGTCCGCGCGATCCGCGAGTGCCCGTTCCCCGTGATCGCGGCACTGCACGGCGTCGCCGCGGGAGCCGGGGCCGTCCTCGCCCTGGCCGCGGACTTCCGCGTCGCCGACCCGACCGCCCGCTTCGCCTTCCTCTTCACGCGCGTCGGCCTCTCCGGCGGCGACATGGGCGCGGCCTACCTGCTGCCCCGGGTCGTCGGCCTGGGGCACGCGACCCGCCTGCTGATGCTGGGCGACCCGGTCCGCGCCCTGGAGGCCGAGCGCATCGGCCTGATCAGCGAACTGACGGAGGAAGGCGCCGCCGACGAGAGCGCACAGCGGCTGGCACGGCGCCTGGCCGAGGGCCCGGCCCTGGCGTACGCCCAGACCAAGGCACTGCTCACGGCGGAACTGGACATGCCCCTGGCGGCCTCGATCGAACTCGACGCCTCGACCCAGGCTCTGTTGATGACCGGCGAGGACTACGCCGAGTTCCACGCCGCGTTCACGGAGAAGCGCCCCCCGAAATGGAGCGGACGGTGACGGTCACACCCTCAGGGGCGCGGGGAACTGCGCGGCAAGCCACGAACGAGCGGCACCCGCACACCGCCCCCAGCCAGGCCCTGCGCGTCGCAATCATCGGCGGCGGACCCGGCGGCCTCTATGCCGCCGCCCTCCTCAAACGCCTGGACCCCGGACGGGAGGTCACCGTCTGGGAACGCAACGCCCCCGACGACACCTTCGGCTTCGGCGTCGTCCTCTCCGACGAAACCCTCGGCGGCATCGAACACGCCGACCCGGAGGTCTACCAGGCGCTCCAACGGCACTTCACCCGCTGGGACGACATCGACATCGTCCACCGCGGCGGCCGGCACACCTCCTCGGGGCACGGGTTCGCGGCCCTGGGCCGCAAGCGGCTGCTCGAGATCCTCCACACCCGCTGCCGTGACCTCGGCGTCGACCTCCGCTTCCGCACCGAGGCCCCGGACGGCCTCCCACGCACCCACGACCTGGTCATCGCCGCGGACGGCGTCCACAGCACCACCCGTGAGACCCACGCGGACGTCTTCCGCCCCCGGGTGACGTCCCACCGCTGCCGCTACATCTGGCTCGCCGCCGACTTCCCGTTCGACTCCTTCCGCTTCGAGATCGCCGAGACCGAGCACGGCGTCATGCAGCTCCACGGCTACCCCTACGCGCAGGACGCCTCGACGGTGATCATCGAGATGCGTGAAGAGGTCTGGCACGCCGCCGGTTTCGACGAGCTGGGCACGGCGGAGTCGATCGAGCGCTGCGCCAAGATCTTCGCGGAGGCTCTGCGCGGCCGCCCTCTGCAGTCGAACAACTCCACGTGGACAACGTTCCGCACGGTCGTCAACGACCGCTGGGCGCACGGCAATGTCGTCCTCCTCGGGGACGCCGCCCACACCGCCCACTTCTCCATCGGCTCCGGCACCAAGCTCGCCGTCGAGGACGCGCTCGCCCTGGCCGCCTGCCTGGAGGAACAGGGTTCGCTGCCCGAGGCCCTGGCCGCCTACGAGGCGGAACGGCGCCCCGTCGTAGCCTCCACGCAGCGGGCGGCCCGGGCCAGTCTGGAGTGGTTCGAGAACCTCCCCCTGTACGTGGACCAGCCGCCCCGCCAGTTCGCCTTCAACCTGCTCACCCGCAGCCGCCGCGTCACGCACGACAACCTGCGGCTGCGCGACGCCCACTTCACGCAGAAGGTGGAGCGCGAGTTCGGCTGCCCGCCCGGCACGCCCCCGATGTTCACGCCGTTCCGGCTGCGCGGACTGACCCTGCGCAACCGGGTCGTCGTCTCGCCCATGGACGTGTACTCGGCCGTGGACGGCGTCCCCGGTGACTTCCACCTCGTCCACCTGGGCGCCCGGGCGCTGGGCGGGGCCGGGCTCGTGATGACCGAGATGGTGTGCGTCAGCGAGGAGGGCCGGATCACGCCCGGCTGTGCCGGTCTCTACACCGGCCGGCAGGCCGAGGCGTGGAAGCGGATCACGAACTTCGTGCACGCTCAGGCACCCGGCACCGCCATCGGCGTGCAGCTCGGCCACAGCGGCCGCAAGGGCTCCACGAAACTGATGTGGGAGGGCATGGACGAGCCGCTGGAGGAAGGCAACTGGCCGCTCGTGGCCCCCTCCGCGCTCCCCTACAAGAAGTTCAGCCAGACGCCCCGCGAGCTGTCCCGTGCCCAACTGACCGACATCCGCGAGCAGTTCACGGCGTCCACGGTGCGCGCCGCCCGGGCCGGCTTCGACCTGCTCGAACTGCACTGCGCACACGGCTACCTGCTGTCCGGCTTCCTCTCCCCGTTGACCAACCGGCGCACCGACGCCTACGGCGGTTCCCTGGAGAAGCGGCTGCGCTTCCCGCTGGAGGTCTTCGACGCCGTACGGAACGCGTGGCCGGGGGAGCGGCCCATGACCGTCCGTGTCTCCGCCACCGACTGGGCCGAGGGCGGCACGACCGCCGAGGAGGCCGTCGAGATCGCCCGGGCCTTCGCCGCGCACGGCGCCGACGCGATCGACGTGTCGACGGGCCAGGTCGTGGCCGACGAACGGCCCGAGTACGGGCGGTCGTACCAGACGCCCTTCGCGGACCGGATCCGCCACGCCACCGGCGTCCCGGTGATCGCGGTCGGCGCGATCTCCTCCTGGGACGACGTCAACTCCCTGATCCTGGCGGGCCGCGCCGACCTCTGCGCCCTGGCCCGCCCCCACCTCTACGACCCCCACTGGACCCTGCACGCGGCGGCCGAGCAGGGTTACGCCGGCCCGGGTGCGCCCTGGCCGGTGCCGTACCGCGCGGGCAGCCGGCGCCCTCAGACGGGCCGCCTGGACGCCCCGAAACCGCGACTGGATCTCGGAGGCGGTGACGCCCGCGGGCGTTAGGATCCGTGGCATGCCCCTGACGCTGGACGACGTGGACCGGTTCGAAGCCTCCCGACCGCGCCTGGAGGCCGTGGCCTACCGGATGCTCGGGTCGGCGAGTGAGGCCGAGGACGCCGTCCAGGAGACGTTCCTGCGCTGGCAGGCCGCCGACACCGACCGCATCGAGGTCCCCGAGGCCTGGCTGACGAAGGTGCTCACCAACCTGTGCCTCAACCAGCTCACCTCGGCCCGTGCCCGGCGTGAGACCTATGTGGGGCAATGGCTGCCCGAGCCGCTGCTCGCCGGGGACCCGATGCTCGGGCCCGCCGACACCGCCGAGCAGCGCGAGTCGGTCTCGTACGCGGTGCTCGTCCTGCTGGAGCGCCTGTCCCCGAACGAGCGGGCGGTGTACGTGCTGCGGGAGGCCTTCGACTATCCGCACCGGGAGATCGCCGAGATCCTCGACATCACCGAGGCCTCCAGCCAGCAGATCCTCCACCGCGCGAAGAAGCGCGTCGCCGACGGCAGGGCCCGCACCCGCACCGAGATCGACGAGGCCGCCGCCCGGCGGATCATCGACGAGTTCCTCGCGGCCGCCTCCAGCGGCAGGACCGAGCCGCTCGTGCAGCTGCTCACCGGGGACGCCGTCGCGGTCGGCGACGGCGGCGGGAAGGTCCCGGCGCGCGCCAGGGCGTTCGAGGGTGCCCTCGCGGTCGCCAAGTTCATGCGGGGCCTGTTCAAGCCCGGTGCGGCCAAGCGTGCCCTGGTCGGCGGCTCGCCCGACGTCTACGCCTGGACCGCCAACGGCGACCCCGCCCTCGTCGTGGTCCTCGACGGCCGGGTCATCGGCGTCATGTGCCTGGAGGTCGCCGCCGACGGCATCGCCGCGTTCCGCAACCAGGTCAACCCCGACAAGCTCGAACGCGCGACCCGGCTGTGGGCCGCCGCAGACCACGGAGAGCCGCTGCTCAGGGTCTTCTGACCCGACCCCTCACGGTGTGACGCAGGTCACAACGCACTTCTGTCAGGAAACGGCGGGCCGCCCGGTTCAAGAGGCGAACCCGCTGAAGACAGCGTCATGACAGGAGCCACGCCATGCAGCACCGCATCGTCGTCCTCGGAGCCGGCTACACCGGAGCCACCGCCGCCGGGCGCATCGCCAGGCGACTGCACCGCGAAGACGTCGCCGTCACCCTGGTCAACGCCGAGCCCGACTTCGTCGAACGCGTCCGGATGCACCAGCTCGCAGCCGGCCAGGACCTCGCGCCCCGGCCCCTCGCCGAGATGTTCGAGGGCACCGGCGTCGTACTCAAGCAGGGGAAGGTCACCGCCGTCGACGTGGACCGCAGGACCGTCACCGTCGCGGCCCCGGAAGGCGCGGGGCAGCGGGCGGACGAGGTCCTGCCCTACGACACGCTCGTGTACGCCCTCGGCAGCGGCTGGAACGACCAGGGTGTGCCCGGCACCGCCGAGTACGCCCACGAGATCGCCGGCCGCGCCGGAGCCCTCCGGCTGCGCGAGCGCCTGGCCGGTCTGGCCGCCGGGGAGTCCGTGGTCGTGGTCGGCGGCGGTCTCACCGGGGTGGAGGCCGCGACCGAGATCGCCGAGGCCCGGCCCGACCTCGACGTCGCCCTCGCCGTCCGCGGCGGATTCGGCGACTGGCTCTCGCCCAAGGGCGTCGGGCACCTGCGGAAGACCTTCGACCGGCTCGGCATCACCGTCCACGAGCACACCGCCGTCACCGCCGTCGACGTCGACCGCCTGACCACCGCCGACGGCACCACCCTCCCGGCCGCGGTGACCGTGTGGACCACGGGCTTCGCCGTCCACCCGATCGCGCAGGCCACCACCCTGGAGGTCTCCGGCACCGGACAGATCGTGGTCGACCGGACCATGCGCTCGGTGTCCCACCCGGACGTGTACGCCATCGGCGACGCGGCCCTGGCGATGGGCCCCGGCGACAAGCCGCTGCGGATGTCGTGCGCCTCGGGCGTCCCCACCGCCTGGCAGGCCGCCGACGCCGTCGCGGCCCGGCTGACCGGCGGCAAGGTCCCCACCGTGCCGGTGCGCTACTTCAACCAGTGCATCTCACTGGGACGCAAGGACGGCCTGATCCAGTACGTCACCGCCGACGACCGCGCGAAGTCCGCCGCCCTGACCGGCCGGATCGCCGCGCTCTACAAGGAAATCATCTGCAAGGGCGCGGCCTGGGGCGTCGCGCACCCGACGCTCCTGCCGGTCCGCCGCCGCCGCGTCGTGCGGCAGGCCGCCGCCGTCCCGGAGGCCGCGCCGGTCAGGACGGCGGCCTGACCCGTGGGGACACCGGCCGTCTCAGACCGGGTAGGCGTGGGTCTGCGCCGCCTTCACGGTGGCCCAGACCTCCGCGCCCGGGTGGAGGCCGAGTTCGGCCGCGGCGACCGTCGTGAGGTCGGCGGTGAGGGACAGTTCACCGGTGAGGTCGGTCCGGACCTGGTCCCCGTGGGTCTCCAGACCCGCCACCTCGCAGCGCCACAGGTTGCGGGCGCTGGAGCCGGTGGGCCGCTCGCGGTGCAGGGTGACCGCGCTCGGCGGGAACGCCACGAAGACCGGGCCGGACAGGAGCTCGGTCGTGGTGAGCGCCGGACCGTCGGCGAGCCGCACGGTGTGGCCGTCGGCCTCGCCCCGGTAGAGGTTCAGGCCGACCAGCCGGGCGATGTAGTCCGTACGGGGGTGGCGGGCGATGTAGGCCGGGGTGCCCTCCTGGACGACCCGGCCGTGTTCCACCACCACCAGCCGGTCGGCCAGCACCATGGCGTCGAGCGGATCGTGGGTGACGAGCACGGCCACCGCCTCGAACTCGGCCAGATGGCGCCGGAGCCGGGCGCGCACCTCCAGGCGGGTACGGGCGTCCAGGGCCGCCAGCGGCTCGTCGAGCAGCAGCAGCCGGGGCCGGGTCGCGAGGGCGCGCGCGAGGGCGACGCGCTGGGCCTGCCCGCCGGAGAGCCGGCGCGGTTTGGCCCCGGCGTGCTCCGCGAGGCCCAGCCGGTCGAGCCACTGAGCGGCCTGCGCACGGGCCTCCGCCTTGGTCGCGCCCTGGCAGCGGGGGCCGAAGGCGACGTTGTCGAGGGCCGTGAGATGAGGGAAGAGCAGGTAGTCCTGGAAGACGACTCCCACGGGCCGGGCCTCCGGCGGCGTACGGTCCAGCGCTGCGCCGTCCAGCCGCAGATGGCCGTCGGTGAGCGGGGTCAGACCGGCGAGCGCCCGCAAGGCCGTGGTCTTGCCGGCGCCGTTCGGCCCGAGCAGGGCGACGACCTCGCCGGGTGCGACGGCCAGCGCCACGTCGAGACGGAAGGGGCCGCGGTCCACGACGAGACGGGCGTCGAGCCCGTCCGCCGTGGTGCCGGAGTGGGTGTCCTGGTGGTGCGTCCGTGTCATCCGGCACGCATCCAGCGGTCGCGCAGCCCCGCCAGCACCGCGATCGACACCGCCAGCAGCACCAGGCTGAGGGCGATCGCGGCCTCCGGGTCGCTCTGCAGGGCCAGGTAGACGGCCAGGGGCATGGTCTGGGTGCGCCCGGGGAAGTTGCCCGCGAAGGTGATCGTCGCCCCGAACTCGCCGAGCGCCCGCGCCCAGGCGAGCACCGCGCCCGCCGCGATGCCCGGCGCGATCAGCGGCAGCGTGACCCGGCGGAACGCCGTGAAGCGGGACGCTCCCAGGGTGGTGGCCGCCTCCTCGTAGCGCGGGTCGGCGGCCCGCAGGGTGCCCTCGACGCTGATGACGAGGAACGGCATCGCCACGAACGCCTCCGCGATCACGACCCCGGTCGTGGTGAACGGCAGCGTGATCCCGAACCACGCGTCCAGCCACTGCCCGACGATGCCGTTGCGGCCGAGTGCCATCAGCAGCGCGACACCGCCGACGACCGGCGGCAGGACGAGCGGGAGGGTGACCAGGGCGCGCACCAGGCCGCGGCCGGGGAAGTCGACGCGGGCCAGCAGCCACGCCAGCGGCACGCCGAGGACCAGGCTCACCGCGGTCGCCGCCGTAGCGCACAGCAGCGACAGCCTGAGGGCCTGCCACACCTCCGGACTGGTCAGCTGCTCGGGCAGGCTCTGCCACGGGGCCCGCACCAGCAGGGCGACCAGCGGCACGGTAAGGAAGGCCAGGCCGAGCAGCGCCGGGACCAGCAGGGGCAGCGGTACACCCGCCCGGGCACCCCGGCGCAGCGGGCCGCCCGTCCGGGCACCCCGCCGCTGCGGGCCGACCCGGAGGGTGTCGCCCGTGGCGCGTGGCTTGCCGACCGGGGACGTCACGGCTTGAGGAATCCCGCTCCGCTCAGGACCTCCTGGCCCTCGGCGGACCGCACCAGGGCGATGAACGCCTTGGCGGCCCCGGCGTTCCGCGCGTTCTTGAGCAGGGCGATCGGGTAGTCGTTGACGGCGTCGGCGGACTCGGGGAACTCCACGCCCGCCACCTTGTCACCCGCCGCGCGCACATCGGTCCGGTAGACGAGCGCGGCGTCGGCCTCCTTCAGCTCGACCTTGGTCAACGCGGCCTTGACGTCCTGCTCGTAGGAGACGGGTGTGAGCTTCAGCCTGCTCGTGTCCAGGGCCTTCTGGGCGGCGGCGCCGCACGGCACCTCCTTGTCGCAGAGCACGACCTTCAGGTCCGGCCCGGTGAGGTCCTTCAGACTGGTGACCTGGTGCGGGTTGCCCGGCAGGGTGGCGATCTCCAGCTTGTTGCGGACGAAGGTCGCGGGCGTCCCCGAGGTGTCACCGGCGCCGGTGACGATCTTCATCGTCCCGGGGCTGGCCGCGGCGAACACGTCGGCCGGGGCGCCGCCGGTGATGCTCGCGGCGAGGGAGTCGCTGCCGCCGAAGCTGAAGGTGACCTTGGTGCCGGGGTGCTCCCTCTCGAACCGCTCGCCGAGCTTCGTGAAGCTCTCCTTCAGCGAGGCCGCGGCGAACACGGTCACCTCACCGGAGGGCTTGCCCGGCCCCGAGGAGTCCGGTTTCGCCGAGGAATCCGAGCCGGACGACGAGCAGGCACTCAGGGCCAGCAGGGCGGCGATTCCCGCCGCGGCCGCCTGGAGCGGGCGGCGGGTCGGGCGCACGGTGCGGGTCGGCACGGGTCTTCTCCCTCTGGTGGGTACGCGCCGATGATAATGCCGCAGATGCGAGGGGAAAGACCCCTGTGGGTTCGCATGAGCCGGGGCGGAGATCTCCAAGGGTGGCATGTGCGTTCGTACGGAGGGGCGGGCCAAGTGCTGGAGGGGCGGTCCGAACGGCCTACTCGGTGTGGTCGCCCCGTCCGTGGTGTTCGAGGGCCCAGCGACCGAGGAGCGCCCCGCCGTACACGACGTAGCCCACGCCGATGAGCCAGGACTCCACGACGAGGACGACGCCCATCGCCCCGTAGCTGATCGCGTTGGTGACGATGAGGGGGGTGAAGACGAAGTAGGAGAACAGGCGCAGCCCGCCCAGCCCCAGCATGGTGGCCACCGCTCCGGGGAGCAGATCACGCCAGCGGACCTGACCGCCGAGCAGGAAGCGCTGCCCCCACCAGAAGAACAGCACACCGGAAGCCGAGCTCAGCGCGATCCGCTCCGGCCCCGAGACGAGGCTGCGCGTCTGCACCTCCTGGTACAGGTAGGCCGTCATCGCGATCATCCACACCGCCTGACGCCAGACGCGGTGCCACGGCCCCGAGGGCAGGCCCCAGATCCGCTCGTAGCCGTTCTGCACACTCCCGCCGAAGGCGATGCCGAAGACGGCGAGCGCCACCCCGCCGAGCACGCTCGTGGTGCCGATGACCTTGCGCGGCGGGCTGATGATGTCCGTGAGCACCCGCGCGGATCGCCCCGACAGGCCCATGCCGTCGGCCAGCCACGAGGCGAAACCGCCCCGCCCCAGGGGGTCGGCGGCGGCGACCACGATCAGCAGCGGCGCCAGCGTGACCAGCGCGAGCGTGGCGAACCCGGTGGCCCGGTGCATCAACTCCACGTCACGGCCCCGCCGGACGAGGGTGTGGGCGCCGGCCCGTACCCACCCGCCGTGCACCGAGCGCCCCAGCCGCCTCACAGGAGCCGGTCCGCGCGGACGCCTGACGCTCCCGGTGGTGTGGTGACGGTCATGCCTCGGCCCGCCTCCCGCTCCGTGCTCCGTCCGCTCGCGGACATCGTTGACCGTTCGGCGGCGGAGCAAACACCGGCAAAGCGGGCGGCACCCGCTGCGCGGCCGGAGTGGTAGTCGCTGCGCGCCGAGAGCGGCGTCCGCCGTGCGGCAAGAGCCGCGCCCGACGGGTCAGAGCCCGACGAACTCCGCCCCCGCGTCCCGCAGCCGCTCGTGCAGCCCCCGGAACACCGCCGACGACCGGGCCCCCGGCCAGTCCGCGGGAAGCAGCTCGGACGGCAGGCCCGGGTCGGTGTAGGGGAGGTGGCGCCAGGAGTCCAGGGCCAGCAGGTAGTCCCGGTAGGCCTCCTCGGCCGGGGTGTCCTCGCGCTTCTCCCAGTCGTGCAGGACGCGCGCGTGGCGGTCGAGGAACGCCTCGTGCTCCTTGGCGATGGCCGCCAGGTCCCACCACCGGGCGACGGCCTCGGCCGTCGGGGCGAAACCCAGGTGGTCACCGCGGAAGAAGTCGACGTACCCGTCGAGCCGCAGCCGCTGCAGCGTGTGCCGGGTCTCCTCGTGCAGCCGTGCGGGCGCGATCCACACCCCCGGAGCGGCCGTGCCGAAACCGAGTCCGGCCAGCCGGGAGCGCAGCACGTGCCGCTTCTGCCGCTCCGACTCCGGCACCGAGAACACCGCGAGCACCCAGCCCTCGTCCTCCGGCGGCGCCGAGGCGTAGATGCGGCGGTCGCCGTCGTCGAGCAACTGGCGTGCGTCCGGGGACAGTTCGTAACCGGCCGCACCCTGGGCGGTGCGGGCCGGCACGAGCAGTCCGCGTCTCTTCAGCCGCGACACCGAGGAGCGTACGGAGGGAGCGTCGACGCCGGCCGCGGCCAGGAGCCGGATCAGTTCGGCCACCGGCACGGGGCCCGGCACGAAGCGGCCGTACGCGCCGTAGAGCGTGACGATGAGAGACCGTGGTGCATGCTGGTCGGACACGTTGATCATCTTAGGTCGTACGGATCATTCCCGGTCGCGTTCCGGTACCCCCGGGGTGCGCAGTCTGAACCGCTGGAGCTTGCCGGTGGCCGTGCGTGGCAGCGCGTCCAGGAAGACGATCTCCCGCGGGCACTTGTACGGCGCCAGTTCGCCCTTCACGAAGGCGCGCAGCGCCTCGGCGTCGCGCCGCGCGCCCTCCTTGAGGACGGCGAAGGCCAGCACGACCTGACCGCGTGCCTCGTCGGGCCGGCCCACGACCGCCGCCTCCACCACGTCCGGGTGCCGCAGCAGCGCGTCCTCCACCTCGGGGCCGGCGATGTTGTACCCGGCCGAGATGATCATGTCGTCGGCGCGGGCGACGTAGCGGAAGTAGCCGTCGGGGTCGCGGACGTAGGTGTCGCCGGTGACGTTCCAGCCGCCGCGCACGTAGTCCCGCTGCCGAGGGTCGGCGAGGTAGCGGCAGCCGACCGGTCCGCGCACGGCGAGCAGCCCCGGCTGCCCGTCGGGTACGGGTTCGCCGTCCTCGTCCTGCACGCGGGCGTGCCAGCCCGGCACCGGAACGCCCGTGGTCCCGGGCCGGATCCGGTCGTCGGCCGCGGAGATGAAGATGTGCAGCAGCTCGGTGGCGCCGATGCCGTTGATGACGCGCAGGCCCGTGCGTTCGTGCCAGGCCTGCCAGGTCGCCGCGGGCAGGTTCTCGCCGGCGGAGACGCAGCGGCGCAGGGAGGTGACGTCGTGGCCGTCGAGCTCGTCGAGCATCGCGCGGTACGCCGTCGGAGCGGTGAACAGCACGGAGACCCGGTGCCGGGCGATGGCGGGCAGCAGCTGCCGGGGGCCCGCCTGTTCGAGGAGCAGTGCGCTCGCCCCGGCCCGTAGCGGGAAGACCACCAGCCCGCCGAGGCCGAAGGTGAAGCCCAGCGGGGGGCTGCCTGTGAACACGTCGTCGGGAACGGGCTTGAGGACGTGCCGCGAGAAGGTGTCGGCGATCGCCAGGACGTCCCGGTGGACGTGCATGCAGCCCTTGGGGCGGCCGGTGGTGCCCGAGGTGAAGGCGATCAGCGCCACGTCGTCGGCCGCCGTCGCGACGGGCTCGTACCGGGTGCCGGGCGCCGGGCGCTTCAGGAGGTCGTCCGGTGCGTCCCCGCCGTAGGTCGTGATCCGCAGACCCGGGACCTCGGCCTTGGCGAGGTCGTCGACGGCCCGGATGTCGCACAGGGCGTGCCGCACCCGGGCGATCTCGCACATGGTGCTCAGCTCGTGCGGGCGCTGCTGGGCGAGCACCGTGACCGCCACGGCCCCCGCCTTCAGCACCGCCAGCCAGCAGGCCGCGAGCCAGGGGGTGGTGGGGCCGCGCAGCAGCACCCGGTTGCCGGGGACGACACCGAGTTCGCCGGTGAGCAGATGGGCGATGCGGTCCACCCGGGCGCGCAGGTCGCCGTACGTCCACGGCGCGCCGGTGCCGGTGAGGAACGCCGGGCGCTCGTCGGGCGGGCCGTTCAGCAGTTCGGCGGCGCAGTTGAGCCGTTCGGGGTAGTGCAGCTCCGGCAGGTCGAAGCGGAGCTCGGGCCATTGGTCCGGGGGTGGGAGGTGGTCCCGGGCGAAGGTGTCGACGTGGGCCGTGCCCCGTGGATTCATACGGTTCGCCCCCTATGGCGTGGTGGGCTCGCCCCTGGAGCGTATCGTGTTGGTGACGACAGTCAACGGTCCGCGATAGCCTCGGAGTGGCCCAGCCGGAACGCAGGGTGGCGGAGAAGGGACCGGCGATGACCGCATTCTCACTCGAACCGGCACAACTCGCCTGGTGTGCGGAACTGCGCGCCCTGGCGGCGGAGCGGCTCCGCCCGCTGGCGGACAAGGGCGAACCGGGGCGGGTGAACCGCGCGCTCGTCGCCGAACTCGGCAGCCTCGGACTGCTCGGCCGCCTGTTCACCTCGGGTGCGCTCGACCTGTGCCTGATGCGCGAGTCCCTGGCCTACGCCTGCACGGAGGCCGAGACGGCCCTGGCCCTCCAGGGCCTCGGCGCACACCCCGTCCACGCGTACGGAACACGGGCCCAACGTGAGCGGTGGCTCCCCCCGGTGACCGCCGGGACGGCGATCGCGGCCTTCGCCCTGAGCGAGCCGGGCGCGGGCTCGGACGCCGCGGGGCTGGGGTTGCGGGCTCAGGAGGATGCCGATCCGGGGGGTGGCCGGCCGGCGGGGGCGGCGGCGCTCCGGCTGCACCGCGCGGCGGACACGGATCCGCACGGTGGCCATTCGTCGCGGGGAGAGACGGATGACGTCTCGCAGGACGGGGCGCGGGCAGCGGCGGATGCCGGTCCGCTGAGGGACCCGTCGGCGGGGGGCGCCGTGCTCGCCGCTGCCTCCGACGGCTCCGCACGCTGGCGGCTCAGCGGTGCGAAGTGCTGGATCTCCAACGCCCCCGAGGCCGACTTCTACACCGTCTTCGCCCGCACCACCCCGGGCGCCGGGGCCCGGGGCGTCACCGCCTTCCTTGTGCCCGCCGACCGCCCGGGCCTGACGGGCCGCGGCCTCGACATGCTCTCGCCGCACCCGATCGGAGCCCTCGACTTCGACGCCGTGCCGGTGACGGCCGATGACGTGCTCGGCGAGGCCGACCGGGGCTTCCGGGTCGCCATGGGGACGCTCAACCTGTTCCGGCCCAGCGTCGGCGCCTTCGCGGTCGGCATGGCGCAGGCGGCCCTGGACGCCACCCTCGCCCACACCGCCGGACGGGACGCCTTCGGGGGCAAACTCAAGGACCTGCAAGCCGTCGCGCACCAGGTCGCCGAGATGGCCCTGCGCACGGAGGCGGCCCGCCTGATGGTCCACGCGGCGGCCTCGGCGTACGACGCGGACGCCCCGGATGTGCCCGGCCGCTCCGCCATGGCGAAACTCCTCGCCACCGAAACCGCGCAGTACGTCGTCGACGCGGCCGTCCAACTGCACGGGGCGCGGGCCCTGCAGCGCGGCCATCTGCTCGAACACCTCTACCGAGAGGTGCGCGCCCCGCGTATCTACGAAGGGGCCAGCGAGGTGCAACGCGGCATCATCGCCAAGGAGTTGTACACCCGTCTGGAGGCCCGGTGAGCACCGAGCGCGTCAACCCGTCCGAGCTGTCCCCGCCGGCCGGTTTCTCCCACGCCGTGGTGGCCTCCGGGTCGCGCGTGGTGTTCCTGGCCGGCCAGACCGCGCTCGACACCGACGGCAAGGTGGTCGGCAGCACCCTGCCCGAGCAGTTCGGAAGGGCCCTCGCCAATCTGCTGAGGGCCCTCACCGCGGCCGGCGGCACCCCGTCCGACCTGGCCCGTGTCACCGTCTACGCCACGGACATCGCGGCGTACCGCGCGCACGCGTCCGAACTGGGCTGCCTGTGGCGCGAGTTGGCCGGCCGGGACTACCCCGCCATGGCGGTCGTCCAGGTCGTCCGGCTGTGGGACACCGAGGCGATGGTGGAACTGGACGGCTTCGCGGTCCTGCCGTAGCGCGATGCCCGTGCCGCCTCGGGGCGGCGCCGTGTTCAGGCCGCGACGGCCAGTCCCGCCGCCGCCCGGCGGGGCTGCACCACGCGCCCGTCCGGAAGCAGTTCGCCGGTGTCGTCGAACACGACCGTCCCGTCGCACAGCAGGCTCCAGCCCTGCTCGGGGTGGGCCGCGACGACGTGCGCGGCGGGGGAGTCGGTCGCGGGGCACTGGGGCTGGTGGGCACACATGGCGCACCTCCACGTCGGTAGGGCCATCCGAAGGGTTCGTATGACTCGTACGGACCGACCATCCCGCCGTCCCCGGGTGAGCGGAACGGCCCGGCGCGAAGCGTGACACGCCCCGGACATTCCCGGGACGGTTCCACGACGGCCGGTGCGGACTCGCCACCGAAGGGGTGAGGATGACGGGTGCCGACCCGCGGGGCCGGTACGAGTGGGAGCCGCAATTCATCCCTGTCGGGAGGTTTCCCTCATGCGTGTACGACCTCTTCTCGGCGCGGCGGCCGGGGCCGCGCTGCTGCTGCTCACGGGTGCGGGTGCTGCGCCCGCCGCACCACCCGTCCCCGACCCGACCGCTCCCGCCCCGACCGCCCCTGCCCCGACCGGCTCCGTGACGGTCGACGCCGTGGGCCGGATCGCCGCCGACGGCACCGTCACCCTGTCCGGCACCTATCGCTGCACCGGCTCCAGCAGCCCGGTCTTCGTCAGCTCCTCCGTGAGCCAGGGCACGTCCACGATCCGTCACGGCATCGGCGGCACCCAGGCGGTGTGCGACGGCGCCGTGCACGGCTGGGTGAACACGGGCCCGACCCTGCCCGGCGCGCTGGTGGCCGGGGCGGCCCACGTCGAGGCCGGCCTGATGGAGCTGCGCTCCGACGGCCTGCCGCTGCCGGCCTTCCACGCGGCCCAGGGCCAGGACATCACCCTGACCCAGGCCTGAGCGCGTCGGTGAACCCCTCGGCGGGCGCCCCGATTCCGGGACGCCCGCCGATCCTGTTTAATTGCGAAGTCTTTGCAACAGCAGGAATAGAGCAACAAGGGGTGAGGTCACATGTCGACCCGTCGGATACGAGGGGCCGCCGTCACGGCGGCGCTGGCCGCGGCGGTCACCGCATGTTCGGCCCCCGGCGGCGGCCCGGCCGACGGCAGGTCCGCAGGGCCGGTCGTGCTCGGGGTGGCTTCTGAACCCGACACCCTGAGCCCGCTGCTGGGCTACGGCAAGGACGGCAACTCCAAGATCTTCGACGGGCTCCTCGCCCGCGACGCCGACCTGAAACTGAAGCCCGCGCTGGCGGCCGAACTGCCGAAGATCACCGACGGTGGCCGCACCTACACCTACACCCTGCGCGACGGGGTCGAGTTCAGCGACGGCGAACCGCTCACCGCCGCCGACGTCGTCTACACGTACCGGACCGTCCTCGACCCGAAGACGAACAACACCTTCAAGAGCGAACTGGACGCCGTGGAAAAGGTCCGGGCGCGCGGTGACGACCGGGTCGTCTTCACACTCAAGTACCCCTACGCCCCCTTCGCCGCCCGTACCGTCCTGCCCGTCGTACCCGAGCACATCGCGGGCGGGCAGGACCCCAACACCGGCTCGTTCAACACCGAGCCCGTCGGCACCGGGCCGTACGTGCTCAGCCGCTGGAGCAAGGGCGAGAAGCTGACCTTCAAGGCCAACCCCCGCTACTGGGGCGGCGAGCCGAAGGTGAAGACCTTCACCATGGCGGTCATCGGCGACGACGACGTGCGCGCCACCCGCCTGCGCTCCGGCGACCTCGACGGCGCGGTCCTCCCGCCCGACCTCGCCGCCACGTTCAAGGGCGACGGCACCAAGCGCACCCACGAGGCGCGCTCCTACGACTTCCGGGCCGTCACGCTCCCCACCGCGAACGAGGTCACCGGCGACCGGGCGATCCGCCGGGCCCTGGACGCCGCCGTGGACCGCGAGGCCATGGCCGCCAAGATCCTCGACGGCGCGGGCCGCCCGGCCTACGGGCCGCTGCCCGTCGACGACCCCGCCTTCAGCAAGGGCATCGAGCGCACCCGGGACCTCGGCAAGGCCCGGAAGATTCTGGACGAGGCGGGCTGGAAGCGCGGCGAGGACGGCATCCGCACCAGGGACGGACGACGGGCGTCCTTCAGCCTGCTCTACCCCGCCGGCGACAAGGTCCGCCAGGACCACGCCCTCGCCTACGCCTCCGACGCCAAGAAGGCCGGGGTCGAGGTGAAGGCCGAGAGCGCCACCTGGGAGGTCATCGAGCCCCGCATGAAGGACACGGCGGTCCTCGCGGGCTTCGGCAGCACCGGCGACCCCGACTTCGGCCTCTACACCCTGCTGCACTCCTCCCTCGCCGGCGACGGCTTCAACAACATGGCCCGCTACGACAACCCGGCCGTGGACCACGCCCTCGACGACGCCCGCCGCAGCCAGGACCCGGCCGTGCGCACGGCCGCGTACGACAAGCTCCAGCGGGCCCTGGTGCGGGACCCCGGCTACACCTTCCTCACCCACATCGACCACCTCTATGTGCTCGCCGACCGCTGGAGCGGCCTGAGCACCCAACTGGAGCCGCACGAGCACGGATTCGCCAGCGGCCCCTGGTGGAACATCGAGGACTGGCAGCCGAAGAAGTGACCCGCCTCCCCTGGGGAGCGATGGCGCGGCTGGCGGGACGGCGGGCCCTGTTCGCCGTCCCCGTCCTGCTGGTCGTCACCTTCGGCGTGTTCGCCATCGCCGCCGCCTCCCCCT
This sequence comes from Streptomyces sp. NPDC101110, assembly GCF_044759525.1. Lineage (NCBI taxonomy): Bacteria > Bacillati > Actinomycetota > Actinomycetes > Kitasatosporales > Streptomycetaceae > Streptomyces > Streptomyces sp. NPDC101110. Next base: position 150,991 of record NZ_JBIVZM010000017.1, on the reverse strand, counting down.
TCGACCCCGTCAAGGCCTACGCCGGCACCGCCGCGCTCGGCGCCGACCGGCAGACCCTGGACCGGCTGCGCGAGAACCTCGGCGTGGACCAGCCCTTCGCCGCCCGCTGGTGGCACTGGCTGACCTCCGCGCTCACCGGCGACCTGGGGCACTCGAGCGTCATGCGGCAGCCCGTCACCCAGGTCATCGGCGAACGGCTCGTCTGGTCCGCGCTGCTCTGCGCGGTCGCCTTCGCCGCGGCCGTACTGGCGGGCACCGTCCTCGGCGTGCTCGCCGCCCGCCGTCCCGGCTCGCTCGTCGACCGGACCGTCACCTCCCTCGCCTACACGCTGGAGGCGGCCCCGGTCTTCTGGATCGCGCTGCTCGCCATCTGGCTGTTCGCCCTCCAGTGGGACGTCCTGCCGGCGGGCGGACTGACCGACACCGGCAGCGAACAGGTCACCCCCGGCCAGGTCACGAGCCACCTCGTCCTGCCCGCCGGGGTCCTCGCCCTCTCCCAACTGCCCTGGTTCACCCTGTACGTACGCCAGGGCGTCGGCGACGCGCTGGCGGAGGACCCCGTACGCGGCGCCCGGGCCCGCGGCCTGAGCGAACGCACCGTCCTGCTCGGCCACGCCCTGCGCTCGGGGCTCCTGCCGGTGCTCACACTCATCGGTTCCCGCGTGCCCGAACTCATCACCGGAGCCCTGCTGGTGGAGAGCGTCTTCAGCTGGCCGGGGATCGCCGCCGCCACCGTCGAGGCGGCCACCGCCGTCGACTTCCCGCTGCTCGCCGCCCTGACCACCCTGGCCACCGCCGCCGTGCTCGCCGGGAACCTGCTCGCCGACCTGCTCTACGGACTGTTCGACCCGAGGGTGAAGCTCAGTGACATGTGACGCACCGGCGCCCGCCAGCGCTCCGGACGGGCCCGAGTGGCGCTCGCACGGCCCGAAGCGCCGCTCCACCCGCACCCTGCGCGTGCGTACCTCCGTCGTGCTCGTGGCGGCGACCGTGCTCGCCGTGCTGCTCGTCCCGCCGCTGGTCCAGCTCGACCAGCAGGCCGTCGACCTCGCCGCCAAGCTGCAACCACCCTCCTGGACACACCCGTTCGGCACCGACGACGTCGGCCGCGACCTGCTGCTGCGCTGCGTCTACGGCCTGCGCGTCTCCCTGCTCGTCGGTGTGGCGGCGGCGCTGACCGCGACCGTGGTCGGCACGGCCGTGGGCGCTGCGGCCGGCGCGCTGGGCGGCTGGGCCGACCGGGCCCTGATGCGGCTGGTCGACACGTTCTCGTCCGTGCCGCATCTGCTGCTCGGCATCTTCATCGTCGCCATGTTCCGCCCCGGGGTGTGGCCGGTGGTGATCTCGGTCGCGCTGACCCACTGGCTGTCCACGGCCCGGATCGTGCGCGCCGAGGTGCTGTCGCTGCGGTCGCGGCCGTACATCGACGCGGCCGTCTCCGGCGGGGCGTCCCGGTGGCGGGTGGCCGTACGGCACCTCCTGCCCGCCGTTCTTCCCCAGGCCGCGCTCGCCGCCGTGCTGATGGTGCCGCACGCCATGTGGCACGAGTCGGCCCTGTCCTTCCTCGGTCTCGGACTGCCGAGCCACACGGCGAGCCTCGGCACCCTGATCCAGGGCGCCCGCGGCTCCCTGCTCGCCGGCCAGTGGTGGCCCACCCTCTTCCCCGGCCTCTTCCTCATCGTCCCCACCCTCGCCATCGCCGGACTCGCCGGGGCCTGGCGGGAGCGGATCAACCCACGTCACCGATCGGAGCTGATGCTGTGAGCGCCGGAACGGAGTCCACGACCCCCGTGCTGTCCGTGCGCGGACTGTCCGTGCGGTTCCTCATGCCCGGCGGGCGCCGCGTCGCCGCCGTCACCGACGCGCGCTTCGACGTGGCGCCCGGCGAGTGCCTGGCCCTGATCGGGGAGAGCGGCTGCGGCAAGTCCGTGCTCGCCTCGGCGCTGCTCGGGCTCCTCCCCGGCAACGCACAGACCGCCGGCTCGGCCCTGCTCGGCGACCTGGACCTCCTCACCGCCGGCGAACGCACCCTCGCCCGCACCGTGCGCGGACGACTCATCGGCCTCGTACCGCAGAGCCCGGCCGCCCACCTCACCCCGGTCCGTACCGTCCGCTCCCAACTGGAGGAGACCGTCGCCGCGTTGACCGCGACCCGGGGCCGCGCCGCACTGCGGGCCGCCGCCGAGGCCGCCGCCGAACGGGCCGCGTTCCCCGCCGACCATCTCGACCGTCACCCCCACCAGCTGTCCGGCGGCCTCGCCCAGCGCGCCGCCACCGCCCTCGCCCTGGTCGGCGGCGCGCCCCTGCTGCTCGCCGACGAACCGACCACCGGACTCGACCGCGACCTGGTGGACCGCACGGTCGACGAACTGCGCCGGCACGTCGACGCCCCCGGCGACGGCCGCCGACGGGCCCTGCTGATGATCACGCACGACTTGGCGGCGGCCGAGCGCATCGCCGACCGGGTCGCGGTCATGTACGCGGGGCGCATCGTCGAACTCGCCGACGCAACCGCCTTCTTCGGCTCGTCCGGGCCCCGCCACCCCTACAGCCGGGGCCTGCTCCGGGCCCTGCCCGACCGTGCCTTCGCCCCCGTGCCGGGCATGCCGCCGGAACTGGGCGACCTCCCGGCCGGGTGCGCCTTCGCCGCACGCTGCGACAGGGCCACCGACCTCTGCGCCGGCCCGCCGCCCACCGGTGCGGTCGCCTGCCACCACCCGCACGTGCCGGAGGACACCCGTGCTTGAACTGCGCTCCATCACCGCCGGATACGCCCGCAACGCCCCGGTGGTCCGGGACGTCTGCCTCGACGTCGCCGCGGGGGAGTCCGTCGGCCTGCTGGGCCCGAGCGGCTGCGGCAAGTCCACCCTCGCGCGGGTCGCGGCCCTGCTGCACCGCCCCGACTCCGGCACCCTGCTCCTCGACGGCGCGCCCGTACGGCACTGGCGCCACCGCGCCCCACGGGCCCTGCGCACCGCCTTCGGGGTCGTCTTCCAGCAGGCCAGGCTCTCCGCGGACCCCCGGCTGCCGCTCAGCGGCCTGATCGCCGAGCCGCTGCGCGCCACCGGTCGCGCCGGGGACGTCACGGCCCGGGTCGCCGAGCTGGCACCGGCCGTCGGCCTCACCCCCGACCTGCTCACCCGGAAGCCGCACGAGGTCAGCGACGGTCAGTTGCAACGCGCCTGCCTCGCCCGGGCCCTGGTGTTGCATCCGCGCCTGCTGGTGTGCGACGAGATGACCGCGATGCTCGACGCCTCCACCGCCGCCGCCCTGGTCGCCGCCGTCGAGGACTACCGCGCCTCGACCGGCGCCGCCCTGCTGGCCGTGGGTCACGACCGCACCCTGCTGGAGCGCTGGTGCGACCGTACCGTCCACTGGGACGCCCTGACCTGAGACCCGCCGACCGGGCGTCCGCGTCCGTCATCGGACCCGGACGCCGGTCAGTGGTCGTCCCAGTGGCCCTCGTGGGCCGCGTGGCGGTGGCCGTCGTGCACGTAGTCCGTGTGGTCACCGTGCCGCACGGCCAGGTGGCCGCAGGTGTCGCCGTGCTCGTGGTCGTGGTTCCGGTGCACCGTGTGGCCGGCTTTCGCGCACTCGTCGGCGTGCCCCTCGTGCATCCGGTGGATGTGCCCGTCGTGGGCGTAGTCGGTGTGGTCGCCGTGGGGGAAGGCGAGATGACCGCAGTCGTCGCCGTGGGTGTGCCCGTGGTCGTCGTGGGTGGCGTGCTCGGCGGTGGTCATGGGTCTCCTCGCGGGGGGGGCGCGTGGCCGCTCGCGGGGCGTGCGCCGAGACCGGTGGGGCGATGTCGACGTGGAGCGGTCCTGCCATGCAGTGTCGGAGCGCCCGCGCCCGCGCGCACCCGGTGGGGCGCGGGCGGGTGAAACAGGCGGCCAGGACCTGTCGTCGCGGCGGCCGAGAGCCGCAGTCACTCTCGGACGGCCTGATCCAAACGACAGGCCCTAGCTGTATTGATCACCCGCGTGAACAACGCTGCGGGTCACTACACCTAGCGCACCGCGACGACCACGCAGCTGTCGCCGTACTGCCACACCGGGCCGGCCTGGGCGAAGCCGGCCTGCCGGAGCAGCTCCACATGGGCGGGGAGGGGGAGGTCGGCGGGGCGGCCGGTGTCGCGTGCCGAGCGGCGGCGGCGCTCCTCGAGCAGGTCGGTCAGCTCCGGGTCGGCACCGGCCCCGGCCCACCAGGAGTCCCAGTCCTCCTGGGCGAACACACGCTGCCGGCCGGCCCGGCACCGCCCGACGTGGGCGGCGATCCGGGCCGGGCCCGTCTCGCCCGGCGGGAGGTGGTCGCCGTTGACGAGAACGCCCCCGGGGCGCAGCAGCACGGCGAGCTGCCGGTACGTGGCGAGCAGGGTGTCGCGGTCGAGGTAGTGCAGGGCGGTGGTGGAGACCGCCGCGTCCAGGGGCCGGTCCAGGCCCAGGGCCCACGTCCAGCCGGGCGCGCCGATCTCGGCGTCGACGTAACGGGCCGCGTCCGGATGGTGGGTGCGGCCCAGCTCCAGCAGGAGGGGGTCCCGGTCCACGGCCACGATCTCCGCGTCCGGCAGCCGCCGGACCAGCCGGGCCGCGAGGGAGCCGGGCCCGCAGCCGAGGTCCACGACGAGGGGGCGGGCGGCGCACTCCGCCGTGGTGTGCTCGACGACATCGGCGATCACCGTGAACCGCTCCTCGCGGTCGACGGCGTACCGCTGCTGCTGGAGTTCCCAGCGCTCCACCCATCGCTCCGCCGTCGCCAGACTCAGCCCCATCCGGTCGCGTCACCTCGCCGTATCGCACCCGACTCCTGCCGTTCCGAGCCTACAGGTGGAAACGGTTCCCATTACGCGTAGAGAAGGGTGTCACGAAAGTGAGGCGAGAACCGACAGCAGCCGGTCGATCTCCTTAACCGTGTTGTACACATGCAGACTCACCCGAACCGAACCGCTCTTCTCACCCGCGTCCCCCTGGCAGTGATGGTCGGAGCGGACCATGAAGCCGTGGCTGAACAGGATGAACCCCAGATCGCCCGAGTCGATGGCGCGGTGCCGCAGGGTCACGATGCCCACGCGGCGCTGCACGGCCGTGCCGGCGGCCAGGCTGAGCGGGCAGCCGAGAATCTCGTAGGCGTCCAGCCGGCGCAGTCCCTCCGTGAGCCGGGTCGCGAGGTCGGCCGTCCAGCGCTCGATCCGGTCGAGGCCAGCCGCCTCCAGCCAGTCCAGAGCCGCTTCCAGTGAGGCGATGCCCACGGTGTTCGGAGTGCCGCTCCAGCCTCCGGGCACGAACGCGGGCCCCCGCGCCTGCCGGGCCCACACCGCACCGGAACCGGGCAGGGCCAGCGCCTTGTGCCCGGAGAACACGACGAAGTCCACGTCCAGCTCGGCCACGGAGACGGGCAGATGGCCGACGCTCTGCGCCGCGTCCAGACAGATGACCGCCTCGGGGCCGACGGCCGCGCGGATGCGCTGCACGTTCATGTCGCCGCCGTACACGTGGTGCACATGGGTGGTGGCGACGAACCGGGTGCGCGCGCTCGCCCGTTCGGCCAGCACCCGGTGGTCGTAGTCCCCGGAGCCGCTCTGGTACGGCATCGGCACCACCCGGATGCGCACACCCTCGCGGGCGAGCAGCCGCTGGGCCTCCCGCCACGGCGCGATGTTGGCCTGGTGGTCGGCGTCCGGGACGACGATCTCGTCCCCGTCGCGCAGGAAGCCCGGCAGCCAGTCACGGGCGAGGGTGCGCAGCCCCTCGGTGGTGCCGCCCGTGAAGTGGACGGCGGAGCTTTCCGGCCGGGGGTCGCCGAGGAACCGGGCGACGCGCTCACGGGTCCGCTCGACCAGCTCCGTGGTCCGGTTGGCCCAGGTGTAGGTCCCGCGCGCGGAATTGGCGTTGGACGTGGTCAGGTACGTCTGCACGGCGTCCAGTACGGCCTGCGGCTTCTGCGCCGTGGCCGCGCTGTCGAGGTAGGCCAGCTCGGGGTGACCGGTGACGATGGGGAACTGGGCGCGCAGCGTCCGCTGCCACGCGTGCGGGTCCTCGCGTGAGATCGGTGCGGTCATGCCGGTCAGTCCCGTACCAGGGGCGCGCCCGCGTCCCGCCAGGCGATGATGCCGCCGGCCAGGCTGCGTACGTCCGGGTGGCCCATCCGCGTCAGCAGCGCCGCGTACCGCGCCGACTGCTCGCCGACCGGGCAGGCCAGCAGCACCGGCCGGCGCCGGCTGAACGGCAGGCCGCCCCGGACGAGTTCGGCGAACAGCTCGTCGACGATGTTGACCGATCCGTCGATGTGCAGCGCCGCGTACGCGTACGGGCTGCGCAGGTCCACCACGAGCGGTCCGGCGGTGTCGATCCAGCGCCGGGCCTCGGCCACGGTGACCGAGGGCGCCCCGCGGACCTCGGCGTCGGACAGGCCGGCCGGTGAGTTCGTCCGGGGCGGCCGGCCCAGCAGATCGGGGCGCCGCTGCCGGACGTAGCTCAGATAGCTCTCGACCCGGTCGCAGACGATGAACACCGCCGTCCGCCGCCCGGCCGACTCCTCGTCGAGGTTGCGCAGATGACGGACCGCGCCGAAGTAGGCCGCCCCTCCGGTGGGCCCGCCGAGGATGCCGCAGCGGCGGTTCAGGGTCAGCATCCCCTCGATCGCCTCTTCGGAGCTGACCGATTCCATCGTGTCGTACGTCTCCGGGTCGAACAGGCCGACCTCCTGCACCTCGTCGATGGTGCGGATGCCGGGGATGAAGTCGGACTTGGCCGAGACCAGCCCGACCACCCGCACCGACGGATCCTCCTCGCGCAGAGCGCGGGCCACGCCCGTGGAGGAACCGGCGGTGCCCACGCAGGCGACGAACCAGTCCGGAACCCGGCCGTCCAGATCCTTGACGATCTCCGGCCCGGTACCGGTGAGATGCGCCTCGGTGTTGCGCGGGTTGAAGTACTGGTCGGTGTGCAGATAGGCGCTGCCGGAGGCGGCCAGCGTCCGGTGGAACAGGGTCAGCGGATCGTCCGTGGCGGTCGGGTCGAGGCACTCGCTCTGCCCCGGCAGCTCCTCGATCTCCGCGCCGAGCAGCAGCAGGAGGTCCTTGATCTCCGGCACCCGCATCCGGTTGGTGACGCTTCTGAAGCCCAGGCCGTGCATGCCCGCGATGACCGCGAGGGCCTTGGCCGTGTTGCCGCTGGACAACTCCACCACCTGGCTGCCGTGTTCCACCGCCTCGGCCAGCAGCGGTCCCGCCATGCTCCAGGCGGCCCGGTCCTTGACCGAGCCGAAGGGGTTGAGCATTTCCAGCTTGGCGTACAGATCGATGGTGCGCAGGCCGTGCACCGCCGGGTCTATCCGCACCAGAGGGGTGTTGCCTATCGCCTCGGTGATGCTGTCGTACCTCACGGGGCTCCCCTCAAGGGCGTGATCGGCCAGAACTGGTCGTCGAGGCACCAGCGCCACGCGTCGCCGTCCTGCCAGGCGGCGACCTTGCGGGCGGCGGGCTGGTGCTGGGCGCGCGTGGCGTGGAAGTCCATGACGTAGCCCGCGGTGTTGGCGAAGGCCAGCAGGTCGCCGGGTTCCGGGCGGCGAGGCAGGAACACCGTGCGCCGGGTGATCAGGTCGGTCTCCAGGCAGAGGCTGCCGAAGAGGTGCACGGCGACGGGCCCGCCGCCCTGCCCTGCTCCGCCGCGGGGGACGACGACCGGGTCCATCAGCACCCCGTGGTCCTCCAGGGCGATGTCGTCCGACTTCGCGGCCAGCCGCACCCGCAGTGGCCCGCCGGCCATCGGGTCACGGACCTCCACGACCCGCGCCAGCGAGAGTCCGCACTGGTCCAGCAGCGCCCGGCCGGGCTCGCTGTACAGGTCGTACAGGTGCTCCAGCAGCAGCGCGGCCAGCGGGCGCCCGCCCAGCGAGACGGCGGGCTGCGCCAGCAGCTCGTCCAGGTAGGCGGCGCCGGCGACGGACCGGTGGGCGGGGTACACGCCCAGCGTGCCGCGCAGGGTGCCGGACTCGTTGCGCAGCCCGTAGCCGTGCCCGCCCCACGTCAGCGGTGGACGGCGGCCGAGGACCGCTTCGGTGAGCCCGCTCGTGTACGCCTCCCACTGCTCCCGCTCGGCGAGGTAGCTGACGCCGAACCCGCCGCCGATGTCCACGGCCCGCGGCCGTAACCCCCGGGCCCGGCACAACTCCAGTGCGCCCAGGCTTCCTTCGAGGGCGGTCGCCTTCTCCGTGACGCTCGTCGTGTCCAGATGGAAGGCCACCCCCGCCGCGTCGAGGGCGTCGGCATGCCGCTCGACCGCCTCCAGCAGCAGCTCCAACTCCCGGACGGGCGTGCCGAAACGGCTGCGCCGGCTCAGCACCTTCACGCCCGGTGTCTCGAAGCCCGACAGTCGCAGCAGCACCCGCACCGGCGCGAGCGTGTGCTTGCGCACCAGGGCCGCGAGCTGGTCCAGTTCGGCGACGGCGTCCACGCCGACCGTGACCCCCGTACGGGCCGCCAGCCACAGGAACTCGGGGTTCTTCGGCCCCGTGGCCATGATCCGGCCGGCGTCGAAACCGGCGCCCAGCGCGTGCTGCAACTCGCCCAGCGACGCGACGTCCACGCCCGCGTCCGTCGCGGCGAGCCGCCTCAGCAGGGCACGGGACCCGTTGGCCTTGTGGGCGTAGAAGATCTGGCCCGACAGACGGTGAGCCCGGTACACCGACCGGAACCGCTCCAGGTTCTCGGCGATCTGGTCCGGCACCACGACGTGCAGAGGCGAGCCGAGCGCGTCGACGAGCGAGTGCAGCGTGCCGTGTGCCGCCGTGAGCGACCTCAGCCGTGGCTCCAGCCGCGGTTCGAGGTACAAGGGCCGGCCGTCCATGCGCGCTCCCCCTCCTGAAGCCGCGGCACCCGGCATCCGGGCACGTCGGACACTCCCCGCGTTTCGCCGTATGACCCATATCCATTCTTCGTTCGCTTTACGCCCTGTAAAGCCCGCTCCTCACCGCCGCCCACCGCCCGGCCGCCGCTGCCGCCCTCGGTGAGGGGCACCGGCCGCGGTGGCACGGCGGTGACATTCGGGACGGACCCGTAGCAGGTCCGCGGGGCAACGGATGCGGCCGGTGGCGGGTCGTACGGGGGGCAAGGGCAAAGGCCCGCGCAATCGGCCTGGGACACCGGACGACGAACCGGGGGTCCGGCAGAACAATGGGGGAGACCATGCAGATCCGTGCCCGAGACATCCGCACCACCATGGCCGCGCTGGCGGCCGTCGCCGGTGTCGCCGCAGCCGCCGTCCCGGCCGTCGCCGCCACTACGCCCGCCTCCGGCACACCCCGGTTCCTGGAGCCGGCCGACCTGCCGCCGCACCCGTCCTCGCCCTGGTACGCCGGAGCGGTCACGCCCGGCCGGCCCGACCCGCTGCCGATGTGCCTGGGCGACGCGCTGCCGTCCATCACCACGCACCGGCAGTACTGGACGGAGTTCGACACGAACGCCCAGCAGCTCACCGTCGAAGGACGCAGCGAGCAGTGGGCGAAGGAGTTCGCGGCGCTGCTGCGCAAGGACCTGGCCGGCTGCGCGGAGAAGCTGATGCGGCAGGACGCCGACATCACCGCGACGCAGAAGTACTACGGCAAGCTGAACGTCGAGGAGGGCGCCGACGTCTACGGCATCCACACCGCCTCCGTCCGGGGCTCCTCCGACATCGGCCTCTTCTCGGTCGGACGCGACGGCGCGACCGTCACGGTCGTCCGCTGGGGACAGATGGGCACCTTCCGGCACGCCCGGGTGGCCGACTTCAAGGCCACGACCGTCACGGCGGTGAACAAGCTGTACTGACGGCTCAGCCCCGGGTCGGCTCGGTGGGGGCGTCGTACACGAGGAGCCCGTCCTCCCGCAGACGGGCTCCCGGTGTCGGCGCATGGGCACTCAGACGACCGTCGTGCATGAGGTGCCGGACGGGTACGCCGCGGGCCAGCACCGCGAAGTCGGCGATCAGGCGGCGGTGACAGCGCCACCAGACCGCCTCGCTGCACATCACGGCCGTGCGGGCGCCCGCCGCCTCGCGCAGCAGGCGGTCCATCGCGGAGACGAACTCGGGGGAGCGGGTGTGCGCGGCGTACCCGCGGAAGGACTCGTTGCGCCACACGACGTCCGGGCTGTCCGCGGGCAGCGGGCGGAACCCGCCGAGGGCCGGTTCCCACCGGTAGCCGATACCGGCACCCGGCAGCCACTCGGCGAGCCGCTCCCGCAGCAGATCGGGATCGCGGCGGCTGCCGGGCGCGGTCCGCACGTCCACGACGGCCGCCACCCCGGCATCCCGCAGCAGCCCGCCGATCCGCTCCCGTCCGGCGGTGCTGTGGCCAAAGGTCAGCAGCTGTGTGTCCACAGATGCGGACTATCCCGTTCTGGAGGGGCCACACCTGCGGACGTACTCACCCTCAGATGTCCCGGAACGTCTCGATCTGCGCCCCGATCGAGTTCAGCCGCTCCGCCAGGTCCTCGTAACCGCGGTTGATGACGTACACGTTGCGCAGCACCGACGTGCCCTCGGCCGCCATCATCGCCAGCAGGACGACGACCGCGGGGCGTAGGGCCGGCGGGCACATCATCTCGGCGGCGCGCCAGCGGGTCGGGCCCTCGACCAGGACGCGGTGGGGGTCCAGGAGCTGGAGGCGGCCGCCGAGGCGGTTCAGGTCGGTCAGGTAGATCGCGCGGTTGTCGTAGACCCAGTCGTGGATGAGGGTCTGGCCCTGGGCGACCGCCGCGATGGCCGCGAAGAACGGGACGTTGTCGATGTTCAGGCCCGGGAACGGCATGGGGTGGATCTTGTCGATGGGCGCCTCCAGCTTGGAGGGCCGGACCGTGAGATCCACCAGCCGGGTGCGGCCGTTGTCGGCGAAGTACTCGGGCGTGCGGTCGTGGTCGAGGCCCATCTCCTCCAGGACGGCGAGCTCGATCTCCAGGAACTCGATGGGCACGCGGCGGACCGTCAGCTCCGACTCCGTCACCACGGCCGCGGCCACCAGGCTCATCGCCTCGACCGGGTCCTCGGAGGGGGAGTAGTCCACGTCGACGTCGATGGTGGGCACGCCGTGCACGGTGAGCGTGGTCGTGCCGATGCCGTCGACCTTGACGCCGAGGGCCTCCAGGAAGAAGCAGAGGTCCTGGACCATGTAGTTGGACGAGGCGTTGCGGATGACGGTGATGCCGTCGTGCCGGGCGGCCGCGAGCAGGGCGTTCTCGGTGACCGTGTCGCCGCGTTCGGTCAGGACGATCGGGCGGTCGGGGCTGACCGCGCGGTCCACCTGGGCGTGGTACAGGCCCTCGGTGGCGGCGATGTCCAAACCGAACCGGCGCAGCGCGATCATGTGCGGCTCGATCGTGCGGGTGCCGAGGTCGCAGCCGCCGGCGTACGGCAGCTTGAAGTGGTCCAGGCGGTGCAGCAGCGGGCCGAGGAACATGATGATGGAGCGGGTGCGGCGGGCCGCGTCCGCGTCGATCGCCGCCAGGTTCAGTTCGGCCGACGGCACGATCTCCAGGTCGACGCCGTCGTTGATCCACCGGGTGCGCACCCCGATGGAGCCCAGCACCTCAAGGAGGCGGTACACCTCCTCGATGCGGGCGACGCGACGCAGCACCGTGCGCCCCTCGTTGAGCAGCGAGGCGCACAGCAGTGCCACGCACGCGTTCTTGCTCGTCTTCACGTCGATGGCACCGGACAGCCGGCGCCCGCCGACCACCCGCAGATGCATCGGACCGGCGTAGCCGAGTGACACGATCTCGCTGTCGAGGGCCTCCCCGATGCGCGCGATCATCTCAAGGCTGATGTTCTGGTTGCCGCGCTCGATCCGGTTGACGGCGCTTTGGCTGGTGCCGAGCGCCTCGGCCAGCTGCGACTGGGTCCAGCCGCGGTGCTGCCGGGCGTCACGGATGAGCTTGCCGATGCGTACGAGGTAGTCGTCTGACATGAGGCTGAGGTTATCTCAGATATGAGATGAAGCCCGATCGGGGGGTCCGAACGGGTGACGGGATGTCAAACCCGTCCGGGCCGGCTCAGTGTCGGCCCGCCTTGGTGGTGCGCCGCCAGCCGAAGGGTCCGGGCAGGTCCATCGAGGTCGTATGGCGTCCTGTGCTGCTGCGGGTGTACCGCGGGCCGTTCTTTCCGCCGCCGGTGGTGATGGACCAGGAGCGCTTGTTGATGTTGAGCCGCACCCCCGGAAGGATCCGGAAACTCTTGCGGAACGTGAGCGGCATGCCTGTCTCCTCTCCTGTGTGCGTGGTTGTCCGTCTGCTTGTGTGGTACGTGGATGTCCCGTTCGGATACCCGGGAAAAGGGCGTACATGGCCGCCGGGAGTGACCCGTCGCAGTGAAGGGGGAGCGATTCTCGGCGAAGGTTGAGCGGTCCCTACGGAGCCCGCAGTGCCCAGGTGAGCGATCGGCGGCCGGTGCGAGGGCGCCGACAAGCTGGATCGTGTGCGCGGGTGGTGCGGTGAGACGGTCAACGTCGGCCCGACCATCCGCACGGCCGTCGGGAGACTTCTCTCAGACGAGGTAGCGCTGGTCCAGGCTCTTGGGGGCGATGGCCGGGTACGCGAGAAGACGCCGCCGGGGAGGGGGTTGGGGCGGATCGGCGGGGGCGGGGACGAGTTCGCGCACGCCGAGATCGACGGTCATCGCCTGCGGAGCGAACGAGACGTCACACTTCCGCGCCGCGGCTTCCAGGTGGTAGACCACGCCCTCGTGGACGACGTTTCCCGCCCGTGTCGCCAGATAGAGGAACTCGGGGTCGACCTCGCGCAGCAGTGACTTCGGTATGCGGGCCGGGAGCGTGAGCGCGTAGTAACGGGGCCAGTCCATGAGCCGATGGCGCTCGAGCCAGGACCGGCCGAACGGGCGGAGGCTGGTGAACATGGCGAAGGCCCACTCGAGTTTCACGCCGGTCACCACCAGAAGGAAGTTCACCACGAATGCCAGCCAGACCAGTCCGTGGACAAGCATGACGTGGCTGCTCCGGGGGGCCGGTCCCTCGGCCCGTGACAGTACGGCAACCGCGCACAGGGCCCCGTAAACGGCGCCCTGGTAGGACGGGAAGGTCGACCGCAAGGTGCTGGCAGAGTTGGCAGCACGACCGACGCCGGGTGCGATCCCCAGCTTCACGATCATCCGCTGACGGAGGGAAGGACCGTGACGCTCCCCCCTGCCCTCGCCGCCGACGACGACGCCACCGAGGTCCTCAAGGTCCCCGACTTCCGGCGTCTGTGGGCAGCGAACGGTTTTGGGTACGCGGCCTCCGAGGTCGCCGGGTTCGCCCTACCCGTCACCGCGCTCCTGCTGCTGCACGCGCGTCCGCTGGTGATGAGCCTGATCTTCGTCTGCAGCCGGGCGGGATTCCTGACGGTTGGTCTGCCCGCCGGCGTCTGGATCGACCGCTGGCGCAAGAAGCCGGTGATGGTCTGGGCAGACGTCGCCTACGCCGTCGCCTTCGGCAGCATCCCGGTCGCCTATTTCCTGGACGTCCTCACCGTGGCCCAGTTGATCGTGGTGGCCCTGGTGGTCAGCATGGCCGGGGTCTTCTTCGAAGTGGCCCACAGCAGCGTGCTGCCGTACGTGCTGCCCAGACGGCGAGTGGCAGACGGCAACGCCCGGCTGCAGACCTCCCAGACCACCATTCAGGCGGTCTCCCCCAGCGTCGCGGGCGTGGTGACACAGAGCATCGCCGCACCTGTTCTCTACTGCTTCGTCGGGCTCTGCCACCTGATGTCGCTCCTGCTGGTACGACGCATCCACCCGTCCGGGGACGTCGCGCGAGACAGGGCCACGCCCGAGCGCAGGTTCCGCCGTGAGATCGCGGACGGTATGGGCGTCCTGTTCAGCCAGCCCCTGCTCCGCCTGCTCCTCAACCAGGCTGCCCTGAACAACATCGGCGCGGGCATCATCCTGGCCATGCTGCCGGTCTTCCTTCTCAACGAGATCGGCATCTCGACCTGGATGTGCGGCCTGCTGTCCACGCTCGGCGCCCTGGCCGGGTTCGCTGCCTCTCTCCCGGCTCCACGACTGCGGCGCCGGTTCGGTGAAATCCGGATGACGCTCATCTTCTCCGCCCTGGCACCGTTCGCCGTGGTGGCAGCTCCCCTCGCCGGCGTCTTCCGTGGCGTCGCCGTGCCGCTCATAGCGCGTCGTATACGTGCATCCGCCGCGTTACCAGGGTGAGGAGTTCCAGAACCCCGCTGGGCTGCCGCGCCCGGTGCTGGGCGGGCTGCCCTTCCCCTGGGTCACCCCCATGGGCGACGGCCGGCCGCTCTTCCGCGAGATCGAGCGGGTGAAGGCGGAGCTGTGCCGCCGGCTCTGGGGGTGCCAGGTCTGCGGGAACGATCTGGGCACCACGGCGTGGGTGGCCCTTCAGGAGCCGCGGGACGGGTCGGCGGTGGTGTCCTCCGCCACCATCCATGCCGGGTGCCTCCGGATTGCGGTGGACTACTGCCCCGTGCTGGGCAACCCGAGCATGGGATACGTATGCACGGAGGCGTACGAGGACGACATCGTAGCCGTCTCCGACACATCACCGGACCGGAACCCGCATGCGCCCACGGCGCGGTGGCATCTGCGCCCGGTTGTCGAGACCTCGCGACCCGACCGGGTCCGCAGGTTCCATTCCCTTGCCGAAGTCGAAGCAGCAGGCCGCGGGTCCGCCCCCGGAGAGACGAACCCCCGTTGACCTGCACGTCCGCAAGATCCGCAGATGGAGCACGGTGCCCTTCGGCGGTAGAGGTATGTGCGGCAGGTTGCTGAGCAGGTGAGGCGTATCTGGATCTTGCGCCCCGGCAACGGGGGGCCTGAGCAATACGCGCAGATCCTCGGCTGTTCTCGGGGCGGTGCCTTTGGACCGGGTGTCAGCAGTGGGGATCCGCCCCGCTCGATCCGGCGACGTATACAGGCCCGGTGACTGCACATCTTCGAGCACCGGCGTCGTCGGCTGCCGGGGCCGAGTGGGGTGCCGCACTCGTCGCAAGTGGGCTGGGCCGCCAGAGCTTCGGCTCGCTCGCGCTGCCGTTGCCGGTAGCCCTTCTGACGGCAGCTCGCCGAACACCAGAGACGTGTCTCTCCGTGGACGGCGGTGATCAGTCTTTTGCCGCACCCCGCCGCCGACCAGGCCCACCCGGTCGCGGCGAACGCTTCCGCGGTTCGCTCGTCGACATCGTCCTCAGCACGGACATCGGTACGTCCTCGAACCGGACACCCCATCCGGAGCCCAGCGCAGGCGCCCGTACGGGATCGCCGTACGCGCGTACGGGTTCCCCCACCGTCCCCCGGGCAGTCAGCCGTAAACGATCACTCAACCTTCGGCGGGAAAACCTGGCGGTCACCGACCTTCGGTGGCCGCTCAACGTTCCCTGCGCGAGATCAGGGGCGCCGGGGCATGACCATCCGGCGCTCGTGTACTAGAGTTATCTCGACATCGAGATATCTGCCGAGAGAGCACCGCAGCCGCACGCCGCCATCGAGTCCGGCGGTAAGGGTTACCTAACTTAGCCTTACCTTAGCGGATCGGCCAAGATGCCGTGGCGGCAGGATCGTGGTGGTACGCGCACATCAATGAAGGAGACTGTCGTGTCGGCGAACAGCTTCGACGCCCGCAGCACGCTGCAGGTGGGCGACGAGTCGTACGAGATCTTCCGGCTGGACAAGGTGGAGGGCTCGGCCCGCCTTCCCTACAGCCTCAAGGTCCTGCTGGAGAACCTGCTCCGCACCGAGGACGGCGCGAACATCACCGCCGACCACATCCGTGCCCTCGGCGGGTGGGACTCGCAGGCCCAGCCCAGCCAGGAGATCCAGTTCACGCCGGCCCGCGTGATCATGCAGGACTTCACCGGCGTTCCCTGCGTCGTGGACCTCGCGACCATGCGTGAGGCCGTGAAGGAGCTGGGCGGCGACCCGGCGAAGATCAACCCGCTGGCGCCGGCCGAGCTGGTCATCGACCACTCCGTCATCGCCGACAAGTTCGGCACGAACGACGCCTTCAAGCAGAACGTCGACCTGGAGTACGGCCGCAACAAGGAGCGCTACCAGTTCCTGCGCTGGGGCCAGACCGCCTTCGACGAGTTCAAGGTCGTCCCGCCCGGCACCGGCATCGTCCACCAGGTGAACATCGAGCACCTGGCCCGTGTCGTGATGGTCCGCGACGGCAAGGCCTACCCGGACACCCTGGTCGGCACCGACTCGCACACCACCATGGTCAACGGCCTCGGCGTGCTCGGCTGGGGCGTCGGCGGCATCGAGGCCGAGGCCGCCATGCTCGGCCAGCCGGTCTCCATGCTCATCCCGCGCGTCGTCGGCTTCAAGCTGACCGGTGAGCTGCAGCCCGGCACGACCGCCACGGACCTCGTGCTGACCATCACCGAGATGCTCCGCAAGCACGGCGTCGTCGGCAAGTTCGTCGAGTTCTACGGCGAGGGCGTCGCCGCCACCTCGCTGGCGAACCGCGCCACCATCGGCAACATGTCGCCGGAGTTCGGCTCCACCGCCGCGATCTTCCCGATCGACGACGAGACCATCAACTACATGCGGCTCACCGGCCGCAGCGAGCAGCAGCTCGCGCTGGTCGAGGCGTACGCCAAGGAGCAGGGCCTCTGGCTCGACCCGGCCGCCGAGCCCGACTTCTCCGAGAAGCTCGAGCTCGACCTGTCGACCGTCGTGCCGTCCATCGCCGGCCCCAAGCGCCCGCAGGACCGCATCGTCCTCGCCAACGCCGCCGAGCAGTTCAAGACGGACGTCCGCGCCTACGTCAACGACGAGTACGAGGCCAGCAAGGAGTCCTTCCCCGGCTCCGACGCGCCCTCGACGATCCCGAACGGCGCCCCGTCCAACCCGGTCACCGTGACCGCCCCCGACGGCACGTCGTACGAGATCGACCACGGCGCGGTGACGGTCGCGGCCATCACCTCCTGCACCAACACCTCCAACCCGTACGTCATGGTCGCCGCCGCGCTGGTGGCCAAGAAGGCGGTGGAGAAGGGCCTGACCCGCAAGCCGTGGGTCAAGACCACGCTCGCCCCGGGCTCCAAGGTCGTCACCGACTACTTCGAGAAGGCGGGCCTGACCCCGTACCTCGACAAGGTCGGCTTCAACCTCGTCGGCTACGGCTGCACCACCTGCATCGGCAACTCCGGCCCGCTGCCGGAGGAGGTCTCCAAGGCCGTCAACGACCACGACCTCGCGGTCACCTCGGTCCTCTCCGGCAACCGGAACTTCGAGGGCCGCATCAACCCGGACGTCAAGATGAACTACCTGGCGTCCCCGCCGCTGGTCGTGGCCTACGCGCTCGCCGGCTCCATGAAGGTGGACATCACCCGTGACGCCCTGGGCACCGACCAGGACGGCAACCCGGTCTTCCTGAAGGACATCTGGCCCTCCGAGGCCGAGGTGAACGACGTCGTCGCCAACGCCATCGGCGAGGACATGTTCGCCAAGTCCTACAGCGACGTCTTCGCCGGCGACGCCCAGTGGCAGGCGCTGCCGATCCCGACCGGCAACACCTTCGAGTGGGACGCCGAGTCCACCTACGTGCGCAAGCCCCCGTACTTCGAGGGCATGGCCCACGAGCCGGCCCCGGTGGAGAACATCTCCGGCGCCCGCGTGCTCGCCAAGCTCGGCGACTCGGTCACCACCGACCACATCTCCCCGGCCGGCGCCATCAAGGCCGACACCCCGGCCGGCAAGTACCTCACCGAGCACGGTGTGGAGCGCCGCGACTTCAACAGCTACGGCTCCCGCCGCGGCAACCACGAGGTCATGATCCGCGGTACGTTCGCCAACATCCGCCTGCGCAACCAGATCGCGCCGGGCACCGAGGGCGGCTACACCCGCGACTTCACCCAGGACGGCGGTCCGGTGTCGTTCATCTACGACGCCTCCCGCAACTACATCGAGCAGGGCATCCCGCTGGTCGTCCTGGCCGGCAAGGAGTACGGTTCCGGCTCGTCCCGCGACTGGGCCGCCAAGGGCACCGCGCTCCTGGGCGTCAAGGCCGTCATCGCCGAGTCCTACGAGCGCATCCACCGCTCGAACCTCATCGGCATGGGCGTCCTGCCGCTGCAGTTCCCTGAGGGCCAGACCGCCGCGTCCCTCGGCCTCACCGGTGAGGAGACCTTCGACTTCACCGGCGTCGAGGAGCTCAACAACGGCACCACCCCGCGCACGGTGAAGGTCACCACCGACACCGGCGTCGAGTTCGACGCGGTCGTCCGCATCGACACCCCCGGCGAGGCGGACTACTACCGCAACGGCGGCATCATGCAGTACGTGCTGCGCAGCCTGATCCGCAAGTAAGCGGACCGCCACGGCAGTTCGAGGGCCGCGTTCCCGGGTGACCGGGGGCGCGGCCCGCGCCGTTCACGGGCGACCCCCGCCGCACGGCGGCAGGGTCACCCGCCGCGGTACTTCGCCGCGGCGGCCTGGGCGAGGTCCTGCGCCTTGTCGAGAGCCGCGTCCACGGACTGCCGGCCGGCGATGGCCGTCGCGATCTGCTCGGACACCGCCGTACCCAGCACGGCGAACTCGGGGATGCCCAGGAAGCCGATGCCGGTGTAGGGGCGGGGGCCGACGCCCGGGTCCTTCGGGTCGGCGGAGTCCGTCGCCGCCGTGTACTCCTGCCGGTACCAGGCGCCGGCCGCCTGCTGGTACTCGGGCGTCTCGTAGAGCGACCTGCGGTTCCCGGCGGGGGCCGAGGTCCAGCCCATCTCCTGCCCGACCAGTTCCTGGAACTGCCTGGAGGAGGCCCAGGAGATGAACTCCCAGGCGGCGTCCTTCTTCTCGGAGGCCTGCTGCACGCCCCACGCCCAGGTCCACAGCCAGCCGGCCTTCTCGGTCTTCTCGTGCGGGGCCGGGACGTAGCCCACCTTGCCCTTGACCGGGGAACTGTCGGCCTCGATCGACGAGGCAAGCGACGTGGCGTCGTACATCATGGCGCACTTGCCCTCGACGAAGCTGTCGAGGATCTCCAGCACGCCCATCCGCTCGGCGCCGGGCTGGCCGTGGGAGCGCAGCAGGTCGACGTAGAACCCGACGGCCTCCTTGAACTCCGGTGAGGTCAGGCGGGCGTTCCAGTCCATGTCGTACCAGGCGCCGCCGAAGGTGTTGACGACCGTGTTGATCGGGGCGAGGTTCTGGCCCCAGCCGGGCAGGCCGCGCAGGCAGATGCCGCTCGCGCCCTCGGAGCCGTCGACCCGGGCGGCCAGGTCGGCGACCTGCTTCCAGGTCGGCTTCGCCGGCATCGTCAGACCGCTCTTGCGGAACAGGTCCTTGCGGTACATCAGGAAGGACCCCTCGCCGTAGAACGGCTCGGCGTAGAGCTTGCCGTCCTCGCCGGTCAGTGAGGACACCAGGTTCGGGAAGACATCGTCCTGGTCGAAGTCCCCGTCGGCCTTCACATAGGAGTCGAGCGGGGCGAGCCAGCCGTTCTCCGCGTAGATCGGCACCTCGTACGCGCTGACGCTCGCCACGTCGTAGGTGCCGGCCTGGGTCGCGAACTCGCGGTTCATCTTCTCCCGCGCCTCGTTCTCCGGCAGCAGCGTGTAGTCGACGGTGATGCCGGTCTCCGCCGTGAAGTGCCTCTTGGTGAGCTTCTTCAGGGTCTGGATCTGCGGCACGTCCGTCGCGAGCACGCTGAGATCGGCCTGCTCCTCGCCGCCGGGCAGATCGGTGTCACCGCACCCGGCAAGAGCCAGACCGGCGGCGACCGTGACGGCCACGGCCACCTGGGTGAGGCGGCTGTGTTTCATGACATCTCGCCGCATACCCACGTTTGCCATCTATTAGGCATTACGTTGCATAAAGCAATAACAGGAACATTTCCGGCACGCTGCGTCACGGTCGGCCGCGTCTGGCCTGAGCGCGCCTGGACAGCGCGTCGGCGGCCACGGCGGCCAGCAGCACCGCGCCGGTGATCATGAACTGCACCGCGTCCTGCACCCCCAGCAGCCCCATCCCCGAGGCGATCGACTGGATGACCACGACACCCAGCAGCACCGACCAGGGCGAGCCCCGCCCGCCGAACAGACTCGTCCCACCGATGACGGCCGCCGCGATCGCGTTGATCAGCAGCATCCCCGAACCGGCGGCACGGGCCGTCGTCGGACTCGCCGAGGTCAGCCCCGACGCCACGAACAACCCGCCGAACGCGGCCAGCGTCCCCGACACCATGAACATCGCGACCCGCACCCGCTCCACGCCGATGCCGGCCCGCCGCGCCGCCTCGACCCCTCCGCCCAGTGCGTACACCCGCCGGCCGTAGCGGGTGCGGCGCAGCACGTAGTCCGAGACGACCAGGACCACCAGGAAGATCAGCAGCGCCAGCGGCAACCCCTGGAACCGGTTGAGGGTGTACGCACCGGCGAAGGCCACCACCGCGAGGAGCCCGGTGCGCAGCCAGATGTCACCTCCGTGCCGGTAGGGCATGCCCGCCGCCCGGTGGCGGCTGCGCCGACGGCGGGCCGCCAGGACGTACCCGGCCGTGCCGAGCGCGGCGACCGCGTACGCCACCAGGTCGTTGCCGAAGTGCCGGCTGGTCAGGGAGGCGACCAGGCCCTCCTCGTCGATGTTGATGGTGCCGCTCGCCCCCAGCAGGTAGAGCGTCAGGCCGTTCCAGATCAGCAGCCCGGCCAGCGTCACCACGAAAGCGGGCACACCGAGCCAGGCGTGGAAGAACCCGTGGAAGGCGCCCACGGCCGTCCCCGCGGCCACCGCCACGATCACCGCCAGCCACTCCGGCACGCCGTGGTTGACGTTCAGCACGGCGAACGCCGCGCCCGCCAGACCGCTCACCGAGCCGACCGACAGATCGATCTCCCGGATCAGCAGCACGAACACGATCCCCACGGCCACCAGCCCGGTGCCGACGATGTCCACGCTCAGATTGGACAGGTTACGCGGCGAGAGGAACTTGTCGTCCAGCCCCTGAAAGACGATCCAGATCACGATCAGCCCGGCGACGACCAGCAGCGGCCCCCGCTCGCCGTCGCGCACACCGCCGCGGACCCCCCGCGCGTACTCCCGCACGCTGTCCCGCCAGCCGCGGGCGGCGGCCCGCTCCGCACCGGCTGCGGCGACCGGCTCCGTGCTGCCCGGCCCCGCCGGCCCGCCGTCCCGGGGCGGTCCGCCGCGGCTCACGGCCATGCCTCCTCGTCGCCCTTCGAACGGTGGGCCACGGCATTGTCGGCGGCTCCCGTCACGGAGGAGATGATCTGCTCCTGGGTCACGGTGCTCACGTCGAACAGACCGTTGTTGCGGCCCAGGCGCAGCACGGCGACCCGGTCCGCGACGGCCTTGATGTCGCCCATGTTGTGACTGATGAGGATGATCGCCATGCCGCGGTCGCGGACCTCCTCGATCAGGTCGAGCAGATGACTGGTCTGCTCCACGCCGAGGGCGGCGGTGGGCTCGTCGAGCAGCAGCACCTTGGGGGAGCCCATCAGCGAGCGGGAGATCGCGACGGCCTGCCGCTGCCCGGCCGACAGCGCGGCGACCGGCATCCGCACGTCGGGGATGCGGATCGACAGCGTGCGCATCAGGTCACGGGCGCGGCGCTCCATCTCCACCTCGTCCAGGACGCCCACCCGGTCGATCTCGCGCCCGAGGAAGAGGTTGCCGACGACGTCCAGGTTGTCGCACATGGCGAGATCCTGGTAGACGGTCGCGATGCCGAGGGCGTGGGCGTCGTGGGGGCGCTTGATCTGGACGAGACGCCCCTCCCACGCGATGACGCCCCGGTCCGCGGGGCTGACCCCGGAGATCACCTTGATCAGCGTGGACTTGCCCGCTCCGTTGTCGCCCGCCAGGGCCACGACCTCACCGGCCCGGACCTGCAGATCGACGTCCACCAGTGCTTGGACACCGCCGAACCGCTTGGTGATGCCGCGCAACGCCAGAACGGGGGGATGGGCCACGGGGACCACCTCGCTCACCGGGTGAGTCCGGCCCGGGCGCAGGCCGGGCGGAGCTTCGGGGTGCAGATCTGGTCGAGCGTGTAGACACCGTCCCGGACGAGCGTCCGCCCGATCGTCTCGCGCGTCACCGCGGTCGGGGTGAGCAGGATCGCCGGGACGTCCTCGGTCGTGGGGCTGTCCATCGTCGTCGTGACCAGGGAGTCGATGTCGTTGCCGCGCGCCAGGGCGACGGCCATCGCGGCCGCCGCCTCGGTCTCCAGCCGGAAGGGCTTGTACACGGTCATGTGCTGCTCGCCCTCGACGATCCGCCGTACGGCGTCGAGGTCGGCGTCCTGCCCGGTGACGGGGGGCAGCGGCGAGACGCGGGCGCTCTTGAGGGCGGAGATGACACCGGCCGCGATGGAGTCGTTCGCCGCGAGCACCCCGTCGATCGCGGCCGGACCGAGGTCGTTGATCGCGGCGGACATGTGGTCGTGCGCGTTCTCCGTGCGCCACCCGAGGGTGTCGTAGGACTTCAGGATCCGCACCTCGTCCCGCAGGACGGACCGTGCTCCGCCCTCGTACCAGGCGGCGTTGGGGCTGGACGGGTCGCCGTTCATCATGACCACACCGCCGCCGTCGGCCCTGGCGCCCATGCCCTGGAGGAGCGCCCGGCCCTGGAGCCTGCCGACCTCGGCCCCGTCGAAACTGACGAAACCGGAGATCGGGCCCTCGGCGAGCCGGTCGTAGGCGACGACGGGGATGCCCTCGCGCTGCGCCGCGTGGACCGAGGAGCGCAGAGCCTTGGGGTCGACGACGTCCAGGAGCAGGGCTGAGACGCCCCGGGTGATCATGGAGGTCATCTGCTGCCGCTGGCTCGCCGCGTCGTTCTCGGCGTTGGCGTACAGGAGCCGGCATTCCGGGCACAGCTCCTTGACCCGCTTCTCGATCAGTGGCCTGTCGGACTTCTCCCACCGGGGCACGGCCCGGCTCGGCAGCAGCAGCCCGATGGTCACCTCGCCCTCGCCCTCCCCGCCGCTGTCCGCACACGCGGCGAGGGACACGGCGAGGAGAACCGCCAGCAGCCCGGCGGCCGCGCGCAGACCCGGGCCGCGCATCAGGGGCCTCCCTCGCGGGAGGCGTGCGGGTGCGGCTGCCCGCCGTGGTGGCGCGGGGCCTGTTCCTCGTGGAGGCGCGAGCCTTCGTCGTCGCGGGTCCTGCGGCGGTCCCGGCTACGGCCAAGGCCCCAGGACCGGTCGCGGCCCAGGCCCCAGACCCGGCCCGGTTTGCGCTCCTCCTCCGGCTCGGTCTCCGGCTCCTCGTCGGGCTCCTCACCGGGCTCCGTCTCCCGGCGGGTGACCACGATCTCGCTCCACACCTGCTTGCCGCCGCCGACCGGTACCGAACCCCAGGCCGCCGACATGGCCTCGACCAGGAAGAGCCCGCGCCCGCCCGTCGACTCCCAGTCCACGACCACGGGCTTGGCCGGCGCCCGCGGTGAGGAGTCGCTCACGCTCACCCGCAGCCGGTCCGCCGCCAAGGTCAGCTCCACCCGGACCGCGCCCTGTGTGTGCACCAGGGCGTTCGTGACCAGCTCCGACACCACCAGCAGGACGGTGTCGGCCTCCGCGACGATGCCCCAGGAACGCAGGGTGCGCGCACTGAACCGGCGGGCGTGCATCACCGCGTCCGGCAGCCGCCACACCACCCAGCCGGCCCGCACCGGCCGTACCCGCATCCCGTCGTAGCGCAGCAGCAGCACCGCCACGTCGTCCTCACGCCGCCCGGCCTCGCCCAGCAGCGCGTCGGCCATCCGGCCCGGGTCGGCGGGATCCGCCGCCGCGAGCGCCTGGCGCACGAGCCGCATCCCCTCGTCCACCTGGAGGTCCGCCGACTCGACCAGGCCGTCCGTCACCAGCGCGAGCACCGATCCGGGGGCGAGCGCGAGGGCCGTCAGCGGGAACTCAGCCTCCGCGAGGACGCCCAACGGGAGTCCGCCCTCGACCGCGATCTCCTCGGTGCTGCCGTCGGGGTGCCGTGCCAGCGGCGCCAGGTGCCCGGCCCGGACGAACAGCGCGTTGCCCTCCTCCATGTCCAGTTCGACGTAGCAGCAGGTGGCGAACAGGTCGGTCTCCATGCCGACGAGCAGCCGGTTGGCGTGCGCGACGACCACGTCCGGCGGATGCCCCTCCACGGCGTAGGCGCGGACCGCCGTACGCATCTGGCCCATGATCGTCGCGGCCCCCGCGCTGTGGCCCTGCACATCCCCGATGACCAGGGCCACCTTGCTCTCCGACAGTGCGATCACGTCGTACCAGTCGCCGCCCACCTGGAGCCCCCGCCGGGCGGGCAGATAGCGGGCCACGGCCGTGCCCCCGGGCAGCCGCGGCAGCCTGCGCGGCAGCAGGCTGCGCTGGAGCATCGTCGCGAGCTCCTGCTCGGCGTCGTAGGCGTGCGCGCGCTTCAGGGCCTGACCGACCAGGCCCGCGGTCGCGGTGAGCAGGGCCCGCTCCTCGGGGGCGAACTCGTGCGCGGTGTCCCAGCCGACCAGACACACCCCGGCCACCCCGCTCCTGGCCGGCAGCGGCAGCACCGCGAGCCCGCCGGGGCCGATCCCCGCGAGTCCCGGTTCCAGTTCGGAACCGGCCGGCCACAGACTCATCCGCCCGTCGCGCAGCGCCGCCTGGAGCGTGGGGAGGGCGGTGACCGGCGCGTCGGGCCACTCCGAGCGCCACTCCCGGCGCCACAGCTCCGGCCAGGCGTCGGCACCCGGCGGATCGAGCACGGTGACCGCCAGCCGGTCCTCCAGCAGCTCGGCGAGCGCCACCCGGTCGGCACCCAGCGGCTCGCGCAACGCGGCGACGACGACACGGCTGACGTCCCGGACGGTCGTGGCATCGTCGAGCGCGGCCGTCAGCCACTGGATCCGGGCGACGTCACTGGCGCTGCGGCGCAGCACGGGCGCCGCGCTGACCACGCCCAGCACCCGCTCCGGGGCGCCGTCGGGCCCCTTCAGAACCCGGCAGTTCAGCCGCAGCCAGCACAGTTCACCGGTGGGCCGCCGAATGCGGAACTCCAGCTCGCGGCGGCCCGGGGTCTGCGCGGACGGCTCGATGACCGACAGCAGCGCGGGGACGTCCTCCGGGACGCTCACCGACAGCAGCGTGTCGGTCTTGCCGTCGAACCCGCCCTCGGGGATGCCGACGAGTTCGAGCAGGGCCGGATCCGTCTCGACCAGCCCGGTGCCGGGCGACAGGGCGAAGGAACCCACTCCCATGGCGCGCAGGGCCGAGTCCAGCAGCGGCGTAGGCGCCGAGCGGTCGGCCTCGCCCCGCAGCCGCTCGGCGACGGCCTCGGCGTAGCGCTCCAGGAACTCCCGCTGCTCGGCTCCGAACCCTTCCGCCTCTCCCACCACGACGAGACATCCCAGCCACCCGCCCCCGGCCCCCAGAGGCAGGGCACCGAACGGGGCCCTGCCACCGGGGGCCGCGGCGCCTTCCTCGGCCCCGGCGAGCAGCACGCTCGCGAGCCACACGGGCCGCCCCCGCAGATAGGCCTCGGCCACGGCAGGACCGCCACCTCCCGTGTCCGGGCCGGCAGGGGCATCGCGGGCGCCGCCGGTACGGGCACCGGGGGAGAGGCCACCGTGGCCGGCGGCGTGCGACGCAGGGCCGGGGGATGGGCCGCTGTGGGCGGCGGCGTGCGACGCTCCCGGCGTCGGGCCGGGGGAGCGGTCGTCACGGGCAGCGGCTTCCGGCACCGGCCCGGGGCTGCTCGATCCCGCTCGGGGGGATGACCCGGGAGCCCGCAGGCTCACTCGTTCCGGCAACCGGTACCGCTGCTCGGACTCGCCCCCGGCGGACTCCGCCAACCGGAGTCCGGCCCCGTCCTCGCCACGTACGTACACCGCGGCCAGCGCCACCCCGGCGAACGCCAGGAGCCGCGCACGGGCGGCCTGCTCCGGGGCGGGACGAGACGGACCGGTGCCCCCGTCCCCCGGCGCCCGAAGACCGGGGAACGCGGCCCGGGCATCGCCGTAATGGGGCATGTCCGCATCCACCTCCCGTCCATGCCGCGGTCACCGGCAGGTGGGAGTCCCCGGGACTCAGGCGACGACGACGCGGGCACGGGACCGGCGGCGCGGGGTCGCGCCTCCCATGGCGGTTCCACGCCGCACATGAGCGGCAGGGCACCCACACAACAGAATCGCACACCTGGATAACCCGGACATATGGGGCGTCCGCCTCCGCTCCCCGAGCCGGACCCCTCAGGCGGGCCGGCGGGGCGCCGTCACCGTCGGCCGGGGAGGACGCGCAGCTCGTCGACCCTCATCAGCCGGTCCAGGGCGAGTGCGCCGCGGCCGTGGTGGCCGTTCCGGCGGTGAGACACAATGTTCACCGTGGCGATCCACGGCGCCATGAGGAACGGCGTGCGGGTGTCCAGGCGTGGAAGCCCCGCAGGAGCCCACTGCCATCAGCAGGGACGAGCGGGCGGGTCCGCTCCGTGCCGCCCCGCCGCCCCGTGCGCGCCGTCCTCCGGTTCGCTCGCTCGTGGCCGCCGCGTCGGCCGTGGCCTTCGCCCCCTCCGTCATGACGCCCACCTGTGTCGCCCGGAACCCGCGGAGGCCCGGCCGGGCCGTTCGACCCTGCCGTGCCGAGGGGCCCGTCGACCGGTGCTCGCCGGTCAACGGGCCCGCCCCGTGCGCAGGTTCAGCCCACCCGGCACGGCAGACTGCTCGTGCTGTCACCTCCGGTCCCGGAGACGGTGTAGCCGAACGTCGTGCTCTTGCCCGGCGCCAGGGAGCCGTTCCAGTTCGCGTTGTGGACCATCACCGCCTGGCCGTTGTAGGTCGCACTGCCGCTCCACAGGCTCTCGACCTTCTGGCCCGCCGGGAGCGTCCAGTCGACCATCCAGCCGAGCATCGGCACCGATCCGGTGTTGGTGACGGTCACCTCGGACTGGTATCCGCCGTTCCAGCCGCCCGTGGTCCTGCGGGTGGCCGTGCAGGTGCCGGGCGCCGGCTCGGACGGGTTGCCCGGTTCCTTGATCCCGGTCACCTCGCCCTTGCCGCCGTCGAAGACCACGTCGGAGCAGGAGTAGAAGGTCTCCTGGCTGTCGGAGCGCTGCCAGACCATGTAGATGATGTGGCGCCCCGACTTGTTCTCGGGGAGCTTGCCCGTCCAGGAGTAGTTGGCCTCGACCGTGCCCGGGGAGCCCTTCAGCGGCGGGTGGTCGACGCTCAGGAACGGCCGCTCCTCCATGTCGTTCCAGGTGAGGGTCCTGGTCGGGTCGAAGCCGTCCTTCGTGATGTAGACGTGGAACCAGCCCGGGTGCGCGGCCCAGGCGTTGTACGAGAAGTCGATGGTCGCGCCCGAGGTGAGATGGGTGAGCGGCCAGTCCTTGCCGGGCGTGTTGAACCCGGTGAAGTTGGTGTTGCCGCCGCTGCACAACTCGCCGTCCGGTACGAAGCCCCGTGTGCGGCCGGCGCCGTCGGAACGGAGCACCGAGAACCAGTTGTAGAACGGCGTGGTGCCGCTGACCTGCTGCGCGCCCCGGCAGGCGGGATTGACCGGCTTGATCTCGCCGGTCTCGGTCAGTCCGTCCTGCCAGCACAGGAAGGTGCGGCTGCCCGGCTTCATGGGGGTGCCGTGCGCCTCCGCCTCACCGCCGGCCGTCATGACCAGGCCGATGGCCGGGACGGTGACCAGGAGGGAGAGCAGTACGAGGAAGAGGGCTCTGGCCCGGGCGGGGAGCGCCGGCCGGAGCATCGTGGCTCCTCCGGGCCTGTTTGTCAGGATCATGACAGCGTCATCCGTTCGTGGGGGTACGGGCCTGCGGATGTGTGTGCACGGAAATGCGCGGGATGGGAGCGACTCGCGGGCGGGTTCCGGTCCACCATTGATGGGAGCGCTCCCACCCCGCCTGTTGCGGAAGGTAGCGCCCTGCGGCGCAGATGTAAACGGCTCCCGCACACGGCCCGGGCCGGCTCTCTCGCCGACGCCGTGCCGGGGACGGCCCCGCGCACCGCGCCGTCGCCGAGTCCGAGGACCGGAAGCGGGGGGACCGGAGGGGGGCGGAAGTGGGGGACCGGAAGGGGGGCCGGAAGGGGGGGGCGGA
This sequence comes from Streptomyces sp. NPDC101110, assembly GCF_044759525.1. NCBI lineage: Bacteria > Bacillati > Actinomycetota > Actinomycetes > Kitasatosporales > Streptomycetaceae > Streptomyces > Streptomyces sp. NPDC101110. The sequence goes on along the minus strand of NZ_JBIVZM010000017.1, from coordinate 122,988 downwards.
AGCCGGCGATGCAACAGGCCTGCGCACAGGGGAAGTTGACGCTACGTACCCTGTGCGGTTGGCTTTGGGGTCGGCCATCATGATCCGGGGGGATCCCTTTGCAGCGCATTGTCCGTGCAGCCGTCTGTTCCGTCGCCGCCGCAGGTCTCGCGGTCGGCCTCACCGCGTGCTCCGAAGCGGTCGACCAGGTCGACAAGGCGGTGGACGAGACCTACGAAGTCACGTACGAGGTCACGGGGAAGAGCGTCGACTCGATCGAGTTCCACGGAGGCAAGGGCAAGGCCATGGACCCGAAGATCGAGTCGGTCTCGAAGCCCGAGCTGCCCTGGAGGAAGACGGTCACGCTGCGCGGCATCATGCCTGCGGCGGTCATGCCGGTCGCCGCGGACCCCGAAGGCTCCCAGGTCACCTGCAAGATCGTCTACAAGGGCAAGGTGATCGAGGAGCAGAGCGCCGAGGGCCTGGTGAGCGCCGGCGGCTGCACCGCGGAGTCCCCGGTCGCGGGGTGACCCGGAGAGCAGGGCGGGGTGGCGCGGCCTCCGGGATGCGCCACCACGACCTCGGCTGACCCCGCGCCCGTCGCGGGCCCGGCACCCGCTGCAGTGGTCCGGTCGGCACCGCATGCGTCTTCGTTGACTCAGTGCCGCACCGCTGTCGGCCCGGCACTGGGCCGGGGCGCGCGGCGGGCGAGCGGCGACACCGGCTCACGCGCCTGGAAGTCCATCGGCCCGTGCTTCACCTGGAGCACGGCACCCGCGGCGAACTCCCCGTCCAAGCGCAACGCCCCCGCGATGGCGGCCACTTCACCGATGCGGTCGGTCAGCAGGCGCGCCTCGGCCGTGTGCACGTTGACGTTGTTCACCGACAGCGCGTTGATCCCGGCACGCCGCGAGCAGCCTGCCGTAGGCCCGCACACGGTCGAGGTCGCCCCGTGCCCTCCCGTCCTGCCAGAACAGCGAGCCGCCCGCGTACCCGCGCTCCACCTGGCCCATCACGGGGTGCACGGCCACGTTGTCCCAGTGGTCGAGCATCCGCGGGGCGAGCGCCGGGCGATGGGCCTGCGGCTCCCACGCACCCCGGAACGCCGCCTCGCCGATGCGGACCACGTGGAACAGGCCGTACAGCAGCCCGCGGCCGTCGCAGGCGGTGACCGTGGTCGTGCCGCCCGCCCGCGCGCAGGTGAAGCCCTCGGCGTCGGCGACACCGGTGCCGGTGCCGAGGACCAGGTCGTACGGGCCGTCCGGCTCGGCTTCCCGTACGACCCGGCCTCCGAAACCCCGGCAGGCGTGGGCCACCTCCTCGTGCACCGTCTCCACCAGCGGACCCGATCCCCGGATCGGCGTGCGCCGGCTGCCGACCGCCCGGAAGGCGGCGGACGGCAGCCGGGCCGGGGCGACACCCTCCGGCAGGACGGGCACGGGACGCGCCATCGGACCCCCAACTCGGCTGCTCAGGAGAGCAGTTCGACCTCCGCCAGGGTGGCCTCGCCGTCGAGGACCAGGCGGTACCTCTCGTACGAACCCGGCGACCTCACGGAGAACGCGCGGGTCTGTCTGTCCCACGCGAAGGACTCCTCGGAGCGCCGGTCCAGCGTGCGCCAGGCCGTGCCGTCGGAGGAGCCCTGGAGTGTCCATCCGGCCGGCGCCTTCGCCCGGTCCGCGGACGAGGTCAGCGTGTACTGGACCGCCTCAGTGCCTTTCGGGACCGGCAGGTCCACGGAGGTCACCGCGGCGTCCGTGGCCGACGTGTCGTCGAACAGGGCGCCGTCACCCTCCAGCACGTCCGCGCGGGGCGTCGGCACCTCGTCGTCCCGGGTGATCGACACGGGTGCCGCGTGCTCGCCCGTGCCCCAGGACGACGGCCGCGCGCCCATGTCGAACTCCAGGACACCGCCCTTGGCGACCAGCGCGTGCGGAAGCGAAGTCTTCGTCCACGTCCGGCCGTTGACCTTCACCCCCTGCACGTACACGTTCCGCGCGCTGTTCCGCGGCGCCTTCACCACCAGCTCGCGCCCGTTCTCCAGGTGCACGGTCGCCTTCGTGAACAGGGGTGAGCCGATCGCGTACTCGCCGCTGCCCATCACCAGCGGGTAGAAGCCGAGCGCGGAGAACAGGAACCAGGCCGACTGCTCGCCGTTGTCCTCGTCGCCGTGGTAGCCCTGCCCGATCTCGCTGCCGGTGTACAGCCGCGACAGCACCTCGCGGACGCTCCTCTGCGTCTTCCAGGGCTGCCCGGCCGCGTCGTACATGTAGAGGGCGTGATGGGCCACCTGGTTGGAGTGGCCGTACATGCCCATCCGCACGTCCCGGGCCTCGGTCATCTCGTGGATGACACCGCCGTAGGAGCCGACGAACTCGGGTGAGGCCGTCTCGGGGGTGGAGAGGTACGCGTCCAGCTTGTCGGCGAGGCCCTTGCGCCCGCCGTACAGGTTGGCCAGGCCCCGGCTGTCCTGCGGGGCGGTGAAGGCGTACCCCCAGCCGTTGGTCTCGGTGTAGTCGTGGCCCCAGACGCGCGGGTCGTACTTCGAGGACTCCACCCGCCAGGCGCCCTTCGCGTCCCGGCCCTGGAAGAACCCGGCCTTCGAGTCGAAGAGGTTCACATAGTCGCGGGCGCGGTTCAGGAAGTACTCCGACTCCTCCTTGTAGCGCCGCTCGCCGGTCTCCTCGTACAGCTTCCGGCCCATGCGGGAGATGCCGTAGTCGTTGAGGTAGCCCTCCAGCGCCCAGGACAGGCCCTCGTGGGTCTCGGTGCCCGTGTAGCCGAGGAACGGCGAGGTGGTCATGCCCTTGCGGCCGACGCCCGGGTTCGGCGGCACGACCGTCGCGTTCTTCACCGCCGCCTCGTAGGCCGCCTCCGCGTCGAAGTCGACGCCCTTGACGTACGCGTCGGCGAACGCCACGTCCGAGGACGTGCCCGTCATGAGGTCCGCGTAGCCGGGGGAGGACCAGCGCGAGGTCCAGCCGCCGTCCTTGTACTGCTGCACGAACCCGTCGACCAGCTCACCCGCCCGGGACGGAGTGAGGAACGAGTAGGCCGGCCAGGTGGTCCGGTAGGTGTCCCAGAACCCGTTGTTCACGTACACCTCGCCGTCGACGATCTTCGCGCCGGTGTGCGTCGGGGTGTCCGGGTTCGGCATGGGGGAGAAGGGCGAGGCGTACTTGTGCGTGCCGCCTACCTTCTCGAACCCGGAGTTCGGGTACAGGTACAGCCGGTACAGGCTGGAGTACAGCGTCGTCAGCTGGTCGGGGGTCGCGCCCTCCACCTCCACCTTGCCCAGCAGCCGGTCCCACTGCCGCTGTGCGCTCTTCTTGACGGCCTCGAACGACCGGCCTTCCGGGATTTCCTGGCGGAGGTTGTCCTCGGCCTGGTCGAGGCTGATCAGCGAGGTCGCAAGGCGCAGGGTGACGGTCCGGTCGTCGGCCTCGAAGCGCAGATGGCCCTTGACACCGCTGGAGCTCCCTTCGCTGACCGGCTTGTCGAACTCGCCGTACACGAAGAGCCGGGTCGCGCCCGTCGACAGCCCGGACTTCACGTCCGAGTAGCCGCTGACGATCCCCTTCTCCTTGTCGAGCGTCAGGCCCGCCTGGTCCGTCACGTTGTCGAAGAGGACGCTCGCGTCGTCGCCCGGGTAGGTGAAGCGCAGCACCGCCGCATGGTCCGTCGGCGCCATCTCGGCCTTCAGCCCGTTCTCGAACCGCACCCCGTAGTAGTACGGCCGAGCCGTTTCGTTCTCGTGCCGGAAGGCAAGCTCCCGGGCATCGCGCCCGTACTCCGGGGTCCCGGCGGCCGCGGACGGCATCACCTGGAAGGTCTGCCGGTCTCCCATCCAGGGACTCGGCTCGTGGCTGGCGCTGAACGCCTGGATCGTCGGCAGGTTGTCCGCGTTGTTCGCACGCGCGTAGTCGTACAGCCAGCTCAGCGAACCGGCGTTGGTCACCGGCGTCCAGAAGTTGAAGCCGTGCGGCACGGCCGTCGCCGGGAAGTTGTTGCCGCGTGAGAAGCCGCCGCTGGAGTGGGTGCCGCGGGTCGTCACCGCGTAGTCCGACAGGTGCGCCTTCGGCCGCTCGGGCGCGACGGACTCGATGCTGACGTCGTCCAGCCAGCCCCGGAACCTGGCCGGGCCCTCGGCGGAGTCGTACGCCACCAGGATCCGGTCCACGGTCTTCCCGGCCGCGACCGACCCGATCCGCGCGGACACGTCGTTCCACTGGTTGACGTAGAGGATCTTCGCCGCGCCCTGTCCCCGAGGGGTCAGCGGGAACCCGTGCCGGTCGGTGGCGCCCAGGTCGCTCAGGTGGGTGCCGTCGGTGAAGGCGAGGTCGACGGAGACGTTCGTGGCGTCGTAGTCGAGGTCCCCGTCCGCCATGGAGGGGAAGACACGGTAGGCCAACCGCGTGTCCCTGCCGACGGCCACGTTCACGTCGAAGATCTTGTTGTACGAGTACGCCCGCCCGTCGGCGGTGTGCCGGCCGGCGTACCGCAGGGCGCGCTTTCCGGTGAACCCGGCGCCGGCCTTGGCGGTGGGTGAGCCGCTCGGGCCGCGGTCGACCAGGGAGAGCATGTCCTGCGGGACGGGACCGTCGGCCCCGCCCGTGGACAGTTGGAGGTCGGCGAGCTGGAGGATGCCGCCGCCGTTGTTCCCGGTCACGTCCAGCCGGAAGTGCCGGTACTCGCCGGGTTCGGCGAGATCGTAGGTCTTCGTCTGGAAGCGCTCGGAGAAGGACTCACCGGAGCGCGCGTCGAGCGTCTTCCACTCCTTGCCGTCGACGGAGCCCTTCAGACTCCAGTCCCTCGGGTCGCGCTCGTCGTGGTCATTGGCCGACGTCAGTGCGTAACGCACCAATTGAACTGGTTTGTCCAGGTCGAACTCGGCCCAGCCGGTGGGCTCGAAGGTGAGCCACTTGGTGCTCGGCTCGCCGTCGACCAGGTTCTCCTTCACCTCTCCGCCGCCCGCGTTCTCGGCGCTCGCCCGGACGTCGGTGACCCGGTCGGTCACATTGCCCGGTATGCCGCTGCTGTAGCCGCCGTCGACCCCGGAGGCCCGCTTGGCGCCGTCGGGGCCGGTGTCGACGGTGTTCACCCAGTCCGGAACCGGGTCGTCCGCCTCGAAGGAGGACACGAATTCCCGATCGGGTTTTCCAGGGGCCTGCGGCAGTGCGACCGCAATGCCCTGCGAACCCAGGGTCAAAGCGAAGGCGGTCGCCGACACGACCGCCGAACCCCATCTGTGCCGAGCTTTCCGCTGTATCAACGGGTACCCTCCCTGCGCAGTGGACAACGTTGTCACCTTCGATGCGCAAGGACCAGTAGTTGCCCAAGTGGCGAGGAGTGTCAAGGGTGTTGCCTGCGGCATTCGGGGGCGGTGACCGGGAGATTTCCGGCGGAGCACACACAGGCCGCGCATACTTCCGCGAGGTCTCAACTCGGATAAGACCCACGGCCAACCTTGCGTTCGATCTTGATCCGTTGGCGGGAAGTGGACTATACCTGTCGGACGCTTCACACGATCCGCACGTGACCACCCGCACTTCCTGCACGACCCAGCTTGACCCGATCGCGGTGCCGGGAGGATCCGGTTCACCGCCTGAGTCCTGGAGAAGGCGAGGACTTGAGCATGGGATCCACTTCCGCCGAGCACCACGGCACCGAAGGTGTCGGCCGCCGTGATCTGATCAAGAGGTCCGCCGCGCTCGGGCTGATCTCCGTTCCCACCATGAGCTTCCTGTCCGCCTGCGCGAGCAGCGGCGGCGACGACAGCGGGGACAAGGCCAAAGCAGGCAAGAAGACCGCGAAGAACCCGCTCGCCGTCAACGACACGGCCGGCATGGAATTCGTCCTGTTCGACGGCGGTTTCGGCAAGGAGTACGCCGAGGACGCCGTGAAGATCTACGAGAAGAACTTCCCCAAGGCGTCGGTGAAGTTCTCCGCCACCCAGAAGATCCAGTCCACACTCCAGCCCCGCTTCAACCAGGGCACCCCGCCGGACCTCATCGACAACTCCGGTGCCGAGCAGATGGACATGGGTGTCCTGGTCGGCAAGAACCAGCTCACCGACCTCACGCCGCTGCTGGACGCGCCCTCCTATGACGACCCGAACAAGAAGGTCCGCGACACGCTGCGCCCCGGCATCGTGGAGATGGGCCAGTTCGACGGCGAGAAGGTCTGGATCCTCTACTACGCCTACACGGTGTACGGCGTCTGGTACTCGCAGAAGGCCCTGGACTCGCTCGACGAGCAGTACCCCGAGACCTGGGACCAGATGCTCGCGGTCTGCGCCAAGGCCAAGAAGAAGGGCATGGCGGGCTGGACGTACGCGGGCAAATACCCGTACTACCTCCCCTTCTCGCTCTACCCGATGATCGGCAAGGTCGGCGGCCGCGAGGTCCTGGACGCCATCGACAACCTGGAGCCCAACGCCTGGAAGCACCCGGCCGTCAAGGCCTGCTTCGAGGCGTACTACGAGCTCTACAAGAAGGGCTACGTCCTCAAGGGCACCCCGGGCCTGGACCACATCCAGTCGCAGACCGCGTGGGCCGAGGGCAAGGCGCTGTTCATCCCCAACGGCTCCTGGGTGGAGAACGAGTCGGCGAACGTCATCCCGAAGGACTTCGACCTGGCCGTTTCCGCGCCCACCGGCCTCGACTCCTCCGACAAGATGCCGTTCGGCACCATCTGGGCCTCCGGCGGCGAACCTTTCATCGTCCCGGCCAAGGCGAAGAACGCCGCCGGCGGCATGGAGCAGCTGCGCATCATGCTCAGCGAGGCCTCATCGAAGAACTTCACCGGCAAGGTGAAGTCGCTGACCGCGTACAACGGCGGCACCGACGGCATCGCCCTCACCCCCGGTCTGAAATCCGGTGTCGCGGCACTGGACAAGGCCGGCGAGAACGTGGTGAATCCCCGTATGCAGGACTGGTACGTGCAGTTGCAGAAGGAGAAGATCGGAGTTTCCGGCCTCGGCGAGATGATGGCCGGCCGTCTGACTCCCGCCGAGGCCATCAAGAAGATCCAGGGCTTCGCCGACGAGACCGCCAAGGACGACTCCATCAAGCACTACAAGCACCAGTAAGAGCACCGGAAAACAAATTCCGCACACGGCACCGGAGTGGCGATGCAGCACGGCAAGTACCGGTTCATCGTGGGCTTCCTCGCGTTGCCCCTGGGACTGTACGCGCTCTTCGTGGTCTGGCCGTTCATCCAGTCCATCTACTACTCGTTCACGGACTGGACCGGCCTCAGCCCCGAATTCAAGATGGTCGGTTTCGACAACTACAGCCGCATGCTCGACGACGACATCTTCTGGAAGTCGTTGCAGCACAGCCTGCTGTTCGCCCTCCTGCTGCCGGTGGTGACGATCGGCCTCGCGCTGTTCTTCGCCTTCATGATCAACGTAGGCGGCAGAAAACGGAGAAACGGGCCAGTCATCACCGGCGTCCGCGGCTCCGGTTTCTACAAAATCGTCTACTTCTTCCCGCAGGTCCTCTCGATCGCCATCGTCGCGCTGCTGTTCGCGTTCGCGTACAACCCGGACAGCGGCGCGATCAACTCGCTCCTGCGCGGGATCGGCCTGGACGACGTCCAGCCCCTCTGGCTCGGCGACCCTGATCTGGCCCTCTGGGCGGTGATGGGGGTCCTCGTCTGGTCCACGGTCGGCTTCTTCGTGGTCCTCTTCTCCGCCGGCATGGCCTCCATCCCGGCGGAGATGTACGAGGCAGCGCTGCTGGACGGCGCGAACCGCGTCACCACGTTCTTCCGGGTCACCCTGCCCCTCCTCTGGGACACCGTGCAGTCCGGCTGGGTCTACATGGGCATCCTCGCCCTGGGCGCCGAGTCGTTCGCGGTCGTGCAGATCATGACCACCGGGCCGGGCGGTCCCGACTACTCGACCACCGTCATGGTCCTGTACGTGTACCAGAAGGCGTTCCGTGACGGGCAGGCCGCCTACGCCACCACCATCGGTGTCGCCCTGCTCGTCGTCACCCTGGCCTTCGCCGCCGTGGTGATGCGGCTGGGCCGTCGCGAGCGGCTGGAGTACTGACCGATGAAGACGACCGAAACCCCCGCGCCGCTCCCGGCCGAGTCCGGGGCCCCGATCACCAAGACGGACATCCGGCCCCTCCCTCCCGTGAAGGAGAAGAAGGAGGGCACGGTCCTCAACGTCTTCTCCCACGGCGTCCTGGTCATCTGGGCGTTCATGGTGGTCATGCCGCTGCTCTGGGCGGTCATGACGTCCTTCAAGGACGACCGCTCCATCTTCAGCTCGCCCTGGTCGCTCCCGGACTCGCTGCACTTCGACAACTGGTCGCGGGCGTGGACGCAGGCCAACATGAGCGACTACTTCCTCAACACGGTGCTCGTGGTGGGCGGTTCACTCATCGGCACCCTGGTGCTGGGCTCCATGGCGGCCTACGTCCTGGCCCGCTTCGACTTCCCGGGCAACCGCTTCATCTACTTCCTGTTCATCGGCGGCATGAGCTTCCCGATCATGCTCGCGCTGGTCCCGCTGTTCTACGTCGTGAACAACATGGGCCTGCTGAACACCATCCACGGCCTGATCCTGGTGTACATCGCCTATTCGCTGCCGTTCACGGTGTTCTTTCTCACGGCGTTCTTCCGCACCCTGCCGACGTCGATCGCCGAAGCGGCCTTCGTCGACGGCGCGTCGCACAGCCGCACGTTCTTCCAGATCATGCTGCCCATGGCCAAGCCGGGCCTGATCAGCGTCGGCATCTTCAACTTCCTGGGTCAGTGGAACCAGTACATGCTCCCCACGGTCCTCAACACCGACCCCGACAAGCGGGTCCTCACCCAGGGCCTGGTGCAGCTGGCGGTCAGCCAGGGGTACAAGGGTGACTGGTCAGGCCTCTTCGCGGGCCTCGTGATGGCGATGCTGCCGGTGCTGGCGGCGTACATCATCTTCCAGCGGCAGGTGGTGCAGGGGCTGACGGCGGGGGCCTTGAAGTAGCGCGCCGAGTTGCGGTGACGCCGGCGCCCCGGCCACCCGGCGGAAGGCGAAGCCGCGCACCCCTGAGGCAGCCGTACCGACCACCGCACGCAGAAAGCGCGTACCCCCGCATAGCGCTCCGCGACGATCCGCGCACGCCCCGGAATCAGTTCAACCTCTTGACGGGAGGCGACCCGAACGGCTCAGCTTAGAGTTCACTAGTTGGACATAGACGGGGCCTCATCGAAGCGGCCCCGTGCGCAGGAGGTCGTCGTGGAGACTCCGGGGTCGCAGTCGTCGCTGCACCGAGCCAACCTGGAGCGGGTCGTACGCGCCGTGCGCCTCGCCGGCTCCCTCACCCAGGCCGAGATCGCGCGGACGACAGGTCTGTCCGCGGCGACGGTCTCCAACATCGTCCGGGAGTTGAAGGACGGCGGCACCGTCGAGGTCACACCGACCTCCGCGGGCGGCCGCAGGGCCCGCAGCGTGTCGCTGAGCGGCGACGCCGGCATCGTCATCGGCGTCGACTTCGGCCACACCCACCTCCGCGTCGCCATCGGCAACCTCGCTCACCAGGTCCTCGCCGAGGAATCCGAGCCCCTCGACGTCGACGCCTCGTCGACCCAGGGCTTCGACCGCGCGGAACAGCTGGTCAGCCGTCTGATCGAAGCCACCGGCGTGGACCGCTCCAAGATCGCCGGCGTCGGCCTCGGCGTCCCCGGCCCCATCGACGTCGAGTCCGGGACGCTCGGCTCGACCGCCATCCTGCCCGGCTGGACCGGCACCAAGCCCGCGGAGGAGCTCCGCGGGCGCCTCGGCGTCCCCGTGCACGTGGACAACGACGCCAACCTCGGCGCCCTCGGCGAGATGGTCTGGGGCAGCGGCCGAGGCGTCCGCGACCTCGCCTACATCAAGGTCGCCAGCGGCGTCGGCGCCGGTCTGGTGATAGACGGAAAGATCTACCGGGGACCCGGAGGCACCGCCGGAGAAATCGGACATATTACACTCGATGAATCCGGCCCGGTGTGCCGCTGCGGCAACCGCGGCTGCCTGGAGACCTTCGCGGCCGCGCGCTATGTGCTCCCGCTCCTCCAGTCCAGTCACGGCACCGATCTGACCATGGAAGGCGTCGTACGGCTCGCGCGGGACGGAGACCCGGGCTGCCGTCGGGTGATCGCCGACGTCGGCCGCCACATCGGCAGTGGAGTGGCCAATCTCTGCAACCTGCTGAACCCGAGCCGGGTGGTCCTCGGCGGTGATCTCGCCGAGGCCGGTGAGCTGGTGCTCGGGCCGATCCGGGAGTCCGTCGGCCGCTACGCGATCCCCAGTGCGGCACGTCAGCTGTCCGTTCTCCCCGGTGCCCTCGGCGGCCGTGCGGAGGTGCTCGGAGCGCTCGCTCTCGCCCTCAGCGAGATGGGCGATTCGACCCTTCTTGACGGAACTGCCCCGGGTGCACCGAAGGCGGCCACCCCTGCCTTCACTTAGAGAACGGATGGCACCGTTGCCATCTCGTTAAGGATTTACTTCTTGACGTCGCACGTGTGGCCGAGTTGACTTCCAGCCACCTCGGCCGCAATGTCGCGGCCTCGTCAGGGAGGTTTGTGAAGTGAACACGCGTATGCGCCGCGCCGCTGTCGCTATTGCCGCCGGTGCGATGGCCGTTTCGCTTGCTGCCTGTGGCAGCGCCAAGGAGTCGGGCGACAACGCCGATTCCTCCGGGTCCGCCAAGAAGGGCAACGACATCAAGGTCGGCTTGCTCCTTCCGGAGAACGCGACCGCCCGTTACGAGAAGTTCGACCGGCCGCTCATCGAGAAGAAGGTCAAGGAGCTCACCGACGGCAAGGGCGAGGTCGTCTACGCCAACGCCAAGCAGGACGCCAGCACGCAGAACCAGCAGGTCGACACGATGGTGACCAACAAGGTCGACGTGCTGATCGTGGATGCGGTGGACTCCAAGGCCATCGCCGGCTCGGTGAAGAAGGCCAAGGACGCGGGCATCCCCGTCGTCGCCTACGACCGCCTGGCCGAGGGCCCGATCGACGCCTACACCTCGTTCGACAACGTCACCGTCGGCAAGACCCAGGGCGAGGCCCTGCTGAAGGCCCTCGGCGGCAAGGCCAAGGACGGCCAGATCGTCATGATGAACGGGTCCTCCACCGACCCGAACGCCGCCCAGTTCAAGCAGGGCGCCCACGAGGTGCTCGACGGCAAGGTGAAGATCGGCCGCGAGTACGACACCAAGGAGTGGAAGCCGGAGAACGCCAACGCCAACATGGAGGGCGCCATCTCCGCCCTCGGCAAGGACAAGATCGTCGGCGTCTACTCCGCCAACGACGGCATGGCGGGCGGCATCATCACCGCCCTGAAGGCCGCCGGCATCGCCGACGTCCCGGTCACCGGCCAGGACGCCGAGCTCGCGGGTGTGCAGCGCATCGTCACCGGTGAGCAGTACATGAGCGTCTACAAGCCCTACCCGCAGGAGGCGGACGTCGCGGCCGAGATGGCCGTCGCCCTCGCCCAGGGCAAGTCGCTCGACTCGATCGCCAAGGACAAGGTCGACAGCCCGACCACCAAGGCCGTGCCGTCGGTCCTCGTCCCGGTCGTCTCGCTGACCAAGGACAACATCAAGGACACCGTCATCAAGGACGGCATCTACACCGTGAACGAGATCTGCGCGGGCAAGTTCAAGGCCGCCTGCGACAAGGCCGGTCTCAGCTAAGCAGCCGTCAGGTCCTGCCGGGTCGCGGGAGTCCGCCCACGGACTCCCGTGAGCCACGGACAAGGATCGGCTGCCCCTGAGTTCCTCCGGCGCCCCGCCACATCAGCCCCGCAAGCTATGCGGGGCGCCGGAGCGATCACTCCTCCCACACTTCTGCACAACCTCCCGCCGGGTCAGGCGGCGAAGGAGATGGTTCACGTGTCCGCTACGCCCGTGCTGGCGTTGCGCGGGGTCTCCAAGCGGTTCGGTGCCGTTCAGGCGCTCACCGACGTAGAGCTTGAGGTCCACGCCGGTGAAGTGGTCGCCCTGGTGGGCGACAACGGCGCCGGAAAGTCCACGCTGGTCAAGACGATCGCCGGCGTGCACCCCATCGATGAGGGCGTCATCGAATGGGACGGCAGTTCCGTCCAGATCAACAAGCCGCACGACGCCCAGAACCTGGGCATCGCGACCGTCTACCAGGACCTCGCGCTCTGCGACAACATCGACGTCGTCGGCAACCTCTACCTGGGCCGGGAGATCCGCAAGCGCGGCGTCCTGGACGAGGTGGAGATGGAGCGCCGCTCCCGCGAGCTGCTCGACACGCTGTCGATCCGCATCCCCAGCGTGCGCATCCCGATCGCCTCGCTCTCCGGCGGTCAGCGCCAGACCGTGGCCATCGCCCGTTCCATGCTCGGCGAGCCCAAGCTGGTCATCCTCGACGAGCCCACCGCCGCCCTCGGCGTCGAGCAGACCGCGCAGGTCCTCGACCTGGTCGAGCGGCTGCGCGAGCGCGGCCACGCCGTGATCCTCATCAGCCACAACATGGCCGACGTGAAGGCCGTCGCGGACAAGGTCGCCGTGCTGCGCCTCGGCCGCAACAACGGCGTCTTCGAGGTCAAGTCGACCTCGCAGGAAGAGATCATCTCCGCCATCACCGGCGCCACCGACAACGCCGTGACCCGCCGTGCGGCGCGCACGAACGGGGAGGTTTCCAAGTGAGCATCGACAAGACCTCCACGGCTCCCGACGAGCACGTCGTGGAGAACCCCGAGGCGGCCAAGGCCGCCGTCACGGTCGTCGACCCCCGGCTGCTGGTGCGCGAGCAGGGCCTCAAGGGCTACGTCTCCGAGTTCAAGCGGAAGATGAAGTCCGGTGACCTGGGCTCCATCCCGGTCGTCATCGGTCTGGCGATCATCTGGCTCATCTTCGCGAGCCTGAACTCCAACTTCCTCACCGCGGGCAACCTGTCCGACATGTCCGTCGCCATGGTCGGCACGGGCATGATCGCCGTCGGCATCGTGTTCGTGCTGCTGCTCGGCGAGATCGACCTGTCGGTCGGCTCGGTGTCCGGTGTCGCGGGCGCCAGCTTCGCGGTGCTGAACGTCACCAACGGCATGAACGAGTGGCTCGCCTTCGTGCTGGCCATCCTCACCGGCACGGTCGCCGGTGTGCTGCACGGCTTCTTCTTCGCGAAGATCGGCGTCCCCGCGTTCGCCGTCACCCTGGCCGGTCTGCTGTTCTGGAACGGCCTCATGCTCCAGATCCTCGGCGACAACGGCACCATCAACCTCGACCCGGACGGGGTCGTGGCCCAGCTGACCAGCTACTACTTCTCCGACGTGGCCGCCGCGTACGCGCTGGCCGCGGTGGTGACCGCCGGGTTCTTCCTCAGCTCCTTCCTCGGCAACCGGCGCCGCGAGGCCGCCGGCGTGCCGTCCCGGCCGCTGAGCGAGACCATCGTGCGGACCGTGCTGCTGGCAGTGCTCTCGTTCACCGTCGCCATCGTCTTCAACCAGTACAAGGGCCTGCCGCTCGCCGTGGTGATCTTCATCGCGGTACTGCTGGTCACGGACTTCGTACTGCGCCGCACGTCGTACGGCCGGAAGGTGTTCGCGCTCGGCGGCAGCGTCGAGGCCTCCCGCCGCGCCGGCATCAACGTGGAGATGGTCCGGATCTCGGTGTTCGCGATCTCCGGTACCTTCGCCGCGGTCGGCGGCCTGTTCATCGCCTCCAAGATCGCGGCGGCCAACCAGGGCGCCGGTGGCGGTGACCTGCTGATGAACGCGATCGCCGCGGCGGTCATCGGCGGCACGTCGCTGTTCGGCGGCCGCGGACGCACCTGGAACGCCCTGCTGGGTGTCCTGGTGATCGTGTCCATCCAGTACGGCCTGGCCCTGGAGGGCATCGCCTCCCCGGTCCAGTACATGATCACCGGTGGTGTGCTGCTGGCCACGGTCGTGATCGACGCCGTCACCCGGAAGACGCAGAAGACCGCAGGTCGCGCGTAGCGCTGAGTGACACCTCCTGTGCCCGGTACCCCACAGGTACCGGGCACAGCTGTGTCGTAGCGGTGGCGCACCATGGGTAGAGCCGAACGCGTGACGTACGACGCACAGCCTCGGCGTCGCCCGCAAAGGCGGAACATTAGACTCGACAAGCCCGGCAACAGCTCTACTGCAAGGAGGCACGGGTGCCGCTGCTGACCCGAATCACGGGACCGCGCGATCTGGACCGGCTCAACCTGGAGGAGCTGAACCAGCTGGCGGAGGAGATCCGGAGCTTCCTCGTCGAAGCGGTCTCCAAGACCGGCGGTCACCTCGGCCCCAACCTCGGCGTGGTGGAGCTCACCATCGCCCTGCACCGGGTCTTCGACTCGCCCAGGGACAAGGTGCTCTGGGACACCGGCCACCAGTCCTACGTCCACAAGCTGCTCACCGGCCGCCAGGACTTCTCGAAGCTGAAGATGAAGGGCGGCCTGTCCGGCTACCCCTCGCAGGCCGAGTCCGAGCACGACGTCATCGAGAACTCGCACGCCTCGACCGTCCTCGGCTGGGCCGACGGCATCGCCAAGGCCAACCAGATCATGGAGCGCGACGACCACGTCGTGGCCGTGATCGGTGACGGCGCGCTGACCGGGGGCATGGCCTGGGAGGCGCTGAACAACATCGCCGACGCCAAGGACCGGCCCCTCGTCATCGTCGTCAACGACAACGAGCGGTCCTACGCGCCGACCATCGGCGGCCTCGCCAACCACCTGGCGACCCTGCGGACCACGGACGGCTACGAGCGTTTCCTGGCCCGCACCAAGGAGGTCCTGGAGCGCACCCCCGTCGTCGGGCAGGCGCTCTACGACACCCTGCACGGCGCGAAGAAGGGCCTGAAGGACTTCATCGCCCCGCAGGGCATGTTCGAGGATCTCGGCCTGAAGTACGTCGGCCCGATCGACGGGCACGACCTGGAGGCGCTGGAGTCCGCCCTGGCGAAGGCCAAGCGGTTCGGCGGGCCGGTCATCGTGCACTGCCTCACCGAGAAGGGCCGCGGCTACCAGCCGGCCCTCCAGGACGAGGCGGACCGCTTCCACGCCGTCGGCAAGATCCACCCCGACACGGGCCTGCCGATCGCCAGCTCCGGCGCCGACTGGACGTCCGTCTTCGGCGAGGAGATGGTCAAGCTCGGCGAGGAGCGGAAGGACATCGTCGCCATCACGGCGGCCATGCTCCAGCCGGTGGGCCTGGACAAGTTCGCCAAGCGCTTCCCCAAGCGCGTATACGACGTCGGCATCGCCGAGCAGCACGGCGCAGTCTCCGCGGCCGGCCTGGCCACGGGCGGCGTGCACCCGGTGTTCGCCGTGTACGCGACCTTCCTCAACCGCGCCTTCGACCAGGTGCTGATGGACGTGGCCCTGCACAAGTGCGGCGTGACCTTCGTCCTCGACCGGGCCGGTGTCACCGGCACCGACGGCGCCTCCCACAACGGCATGTGGGACATGTCGATCCTCCAGGTCGTGCCCGGACTGCGGCTGGCCGCGCCGCGTGACGCGGACCAGGTCCGTGCCCAGCTGCGCGAGGCCGTCGCCGTCGACGACGCACCGACCGTGGTCCGCTTCTCCAAGGGCGCCGTCGGTCCCGCCGTGCCCGCCGTGCGACGTGTCGGCGGCATGGACGTCCTGCGTGAGCCCGGCACCGACCGGCCGGACGTGCTGCTGGTCTCCGTCGGGGCCCTCGCGCCGATGTGCCTGGAGATCGCCGCCCTGCTCGACAAGCAGGGCATCTCCACGACCGTCGTCGACCCGCGCTGGGTCAAGCCCGTCGACGAGGCCATGGCACCGCTCGCCGAGCAGCACCGCGTGGTCGTCACCGTCGAGGACAACAGCCGGGTCGGCGGAGTCGGCTCGGCGATCGCGCAGGCGCTGCGCGATGCGGGCGTCGACGTGCCGCTGCGCGACTTCGGCATCCCGCCGCGCTTCCTCGACCACGCCTCGCGTGCGGAGGTCCTGGCCGAGATCGGTCTCACCGCGCCGGACATCGCCCGGCAGGTGACCGGGCTGGTCGCCAAGCTGGACGGCCGCTACGAGCGCAGTGCGGCGGATGCCGTGGACGCCGCCCGCGACTGACGCGGCCGAACGGGTGCGAGATGGGCCGGTTTCCCCGCCGTGAGGGTGGTGGAACCGGCCCATTGGCGTGAATTGGTCCGTGCCGGGGCATACGGATGGTGCCACCTCTCGATCATGTCGAGGACGACAAGCGTGGGAGGTACCCCGTGAGCAGTACCCTCTTCCGGACGAAGAAGGTCGAGCAGTCCATCCTCGACACCGAGGAACCAGAGCACGCGCTCAAGAAATCCCTGTCCGCGCTGGATCTGACCGTCTTCGGCGTCGGTGTGATCATCGGTACCGGCATCTTCGTTCTCACCGGCACAGTCGCCAAGAACAACGCCGGGCCTGCCACGGCTCTGGCGTTCGTGGCGGCCGGCGTCGCCTGCGCCCTGGCCGCCCTCTGTTACGCCGAGTTCGCGTCCACGGTCCCGGTCGCCGGGTCCGCCTACACGTTCTCGTACGCCTCCCTCGGTGAACTGCCCGCCTGGATCATCGGCTGGGACCTGGTTCTGGAGTTCGCTCTCGGTACGGCGGTGGTGGCCGTCGGCTGGTCCGGCTACATCCAGTCGCTCATGGACAACGCGGGCTGGACGATGCCCGCGGGTCTGGGCAGCCGGGAGGGCGCCGACGCCTTCGGCTTCGACATCCTCGCCGCCGCGCTCGTCCTCGTCCTCACCGGCATCCTCGTGATCGGCATGAAGCTGTCCGCGCGGATCACGTCGCTCGTCGTCGCCATCAAGGTGACCGTCGTCCTCGTGGTGATCATCGCGGGTGCGTTCCTCATCGAGGGGAAGAACTACGACCCGTTCATCCCGAAGGAGAAGCCTGTGGAGGCCGGGGCGAGTCTCGACTCCCCTCTGATCCAGCTCATGTTCGGCTGGGCGCCCTCCAACTTCGGCGTGATGGGTATCTTCACCGCCGCCTCGGTCGTGTTCTTCGCCTTCATCGGCTTCGACGTCGTGGCCACGGCGGCGGAAGAGACCAAGAACCCGCAGCGCGACATGCCGCGCGGCATCCTCGGCTCCCTCGTCATCTGCACGACGCTGTACGTCCTTGTGTCGATCGTCGTCACCGGCATGCAGCACTACACCGAGCTGTCCGTCGACGCCCCACTCGCCGATGCCTTCAAGGCCACCGGGCACCCGTGGTACGCGGGCTTCATCAGCTTCGGCGCCGCGGTCGGCCTGACGACGGTGTGCATGATCCTGCTGCTGGGGCAGACCCGGGTGTTCTTCGCGATGAGCCGGGACGGGTTGCTGCCACGGTTCTTCTCGCGGGTCCACCCGCGGTTCAAGACGCCGCACCGGCCCACGATCCTGCTCGGCGTGCTCATCGCGGTCCTCGCCGGGTTCACGCCGCTGACGGAGCTCGCCGCGCTGGTCAACATCGGCACGCTGTTCGCCTTCGTGGTCGTCGCGATCGGCGTGATCATCCTCCGCCGGACCCGGCCCGACCTGCCCAGGTCGTTCCGCACCCCGTGGGTGCCGGTCATCCCGATCCTGTCGGTGTGCGCCTCCCTGTGGCTGATGATCAACCTGCCGGCCGAGACGTGGGTCCGCTTCGCCATCTGGATGGCCGTCGGCTTCCTCGTCTACTTCCTGTACGGCCGCAGCCACAGCCGTCTGGCCCGCGGCGAGGCGCGAGAGGAACAGCCCGGCGTGGGCGGCGGCACGCCGTAAGCGCTGGGGTTCGGCGGTCGTCTGCCGCTGCGGGCGGTACGGGTGGGCGACGGGGTCCCTCCCCACTCGAGCGGAGCCGAGAGCCTGGGGGAGGCACCCCGCGTCGCCGGGTTGCGGACACCCGGTCGCAGCCCCTACGGCCCGCACCTATGGACGTACGGACCGCGGCCCCGCCACCTCCGCCCCCAGCTCCCCGACCCGCCTGCGCAGCTCCCGGTCCGCCGTGATCACCAGGACGGGGCGCTCAGCGGCCGAGGCCACGACCTCGACGATGTGGTCGTCTCCGCTGCCCGGCGCGGACGACACCCGCACCCCGGGCACGGACTCCACCCCGCGTGCCGCCCCCTCCACGACCAGGACGATCTCCACCGGTCCGGCGACGGCCGGAACGCCGTCCGAGGCCAACCGGTCCCGCAGCCGTTCCGCCGCACCCCGGCGGTCCCGCCACCAGCCGTCCGGCACGGAACCGACGACGTTCGCGGCGTCGACCACGACGAGGAGAGGCGATGGCTCGTTCATGTGGCCAGGGTCGCACGGGAGATGGGCCGGGGACGGGGGAGGGGCGTGCGCGCCGGGCCCGGGCTGCCGCATAAAGTGAACACGTGAACGGCGACTGGCTCATCCGCGGCCGCGACGGCCGCCTCACCGTCTACCTGCCCTCCGGCGACGCCGTCCTGTGCCGGGCGGAACGCGGCCCCGGCGGCCTCTGGGAGGACGATCCGCGCACCGTCGGCGGCGCCCAGAAGCTGCACCCGGGGGCGGCGGTCGGACAAGGCGCCGACGGCTACGCGCATCTGGCGGCCTGGCGGCCCACCGCTCCGGGCGAGTCCGGGCTCGTGCACTCCACGCACTTCCGCCCCCACCTCGCGGCCCTGGACTGGACGCCCATCGGCCACCCGGACAAGAAGGGCGACCGTACGGGACCGCCCGCCGTGACCGTGGACGGGGCGGGACGGGGTTATGTGTTCGTGCGTAACGGGAGCGGCGGAGTCAGCCTGCGCAACCAGAAGGTGAAGGGCGGCTGGGGAGGCTGGCTGGACCTCGAAGGTCACGACGTCGAGGGGGAGTTGGCCGCCGTCACGGGCGAGTCGGGGCTGGTCGAGCTGTACGCCTCCGTACCCGGCGGGATCCTGCACTGGCGGCAGGAGTCGGACGGCAGGAAGCCCGTGCGGGCCGAGGGCGTCGACGCGTCCGTCCGTGCGGGCACCCTGCGCGCGCTCGCCACGTCCGCCGAGCACACCACCCTGTTCTTCACCGACGGCTCGGGCGACCTGTGCGCCTGGCGCCCCGGGGAGAAGCCGGTGACACTCCTCGCCTGCGCGGGACCGGGCCCGGTGTCCGCCGTGCGGTGCGAGATCGAAGGGCACGACTGCACGGTCCTCGCGCAGCGGTCGGCGAACGGCCGGGTCGCGTTCGCCGCGTACCCGACCGAGCAGGAATCGGCCGGTGCCTGGTGGACCGAGTCCGGGCCCCGGCTGCCCGCCGACGCCCTGCTGTCGGTGGCGCTGGACGAGCACGACGAGGTCGTCGCCGCGTCGCTCTCGCCGTCGACCGGGACGGTGCTGTTCACCCGCCGCAAGGACGAGCCGGGGCTCGCCCTGGAGGCCTGGCGGGAGATCTGACCGCCTTCAAGAAGCGGAACTGATCCCTTCATCTTGAGGCTCTTGACGCACCAGACACATGAGATGTGTCAAGGGTTGTACAGATGTGTGCGTGACAAGGCGCACCTTGGGTGAACATGGTCAAAAAGTGAAGGTCTTGTTAACCTCCTCGGACTTGTTCGATTTTGCTCGGGGGGCCGGTTGCTGCTGCGTCTGGCCGACGCCGTGGCAACGGGGTTGGGGAATGATGTCGTGAGCAGATCCTCCACGGTGGATCTTGTCGTTGTCGGACTCGGTTACGTGGGGCTGCCGTTGGCCAGGTCCGCCGCCGCCGCGGGCCTGAAGGTGGTCGGTCTCGACCGCAGCCGACGGGTGGTCGACGGACTGAACACCGGCCGTTCACACGTCGACGACATCACCGACGCCGAAGTGCGGGCCATGCTGGAGCAGGGCTTCGAGGCCGTCGACCGGGCCGACGTGATCGCCGGCGCCGCCGCGGTCGTGGTGTGTGTTCCCACGCCGCTCACCGATCACGGCGCCCCGGACCTCGGTGCGGTGCACGCCGCCGTGGACGACATCGCCGCCCACCTCACCGCCGGCACGCTCGTGGTCCTGGAGTCCACGACCTACCCGGGCACGACCGACGAGGTCGTCCGGCCGCGTCTGGAGGCCGGGGGCCTGCGCGTCGGCGTCGACTTCCACCTTGCCTTCTCCCCGGAGCGCATCGACCCGGGCAACCCCTCCTTCGGCCTGGAGAACACCCCCAAGGTCGTCGGCGGCATCACGGCCGACTGCACCAAGGCCGCCCGCTCTCTCTACGAGCGGTTCGTGAACCGGGTCGTCGAGGCCAAGGGCACCCGCGAGGCCGAGATGGCCAAGCTGCTGGAGAACACGTACCGGCACGTCAACATCGCGCTCGTCAACGAGATGTCGATGTTCTGCCGCGAGATCGGCGTCGATCTGTGGGACGCCATCCGGTGCGCTTCCACGAAGCCGTTCGGATTCGCGCCGTTCCACCCCGGCCCGGGCGTCGGTGGGCACTGCATTCCGATCGACCCCAACTACCTGTCGTACAAGGTGCGTTCGCTGGGCATCCCGTTCCGGTTCGTGGAGCTGGCGCAGGAGATCAACCAGCGCATGCCCGTGCACGTGGTGAACCGGGCCGCCGATCTGCTCAACGACCAGGGCAAGGCCGTGCGCGGCTCCCGGGTCCTGCTGCTCGGCGTGACCTACAAGCCGGACATCTCCGACCAGCGGGAGAGCCCGGCCCTGGCCGTCGCGGAGAACCTCCTCGCGCGCGGCGCCGAGCTCGTCTACTTCGACCCGCGGGTCGAGGACTGGCGCGTCGCCGGTGCGCCCGTCGAGCGGGTCGAGGACTACCTCGCCGCCGCCGAGGCCGCCGACCTGACGATCCTGCTCCAGCCGCACCGCGAGATCGACCTCGACGAGCTGGCCGACCGCGCCCGATCGCTCTTCGACACCCGGGGCAAATCCGCCGACCACCCGCGGGTGGTCAAGCTGTGACTTCCGAAGATACGTACATACCCGGGGCCGTCGACTCGGGTGGGCGCCGAGCCCACCGCAAGCGGCGGCACCTGAAGGTCTCGTACTTCGTCTTCCTGGGCCTGGCCGCGCTGATCGCCACCCGGCTCGACGCCGGCTCCCTGCACCTGTACTCCATGGGAGCCATGGGCCTGCTCGCCCTGAAGATGTTCGGCGCCCTCTTCTACCGTCCGGCCAAGGCCGGGCGGGAGGAGCTGGAGTACCTGGAGAACGCCTGGGTCACCGCGGTCATCCCGATCTACAACGAGGACCCGGTGATGTTCGAGCAGGGCATGCGCAGCCTCCTCGCGCAGAGCCGCCTGCCGAACGAGATCCACATCATCGACGACGCCAGCGCCAACGACTCCGGCATCAGGGCCGCGAAGAAGATGCGCCGGGAGTTCGAGGCCAAGGGCGTCAAGTACACCGTCAGCGTCCAGCCCGAGAACAAGGGCAAACGCGAGGCACTCGCACTCGGCTTCGAGGCGGCGCCGTACTCCGACATCTTCCTGTGCGTCGACTCGGACACCGTGCTGTCCCGGGACACCGTGCGCGAGCTGCTGCTGCCGCTGGCCGACGAGAAGATCATGGCCTCCACCGGCATGGTCCTCGCGCTCAACCACGACAGCAACATCTTCACCCGTCTCCAGGACCTGCGCTACGGCAACTCGTTCCTGTTCGAACGGGCCGCCTACTCGCGGCTGAAGTCGGTCCTGTGCTGCTGCGGCGCGCTCTCCGCCTACCGCGGCACGCTGGTGCGCAAGTACCTGCCGGACTTCCTCAACCAGCAGTTCCTCGGCAAGCCGGCCGTCTTCGGTGACGACCGCCGGATGACCAACTACTGCCTGATGGAGGGCCAGGTCGTCTTCCAGGAGACCGCCGTCGGCTACACGGCCGTCCCCGAGAAGCTGCCGCACTTCCTGCGTCAGCAGGTGCGCTGGAACAAGTCCTTCTTCCGCGAGTCGCTCTGGGCGTTCCGGCACCAGAAGAAGTACCGGCCGGCCTTCTGGCTGACCTGCATGGAACTCGCCCTGTGGCTGGTCTTCGGCTCGGCGATGTTCTACTCGATGGTCATCCTGCCCATCATGAAGCCCGCCCAGTTCGTCAACCACATCGGCGACTACCTGGTCTTCATGGTACTGATGGGCTACCTGCGCAACGTGCGCTACCTCGACTTCCCGCGCCGCGGGATGGGCTTCATCAAGCGCTTCGGCATGTTCCTGCTCGCGCCGATCTACGGCGTGATCCAGCTGACGCTGCTGACCCCGCTGCGTTTCTACGCCCTGTTCACCCTCCACAAGGGCAGTTGGGGCACCCGTCAGGGCGGCGTCGAGGTGTCCGTGGCCGGGGACCACGAGAGCGACGTGACGGAGATCTTCGAGGAAGAGGACCCGTACTCCGACAAGAAGGTCACCGAGACGCTCCAACTGATGCGTCTGGAGGGTGTGGCGCTGCGCACCCGGCCCCGCCCGGCGGGCGGCATCCCCTCCCAGCCGCAGCCGATCCCCGGCTACCACGAGGAGCACCACGCGGGCGTCCCGCAGCAGCGCGTGAGCTGGGGGGCACCGGAGCCGGCCGGCGGGCAGCAGTGGCAGGGCGGCGGCCACCCCGGGCATCACGACCCGTACCAGCAGCAGTACCCGGGCCAGGGCGGCCCCGTCCCGCAGCAGGGCGGCTATCCGCACCAGGACCCGTCGTGGCAGCAGGGCCAGGGCCAGGGGCAGGGCTACGGGCAGGGCGGCTGGTAACGCCGCGGGAGAGAACGGAGAGAGGGGCGGCCGGGGGGCCGCCCCTCTCTTGTGTGTCCGGGCGCCGGGCGTGCAGGGCCACGGGCCTCAGGTGTAGGAGGCCATCGCTTCCTCGACCGTCAGCACCGGGATGTCCCGGTCGTCGATCGCCTTCATCAGCGTCTCCAGGCCCGCCTTGCCGATCTCGGTGCTCGTGGCGGGTGCGCCGTCGACGACCTTGTGCAGGCACAGGATCAGCCAGTCGCCGCTGTTGACGCACCGGTCGAGCCGGCCGCCCGCGCCCGTCAGCTTCGACAGGGCCGTACCGCCGATCCCCGTGCCGTCGTTGATCCCCGTGAGCGCCTTCAGGCGGTACGGCATCGCCGGCGCGAACGACTCGATCGTCTCGGAGATGATCGACCGGGCCGTGGTGAAGTGCCGGCTCGCGATCTGGTCGACCGGGACCCCGTCGGAGGTCTTCTGGAACGCGCCGTGCGGATAGGCGAAGTGCTCGCTGGTGAAGCCGTTGGACACCAGCCACTCGCGCAGCTTGCGGAAGTCGTCGTCGGCCTGCTCGGCGGTGAGCTTGGGGTAGCTGGCCGTGTGGACGGCGTTCGCGTACGAGTGGCCGCCCATCTCCCAGCCGGAGAAGTCCTGCATGGACCGCATCTGGTTGAGCGTCAGGAAGCTGCCGGTGCCGATGGCGTCGGCGATGTTGTAGACCGTGCCGGGGAAGCCGAAGCGGTCCATGACCGGCCGGGCAAGATCGTGGATGGACTTGTGGGAGTCGTCGAAGGTGATGGAGACGACGCCCTTGGGAAAGACCGAGACGGTGTCCGGTATCAGCTCGACGGCCTGCAACCGGTAGGTCACCGGACCGCCCGCGTCGTCGTACACGGCGAACGACATGTCCGTGAAGCCGGTCTTCGTGGACGGCTTTCCGTCGGCGCCGATGGAGTACGTGCCGGCCGCCGCGTTGACGTCCGCCCACTGGAGGTGGACGGTCACCCACTCCCCGGACTGGACATAGTTGGCCGAGGTCTTGGAATGGACGTGGTGGGTCCAGGCGAAGTGGTTCGCCAGGGAGCCGCTGCCCAGGTAGAAGACGAGCTTGGCCAGGTTCGTCACGTCGTCGACGCGGAAGACCAGCCGGATCATCTTGCCGGTCATGCTCATCGCGGTCATGCCGGTCTTGCGGACGTAGGACTGCTTGCCGTTGCCGCCCGTGGTCACCCGCACCGACTGGGTGCCGCGCACGAAGACCGACTTGTCGTTCGCCTCCGCCGACGCGGTGCCCGCGCCCCCGGGCGTCCAGCCGTGGCCGGACTGGAACTGCTGGGACCAGGTGGCCCGGCGGTACTTGGGGCGGCGCCCGGAGGGAGCGTAGAGGGGAGGCGTGGTGAGGCCGCCGATGCCTCCCGCGGCGGCCGGGGCGGCGGCGGGCTGCGCCACCACCTTGCCCAGCCATGCGCCACCACCGGCCATGGCGACGCCTCCCGTACCGCCCATCAGCAGGGCGGAGCGCCTGCTGACCACCGGCTTGTCCTCCGTCGCCTCCGCAGCGTGCCTGTGGGCGCCGGACCGCCTTTTCCTCACCGGGACTCCCGTACCGTGTCGAAGTAGTTCATGCCCTCGTCGGTGAAGCCGTCGACAGCGGACTGCACCTGCTTCGCCGAGAGGGTTTCGTTCGCGTTGTAGTAGAGCCAGTCCACCTTCATGTCCCAGGCGCGGTCGCCCTTGAACGGCAGATCGATGAACCAGTGGTTGAAGTTCACGGACATGTCCGCGCGCGGGGCGTACTTGCCGTTGCTGAGGAAGACCTTCTTGCCGTCGAGCCAGTAGGCGACGACGCCGTCCTTCACCCGGATCAGCACGGTGTGCCAGGTGTCGAGGCTCTTGTTGGTGGTCTTGTAGACCCGGTCGTTCGTCTTGTGGTCGAACCAGGTCACGGTGTCGAGCTTGGGGCCGGGCCGGCCCCAGCCGCCGTTCGGCATGTACTCGTTGTCCAGCTCGCTGTACTTCGAGCCCTTGCCGCCGATGGTGTAGAAGGTCTGGTTGACGTGGTCGCCGGAGTCCCCGGTGGACGGCTCGTCGCTGAAGTGGATCCGGGCCGCGTAGGTGCCGTCGCGGAACTTGCTCGCGGCCGTGCCGAGGCTCGCCTGCTTCGTGCCGGCCTCGGTGCCGTCCGTGCTCGCCCGCAGGTTGAGCACCTGGCCGTCGGCGTGGGAGCCCTCGGCGGTGGGGAAGCTGACGCCGCTCGCGGACCAGGTGTTCTCGACGCCCGGGCCGCCCTTGCTGGTGCGGACCAGCCAGCCGTGCTTGAACAGGGCCGGGTCCTTGGGGCCCTGGTAGGTGAAGTCGTCGAACAGCACGCCGGCGGGCCGGGCGGGCAGCGGCTCGGGTGCGGCCTTCGCTGCCGCCGTCTTCTTCCCGTCGCCGGCCTTGGTGCCGTCCGGCTCCTCACCCCAGACGAGGACGCCCCGCTTGTAGGCGGTGATCTTCTCCGCCGCCTTGTAGCTGGTCATCTCCGCGTCGAAGGAGCGGTCGTCGGACTGCTTCAGCTTCTTGTGATCGGTGCGGAAGAGCTGGAGGTCGACGCCCTTGCTGTTGGCGCCGGGCTTCAGGCTGCCCGCGGCGGCCGTGAAGCGTACCTCCAGGTAGTGGTCGGCGGTGTCGGTGGCCTTGTCCATCGCGACGATCCGCCCGGCCACGTTCGAGCAGCCGAAGACCACGTTGACGCAGTTGAAGGCGTACGAGGAGGGGCCTGCCGCGCCGTCTGCCGTGAACCAGTACCGGAGCGTCACATCGCTCAACGGGACTGCTTTGTCGGTGTCGTTGAAGATTTCGAAGGAGGGCTTGGCCGCCGTCGCCGTCGCCGGGGTGTCGGTCCGGTAGCGGACCCTCAGCTCGGGCGGATCCGGGTTCGCGGCCTTCCACATGGGGTAGAGCGCCGTACCGCCGGCGGCGACGACCGCCACGAGGAGCAGGAGCCTGATCTTGGGCCAGACCCGGCGTCGGGGTGTTCGGCGACGAGGGGACGCCACGCAGGACTCCTTCGAGGACACCCGGCGGTCCGCTGTGGAGACCGTCAGATTCAGGTAAACAATGGTCGGATTGTGTGAGGATCCTATCTGTGGCGGCATGCAGAAAGGGGGGCGGGTGCACGGATTGTTACCGTACGCCCCACCCCCCTCAGGGGTAACGCGTTACGCCGGGACGCTCGCGACGCCCTGCGCCAGGAACCTCTTGCCGTTCACGCGCTCGGAGACACCCTCGCGGTCCAGGTACGGCGTGATGCCGCCCAGGTGGAAGGGCCAGCCGGCGCCCGTGATGAGGCACAGGTCGATGTCCTGGGCCTCGGCGACGACGCCCTCCTCGAGCATGATGCCGATCTCCTGCGCCACCGCGTCGAGCACGCGGTCGCGGACCTGCTCCTCCGTCAGGACGGTGTCGCCCTGCTTCAGTAGCGCGGCGACCTCGGGGTCCAACTCCGGCTTGCCGGAGTCGTAGACGTAGAAGCCGCGCTTGCCGGCCTTGACGACCGCCGCGAGGTTCGGGGAGACCGTGAAGCGGTCCGGGAAGGCCCGGTTGAGGGTCTCCGAGACGTGCAGACCGATCGCGGGGCCGACCAGCTCCAGCAGCACCAGCGGCGACATCGGCAGACCGAGCGGCTCCACGGCCTTCTCGGCGACCTCGACCGGCGTGCCCTCGTCGATGACGTTCTGGATCTCGCCCATGAAGCGGGTCAGGATGCGGTTCACGACGAACGCCGGGGCGTCCTTGGTGAGGACCGCGGTCTTCTTCAGCTTCTTGGCGACGGCGAAGGCCGTGGCCAGCGAGGCGTCGTCGGTCTTCTCGCCGCGCACGATCTCCAGCAGTGGCAGGACGGCGACCGGGTTGAAGAAGTGGAAGCCGACGACCCGCTCGGGGTGCTTCAGCTTCGACGCCATCTCGGAGACCGACAGCGAGGAGGTGTTGGTGGCGAAGATGGCGTGCGCCGGGGCGACCGCCTCGACCTCCGCGAACACCTGCTGCTTGACGCCGATCTCCTCGAAGACCGCCTCGATGACGAAGTCGGCGTCCGAGAAGCCCTCGGCCTTGTCCAGCACACCGGACACCAGCGCCTTGAGGCGGTTGGCCTTGTCCTGGTTGATGCGGCCCTTGCCGAGCAGCTTGTCGATCTCGGCGTGGACGTAGCCCACACCCTTGTCGACGCGCTCCTGGTCGATGTCGGTCAGCACGACCGGCACCTCCAGGCGGCGCAGGAACAGCAGCGCGAGCTGGCTGGCCATCAGACCGGCGCCGACGACACCGACCTTGGTGACCGGGCGGGCCAGGTTCTTGTCCGGGGCGCCGGCCGGGCGCTTGCCGCGCTTCTGCACCAGGTTGAAGGCGTAGATGCCGGAGCGCAGTTCGCCGCCCATGATGAGGTCGGCGAGGGCCTTGTCCTCGGCGTCGTAGCCCTGCTGGAGGTCGCCGTTCTTGGCGGCGGCGATGATGTCCAGGGCGCGGTAGGCGGCCGGGGCGGCGCCGTGCACCTTGGAGTCCGCGATGAAGCGGCCCTTGGCGACGGCCTGGTCCCAGGCCTCGCCGCGGTCGATGACCGGGCGCTCGATCTCCAGCTCGCCCTTGAGGACGGCAGCGGTCCAGATCAGCGACTGCTCCAGGAAGTCCGCGCCCTCGAAGATCGCGTCGGCGATCCCGAGCTCGAAGACCTGCTTGCCCTTGAGCTGCTTGTTCTGGTTGAGGCTGTTCTCGATGATCACCGAGACGGCCTTCTCGGGGCCGATCAGGTTCGGCAGCAGGGCGCAGCCGCCCCAGCCCGGGACCAGACCGAGGAAGACCTCGGGCAGCGAGAACGCCGGCAGGGCGGCGGAGACGGTGCGGTAGGTGCAGTGCAGACCGACCTCGACACCGCCGCCCATCGCGGCGCCGTTGTAGTACGCGAAGGTCGGCACGGCCAGCTTCGACAGCCGCTTGAAGACCTCGTGGCCGCCCTTGCCGATGGCGAGGGCGTGCTCGTACTCCTTGAGGATCTCCACGCCCTTGAGGTCGGCGCCGACCGCGAAGATGAACGGCTTGCCGGTGAGGCCGACGCCGACGATCTCGCCGTCCGCGGCCTCCTTCTCGACCTGGTCGATCGCGGCGTCGAGGTTCGCCAGCGAGGCCGGGCCGAAGGTGGTCGGCTTGGTGTGGTCGTGGCCGTTGTCCAGGGTGATCAGGGCGAAACGGCCCGCACCCAGCGGCAGGTCGAAGTGGCGTACGTGCGCACTCGTGACGACCTCGTCCGGGAACAGTTCGGAAGCCTGCTTCAGAAGCTCGGCGGTGGTGCTCACTTGTCCCCCTCGAAGTGCGGGTTCTCCCAGATGACCGTCGCGCCCATGCCGAAGCCGACGCACATGGTGGTCAGGCCGTAGCGGACGTGCGGCTGCTCCTCGAACTGGCGGGCCAGCTGCGTCATCAGACGGACGCCGGAGGAGGCCAGCGGGTGGCCGAAGGCGATGGCGCCGCCGTACTGGTTGACGCGCTCGTCGTCGTCGGCGATGCCGTAGTGGTCCAGGAACGCCAGGACCTGGACGGCGAAGGCCTCGTTGATCTCGAACAGGCCGATGTCGGAGATCGACAGACCCGCCTGGGCCAGCGCCTTCTCCGTCGCCGGGATCGGGCCGTAGCCCATGACCTCCGGCTCGACGCCCGCGAAGGAGTAGGAGACCAGACGCATCTTCACGGGGAGGTCGTGCTCCCGCGCGAAGTCCTCGGAGGCGATGAGCGAAGCGGTGGCGCCGTCGTTCAGGCCGGCCGCGTTGCCGGCGGTGACCCGGCCGTGGACGCGGAACGGGGTCTTCAGGCCCTGGAGGTTCTCCAGGGTCGTGCCCGGGCGCATCGGCTCGTCGGCGGTGACCAGGCCCCAGCCCGTCTCACCGGCCTCGGGGGAGGTGCGGCGTACCGACACCGGCACCAGGTCGGCCTGGATCTTGCCGTTGGCGTACGCCTTGGCGGCCTTCTCCTGGGAGCGCACGGCGTACTCGTCGGCGCGCTGCTTGGTGATCTGCGGGTACCGGTCGTGCAGGTTCTCCGCGGTCATGCCCATGAAGAGGGCGGACTCGTCGACCAGCTTCTCCGAGACGAACCGCGGGTTCGGGTCCACGCCCTCGCCCATGGGGTGGCGGCCCATGTGCTCGACACCGCCCGCGATGGCGATGTCGTAGGCGCCGAAGGCCACGGAACCGGCGACCGAGGTGACGGCGGTCAGGGCGCCGGCGCA
Source organism: Streptomyces sp. NPDC101110 (assembly GCF_044759525.1). Classification (NCBI taxonomy): domain Bacteria; kingdom Bacillati; phylum Actinomycetota; class Actinomycetes; order Kitasatosporales; family Streptomycetaceae; genus Streptomyces; species Streptomyces sp. NPDC101110. The sequence goes on along the minus strand of NZ_JBIVZM010000017.1, from coordinate 94,154 downwards.
CATGCGGTCGATGGAGTAGCCCGGCACGGACTGGGGGAGACCGGCGAGGATCCCGGCGGTGCGGCCGATGGTCAGGCCCTGGTCACCGATCTGTGTGGTCGCGGCGATGGCGACCTCGTCGATCTTCTTCGGGTCGAGTCCGGGGTTGCGGCGCAGCAGCTCCCGGATCGCCTTCACGACGAGGTCGTCGGCGCGGGTCTCGTGGTAGATGCCCTTCGGGCCCGCCTTGCCGAACGGGGTGCGGACGCCGTCGACGAAGACGACGTCCCTGACGGTACGAGGCACGATGGCTCTCCTCCAGGGTCAGGATCTGCATTGCTGCTGCGATGCGCTGAGCGCGCGCTCAGGCTCATGCTACTTATGGGTAACGTAGCTGCACAGCCCTGGCAGGCGGAGCGGTGAAGGTCACATCTCCTCTCCGGGTGGTGCGGTGCCCTCAGGGGCGCGGGGAACGGCGCGACCAGCGACAACGCACCCGCACCCCCGTACGGCGCTCACCGAGGCGGCGCAGTGGACCCCCGAGGCGTCAGCACAGGGGTCGGCAACCGGGTGTGATCCGCCCTCACCCCCGGTGATCACCGGGAACAAGGTCCTGGTCACTCCGCTCCGAACCCGTGCACGTCATGGCTCATCGCCGAAAGCGTCGGATACGTCAGCCGGCACAGCTGCGAGTCGTCCCAGGCCGGCAGCGACACGGAAGTCGACGAGGATCGACCCGCCGATCTGCCGTGCTCGCCACCACGCCTCCTGGACGCCCACCTCCACGTCCATGTTCCGCACCAGTCGCAGCAGCAGCGAGCTGGAGTGCTCGGCCTGCACGCTCTGCACGCCGGACACGAACTCCAGGTACCAGGGTTCGAGCCCCAGGGCCCGGGCCGGCCGGCACCCCGTCAGTCCCACCACATCCACGCGCGATCCGGCCAAGGTCCGAGCGGTGAGGCTCGGCGCCCAGCCGGCTCGGCACCGCGGAGTCGGCGAACACCTCCCTGGCCGCCGTCTCCGGCCGTTCGGAGCCCACGGGGAGACCATCTCGGCAGGAGCGATTCTCGTGATACTCCCGACGCTGATCGTCTTCCTGTGCCTCCAGCGCTACATCTACAACGGCTTCACCCGAGGTGCCACGAAGTAGACGCCCCTCCGGGGCGCGGGGAGCTGCGCCACAAGCCGAAGTCCACCCGCAGCCGCCGTACGCCGCGAGGCCCAGCGGCGGCCGCTAGGCCTCCTTGGCGGACAGCGCCTTCACGAGAACCGGCGTCACCTGCTCCACCTGCCAGGGCCGCGCACCATGCCCGGCCAGCGCCGCCGCGACGGACTCCGCGTCCACCACCGCCGGGGGCTCCCAGCACACCCGTCGCACCGTGTCCGGGGTGATCAGGTTCTCCTGCGGCATGTTCAGCTGCTCGGCCAGCGCCGTCACCCCGGCCCGTGCCGCGGACAGCCGTGCCGCGGCCGTGGGGTCCTTGTCGGCCCAGGCGCGCGGCGGCGGAGGGCCGGCCACCGGCTGCCCCGGCTGCGGCAACTGCGCCTCGCTCAGCGCCTTCGCCCGGTCCACCGCCGCCTGCCACTGATCCAGCTGCCGCTTGCCCACACGGTGGCCGAAACCGTTCAGCCCGGCCAGCGCGTGCACATTGGCCGGAAGTGCCAGCGCGGCCTCGACGATGGCCGCGTCCCCGAGCACCTTGCCCGGCGAGACGTCCCGCCGCTGCGCGATCCGGTCCCGGGTCTGCCACAGCTCCCGTACGACGGCCAGCTGCCGCCGCCGGCGCACCTTGTGCATGCCGGACGTACGCCGCCACGGGTCCTTGCGGGGCTCGGGCGGGGGAGCCGAGGCGATCGCGTCGAACTCCTGGCGGGCCCATTCGAGCTTGCCCTGCCGGTCCAGCTCCTTCTCCAGCGCGTCGCGCAGGTCGACGAGCAGCTCGACGTCCAGGGCCGCGTAGCGCAGCCAGGGCTCGGGCAGGGGCCGGGTCGACCAGTCGACCGCGGAGTGGCCCTTCTCCAGGACGAAGCCCAGCACACTCTCGACCATCGCGCCGAGGCCGACCCGGGGGAACCCGGCGAGCCGGCCGGCCAGCTCGGTGTCGAACAGGCGGGTGGGCACCATGCCTATCTCGCGCAGGCAGGGCAGGTCCTGGGTGGCGGCGTGCAGCACCCACTCGACACCCGACAGGGCGTCACCGAGGGCGGACAGGTCGGGGCAGGCCACGGGGTCGATCAGGGCCGTCCCGGCGCCCTCGCGGCGCAGCTGGACGAGGTAGGCGCGCTGCCCGTAGCGGTAGCCGGACGCACGCTCGGCATCCACGGCGACGGGCCCGGACCCCGCCTCGAAGGCGGCGATCATCCGGGCCAGGGCGGTCTGGTCCGCGATGACGGGCGGAATGCCCTCACGCGGCTCCAGCAGAGGGGTCGGCGCCTCCGTAACAGAAGATCCGCCGTCGTCCGGAGGGGCGCCTCCGGTGGTTCGCAGTGAGCTGTCTGCTGCGGTGTCGTGGGCGTCGGTCACCTGTCAAGGGTATCCATGTATGGACAGCGCCCGCCGACGGAACGTTCCGTCGGCGGGCGCCCGGGGGTCGCAAACCAGTCATGTCGGGGAAGCGGCGGGTTCACGAACCGTGAGTGACGTGAACGGGGCCGGCGGCCGGTCCCGCGTCACGTGAGGGAAGGGTCACGAGGGGTCGGGGGCGGGTCAGTGGATGATCCCGGTCCGCAGCGCCACCGCGACCATGCCGGCGCGGTCGCCCGTGCCGAGCTTGCGGGCGATGCGGGCGAGGTGGCTCTTGACGGTCAGGGCGGACAGGCCCATCGAGACGCCGATCGCCTTGTTCGACTGGCCTTCCGCGACCAGTCGCAGCACCTCGACCTCACGGCCGGACAGTTCGCGGTAGCCGCCCGGGTGGCTCGGGGCACCCGGGGGGCGGCGGTGCAGTCGTGCGGCGGCGGCGCCGATGGGGGCGGCACCCGGCCGGGTGGGGAGCCCGACGTTGGTGCGGGTGCCGGTGACGACGTAACCCTTCACGCCGCCGGCGAGTGCGTTGCGCACGGCGCCGATGTCGTCGGCGGCGGAGAGGGCGAGCCCGTTGGGCCAGCCCGCCGCGCGGGTCTCCGACAGCAGCGTGAGGCCGGAGCCATCCGGCAGGTGGACGTCTGCGACACAGATGTCGCGGGGGTTGCCGATGCGGGGACGAGCCTCCGCGATGGACGAGGCCTCGATGACGTCGCGCACACCGAGCGCCCACAGGTGGCGGGTGACGGTGGAGCGGACGCGCGGGTCGGCCACGACCACCATGGCGGTCGGCTTGTTCGGGCGGTAGGCGACCAGGCTTGCGGGCTGCTCGAGGAGAACGGACACCAGGCCTCCTGGGGTGCGGACGGGGCCGGCTCGTGGGGGGTGAAGCCGGGACGAACCGTGCTTTCAAGGTCACAGTCGTCTTCGGCACCGAATCCGTCCGCCTTTAGAGAATGATCACGATTCGGTGATAACAATCCGTGCAATTCGGACACGCGGTCGATCATTCGAAGGCCGGACGGTTTCGGTCTGCGTCGGTACGCGGTCGAAAGTGGCCGTATCGACAAAGTGATTCGGCCAAGAGGGGTACTGAGGTGTGATCGTCGACGGGACATGGTTGACCGCCCCGCACAAGGTCGATCAGTGCGGGGCGGTCAGAGGTCGATCGGGCAGGTCAGGGGGCGGTCAGCGGGACTGCGGGCCCCGTCGCTGCGGCAGCGTCACCACCGACGCGTCTCCGGGGACGGCCGGGGGCAGCCCCGCGATCTGGGCGAGCAGATCGCACCATGCCGCCAGGTGCGCCGCCGTGTCCGGGACGCCGCCCAGACCCTCCCGCGGCGTCCACGACGCGCGGATCTCGATCTGCGAGGCGGCCGGGCGAGCCGACAGCCCGCCGAAGTAGTGGGAGCTCGCCCGCGTGACGGTGCCGCTCGGCTCCCCACCGGTCAGCCCCCGCGCCTGGAGCGCGCCCGTCAGCCAGGTCCAGCACACCTCGGGCAGCAGGGGATCCGCCGCCATCTCCGGCTCCAGCTCCGCGCGCACCAGCGTCACCAGCCGGAACGTGCCCCGCCAGGCGTCGTGCCCGGCCGGGTCGTGCAGCAGCACCAGCCGACCGTCGGCCAGGTCCTGGTCGCCGTCGACGACCGCCGCCTCCAACGCGTAGCTGTGAGGAGCGAGCCGCCTCGGCGGGGGCGTCGGCTCGACCTCGATCTGGGGCCGCAGCCGCGCCGCCTTGAGCGCGTCGACGGCGGCCCGGAAGGGCAGCGGGGCGGAGTCCGCCTCCCGCCGGTCGTTCTCGGTGTCCTTCGCTTCGTCCATTCCGCCAGCGCCGTCCGACAGTCGTCCCTGAGCCGCAGCCATGCGGGAAGATTACGGGGACCCGAGCCCGCGTGCGGGGCTAGACACCCCGCGCCTCTCCAGGGGCTGAATCACGCCGTTCCACGCCGTGCGAAACTTGGCCCCGTGAGTGCCAACGACGCCCCTCGGGCCCAGCAGCCGTCCGCCACGTACGACTCCGCCTTCCTCAAGGCCTGCCGGCGCGAGCCCGTACCGCACACACCGGTGTGGTTCATGCGACAGGCCGGGCGCTCACTGCCGGAGTACCGCAAGGTGCGCGAGGGCATCCCGATGCTCGAGTCCTGCATGCGGCCCGAGCTGGTCACCGAGATCACGCTCCAGCCGGTGCGCCGGCACGGCGTGGACGCGGCGATCTACTTCAGCGACATCGTCGTCCCGCTCAAGGCCATCGGCATCGACCTCGACATCAAGCCCGGCGTCGGCCCGGTCGTCGAGCGCCCCGTCCGCACCCGCGCGGACCTCGCGCAGCTGCGCGACCTGACCCCCGAGGACGTCTCCTACGTCACGGAGGCCATCGGCCTGCTCACCCGCGAGCTCGGTGCCACGCCCCTCATCGGCTTCGCCGGCGCCCCCTTCACCCTCGCCAGCTACCTCGTCGAGGGCGGCCCCTCGCGCACGTACGAGAACGCCAAGGCGATGATGTACGGCGACCCGGAGCTCTGGGCCGACCTGCTGGACCGCCTTTCGGACATCACCGCAGCGTTCCTGAAGGTGCAGATCGAGGCGGGCGCCTCGGCGGTCCAGCTGTTCGACTCCTGGGCCGGTGCGCTGGCCCCCGTCGACTACCGCCGCTCGGTGCTGCCCGCCTCGGCGAAGGTCTTCGAGGCGGTCGCCGGGTACGGCGTCCCGCGCATCCACTTCGGCGTCGGCACCGGCGAGCTGCTGGGTCTCATGGGCGAGGCCGGCGCGGACGTCGTCGGCGTCGACTGGCGCGTCCCGATGGACGAGGCCGCACGCCGGGTCGGCCCCGGCAAGGCACTCCAGGGCAACCTCGACCCGACGGTGCTGTTCGCCCCGACGGAGGCCGTCGAGGCGAAGACCCGCGAGGTCCTGGACTCGGCGAAGGACCTCGAGGGTCACGTCTTCAACCTGGGCCACGGCGTCATGCCGTCCACGGACCCGGACGCCCTCACGCGGCTGGTCGAGCACGTGCACACGCTGACCGCAAGCTGACGCGGGCCCGATCGGCCGGTTCGGTGAACGCGGCCGCACGGGCGTGCGTATGTGTCGGCAACCGCCCGCGGCGCGGGGAAGGCGGGTCGCGGGGCCGACGTGAGGAACAGGCGATGAACGACCGAGCTACTCCCGCCATGCACGCACTGCCCGACGGTGAGGCGGAGCTGACGCTGGTGGTGCGGCTGCCCTGGGAGGACGTGGCCCGCCTGGGCCAGGAGGCGGGGCGGCTGGCGACCCAGTTGCGGCGGCCCGTGACGCTGGAGGAGGCCGTGAGTCACCGGTTGCGGTCGACCCGGGTGGCCACGCACGCGAAGCCGGCGGGGGAGCAGCCGCCGGCGGTGACGGCCGCTCCGGCGTCGGTGTCGTCGTTGCCGTCGCGGCCGCCGGCGGAGCAGGCGCGGCAGGCGATCGACCGGATCAACGGTACGGCGGGGACGGCGTAGGCCGTTTCGCCGCAGGGGTGCGGGTGCGTGGTGGCTCGTCGCGCCCACGCGGCGGAGCCGCACATTGACACAGCCCCGCGCCCCTGAGGGCGCGGCACCGCCCTGCCCCACAAAGGCGCCCCGCCCGGCCCTGAGGGCGTGGCCCCGCCCTGCCTCACAACGAACCGCGCACCTTAGCCGACGCCTTGCGGGCCGCTACCAGGACCGGGTCCCAGACCGGGGAGAACGGCGGGGCGTAGCCGAGGTCCAGGGCCGTCATCTGTTCCGCCGTCATGCCCGCCGTGAGGGCGACCGCCGCGATGTCGACCCGCTTGCCCGCGCCCTCCCGGCCGACGATCTGGACGCCGAGGACGCGGCCCGTGCGGTGCTCGGCGAGCATCTTGACCGTCATCGGGGAGGCGTTCGGGTAGTAGCCCGCCCGGCTGGTCGACTCGATGGTGACCGACTCGAAGCGCAGGCCCACCCGGTGGGCGTCCTTCTCCCGCAGACCCGTGCGGGCGATCTCCAGGTCGCAGACCTTGCTGACCGCCGTGCCGACCACGCCCGGGAAGGTCGCGTAGTCGCCGCCGACGTTGGTCCCGATGACCTGGCCGTGCTTGTTGGCGTGGGTGCCGAGCGGGATGTGCCGCTCCTGTCCCGAGACCAGATCGAGGACCTCGACGCAGTCGCCGCCGGCCCAGATGTTCTCCCGGCCGCGCACGCGCATCGAGCGGTCCGTGAGGAGACCGCCGTGCGCGCCGAGGGGAAGGCCGGCGGCCTTCGCGAGGGCCGTCTCGGGGCGCACGCCGATGCCCAGCACGACGACGTCCGCGGGGAATTCGCGCTCCGCCGTGACCACGGCCCGCACCCGCCCTCCCCCGAGCTCTCGGCTTCGCCCGAGCAGGGAGGTGCCCCCATCACCGGTCATGATCTTCGTGACCTCGGCGTCGTTCACCATCGTGATGCCCAGGCCCTCCATGGCGTCGTGCACCAGGCGGCCCATGTCGGGGTCGAGGGTCGACATGGGCTCGCTGCCGCGGTTGACGACCGTCACCTCGTAGCCGCGCTTGATGAGCGCCTCGGCCATCTCCACGCCGATGTAACCGGCCCCGACGATCACCGCGCGGCGGCCCCGCGTGCGTTCCAGCGTGTCGAGGAGCGCCTGACCGTCGTCCAGGGTCTGCACCCCGTGCACCCCGGCCGCGTCGGCCCCGGGCATGTCCGGCCGGATCGGGCGGGCGCCGGTCGCGATCACGAGCTTGTCGTACGACGTCCAGGACTCCTCGCCGGTCTCCAGGTCACGCGCGCGTACCCGCTGCCCGTCGGGGTCGAGTTCCGTGACCTCGGTGCGCAGCCGCAGGTCGATGTCGCGGGCGCGGTGCTCCTCGGGCGTGCGGGCGATGAGCCGGTCCCGGTCGGTGACGTCGCCGCCGACCCAGTAGGGGATGCCGCACGCCGAGTACGACGTGAAGTGACCCCGTTCGAACGCCACGATCTCCAGCTCGTCGGGGCCCTTCAGACGGCGCGCCTGGGACGCCGCGGACATGCCCGCGGCGTCACCGCCGATGACGACCAGTCGCTCCCGTGTACGCCTCATGTTCATGCGAACACGCTACGGGAGCAGGGCATTTCAGTCCCGCTGCCCCGGCGTTCCCGGCTGCGTGGACTCCGGCGCCGGCCGGGCCGTGGGCAGCGGGCCCGGCGCGGTCGCGGTGGGCGCGGGGTGGCGCGGCAGCCGGGGGCGTACGACGCGCAGCCAGAGCCAGACGATCAGCGCGGCCACCGCCGCGAACGGCAGGACGGCGCCGACGACCACGGTGAGCCAGCGCAGCATCGTCACGAAGGCGTCCCAGCCGCCCGCGAGCGCGTCCACGAAGCCCGGGTCGTCGTCCTTCGTCTCCTTCTTCACCGGGGTCTCGGACAGCGACAGCGTGACGGTGGCCAGGCTGGTGCGGTCCTTCAGGGACTTCTGCCGGGCGATCAGCGCCTCCAGGTCGGCCTGGCGGGTGCTCAGTTCGCCCTCCAGGGTGACCACGTCACTGAGCTTGGTGGCCTGGTCCATCAGCTCGCGGATCCGGGCCACGCTGGCGCGCTGCGTCTTGATCCGGCTCTCCACGTCCACGACCTGGTCGGTGACGTCCTCGGCCTTCGCGCTGCGGTCGAGGAGCTTGCCGGCACCCTCCAGGGCGTCCAGGACCGAGTCGTACTTCTCGACGGGCACGCGCAGCACGACCCGGGTGCGCTCATGGCCCTCGGCGTCGCGGGTGGTGGTCTCGTCGCCGACGTAGCCGCCCGCGTTCTCCACCCCGGTGCGGGCCTGCTCCAGGGCCTGCGGGACGTCCTTGACCTGCACGGTCAGGGAGGCCGTGCGGATGATGTGGGCCGGGGTGAGCTTCGGCGGCGCCGTGGCCCTGGCGCCGTTTCCGGTGCCGCCGGGGGCGGCTTCGCCCGAGACGCCCTTGCCGTCCGCCCCGCGGTCGGCGGCGGAGCCGCTGCCACCCGACGCGTCGTCCCCGGCGCTGCACCCCGTCAGGGCGAGGGCGGCCGACAGCAGCAGCGCGGCCAGGGCCGGGGCGGTGTGTCGTACGGATCGTGTGGATCGTCGCGATCGTCGTGTGCGCATGCGGGCATCCCCCCGGAGGTCGATTCTGCTCACGCTTCTTCGACGCCCGGACGGTGCCGATCGTTTGGCCCGGGACGGTTCCGATGCGGTCACGGTCGGGACTCGTGCAGGACACCGGGGTGCGGCGGCACCGCCGGTGGGGTCTGAGAGGCTGGGGGCATGCGTGAAGCACAAGGGCGGGTCGTCGTCATCGGGGCGGGTATCGCGGGACTGGCCGCCGCGCACCGGCTGCTGGACCGCGGGGCGCGGGTGACCGTACTGGAGGCGTCCGGCCGGACCGGCGGCAAGCTGCTGCCCGGGGAGGTCGCGGGCGCACGGGTGGACCTCGGCGCCGAGTCGATGCTGGCCCGCCGCCCCGAGGCGGTGGCACTCGCCCGCGAGGTGGGCCTCGCCGACCGTCTCCAGCCCCCGGCCACGGCGACGGCCTCGCTGTGGACCCGCGGCGCCCTGCGCCCCTTCCCCAAGGGGCATGTGATGGGCGTGCCCGGCGCCGCGTCCGCCCTGGCCGGTGTGGTGTCCGAGGAGGGCCTCGCCCGCATCGAGCGGGACGCCGAACTGCCCCGCACCGAGGTCGGCGACGACGTGGCGGTCGGGGAGTACGTCGCGCGGCGCCTCGGCCGCGAGGTCGTCGACCGTCTGCTGGAGCCCATGCTGGGCGGGGTGTACGCGGGGGACGCGTACCGCATCTCCATGCGTTCGGCCGTCCCGCAGCTCTTCCAGGTGGCCCGCACCCACACCTCGCTGACCGAAGGGGTCCGGGAGCTCCAGGCCAGGGCGGCGGCGGCCGGGCAGACCGGCCCGGTGTTCATGGGTGTCCGGGGCGGCATCGGCACCCTGCCCCTCGCGGTGGCGGACTCGGTCCTCGCCCGCGGGGGCGAGATCCTCACACGGACACCGGTGACGGGACTGCGCCGCACCCCGGACGGCGGCTGGCAGGTCGCCTCCGGCGACCGCGAGTGGCTCGCGGACGCCGTGGTCGTCGCCGCCCCCGCGCCCGCCGCGGCCCGGCTGCTGCGCGCCGAGTGCCCCGGGGCCGCCGCGGAGCTCGACGGCGTCGAGTACGCGTCCATGGCCCTGGTCACCCTCGCCTACCGCCGCGGTGGGACGGACCTGCCCGAGGGCAGCGGCTTCCTCGTGCCGCCGGTCGACGGACACACCATCAAGGCGTCCACCTTCGCCTCGCAGAAGTGGGGCTGGATCGCCGACGAGAACCCCGACCTGGTCGTCCTGCGCACCTCCGTCGGGCGGTACGGCGAGACGGAGATCCTCCGGCGCGACGACAGCGACCTGGTGGACGTCTCCCGGCACGATCTGAAGGCGGCGACCGGCCTCGACGCCGTCCCCGTCGCCACCCGCGTCACCCGCTGGGACGACGGCCTGCCCCAGTACCCGGTCGGCCACCACGCGCGCGTGGCCCGCGTCCGGGAGCACGTCGCCCGCCTGCCCGGCCTCGCCGTGTGCGGCGCCGCGTACGACGGCGTCGGCATCCCCGCCTGCATCGCGAGCGCCTACGCCGCCGTCGACCAGATCCACGGTGACCTGCGGGGTGTGCAGGAGCTCACCGCCCACCCGGTGCAGAGTCTGCACGGCGGAGCGGGAGAATGAGAGGCATGAGTGACGACGCCTCCACCACGGCCTCCAGCGCCGGGCCCGACCGCATCCCGAACAAGGGCAAGCTGGCCAAGGACCTCAACGAGGTCATCCGCTACACGCTCTGGTGCGTCTTCAAGCTGAAGGACGTCCTCCCCGAGGACCGCACCGGGTACGCCGACGAGGTCCAGGAGCTGTTCGACCAGCTCGCCGCCAAGGACGTGACGGTCCGCGGCACGTACGACGTCTCGGGCCTGCGCGCCGACGCCGACCTCATGATCTGGTGGCACGCGGAGACCAGCGACGCGCTGCAGGATGCGTACAACCTCTTCCGCCGGACGAAGCTGGGCCGCGCCCTGGAGCCCGTCTGGTCGAACATGGCGCTGCACCGCCCCGCCGAGTTCAACCGCTCGCACATCCCGGCGTTCCTCGCCGACGAGACGCCCCGCGACTACGTGAGTGTCTACCCGTTCGTGCGCTCCTACGACTGGTACCTGCTGCCCGACGAGGACCGCCGCCGCATGCTCGCCGACCACGGCAAGATGGCCCGCGGCTACCCGGACGTGCGCGCCAACACCGTCGCCTCGTTCTCCCTCGGCGACTACGAGTGGATCCTCGCCTTCGAGGCCGACGAGCTGTACCGCATCGTCGACCTCATGCGTCACCTGCGCGCATCGGAGGCCCGGATGCACGTCCGCGAGGAGGTGCCGTTCTACACGGGCCGCCGCAAGGACGTCGCCGAGCTGGTTGCCTCGCTGGCCTGATGCTGGTCGCCTCGCCGGCCTGATTCAGCGGACGCTTCTGTGCGCCACGGCCCCGGCCTCGTCCGGGGCCGCCGGTGTAGGCCAGGTGGGCGGGGCGGTGGGTTTCGGCTCGGTGTGGGGGGCGCACTCCGCGCGCCGTCCCGGCAGGCGCCCCTCCAGCAGATACGCCTCCACATGGCCGTTGACGCAGGCGTTCGGGCCGCCCGCGAGCCCGTGGGCGCCGGCGTCCCGCTCCGTCACCAGGGCCGAGCCCGCGAGACGGTCGTGGAGTGCGAGGGCGCCGTCGTACGGGGTGGCGGCGTCCCGCTCGGCGGCCAGGATCAGCGTCGGCGGCAGCTCACCCGGCGCGGCGCCGACGTCGAGCGGCCGCTGCCGGGGCGCCGGCCAGTAGGCGCACGGCAGGTTCGTCCACGCGTTGTCCCAGGTCGCGAAGGGCGCCACCCGTGCGAGCCGGGCGTTGTCCCGGTCCCACACCGTCCAGTCCGTGGGCCAGGGGGCGTCGTTGCACTCGACGGCCAGGTACACCGCGCGTGAGTTCTCCGCCTCGGCCGCCGCCTCCGGATGCTGCTCCGCCTGCTCGATCAGGGGCTTCGGGTCGCCCGCGAGGTACGCCGACAGGGCGTGCGCGCGGTGCGGCCACAGGTCGTCGTAGTACGCGGCCTGAAGCAACGCCCGCTGCAACTGGCCCGGCCCGACCTTCCCGCCCGCGGGCTCGGCGGCCAGGCGCGCGCTCGCCCGCCGGTAGCCGCGCAGCACCTCGCGCGCGGTGGCGCCCAGCCCGTACACGTCGTCGTGGCGGGCGATCCACGCCCGGAAGTCCGCCCAGCGCCGTTCGAACGCCGCCGACTGGGCGAGGTTGTTGCGGTACCAGATCCGCCCGGGGCCGGGGTGGACGACCGAGTCGAACACCATCCGCCGCACGTGCGCCGGGAACAGCGTCGCGTACAGGGCCCCGAAGTACGTTCCGTACGACGAGCCCATGAAGGTCAGCCGCTCCTCGCCGAGCGCGGCGCGCAGGACGTCGAGGTCGCGGGCGTTGTTGAGGGAGTGGTAGTGCCGCAGCGCGTCGCCGGCCCGCTCGGCGCAGCCGCGCGCGTACGCCTTCGCCCGCGCGATGCGTTCCCTCTTGTACGAGGCGGAGGGCCGGGCCGGCGCCTGCGAGGGCCCCTTGAAGAACTGCTTCGGGTCCTCGCAGGAGAGCGGCGCCGAGCGGCCGACACCGCGCGGCGCGTAGCCGACGAGGTCGTACGCCGCCGCGATGCGCTTCCACTCGGGCAGCAGGCCGATCAGCGGGAAGTACAGGCCGTCGGCACCGGGGCCGCCCGGGTTGTGGACGAGGGCGCCCTGCCGGAGGACCTTGTGGCCGCCGCCCCGGGGGTCTTTCCGCGTCGCCAGGGCCCTGCTGACGGAGAGTTCGATCTGCTCGCCGTCCGGCCGGGCGTAGTCCAGGGGGACGCGCACCGTGCCGCACCGCATGCTGCCGGGCAGGTCCTGCGCGTCGGGGCAGGGGCCGAAGTCGACGCCGGCCGCCTTCGCCCGGGCGGCCGCCACGGCCGTGCCGCGCCGCTCCGCCGCACCCGCCGGGTCCGCGGTGGCCGGGGCCCCGGCGAGGGTGCTCAGCAGCAAGGACCCTGCGGCCGAGTAGAGGAGAGCGGCTCTCATGCGTATCCCTTCGGTGCACGGTGGCGACGAAAGGGATGTTTCGTACGGGGAGAGGGGAAGGCAAGCACCGTCCGCCGGTGTCGGCGCCGTGCCCCCCGGTGCGCCCCCGGCGTGCGTCAGTCGCCTGGCTCGCGATGCGCGAACGCGGCGCGCAGGTCCGGTTCGCCGATCGCGCCGACACCGCGCACGGCCACCGAGGTGAGGAAGGTGCGGTCGTCGGCGGTGCCGTCCGCGGTGCGGGTCAGCGCACCGAGCATCTGCTGGCCGGCCGGGGAGGCCCAGCGTGAGTAGGGGTGGATCTCGATCCGCGCGACGGCCAGGCAGCTCAGGGCCAGGGTGAGCGGCAGCGCGAACCACAGGGCGACCAGATGCCGCGGCATGTCCGGCGGAGCGGGCGTCAGCAGGGCGGCCAGGCCCAGCCCGAGGACGGCGACCGCGGCGGCACGGACCTGGCGGACGGCCGTCGCGACCGTCGTACGGGCGCTGTCCGGCACCGCGAGCCCGGCGCGCACCAGCCCGTCGGCGATCCCGCGCACCGCGTCCGCCGCGGCGGCCGTGGACCGCACCGGCGCGATCCGGGACTGCCCCTCGGGGCCGATGGCCCCGATCACCGACCGTTCCATGTCGTCCCGCCCGCGCGGGTCGACGACCGTCGCCCAGCCGGTGTGGGCGAGGAGCAGCCGACGCTGACGGGCCATGGCGACCAGCGTCACGTCGGCGACCCGGCGGGGGCCGCCGGAGAGGAACGCCGCCTCGTACAGCGTGAGTTCACGACCCCGGCCGGTCTGCGCCGCCACGGCCGCGGCGCGGACGGCGGCCAGGCACAGACGCGTGCACGCCGTGCCGGCCACGGCCCAGGCCGCCAGCAGGAAAAGAACCCAGAGCATATGTTGTTTGTATGTGACACGGTCCCGAAAACACCATGCCTCGTTCACGATCCGGACGGAGTGTTGTCGGTATGTGACGTTCCGTTCAGTCCGGCGGCGGCCTGTAGGCGGGCGGCGGAAGCGTGTAGTCCGACGAGGACGGCGACGGAGACGGCGGCGACGAGGGCGGTGAAGAGGGGGGAACGGCGAGTCCGGGGGCGGCCGCGGGGTGAGTGGAGCCGGCGGTCAGGTCACGGGCCACGGCGTCGAAGTCGACCTCACCCGTGGCCTCCAGGACCTTGATGTGGTCGAGGACGGTCGTGTTGGCGTCATCGGCGAGTTCGCGCACCAGGGAGTTGCGGGTACTCGCGCGGACCTGGGCGACGACCGGGAACACCGTGCCGTGGGCCACCCGCAGGATGGTGGCGAACTCGCGGTCGTACTCCGTGCCCCGCGCCCGCTCGAGCCGGTCCAGCCACTGCCTCTGCTGTGCGCTGGGCTCGTCGGGCAGGTCGAGGTCCAGCCGGGCTGCGACGCCGCGGACCCGCTCGTCCAGGAACCGGTGCCCCTCGACGAGGTGCCGGCCCGCCGTCCGGACGGCCGGTGTGGTCCCCTTCGACTGCGCCTGCCGCCCCGCGGGCAGCTCCCACAGCCCGGCCAGTCTGACCTTCGTGAGGAAATCCTGGTCGAGCGCGGAGAGCGGGCCGTAGCTCGTCTGCAGGGTCTGGGCGCTCAGTACGTTCGGGGCCGTCCCCGGCTGGTCCGGGTACGACCAGATCGGGAAGGCCAGCGCGGCGAGCGTCGCCGTCAGGCATATGACGATGAGCCCGGTGCCGCTGAAGATGCCTCGGCCCTTGACGGGGGGTCGCGGTCGCATGGTGGTGCCTCCTGGTACGGCACCGCACGCTAGTGCGCTTCGGGTGCGCGGGTGACATGTTACTTCCGGGTCTACGTCAACGGCCGTACGGGGACGAATGACTGTTTCGGGGGCTGTCGGGGACGAATGCGGGACATCTGCCGGGTGTCATGTCAGTGCGAACAGGTGTGAATCCCCCGGAGGCTTCCTGGTTCGTGTGCGGGGTTGTCGGTCCCGGCACACTTCGGTGCGCACGCCCGGGCCCGTGCGACTAGCCCAGCCGGGTCCTAGGGGCAGGCCGGACACCGCCGCGGCGGTGTGGCCCGTGGCCGCCGCACGCCCGATGGGCCATGTTGCTGGTCGTCGAGCCGATCGGGCTCCGGCCGGACGCGAAGGAGGCCCCGCGGTGGGTGATCTGTACATCGACGGCGAGTGGACGCAGGCGGCGGCCGGCGGCCGCCGCGACGTGGTCAACCCCTACGACGCCTCGGTCGTCACCACCGTCGACGAGGCCGACGCCGCCGATGTCGACCGCGCCGTGCGCGCAGCCCGGCGCGCCTTCGCCGAGGAGGACTGGGCGAACGCCCCCTCCCGCAGCCGCGCCGACCTGCTGCTGCGCGTCCACGACCTGCTGCTGCGCGACCGCGAGGACATCGCCCGTACCGAGACGCTCGACACCGGCAAGACGCTCGCCGAGGCGCGGATCGACGTGGAGGACGTGGCGAACGCCTTCCGCTACTTCGCCGAACTCGCGGGCAAGGACGGCGGCCGGGTCGTCGACGTCGGCCCGGACGTCCTCAGCCGCGTCGTCTACCAGCCGGTCGGCGTGTGCGCGCTCATCGCCCCCTGGAACTACCCGCTGCTGCAGGCCTCCTGGAAGGTCGCCCCGGCCCTGGCCGCCGGCAACACCTTCGTCCTGAAGCCCAGCGAGACCACACCCCTCACCACGATCACCATGATCCGGCTCATCGAGGAGGCCGGCGCACCGCCCGGCGTCGCCAACCTGGTGCTGGGATCCGGGGCGACCGTCGGCGCCGCACTGACCGGCCACCCCGACGTCGACCTGGTCTCCTTCACCGGCGGTCTGAACACCGGCCGGGCCATCATGGCCGCCGCCGCCGGGGGCCCGCGCAACATCGCGCTGGAACTGGGCGGCAAGAACCCCAACATCGTCTTCGCCGACGCCGATTTCGACGCCGCCGTCGACTACGCCCTCGACGCCGCCTTCCTGCACTCCGGGCAGGTCTGCTCGGCCGGATCGCGTCTGCTGGTCGAGGACTCCCTGCACGACCGGTTCGTCGAGGCCTACGCCGAGCGCGCCCGGGCGATCCGGCTCGGCAACGGCCTGGAGGAGGGCACCGAGAGCGGCCCGCTCAGCTCCGCCGAGCACCGTGAGAAGGTCGAGGGTTACATCGCCCTCGGCAAGGAGGAGGGCGCCCGGCTCGTCACCGGCGGCACCCGCCCCGACGACCCGGCCCTCAGTCGCGGGTTCTTCCTGCTGCCGACGATCTTCGCCGACTGTGACCGGTCCATGCGGATCGTCCAGGAGGAGGTCTTCGGCCCGGTCGTCACCGTCGAGCGCTTCCGCACCGAGGACGAGGCGGTGGAACTGGCCAACGACACCCGCTACGGGCTGGCCGGCGGTGTGTGGACCTCGGATGCGAGCCGCGCCCAGCGCGTCGCCCTGCGGCTGCGGCACGGCACCGTGTGGATCAACGACTTCCACCCCTATGTACCCCAGGCCGAGTGGGGCGGCTTCGGCCGCTCCGGCGTCGGACGCGAGCTCGGCCCCACGGGTCTGCGCGAGTACCAGGAGGCCAAGCACATCTACCAGAACCTCGCCCCCGCCCCCTCCGGCTGGTTCAAGGGCTGACCCGTGCGGAAGCACCCCGCCAGCCCGTGGCCCACCGAACGAGAAAGAAAGCAGAGCAGCGCATGGCCACCACTCCCGCGCACGGCGCCGAGTCCGCCTACGACTACGTCATCGTCGGCGGCGGCACCGCCGGTTGCGTGCTCGCCGCCCGGCTGAGCGAGGACCCCGACTGCCGCGTCTGCGTCATCGAGGGCGGCCCCAGTGACGTCGGCGACGAGCGCATCCTGCGCCTGCGCAACTGGATCAACCTGCTCGGCTCGGAGTTCGACTACGGCTACACCACCGTCGAACAGCCGCGCGGCAACTCGCACATCCTGCACTCCCGGGCCCGGGTGCTCGGCGGCTGCTCCTCGCACAACACGCTGATCAGCTTTCTGCCGCTGCCGCAGGACCTCGACGACTGGGTCCGCCAGGGCTGCTCCGGCTGGGACCCGGCGACGATCCTGCCCTACCGCGACCGGCTGCTCACCCGGATCGTTCCCGTGGCCGAGGCCGACCGCAATGCCATCGCCGAGGACTTCGTCACCGCCGCCTCCCGCGCCCTCGGCGTCCCCGTCGTCGACGACTTCAACGCCGAACCCTTCGCCGACGGCACCGGCTTCTTCTCGCTGGCCTACCAGCCGGAGGGCAACCTGCGCTCCTCCGCGTCCGTCGCCTACCTCCACCCGGTGCTGGACCGGCCCAACCTCACGCTCCTGCTGGAGACCTGGGCCCACCGGCTGATCCCCGACGCGTCGGGCCGGCTCACCCGGGTCGCCGTCCGGGGTGCCGACGGCGAACCCGCCACCGTGCGTGCCGAGCGTGAACTGCTGCTTTGCGCGGGTGCCATCGACACGCCGCGGCTGCTGATGCTCTCCGGCATCGGACCGGCCGACGACCTGCGCGCCCTGGGCATCGAGGTCCGGGCCGACCTCCCCGGTGTCGGGGAGAACCTGCTCGACCACCCCGAGTCCGTGATCGTCTGGGAGACCGCGGGACCGCTGCCGCCCAACTCCGCCATGGATTCCGACGCCGGTCTGTTCCTGCGCCGCGACCGTGGCCAGCCGCGTCCCGACCTGATGTTCCACTTCTACCAGGTGCCGTTCACCGTCAACACCGAGCGGCTGGGCTACCCCGTGCCGCGGCACGGGGTGTGCATGACACCGAACGTGCCGCGGGCCCGCTCCACCGGCCGCATGTGGCTGCGCAGCAGGAACCCCGCCGAGCATCCCGCCTTGGACTTCCGGTACTTCACCGACCCCGAGGGCCATGACGAGCGCACCATCGTGGACGGACTGAAGGTGGCACGCGAGGTCGCCGCGACCGATCCGCTGCGCGACTGGCTCGTCCGCGAGGTCGCCCCCGGTCCGGACGTCGTCTCCGACGCCGACCTGTCGGAGTACGGCCGCCGTGCGGCCCACACCGTGTACCACCCGGCCGGCACCTGCCGGATGGGCGCCGCGGACGACCCCGCGGCCGTCTGCGACCCCGAGTTGAGACTGCTCGGCGTCGAGGGCGTGCGGATCGTCGACGCGTCGGTGTTCCCGACGATGCCCACCATCAACCCGATGGTGACCGTGCTGCTCGTCGCGGAACGGGCCGCCGATCTGATCACCGAAGGACGGAAGGTGCAGCGGTGACCGGTACCCAGCCTCCCGCGGCGGCCTCCGGCGTCCCCGGCGGTGAGCCGGGATCCGAGTTCCGCAAGGACATGGGCCCCTGGGCCAACTTCGCCCTCGGCTTCACCTACCTCTCCCCGGTGGTGAGCACCTACACCCTCTTCGGCATCGCGATCGTCGACGGCGGGCCGCCGATGATCTGGGCGTTCGTGCTGGCCGGCTGCGGCCAGTTCCTCGTGGCGCTGATCTTCGGGGAGATCGTCGCCCAGTACCCGATCGCGGGCGGCGTCTACCCCTGGGCGCGGCGGCTGTGGGGCAAGCGCTGGGCGTGGATGACCGGCTGGGTGTACATGTGGGCGCTGCTGGTGACCATCACCTCGGTCGCCTACGGCGCCGGCCCCTACATCGCCATCCTCTTCGGCTTCGACGCCACCGTGCACACCACCGTGCTGTGCACCGCGGTGCTCATCGTCGTCGCCATCCTCATCAACTACATGGGCACCAAGGCGCTGTCGGCGGCGGCCATCATCGGTTTCGGCGGCGAGCTCATCGGCGCCCTCGTCGTCGGTATCTACCTGCTGTCCACTCACCGGCACCACAACGTCGGCATCATCTTCGACACCTACGGAATCGAGGAGAACGGCTCCTACCTGCCGGCCTTCCTGGCGGCCGCCATCATCGGCTTCTACCAGTACTACGGCTTCGAGGCGTGCGGGGACACCGCGGAGGAGGTCGCCCACCCGGGGCGCGTCATCCCCCGCGCGATGCGGCGCACCATCTACATCGGGGGTGCCGCGGCCACGTTCACCTGTATGTCACTGCTGCTGTCGGTCACGGACTTCAACGCCATCATCTCGGGCGAGGTGGCCGACCCGGTGGTGGACGTGCTGTACGACGCCATGGGCGAGACCGGGGCCCGGCTGGTGATGGCCGTGGTGCTGATCTCCTTCCTGTCCTGCACGATCAGTCTCCAGGCCGCGGCCGGGCGGCTCATCTACTCCTACGCCCGGGACGAGATGATCGTCGGACACCGGATGCTGCGGAGGTTCGTGCACGCCCGTGCGGTGCCGAGCTGGGCGCTGTTCGTGTCCGCGGCGGTGCCGCTGCTCATCGCCTTCGCGTCGCTGCTCTCCGAGGACGCCCTCACCAACATCGTCTCGTTCGCGATCCTGGGCATCTACGGCTCGTTCCAGATGGTGGTCCTTGCCGCACTGCGCGCCCGGCTCAAGGGCTGGCGTCCGGCGGGGGAGTTCACCCTGGGCCGTTGGGGCCTCGCCGTGAACATCGCCGCGCTGGTCTACGGCATCTTCGCCATCGTCAACATCTGCTGGGCCCGCACCCCGGAGAAGCCCTGGTGGGAGAACTGGATCGTGCTGCTCTGCGGCGCGGTGGTGCTGGGCACCGGCCTGCTGTACATGTTCACCACGCACCACTACGGCCGCGGCGACGCCCCTGCGGGCGACGCGGTGCGGCAGAAGACCGGTTCGACGGCCGGGGGGCCTCCTCCCGGAACCCCGCGGGGGTGAGACGAGGACGGTGCGGGGCCCGGCCCGGGCCCGCACCTCGGCAGCCCGGGCCCGCGTGGTCGGCAGTTCGGACCCGCGTGGTCGGCAGCTCGGGCCCGCGTCGTCGGCGGCCCGGGTCCGCGTCGTCGGGAGCTCGGGATCCGCGCCGTCAGGGCCGGCCGGTTCGGGCCCCTCGTCCCCGTCAACGCCGTGACAGCACCCTGCGCGTGGCGCGGGCGAGCCGGCGGGCGGGCCGGCGGGAGAGGGGCGCCGGGCCCGACCGCTCCCTCCACCACTCCCGCAGCTCCCGCCGCGCCCGCGTGTCCCCCGGGCGCCCGGCGGCCAGCAGATACCCGGCGAAGGTGAGGGCGTCCCGCCGGTATCCGGCGGTCATCGGGTGGGTCTGGGCGTAGCCGAGGAACGCCGTGCGGTACCCGTCCCCGAGGATGACCGGCAGTTCGGGGGCGACCTTCGCCACCACGTCCGCCCGCTTCGCGGCGAGCGCCCGGGCCTGCACACCGAGCCGGACCCGGTCGAACCCCTCGGGCACGGGCGTCCCGGCGACCAGCGCCGACAGCAGCGCGGCCTGCGCGAGCCCGAGCCGCTGCCGGGCGGCGCCGGCCCCCTCTGGTGGGGGCGGGCCGGAGGCGCCCCGTGTCGCCCCGGCCGCCCCGGTCTCCTGCTCCGCCCGCACCGCGCCGGCGGCCGAGCGGAGTTCCGTCTTCACACGTTCGACCGCCCCTGCCTCCAGCGCCCGGCGGATCGCGGTCAACTCGCCTTCCAGCTCCGCCGGTTCCGGGAAGTTCTCGTCCCGTTCCAGCAGGACACCCGGCGGGCTGACGCGGGAGGCGAGGTCCGTCAGGACGTCCAGGACCGGCCGGGGGACCGGGTGGGCGTGGCTGTCGTGCCAGACGCCGTCACGTTCGAAACCGCCGGCGACATGGACGTAGGCGATGGCCTCCAGGGGCAGTTCGGCGAGGGCCTTGGACGGGTCCTCGCCGCGGTTGACGTGGTTGGTGTGCAGGTTCGCCACGTCGACGAGGAGGCGGACGCCCGTACGGTCGGCGAGTTCGTAGAGGAACTGGCCCTCCGTCATCTCCTCGCCCGGCCAGCAGATCAGCGCGGCGATGTTCTCCACGGCCAGCGGCACCGGAAGCGAGTCCTGCGCGATGCGCACGTTCTCGCACAGGACGTCCAGGGCGTCCCGGGTCCGGGGGACCGGCAGCAGATGGCCTGCTTCCAGGTGCGGGGAGGCCGTCAGCGACCCACCCGCCCGTACGAACGCGATGTGCTCGGTGACCAGCGGGGAGCCCAGCGCCTCGGCGCGCTCGGCCAGCGCGGTCAGCCGTCCGGCGTCGGGCCGGTCCGCGCCGCCGAGGCCGAGCGAGACACCGTGCGGCACCACGGTCACGCCACGCTCGCGCAGCCGCTGCAGGGAGTCGGGAAGGTGCCCGGGGCAGACGTTCTCGGCCACCGCTTCGACCCAGTCGATCCCCGGCATCCGCTCCACGGCGTCCGCGATCTCCGGTCGCCATCCGATGCCCGTTCCCAGTCGCTCCATCGTCCCCTCCTCCGCCCGGCCCGTTCCTCGAACGTGAGGGGGGTATGGCCCAGCCGTTCATTCCCCAACCGCGCCAGGACGCCTTCAGAGCAACATTTGAGGTTCGGGGACCCGGCAAGCCGTCCCCACCGACGGAGGCGCAAGGGTCGCGTACCGCCCCGATACGTCGTACACCGGACCTATGCCCGAAGGCAGCGAGCAGCCCCACAGCCCCGGGCGGGACCGGGAGGCGAAGTCCGCGGCGAGTGCCGTCCACCGGTTGCGGATCGGGGCCGGGGCCCTGCTCCTGGCCTGCGGCACGGCCTACTTCCTGCTGCCCCTGGAGGGGCTGGGGGCCGACCGTCCCTGGCTGGGCTGGCCACTGTTCGTGCTGTGTCTGGCACTCGTCGCCGCGCTGCTGCTGCGCCATGTGCGCGACATCGTTCTGGAGAAACCACAGGCCCGGTCGGGCATCATGATCTCGCTGCTGATGTGCCTGGCCGTCCTGGTGTTCTCGTCCGGGTATTACGCCCTGGCGCAGCAACCGGGGCAGTTCACCGGCCTGCGCACCCGCGTCGACGCGCTGTACTTCACCGTCGTCACGCTCGCGACCGTCGGCTACGGCGACATCACCCCGAGCGGGCAGGAGGCCCGCCTGGTGACCGTCGTCCAGATCGTCTACACGTTCGTCTTCCTCACGGCGGCGGCCACCGCGCTGACACGGCGGATGCACGCGGTGGTCGCGGAGCGCGATCGGCGCCCGCCGCCGTCCTGACCGGAGCTCTACACCGGGCGGGAGGAGCGGTAGTTGAACAGGGACCAGAGGACGAACAGACCGGTCACGATCATGATGATCGACCAGAAGGGCTGGTACGGCAGCCACAGGAAATTCGCGATGAGGGTCAGGCCGACCACGACCGCGCTCACGACCCGCGCCCAGGTGGCCCCGGCGAACAGGCCGAGTCCGGCCGCCACCACGAGCACACCGACGATCACGTGGATCCAGCCCCACGCGGTCAGGTCGAACTCGAAGGAGTACTGGCCGAAACTCGTGTACACCTCGTCGCCGGCGATCGCCGCGATGCCCTGGAGCACCGCGAAGAGGCCGTAGACGACCATCAGGATGCCGCCGAGAGCGAGCCCCCCGGCCGCCCACGGGTCGCCGGAGCCGTCCGGACCGGAGCCGCCGGGCGTCCGGTCGCCGGGGGCGGGCGGGGCGGGGGGAGGGGGCGCGGCGCTGGTCATGGCTGCCTCCAGGGGGCGTCGGCTGGTAACCCCACTGGAGCACTCGTCCGGGACGGGCGCGCCTGCGGCTACTCCGAACGAGTGGACGTCGCGCGGCCGGACCCGTGCGGTCCCCGGCGCAGCGCCGGGTGGTCGGCGACCACGGTGCACGAGCCTGGCGCGATCTCCGTGAACCCCGCGTCGCGGACCAACGGCAGCCCGAGGCCGGTCAGTTCGGACCAGTGGTCCGTCCGGGCCGTCCGCACGGCGAGCGGGAAGCCCGCGTCGCGCCACGCGGTCCGCTCCCCGTCGGACAGCTCCCACCAGGCCAGTTGGGCGGCGTGGCCCGCCTGCGCCATCGCCTTGCCGGCCGACATGCCGAGGTCCGGGTTGAGCCACAGCATCGGGGCCGACGGGTCGGCGTCCGCCGGCGACTCCGGGTCGTCGAGGTCGGTGCCGGAGACCTGAAGCCGGGCCAGGTCCTTGGGCCAGCCGTCCAGCGGGACGGGCGGGAAGACCCGTACCTCGGCCGACTTGCCGGTGACCGTGATGCCGGGCAGCGCCTCGGCCCGCCGCCACTCCGCGCCGCGCGCCCGCCGCACCACCTTGCGGATCCTGGCGTCCTGCCAGTCCCGCATCGCCGCGGCCCACTCGCCCTCACCGGCCGACCGCTCGTCGGCCAGGATCGTCAGCACGGCCCGCGCGGCCGTCTCCAGCGCGTCGGTGCGCGCCGGCGGGTCCCCCCGCTCGATCCGCACCACCAGCGGCAGCACGAACTGCGGTGCCTCGTCGCGCGCCGAGGGCTCGGACCGGAAGGGGCTGCCGCTTTCGCTCTCGGGCGTCGGGTTCTCGCTCACGAGCCCCAGTGTGCCAGCCGGAAGATCGTGCAGGCTGACCGCATGCGCCTGCCCCCGTGCCTGCGCGACGCCGCCGGGCTCAGCCGACGCTGCCGCCCCCGGCCGCGGCGGACGTGGTCACGGCCGAGGTACCTGCCGTGGCCGGTGCGGCCTCCCGGAGGTCACCCCGAACAGGCCGTGCGCTGCGCTTCCTGCCACTCGCAGACGGGGCAGAGCGTGATGCCCTTGTACGACTCGGGGTACTCCGTGGGTTCCCGGCACAGGACACACTCCGCGTACGGCGGCCCCTCCGCCAGGGGCGGCCTGGTCGCGTCGATCAGGCAGTAGTCGTCCTCACTCATACGTCCAGCGTAGGTCCGGGGCGGGCGGTCAGAGGTCCCGCTGTTCCAGCGGCTTGGTCGCCGGGCCCTGGATCACCTTGCCGTCCGTGTCGAACCGGGAGCCGTGGCAGGGGCACTCCCAGGCGCGCTCGGCGGCGTTGAAGTCGACCAGGCAGCCCAGGTGGGTGCAGCGGGCGGAGACGGCGTGCAGCCCGCCGTCGTCGTCGCGGTACACCGCGAGGCGGTGTCCGTCGGCGCGGACCACGGCACCTTCGCCGGACGGCAGGGACTCCACCGGCGGCGAGGGCCGCAGCCGGTCCCCGACGAAATGCCCGGCGACCTTGGCCTGCGTCTTGAGGAACGCCGGCGCCTCACGCAGCGCGGGCTTGACCCGGCGCGGATCGTACAGCCCGCTCCACTCGCACTCCTCGCCCAGGATCTGCGCGCTCAGCAGCCGGCCGGCCATGATGCCCCCGGTCATGCCCCAGCCGCCGAAGCCGGTGGCCACGTACGTGTGCCGGGCGCCCGGGTGCAGGGGGCCCACCATCGGCACCGTGTCCGTGGGTTCGGTGTCCTGGGTCGCCCACCGGTGGGTGACCTCCAGGTCCGGGAAGTGGCCGGTGGCCCAGGCAGTGAGGCGTTCGAAGCGGGCCCGCGGGTCGTCCGTGCCCGGGGTGAAGTGCTCACCGGTGACGATGAGCAGCCGCCGCCCGTCCTCGTGGGGCGCGGTGCGCACCGAGCGGGTGTCCTCGTCGGGCGTGATGAACATGCCGCCCGGATCCCGTTCCGCCGGAATCGTCCCGGCGACGACCAGCTCGCGGCGCGTGGAGAGGCGGGCGAACAGCAGGGCACGGTCGAAGATCGGGTAGTGCGTCGCGACGACGACGTCCCGGGCGCGGACCGTCGCCCCGGTCGCGGTGGACAGTCGGCACGGCTCGCCCTCGTCCAGGCCGAGGACGGTGGTGTCCTCGAAGATCCGCCCGCCGCGCCCGGCCAGGTCGGCGGCGAGTGCCAGCAGGTACTTGCGCGGGTGGAACTGGGCCTGCCCGGTCACCTCGACGGCACCCGCCACCGGGAAGGGCAGCCCGGTCTCCGTCACGAACGAGGCGGGCAGCCCGGCGTCGGCCGCGGCCTCCGCCTCGGCGCGCAGTTCGGCCACGCGGCCCGGGTCGCGCGCGTAGGTGTATGCGCTCCTCGTCTCCCACTCGCAGTCGACGCCCAGTTCCTCCGCGATCCGGGCCGCGTGCCCGATCGCCTCCGACTGGGAACGCGCGTACAGCCGGGCGCCCTCGGGGCCGCGGGTGCGTCGCAGTTTGTCGTAGACGAGCGTGTGCAGGGCGGTGACCTTGGCGGTGGTGTGTCCGGTGACGCCGGCCGCGACCCGCCCGGCCTCCAGCACGGCCACGCTCCGCCCGGCCCGCGTCAGCTCCCACGCCGTGCTCAGCCCGGCGATCCCGGCGCCGATCACCGCCACGTCGACGTCCAGGTCCTCCGTCAGCGCCGGATGGCGGCCGTCCGGTGCCGTCTCTAGCCAGTACGAGCTGCTGACCTGCTGCTTCTCGCTCATGGGTCGCCGAGTACCCCGGTCTGTCCGCTTCACTGTCGGGCGCTTCGCTTTACAGCGGAGGCGGGCCGGGCTAACATACAACCAAATGGTTGTATATGAGTGGAGTGAGGAGACGGTCGACCGGCTGTTCCACGCCCTGGCCGACACCACGCGGCGGGACATAGTGCGCCGCTGCGTGCGCGGGGAGCTGTCGGTCTCCCGGCTGGCCGAGGCCTACCCGATGAGCTTCGCCGCGGTGCAGAAGCACGTGGCGGTGCTGGAGCGGGCGGGTCTGGTCACCAAGCAGCGCAGCGGACGGGAGCAGCTCGTGCGCACCGACCCCGATGCGGTGGGCCGCGCACGCCAGGCCCTGGACGATCTCGAATCGGCGTGGCGCGGGCGGGTGGACCGGATGGCCCGGCTGCTCGCCGAGGACCCCGAACCCGAAGCGAACGACCCGACGGAAGGACCCGAGCGATGAGTGTCACCAGCGTCGACAAGGACCTCGACGCCCTCACCCTCACCCTGATCGCCGACTTCGCCGCCCCGGTCGAGCGGGTGTGGCGGCTGTGGGCCGACCCCCGGCAGCTGGAGCGCTGGTGGGGCCCGCCGACCTACCCGGCGACCGTGGAGCAGCACGACCTCACCCCCGGCGGAGAGGTCACGTATGTCATGACCGGCCCCGAGGGCGACCGGCACCGCGGCTCGTGGCGCGTCACCTCGGTCAGCGCGCCGACGGCCCTGGAGTTCACCGACGGCTTCGCCGACGACGACGGCAAGCCCAAGGACGACATGCCGACCATGTCCGTGACGGTGCGGCTCAGCGAACACGGCGGCGGCACCCGGATGGAGATGCGCTCCCTGTTCGACTCCCGGGAGCAGATGGAGCAGATGGTCGCCATGGGCATGGAAGAGGGCCTGAAGGAGGCCGTCGGCCAGATCGACGCCCTGCTCGCCGCCTGAACCCGTCGGGTCAGGGCTGCTCCAGCAGCCGTCTCCGGCACTCGGCGACGTCGAAGTCCGCCTGCGGATACCGCGGGTCCAGCTCCTCCAAGTGCTCCAGGAGCAGGGTGCTGACCGCCCAGTTGCGGTACCACTTGTGGTCCGCCGGGATCAGGTACCAGGGCGCGTTCGAGGTGCCGCAGCGCTCCAGGGCGATCTCGTACGCCTCCTGGAACGCGGGCCACAGGGCGCGGTCGTCGACGTCGGAAGCGGCGAACTTCCAGTGCTTCTCCGGCTTGTCGAGGCGTTTGAGCAGCCGACGGCGCTGCTCGTCGTAGGAGAGGTGCAGGAAGCACTTGACCAGGGTCACACCGTCGTCGGTGAGGGACCGTTCGAAGCGTTTGATCTGCTCGTAGCGCCGGGCGATCTCGGGCGCGGGCGCGAGTTCCCGGACACGGGCGACCAGGACGTCCTCGTAGTGAGAGCGGTCGAAGATGCCGAGTTCGCCGCGGATCGGCAGCGCCTGCTCCACGCGCCACAGGAACGGGTGCGCGCGCTCCTCGGCGGTGGGTGCCTTGAACGCGGTGATCCGGCAGCCGGACGGGTTGAGCAGGCCGATGACGTGCTTGACCGTGCCGCCCTTCCCACTGGTGTCCATGCCCTGCAGAACCAGCAGCACGCGGCGCCGGTCACCCCCGGTGCTCGCCGCCCACAGCCGTTCCTGGAGGACGGCCAGCCGCTCGCCGATCCGGCCCGTGGCCGCCTTGCCCTTCGCCTTGCCGTGCGGTCCGCCCGGAGTGGCGGCGGCGTCGTACCGGCTCAGGTCGACCGGACGGCCCGGGGGCAGACGCAGCCGCTCCCGCAACGAGGAGCTGTTCTTGTGTGTCACCGGGCTCCCTTCGCGGTCTGGTGCCTCGATCGTCCGGCGGGGCGCCGGGTTTCGCACCCGGCGCCCGGTCGGGGTGCCGGTCAGCGGCGCCAGGGGCCCGTCACCGCGAACGTGGTGCCGGGCGTGTAGCAGTTGACATACATCGTGTCGCCGTCCGGGGAGAAGGTCACCCCGGCGAACTCGCCCCACTCGGGCTCCTGCTCGGTACCGATGTTCTGCCGGTTGCGGGCCATGGCGTAGACCTCGCCCCGCCGGGTGACACCGAAGACGTGCTGGGCGCCGTTGCCGTCCTCGCAGACCATGAGGCCGCCGCTGGGAGCCAGACAGATGTTGTCCGGCGACTCGCCCGGCAGCTGCACATCGGTGTCCGGGCCGAAGACGATCACCAGGGTGAGACGGCGGCGCTCCGGGTCGTAGCGCCAGACCTGCCCGAAGTGGTCGGCGGCCGAACCGTCGGACCGGCGTGCGAAGGAGGACACGAAGTACACCGAACGGCCGCCCCAGTAGCAGCCCTCCAGCTTCTGTGCGTGCGTGATGCCCCCGCGGCCGAAGTCCTGGAACCGGATCGGGGTCTGCGCGGCCTGGGGGTCCGGTACGTCCACCCACTCGATGTGGTCGAACTCGGCGCCGACGTCCTGAATGGAGGACAGGTCCGGCACGCCGGGCACGCGCATGGCCTGGAGCCGGCCGCCCGCGCGCAGCGAACCCCTGCCGCCCAGCGGCCGGTTCGGCAGGAAGCGGTAGAAGAGGCCGAAGGGCTTCTCGAAGGCGTCCTCGGTCTCGTACACCACGCCCCGCCGGGGATCGACGGCGATCGCCTCGTGCGCGAAGCGGCCCATCGCGGTCAGCGGCACGGCCCCGGTGCGGTGCGGATCGGCCGGGTCGACCTCGAAGATGAAACCGTGGTCCTTGGTGTAGCCGTTGGTGCCGGCCTTGTCCTCGGTCTCCTCGCAGGTCAGCCAGGTGTCCCAAGGAGTGGGTCCGCCCGCGCAGTTCACGGCCGTACCGGCGATCGCGACGCGCTCCGACTGCACCCGGTTGCGGGAGTCGAGCGTCAGGGCCGTGCAGCCGCCCTTGCCGGCCGGGTCGTAGGTGAGGCCCTCGACGGTCGGGACCGGGACCTTGCCGCTCACGCGGTTCTCGTGGTTGCGGACCAGGTGGACCCGGCCGCCTCTGCCGCCGAAGGCGGACATGCCGTCGTGGTTGGAGGGGACCTTGCCCTCGCCGGAGCGCAGTTCGTCGCCCTCGCGGGAGAGGATCCGGTAGCGGAATCCCTCCGGCAGGTCGAGAACGCCCTTCGGGTCGGGGACGAGCGGGCCGTAGCCGGTGTGGCCGAGGCCCTGCGCGGCGGCGGTGCCGGCGAAGAGTTCGGAGAGGGCGCCGGAGAACGCGATTCCGACACCCAGGGCGCCGGTTCCGGCGAGCATCCGGCGTCGGGTGGTGAAGCGACCGGATTCGGTCATGGGGAAACCTTCCTGCTGGCGGACAGGAACTGTGATCCCGCTGTGTCTATCACCTGGTGCGGGCCGCGGGAACCACGCGCGTAGCGCGCGTCACTGCTCGACCGCGCGCCGCAGCCGCTCCATGGCCTCCCCGGCCTGCTCCGTGAGGTCGACGGCGCGTTGCTCCGTGAGGTCGGCAGTGCGCTCCTCGATCTCCGCGCGGTCCGCGGGCCCCGCCTCGGCCGCCTGTGCCGCGTCCGCAGCCTGTACCGCGTCCGCCGCCTGTGCCGCGGTCCGCGGCTGTCCCGCGCTCTCCGCGGGCTGCGCGCCCCGCTCCAGGAACCGCAGCAGTTCCACCGGAATCGGCAGGACGAGCGTGGAGTTCTTCTCCGCCGCCACCGCCATGACGGTCTGCAGCAGCCGGAGCTGGAGTGCCGAGGGCGTGTCGGCCATCTGGTGGGCGGCCTGGGCCAGCTTCTTGGAGGCCTGGTACTCGGCGTCGGCGTTGATCAGCCGGGCCCGCCGCTCCCGGTCGGCCTCCGCCTGCCGTGCCATGGAGCGCTTCATGGTGTCCGGCAGGGAGACGTCCTTGATCTCCACGCGGTCGATCGTCACGCCCCATTCCACGGCCGGACTGTCGATCATCAGCTCCAGGCCCTGGTTCAGCTTCTCGCGGTTGGAGAGGAGGTCGTCCAGCTCGCTCTTGCCGATGATCGAACGCAGCGAGGTCTGCGCCATCTGCGAGACGGCGAAGCGGTAGTCCTCGACGTTGACGACCGCGGCCGACGGGTCCACCACCTTGAAGTACACGACGGCGTCGACCCGCACGGTCACGTTGTCACGGGTGATGCCCTCCTGGGCGGGGATGGGCATGGTCACGATCTGCAGGTTGACCTTGCGCATCCGGTCCACCGCGGGGATCACGAGGTTGAACCCGGGCCGCCGCACGTCCCCGTGCAGGCGCCCGAGCCGGAAGACGACCCCGCGCTCGTACTGCTTGACGACCCGGGCCGCCGCGGCCATGTACACCAGCGCACCGGCCCCGACCGCGGCCACCACGCCGACCAGCTCTTCGACCATGTCGACCTCCCGTTCAGAGGTCCCAATCCGTCCGCTCCTGTAACGATATGCCCGAACCGGTGTGTGGGGCCATGTCCGGTGATCGGGCCGGAACGGGGGCGGACACACGTGGTCCGGGGCGCGCAGCCGGCGCGCCCCGGACCAGGCCGGGTGAGTCGTCCCGCAGGTCAGGCGACGCCGACCTGCTCCACCGGGGTCTCCTCGGGCTCGGTGACCTTCACCGGCTCCGTGCCCGTCGCACTGTGGCGTGCGGCCCAGTTCTCCAGGGCCGTGCGGCAGGCGTGGTCGAGGTGGTGCAGGCCCGAGAGGTCCAGCTCGACCGGGCGGTCCTGCGGCAGGCCCTCCAGGCTGTCGAGGATCTTCGGCAGCCGCAGGAAGGTGGCGTTGCCGGACAGGTACGCCTGGATCGGGCCGGCGCCCTTGTCGATGATGTCGAGCTTGATGTGCGAGGCCTCCCACGCGGTCTTGACGACCGACAGGGCCAGACCGATGAGCACACCCTCGAACATGTTCACCGCGACGATCGACACGGCGGTGACGATCAGGATGAGCGCCTCACCCTTGTGCGCCCCCCACAGCGCCGTGAGCTGGCGGAACGGGATCAGCTTCCAGCCGGCGTGCACGAGGATGCCGGCGAGGGCGGGGATCGGGATCAGCGCCAGGGCCCACGGCATCGCGGCGGCGAACAGCAGCAGCCACACACCGTGCAGCACCCGGGAGGCCTTGGTCTTGGCGCCCGCGTTCACGTTGGCGGAGCTGCGCACGATGACGGCGGTCATCGGCAGCGCGCCCAGCAGACCGCACAGGGTGTTGCCCGCTCCCTGGGCGATCATCTCCTTGTTGTACTCGGTGCGCGGACCGTTGTGCAGCCGGTCCACGGCGGCCGCACTGAACAGGCTCTCCGCGGAGGCGATCAGCGCGAACGCGATGATGGTGCCCCAGATGGCCGGGTTCGCCAGTTCACCGAAGGCCTCGGCGCCGGGCGGCTGGACGACGCCGAGCAGGCCCTCCACCTGGACGGTGGCGACCGGCAGGCCGAAGGCGAGCGTGGCGACCGTGGCCAGGACGACCGCTGCGAGGGCGCCGGGCACGGTCCGGACCGCCTTCGGCATCTTCGTCCAGAGCACGATGACGGCGATGGTGCCCGCGCCGATCGCGAGGGAGGTCATGGCCTCGGTGCTGCCGAGCGCGTCGGCGAACATCCCAGGCAGGCCGGCGATCTTGCCGAGTCCGGACTCCGGTGCCTTCAGGCCTGCCGCCGCGTACACCTGCCCGGCGATGATCACCAGTCCGATGCCGCAGAGCATGCCCTCGACGACGGAGACGGATATCGCCCGGAACCAGCGGCCGATCCCCAGGAAGCCCATGGCGAGCTGGAGCAAGCCGGCGAGCAGCACGATCACGCCGAGGGTGGCCACCCCGAACTGGCTGACGGCCTCGAAGACCAGCACGGTGAGGCCGGCGGCGGGGCCGGACACCTGGAGGCTGCTGCCGCGCATCAGCCCGGTGACGATCCCGCCGACGATGCCGGTGATCAGGCCCAGCTCCGCGGGAACGCCGGAGGCGACCGCCACGCCGACGCACAGCGGGACCGCGACCAGGAAGACGACGATCGAGGCGAGGAAGTCCTGTTTCAGGTGGGGAAACTTGGTCATGGTCGCCCTCACAACTTCTCGAAGGAGTCGGTGTCCGCGCGGTGTTCGCGCACGGTGCCGGTGTGTACTTCGTAGAACCAGGCGTGCAGCCGGAGCCGGCCGTCCGTCAGGCGGCTCTCCACGCAGGGGTACGCGCGCAGCTGCTCCACCTGGGTCAGGACGTGGTTCTGCACGGCCTCGGCGACCGTCTTGTCGGCCGGGTCCGCGCACTTGGGCTGGTCGCAGGCGCGTGCGAGCCAGTCGCGCACGGCGGGGACGCCGGAGAGGTCGTCGCCGCGCACGACCGCGCCCACGGCGCCGCAGTGCGAGTGGCCGCAGACGACGATCTCCTTGACGCCGAGGACCTCCACGGCGTACTCGATCGTGGCCGCCTCCGAGGTGGGGTGCTCGATGGCGTGCGGGGGGACGACGTTGCCCGCGGTGCGCAGCTCGAAGAGCTCGCCGGGACGGGCGCCCGTGATCAGGGCCGGTACGACCCTGGAGTCGGAGCAGGTGATGAACAGGACGTCGGGGGACTGGCCCTCGGCGAGGTCGGCGAACTCCTCAGGGCGCTGTCCGAAGATGCGGGCGTTGTCGATGAGGGGTTGCATGATGTGGTGACTCCTCCTGGCGCGCAGTGGGGGCGCGTCGGACGGGCATGGCATGGGGTGGGGGGAACTGCTCTGCCGATCAGCAGCGGAAGACCTGAAGTGCCGCCGGAGTGTGCGACGTCGAGGATCTCGACGTGTGGTCGTGCGCGGCGCCGGGTCTGACCGGTTCGGGCGCCGTCGGCCTGATGTGCCGTTGCAGCGGCCGCTCCGGGCCCGGGGGCGTGAGGTCCGCGGTGTGGGACCGGTCGCGGGTCCGCAGGGGACCGGTCGGGTCCCCGTGGTGTCCGGCGCGGCAGGTGGCCGTCTCGTCGCGCAGAGCCTTTCCCGGGGAGGTGGGCCCGGGGCGGGAGGACTTGCCGGAGGGCTTTGTTCCGGGCTGAGCCTTGGCCTCGGATTGACTGTGCGTATGCGCGGATGCGAAGGATGCCGTCGGTGCGAAGAACTGGAGGGCGAGCAGGACGGCGGCGAGGATCGAAACCACGGTCCGTGCCGTCGTACCTCGGTGCATGCGCCCCCCTCCCGGTGCTTCGCACGTCTAGTGCGGGCCAACAGTTGGTCAACGGCCGGTCAAGAAACACGTTAACCCTGCAAAGTCGTTTGCAGGGTTAACTTAACGTTTCAAGCTGAAGAGAGCCTGAAAACCGCAGGTGGGGTGGCTTGAACAAGCTCTTTCTGTCGGGCTGTTGACGCGGTATCAGGGGCCGTTCACCGGGGGTCTGCCAGTGTCCCCGCGTCGCGGGCCAGAGCGGTGAGCCGGGAGATGGCCCGGAAGTACTTCTTGCGGTAGCCGCCGTTGAGCATCTCCTCGCTGAACAGCCGGTCGAAGGGCAGGCCCGAGGCGAGCACCGGCACCTCGCGGTCGTAGAGCCGGTCCGCGAGGACGACCAGCCTGAGGGCAGTCGACTGGTCGGGAACCGGGTGCACGCCGGTGAGGCACACGGCCTTGATCCCGTCGGTCAGGGCGCCGTACCGGCTGGGGTGGACGCGGGCCAGGTGTTCCAGGAGGGGCGAGAACGCGTCGAGGGAGGCGCCCTCGGTGGCGTGCGCCGCGCGGGTCACCTGTTCGTCGGAGTACGGCGGCGGAGCCTCGGGCAGACCGCGGTGGCGGTAGTCCTCGCCGTCGATGCGAAGGGCGCGGAAGTGGGCCGACAGGCCCTGGATCTCCCGCAGGAAGTCGGCCGCTGCGAACCGGCCCTCGCCGAGCTTGCCGGGCAGTGTGTTCGAGGTGGCCGCCAGCGCCACACCCGCGTCGACGAGCTTGCCGAGCAGGGTGGACACCAGCACGGTGTCGCCCGGGTCGTCGAGTTCGAACTCGTCGATGCACAGCAGGCGGTGGCCGGACAGGGTCTGGACGGTCTGCTGGAAGCCGAGGGCGCCGACCAGGTTGGTCAGCTCCACGAACGTGCCGAACGCCTTGAGCGCGGGCTCGGCAGGGGTGGCGTGCCACAGGGAGGCCAGCAGGTGGGTCTTGCCGACGCCGTAGCCGCCGTCGAGGTAGACGCCGCGCGGGCCGGCGGGGGCCTTCCTCGCCGCCTTGCCGAAACCGAACAGCCGCCGCCTGCCGGAGCCCGGGGACCCTCCCGAGTCCAGGCCCGCCGCGAAGGTCTCCAGGACCCGGACGGCCTCCGTCTGGCTGGGCTGGTTCGGGTCGGGGATGTACGTGCTGAAGCGGACGGAGTCGAACCGCGGCGGCGGCACCATCTCGGCGACCAGCCGGTCCGCGGGCACCCGCGGCTCACGGGCGCACAGCGACAGCGGGGCCGGGTCGGTTATGGGGCCGCTTCCGGAGGGGGCCAGGGGAGAAGACACGGTTCACCATGCTACGGCGCGTGGAACACTGCACGGCATGCGACGTCTGTTCCCTGTGACCGATGAAACAGCAGCTCCGGCGCCGGGCGGCGCGTCCGGTGAGGGCGCCGGGCGGGAGTGGAGCCTGGACGAGCTGGCCGCCGCGTACGCCTATCCCGAGCCGGGGCCCGGGGGACCGGTCGCCTGGCTGCGCGCCAACATGGTGTCCACCCTGGACGGGGCCGCGCAGCACGACGGCCGTTCGCAACCCATCTCCAGCGCGGCCGACATGCGGATCTTCGGCACGCTGCGGGCGCTGGCCGACGTCGTGGTCGTCGGCGCGGAGACGGTACGGCAGGAGGGCTACCGGCCCGCACGCGCGCGGGAGGACTTCGCGGCGATGCGGGCGGCGGCCGGCCAGGGGCCCGCACCCGCGATCGCGGTGGTCACCGCCAGTCTCGACCTGGACTTCTCGCTCCCGCTGTTCACCTCGCCCCTGGTCCCCACCCTGATCCTCACGGGCGCCGCGGCCGCCCCGGACCGCGTCGCGGCCGCCGAGAAGGCGGGCGCCCGGGTCCTGACCGCGGGGGACGGCATCGGCGTGGACCCCGCCCGCGCCGTCCGCGCCCTCGCCGACCTCGGCCACACCCGGCTGCTCACCGAGGGCGGTCCGCGGCTGCTCGGGCAGCTGGTCGCGGCCGGTGTGCTGGACGAGCTGTGCCTGACCGTCTCCCCGATGCTCACGGCGGGCGACGCGCAGCGCATCGCCGGGGGGCCGGCGGTCACGGTCCCGCACCGCTTCGGGCTGGTGTCGATGCTGGAGGAGGACGGCTTCCTGTTCACCCGGTACGGGCGGACCTGAGCGCGTACTGAAACGCCGGGCTCCGGGTACAAGGTGGCGGCGGCGGGGAGCGCGGAAGGCCGGTACGTCCGGGAACGGGGCGCCCCGCCATGAGTCCGTTAATCGGTGGAATATGCCGTTCTGTTTGATTTTCGGAGGGCACACTGGATCCGGCAGTAACCGTGCGAAGACGGGGCAGGATGGTTTCCGCAGGGTCCGGCACGGCCGGCCTGCGGCGAAGCGGGGCCATGGGCCCCCGGAGCAGAAGGGGCGCCTGGTGTTCACAAGCGTATTGATGATCGAGAAGGCGCTCACGTCGGCCGACGTGGAGTTCGTCACCACCCTGCACGGCGAGGAGCAGGTCTCCTTCGAGGTGCTGTTGCAGCCGCGCGGAGAGCAGGCGGACCGCCTGCTGCGGGCCATCGACGACGTGGCGCTCGGCGAGCTCGACGAGGCCGTCCGCGAGGGGGAGACCCCCGAGGGGGAGGAAGCGCTGAGCGTCGGGCAGCGGGCCCTGGAGGTGTCCCTCACGGCGTTGCGCGCCTCGGGCAGCGGGGCGCGGGGGCGGCTGATCGAGGACCATCCGCTCGACGCGCTGAAGTCGCTGGTGGAGGAGGTCGGGGCGGACGAGGTCATCGTGCTGACCGACCCCCACTACGTGGAGGAGTTCTTCCACCGGGACTGGGCTTCCCGGGCCCGGCACAAGGTGGGGGTGCCGGTGCTGAAGCTGTTCTCGCACAGCAAGGCGTAGGGGCGGATCGCGGGGTTTTGCCGGGTGCGGGGCGTTCGTGGCCGTTCGCGCGGCTCCCCGCGCCCCTGATGGGCGTGTCGGCCCTGCGCACGCATAGGCTTGGCCCCGCTAACCCCCGTCACCCGAACTTGGAGACACGCATGGCAGCCGGCCTTCCTCCCGCCATGGACCGACCGCACTTCATCGGGATCGGTGGCGCCGGGATGTCGGGGATCGCGAAGATCCTCGCGCAGCGCGGGGCCGTCGTGGCGGGCAGTGACGCCAAGGAGTCGGCGACGGCCGAGGCGCTGCGCGCGCTGGGCGCGACCGTGCACATCGGGCACGCCGCGGAGCACCTCGCCGACGACGCGAGCTGTGTGGTCGTGTCGTCGGCGATCCGGCAGGACAACCCCGAGCTGGCCCGCGCGGCCGAGCTGGGCGTCCCCGTCGTGCACCGGTCCGACGCGCTCGCCGCCCTGATGGACGGGCTGCGGCCGATCGCCGTCGCCGGGACGCACGGCAAGACGACCACGACGTCGATGCTGGCCGTGTCGCTGAGCGAGCTGGGCCTGAAGCCCTCCTACGCGATCGGCGGGGACCTGGACGCGCCCGGCTCCAACGCGCTGCACGGCGAGGGCGAGATCTTCGTCGCCGAGGCGGACGAGTCGGACCGCAGCTTCCACAAGTACGCCCCCGAGGTCGCGATCGTCCTCAACGTCGAGCTCGACCACCACGCCAACTACGCGTCGATGGATGAGATCTACGCGTCGTTCGAGACGTTCGTGGACCGGATCACCGAGGGCGGCACGCTGGTGATCGCGGCCGATCACGAGGGTGCGCGGGAACTGACGCGCCGGGTCGCCGGGCGCGGCGTGCGCGTGGTGACCTACGGCGAGTCCGAGGACGCCGACGTGCGCATCCTGTCGGTCGTACCGCAGGGGCTGCGCAGCGAGGTCACCGTGGTGCTGGAGGGCGCGGAGCTGACCTTCGCGGTCTCCGTCCCCGGCCGGCACTACGCGCACAACGCGGTCGCCGCACTGGCGGCCGGCGCGGCCCTCGGCGTCCCGGCGGCCGAGCTGGCCCCGGCGATCGCCGCCTACACGGGTGTGAAGCGGCGGCTCCAGCTGAAGGGCGAGGCCGCGGGCGTCCAGGTCATCGACTCCTACGCCCACCACCCCACCGAGATGACCGCCGATCTGGAGGCCATGCGCGCGGCGGCCGGCGACGCCCGGATCCTGGTCGTCTTCCAGCCGCACCTGTTCTCGCGGACCCAGGAGCTCGGCAAGGAGATGGGCCAGTCCCTCGCCCTCGCGGACGCCTCCGTCGTGCTGGACATCTACCCGGCCCGTGAGGACCCGATCCCCGGTGTGACCAGCGAGCTGATCATCGAGGCGGCCCGGGCGGCGGGTGCGGACGTGACGCCGGTGCACGACAAGGCGGACGCCCCGTCGGTCGTCGCGGGAATGGCGAAGCCGGGGGATCTCGTTCTCACGATGGGAGCGGGCGACGTCACCGACCTCGGCCCGCTCATCCTGGACCGTCTGTCGAACTGAGGGGCTGGAGGCTCATGCCGTACGACGTCGAGAAGCCGGACGAGCAGTGGCGCGTGGAGCTGAGCCCGGGCGAGTACGCGGTGCTGCGCCAGGCGGCCACGGAGCCCGCCTTCACCGGTGAGTACACCGACACCAAGACCCGGGGCGTCTACTCCTGCCGTGCCTGTGGAGCGGACCTGTTCACCTCGGACACCAAGTTCGAGTCGCACTGCGGCTGGCCGTCCTTCTTCGACCCCAAGGACACCGACGCGGTCGAGCTGATCGAGGACCGCTCGCACGGCATGGTGCGGACCGAGGTGCGCTGCGCACGCTGCGGCTCGCACCTCGGGCACGTGTTCGAGGGTGAGGGGTATCCGACGCCCACGGACCAGCGCTACTGCATCAACTCGATCGCGCTGCGCCTCAGCCCCGAGCAGGACTGAGGCGGCGCTCAGCGGATCCGGCACTCCTTCCGCGTGAGGGGTGCCGTGTCCCCCGCCTTGCGGCGGCACACCACATGGGGTTCGGAGGTGCCGTCGTTGGTACGGCTGACCTCCTTGAGGACGATGCTGTGCCCCGTGCGGTCGCCGTACAGGGGGGCTCCCGTGAAGTCGATGGTGCCGGTCGCCATGCCCTCGATCTTGACGCTGCGCAGATTCACCCAGGTCGAAGCCCGGCTCTGCGGCCGGTCGCCGCGCGTGGCCGCCCAGAACAGGGCCCGGGTCGCGTCATGGGCCAGCGCGGTCTGGCCACTGGCCAGGGCGGGGCTGTCGTACCGCAGGCTGTGGCCGCGCAGCCCGGGCAGGTGCTTGGCGGCGTCCAGGTAGAAACCCGTGCTGGTGGCGGCCGTCTCCAGTTCCGCGAGGGCCGCGTGGTACAGCGTGACCTTCGGGGCGACGGACTGGCCGCCGCCCGCGAAGTCGGCCTTGGACAGGTCGTCGCCGGTGAGGATGGCCAGGGGCTTTCCGGCACAGCCCGGCTCGGTGCCCAGCTGGTTCATCAACGGGTCGATGTCCTCCACCCGGCCCGCGAAGTAGATCACCGAGGGAACGCGGCCGCCACGGCAGATCTCCTGGGCGTGCGAGCGCAGTTCGGGCTTGCCGCCGCTCAGGGTGTAGCGCCGCTGGTCGAGCGGGGTGAAGCCCTGCCGGCGCAGCATCCGCTGGCCGTAGCGGGCCTGCTCGTCGGTGTAGAGGTCGTCGGTCCGCGCCGTGTCGCGGGCCAGGACGAGGGAGTACTGACGCCGGTCCGGTGTGCGCAACGGGGCGGCGATCAGGCCGAGTTGCCGGGTCTGCCACTCGTCGGTCGCGGCCAGGCTGAACCAGTTGGCGAACTCGCGGGGCAGATAGGTGGCGGAGTTCGTGCCGGAGACGACCGGCAGACCCGCCTCCATCAGGGTGCGGGTCGTCGCCCGGCTCGACTTCAGGTCGCGGCCGGTACCGACGACACCCACCACGGTCGGGTCGTGGGCGGCGTACGCGGCGATGGCCTCCGCCATCTCCACCTGCCGGCCCAGGTCCACGCCGCCGTTGGCGATCAGGACGCGCAGCTTGACGCTGGAGTTCTCGTTGATGACGGCCTGCGCCAGATACACGCCCGCCAGCTCCTCGGCGCCCTTCACCAGGGAGGAGCCGGCCGCGGTGTCGGCGCTGAGCGGCCCGGCGTAGACGACGGTGACGTACTTGCCGGCATGCCGTCCGAGGACGTTCGCGTTCTGCCGGGCGATGAGATCCTCCAGGTCGGCGACCGTCCAGGGCGTGTCCTCGTCGGCCGTGAGCGCCTTGACGTCGTCGCCGGCCTGGGGCGCGGGCAGCCAGTCGGCGAAGCGGACGCCGTCCGTCGCGATGCCGATGCACTCCGTACGCCCGTCGGACCCCTGCTCGCGCCGGGTGTCCCGGTTGGCGGTCAGCACGGACGCCGAGCAGTACCGGTCGTGCAGGGCGTCGGCCCGCATGACGGCCGCGGTGGTGACCAGGGCGACGACCAGGACCAGGCTGTGCAGCGCCCACACCAGCCGGGCGGGTGTGGGCCGGGCGGAGGCCCGCAGGTGGTGGCGGCCCTCCTCGACGGGGCCCAGCTGGTCGTGCGGCAGCGGGACCTTCATCACCCACGGGAGGACGGACCGTTCCCGGCTGGGTGACTGCTCGGCGCGCAGGTTGCGGCCCCACTCCTGGTACCAGGTGCGCAGCCGGACCCCGAACGTGGGCGGCGCCGCGTCCGGGGCGGGAGCCGTCTGGACGACGCTGCGCTCCAGACGCGGCACGTCGTGCGCGCGCACCGCGGCCACCACGAGCAGCGGGTCGAGCTCGCTGCGCCGGCTGCGGACGTCGCTGATGGCCCGGATCAACTCGATGCCGCCATTGCGGTCGTCCGCGTGCGGCAGGAACAGCATCGGCGGGCGCGGGCGTTTGAAGCCGCGCAGGTCCCAGCTCCAGCGGCGGTGGTTGTCCCGCAGGTCCTCGCGCAGCGCCAGCACGCACAGCTGGAGGTGGAAGTCACCGCCCGCCGTCAGCGCCTCCGCCACGTCGTAGGCCCGGGCCGCGATCGCCCTCCAGGAGCGGACCGGCCGCAGCAACGACGCCTCGGTGGGCTCCTCCTGGTCCGCCGCCCTCAGGAACGTCGTCGTCATGAACCAGCGGCTCTCCCGGCGCAACCACAGGAAGATCGGAGCCCGGCCCGGCAGGACGTAGTTGAGGACGGTCAGCAGCAACAGGAAGACCAGACCGGCGCCCACCGCGACGTACCACTCGCTGCGGGCCAGGAGCGCGGCGAGGACGGTCACGAGGCTCGCCGGGAGGATGTGCGCCATGTCGAACAGCGGCAGGCCGGAACGCCAGCGGGCCGTGTTCTTCGGCCGCCAGCGCTGCTGCGCCAGCTCGTTCAGCAGCCGCTGGCGCTGGTCCTGACCCGCCTCGGGGCTGCCCGGCGCGGGGGACGGCCAGCTGTCGCCGAGCGCGGCGACCGCGTCGTCGATGGCGTGCACCAGCCGCAGCCGCGGGAACGCGTAGCGCCGGTAGACCGCCTTGGGGCCGCCCCACTTGCGCGGGTCGCTCAACGCCCGTACCAGGGCGGCGGCCCGGCGCACCTCCGTGGACCCCTCGTAGGAGTCCTGTGTCACCGCGCAGCGCGTGCCGTGCGCCTCCTGGCCCGTGTGCAGCTGGCGGACCAGCCCGGCCACGGCGTCGTCGTCCCCGCTCTCCTGAGCGTGCACGACGAACACCGGCATCGGTGGTTCGGTGCTCCTGCGGAAGTCCTGGATGAGGATCTCGAGCTGGTTCTGGAGATGGCGCGCGGCGTCGCTCTCCGGCATGCCGTCGTGGCCCCCAGGGCAGTCCGGCGGCGTGCGAGCGTCCTTCACCATGGGCAACCCCCCGTCAACCTTCGGTGACCTACGACAGTAGCCGGTGCCGATGAGGTGCGAGTGGGTGACGTACGAAGTCGGTGGGGGTCCGGTTCCGCGCCGGCGCCGGCCGGGCCGGCTCGCCGGGGCCGCCGGGTGACGTACGACGGGTTCGGCAGTCCGCGTGACCCGCCGCCCGTCGGCGGCGCCGACTCCCTCCCCCTGCCGCCCGGCGCGCACGCCCCGCAGCGGGCGGACGGCCCCTCACCGCTCCGCACCGCGAACGCGGTGCCGCCAGGGCCGCGGGACGCCGGGGGGCCGGCTGCGGGGTGGGCGCGGCAACCGCTCGTGAGGGACCGGGAGTTCCGGCCACCCCTTCGCTGGGCATCGTGTCAGGGGCGTGGGCCGTACCGTCCCGGAGGGGGAGCGGACGGGCCGTGCCGTCCGGGCGAAGGGATGGGAAGCCATGACGTCACCGCTGCCCTCGGGCGAGATGCTGCCGCAACCGGTGCTGAACCCGCCGGCCTCGGTCGCGGTGTTTCTGGTCGCCACGATCGAACCCGGTGGGGAAGAAGCCGTGCGGGAGGCGCTGGGCTCGGTCGCGGGCCTGGTGCGGTCCGTCGGCTTCCCCAGCCCCGACGGCGGTCTCGGCTGTGTCGCCGGGGTCGGATCCCGGGCGTGGAGCCGGCTGTTCGGCGGTCGGCCCCCCGCCGAACTGCACCCGTTCCGCGAACTGGCCGGGCCCCGCCATCACGCGCCGTCCACCCCGGGGGACCTCTTCTTCCACATCAGGGCCGCCCGCACCGACCTGTGTTTCGCGCTGGCCGCCGAGCTGCTGCGGCGGCTGCGCGGCGCCGTCACCGTACGGGACGAGACACAGGCCTTCTCCTACTTCGACTCGCGCAACCTGCTCGGCTTCGTCGACGGCACCGAGAACCCGGTCGGGCAGGCCGCGGCCGAAGCGGCCCTGGTCGGCGACGAGGATCCCGGCTTCCGGGGCGGCAGTTACGCGCTGGTGCAGAAGTACCTGCACGACGTGGACGCCTGGGACGCCCTCGCCGTCGAGGCGCAGGAGAAGGTCATAGGCCGCACCAAGCTCACCAACCTGGAACTCGACGCACCCGGTTCGCACAAGGACGTCAACACCCTCCTCGGCCCGGACGGTGCGGAGTGGCGGATCCTGCGCTCGGCGATGCCGTTCGGCCGGCCCGGACACGGGGAGTTCGGCACGTACTTCGTGGCCTACGCGCGCACCCCCGGGATACCGGAGACGATGCTGCGCACGATGTTCCTGGGCGGGCCGGGTTCGGGCCCCGACCCGCTGCTGGACTACTCGCGCGCCGTCACCGGCAGCCTGTTCTTCGTACCGCCGGCGGGCTTCCTGGAGGACCTGCCCGGCAATTGACGTCCGGTCATGTCGCTGTGCGGGACCGACACCGGAAATCCCGCACTGCGCAGCACCCGTCGCTCCGTGTCCACCGCGAACACCTCGCAGTTCTCCCGGGCCGCGGCCCATTCGGGGCCCTCACGGCCGAGCGCGAACGCCGCCGTCGCGACCGTGTCCGCCTCGGTCAGGGTCGGGGCGACGACGGTCACGCTGATCAGTCCGGTCGCCGGGCGGCCGGTGCGGCCGTCGAGGATGTGGTCGCCCCGCTCGTAGCGCGCGGAGGTCGCCACGGCCCGGTCCGTGACGTCCAGGATCGTGCAGAGCCGGTCGGCGTGTTCGGGGTGTCGCACGCCGACGCGCCAGGGACCGCCGGAGGCGACCACGTCGCCGCCCGCGTTGACGCAGAAGCGGCGCGCGCCCGCTGCCCGCAGCAGTGCGGCCCCCCGCTGCACCGACCACCCCTTCACCACGGCGCAGGGGTCCAGGCCACGGCCGGGCAGACGCACGTCGAAAGCGCCCCCGGTGGCGATCCGGTACTCCTCGCACAGATCGAGGACCTCACGCAGCTCCGGGCCGGGCTCGCACACCTCGCCCCGGTCCAGCCGTGACACCTCGCTGTCCGGGCGGAACGGGCTGAAGCGCGCGTCGACCTCGCGCAGCCAGGCGAACAGAGCGTGCACCGCAGCCTCGGGGACGTCCTCGTCGTCGATCCGCACC
Organism: Streptomyces sp. NPDC101110; assembly: GCF_044759525.1. NCBI lineage: Bacteria > Bacillati > Actinomycetota > Actinomycetes > Kitasatosporales > Streptomycetaceae > Streptomyces > Streptomyces sp. NPDC101110. The sequence goes on along the minus strand of NZ_JBIVZM010000017.1, from coordinate 52,436 downwards.
GACATCGGGAACCCCATGACGTGCTCGACGCGGCGCATCCCCTCAGCCCCTCGCGTCGATGGCGGCCTGGAGCGACTCCTTGTAGCCGTCACTGGTGACCGTCGCGCCGGACACCGTGTCGATGTCGGCGCTCTGCGCCCGGAGCGTCTCCTCGATCAGCTCGGGCACGGCGGCCGTGGTCTGCGGATGGTCCGGCTGCCGGAGCATCCGCACCGAGGCGATCCGGTCACCGTCGAAGGTGACCTCGACGCGCACCGGGCCCTTCTCGGTGTCGACGAGGGGCCCCGGCACGACGGTCGTCGTGGTGCCGCCCGAGGAGGACGCGGAGGGGGTGGACGCCGGCGCCGCCGCCTCGGCGGGCGCGGACGACGATCCGGTGTCGTGCGAGGGGGAGTAGCGCCAGAGCGGGATCAGGCCCGCGACACTGAGGACGAGGACGGGCAGGGCTCGTTTCACGAATCTCTCCTCGTCATCCGGCCAGGCTGAAGCGTTCGAAGTGGATCTGGGGCCCGGGCACGCCCAGCTCGCGCAGGCTGCCCAGCACCGCCTTCATCATCGGCGGCGGGCCGCACAGGAAGACGTCCCGCTCGGCGAGGTCCGGCACCAGCTCGGCGAGTTCCCGCGGCGCCAGCCGGTCGGGCACGGGCGGGCCGGTCACCAGGTGCAGCTCGGCGCCCCTGGCCGACGCGAGGTCGCGCAGTTCGTCGTGGAGGACGGCGTCCCGGTCCGTCGCGACCCGGTGGATCACGACCGCGTGCCCGTCCAGTTCCTCCAGGAGCGCCCGGATCGGTGTGACACCGACGCCACCGGCGATGAGCACGGCGCCGGGCCGGGTGCGGTGCAGTGCGGTGAAGGCGCCGTAGGGGCCCTCGGCGAACACGCGCGTGCCCGCCTTCAGGTGCCGCAGGGCCGCGCTGCCGTCACCGGCTCGCTTGACGGTGAGACGGAGCGTACGGCCGTCCGGGGCGGCCGACAGGGAGAACGGGTTCGCCTGCCACCAGCGGTCCTTGGTCAGGAACCGCCACAGGAAGAACTGCCCCGCCCGGGCCGGCAGCCGGTCCAGGTCGCGGCCCGTGATGTAGACCGACACGACCTGGTCGTTCTCCGGGACGACCGCCGTCACCCGGAGCCGGTGGCGGAGGTTCCGCCACAGCGGCAGCAGCAGCCGGCCGGCGCACACCGAGGCCAGGGCCGCGCCCCACAGGCCGTACCAGTAAGACGCCGCCACCGGAGACGAGGCGAACGTCGTCCCCTCCGCGACCTGGTGCGTGAACGCCAGCACCACCGCCACGTAGGTGTACAGGTGGATGAAGTGCCAGGTCTCGTAGGCCAGCCGGCGCCGGGCGTACCGGGCCGACACCGCGCCCACCACCAGGATGATCACCAGAGCGGCGATCGCCCGCAGCACGCCCTCGACCGTCTCGGCGAGATCGACCAGCTGGTTCACCGGGTCCAGCGACGAGGCCTGCGCGTAGCCGAGGACGATGAACACGGCGTGCGACAGCAGCAGCCACAGCACCGAGAAGCCCGTCCAGCGGTGCCAGGACGTCAGCCGGTCCATGCCGATCCGCCGGTCGAACCACGGCAGCCGGGCCACCAGCAGCAGCTGGAACGCCATCAGCAGCGCCGCGTACAGCCCGGTCAGCCGGCCCAGCACGATCAGCGCGTTCGAGGCGAAACCGGCCTGCACGAAGAACACGGCCACCGCGACCGCGTTCGCCAGCAGCACCGCGTACAGGCCGGTGCGTCCCACCACTCGGGGGCGCGGACCCGGGCGGGTCGCCGCGGGAGGTTGATGGAGGGTCGTCACGATCGGCAGCTCCTTGATCGGCACCTGGTACACCGAGCTTGGCGCGCCGGAACTGTCGGGAAGCTGTCACTCGACTTTCAGGTGCTTATCGATCCGGCAGCGGGAGGGCGGGCGGCTGTGGCGGCCCGGGACGCGTGCAGCACTATGAGGGCGTGGAAAAAGTACGACTTCTCGTCGTCGACGACGACCCGCCGATCGCCGACCTCGTCGCGACCGTCGCCCGCTACGAGGGCTGGGAGGCGGTCACGGCGTACACCGGCGAGGACGCCCTGCGGCGGGCCGCCGAGTTCCACCCGGACATCGTGGTGCTCGATCTGATGCTGCCCGGCGTGGACGGCTTCGGCGTCCTGGACCGGCTGCGCGCCTCCGGCACGATGGTGCCGGTGGTCTTCCTCACCGCCCGCGACGGCGTCGCCGACCGGGTCGCCGGCCTCACCCGGGGCGGCGACGACTACCTGGTCAAGCCGTTCGCCGTGGAGGAGCTGATGGCCCGGCTGCGGACCGTGCTGCGGCGCAGCGCCGGACCCGCCTTCCAGCGGTCCGTGCTCCGGGTCGGCGACCTGACGATGGACGAGGACACCCGGGAGGTCCGGCGCGGCGCGAGGCTGCTGTCGCTGACCCCGACCGAGTACGAGGTGCTGCGTTACCTGATGCGCAAGTCGCCCACCGTGCTGACCAAGGCGCAGATCCTCGACCACGTGTGGGAGTACGGCTTCGGCGGCCGCTCCAACGTCGTCGAGCTGGTCGTCAGCCGGCTGCGCCGTAAGCTCGACGAGACCGGCGAGGGCGACGCGAGCGGCTCGGCGCTCATCCACACCGTGCGCGGCTTCGGGTACGTGCTGCGGCAGGCCGCCGAGTGATCGCCCGGCTGCGACGGGCCTACCGCGCCATGCGGCTGGGCACCCGGCTGGCCCTGGGCCTGGGTGCCCTGTCCCTGGTCGTGTTCGCCGTCGTCGGCACGGCCCTGACCACCTACATGCGGGACTATCTGTCGGCCCAGCTCGACACCCAGCTGGCGCAGGCCCAGATCGCCCAGTCCAAGAGCATCGCGGACTACGGCACTCTCTCGGGCAAGAAGTACTACAGCTGGTTCTACGCGGTGTACGACGTCTCCGGGGGCAAACCCGAACTGCGCCGGCCCGAGGACCCGGTCGACCTGCCCGAGGACGTCGACGACTTCACCGCGCTGGCCTCGGCGCAGACCGCCGCGCACACCGAACTGCTGCGCACCGAGCACCTGAAGGGAGCCGGCACCTACCGGCTGCGCGCCTGCGAGGTCGAGCGCGGGGTGGTCCTGGTCAGCGCCGCGCCCATGGACGAGATCGAGGACACGGTCGAGCAGCTGATCACCATCCAGGTCGTCACCTTCGCGCTCGCGCTGCTCGCCCTGGTCGTCTTCGGCCGCCGGATGCTGCGCCGCGGTCTGAAGCCGCTCAGCGACATGGCGTTCACCGCGCACGGCATCGCCTCACACGATCTGTCCGAGTCGGCGGCCCGGCTGCCGCTGCGCGTCGACGGCCGGGACGGCGGGCCCGAGGTGGACGAACTGCGCACCGCCTTCAACACGATGCTGGAGCACATCGACGACTCCCTCGCCGTGCGTGCCGAGGCCGAGCAGCGGCTGCGCCGCTTCGTCGCCGACGCCTCGCACGAGCTGCGTACCCCGCTGATGTCGGTGCGCGGGTACGCCGACCTCTTCCAGTACGCCGCCGCCAACGCCCCCGAGGAACGCGACCGGCACCTGGCCCGGCTGCGCGCCGAGGCGGCCCGCATGGGCATCCTCCTGGACGATCTGCTGCTGCTCGCCCGGCTGGACGCGGCGGAGGTGGAGACGCCGCTGCGCCTGGTGGAAGCCGACCTCGTGGAGCTGGTGGCGCAGGCCGCCGACGCCTTCCGCGCCGGCCACCCCGGCCATCCGCTGACCGTCCGCACCGGGCCGGGCCCGGTGTCACTGCCGATGGACGCGCTGCGTGTCCGGCAGGTCGTCGACAACCTCCTGACCAACGCCGCCGTGCACACCCCCGCGGGCACGGAGGTGTCGGTGGAGGTGGCCGTCACACCCGGCGAGGCCGAGGTGCGGGTCGCCGACACCGGGCCGGGCATCCCGCCCGACGACCGGGCCCGCGTCTTCGACCGCTTCTACCGTGTCGACAAGGCCCGCAGCCGCGACCGAGGGGGCAGCGGTCTGGGCCTGGCGGTCGCCCGGTCCCTGGTCCGGGCCCACGGCGGCCGCATCGAGGTGAACAGCGCACCGGGAGCGACGGTGTTCACCGTGCGCCTGCCCAGGAGCGGCGCACGCCCCGCGGACCGGTGAAAGCCGCCCTCCAGTGCCGCGGCAGGCACGCTCGCCCCGGCGCGACGCCCGGCACGCCCTCCCGCCGCACCGTCCGAAAGCCCAAGTACGCCCAGTACGAGGGCTTCCGGCCGGCACGCCGAGAGCACGCACCGGACCCCGCTCCTCCGCGGGCAAACGTTTCCTGCCGCGGCACTAGACTCGTCCGGAAACAGCCCGTACGACCATCGGCCAACGCTTCCGTCAACCCGAAGGACCCCGGCGCCTTGATACGGATCGAATCAGTCACCAAGCGCTATCCGGACGGCACGGTGGCTGTCGACCGGCTCTCCCTGGAGATACCCGACCGCTCGATCACCGTCCTCGTCGGACCCTCCGGCTGCGGGAAGACGACCACCCTGCGAATGATCAACAGGATGGTCGAACCGACTGAGGGAACGATCCTCCTCGACGGCGAGGACATCCAGCGCCGGCCCGTCACCACCCTGCGCCGGTCGATGGGATACGTCATCCAGAACGCCGGCCTCTTCCAGCACCGCACGATCCTCGACAACATCGCCACCGTGCCCCGCGTGCTGGGCTGGGGCAAGCAGAAGGCCCGGGAGCGGGCGGCGGAGCTGATGGAGCGCGTGGGTCTCGACGCCGCGCTCGCCAAGCGGTACCCGTACCAGTTGTCCGGCGGCCAGCAGCAGCGCGTCGGTGTGGCGCGGGCACTCGCCGCCGACCCGCCCGTCCTGCTCATGGACGAACCGTTCTCGGCGGTCGACCCGGTCGTACGCAAGGGACTCCAGGACGAGCTGCTGCGCATCCAGGAAGAGTTGGGCAAGACCATCGTCTTCGTCACTCATGACATCGACGAGGCGATCAAACTCGGCACCATGGTCGCCGTGCTGCGCGAAGGCGGTCACCTCGCCCAGTACGCCCCGCCCGCCGAGTTGCTGTCCAGTCCCGCCGACGCCTTCGTCGAGGACTTCCTCGGAGCCGACCGCGGCATCCGGCGGCTGTCGTTCTTCCCCTCGGCCGAACTCCCGCTGACGACCGGCCCGGTCGTCCCGGCCGACGCCGGCGCCGAGCGGATCGCCGCTACCGGCGCCCCCTGGCTGCTGGTCACCGACGCCGAGGGCCGGCCCCTCGGCTGGGCCGAGCAGCGCGACCTGTCGGCCGGTGACATCGACCCCGGCCGGCTCCTGCCGCACGGACGGCCGTTCGTCCCCGGCACCGACTCCCTGCGTGCCGCCCTCGACTGCGCGGTGCTCTCCCCGGCCGGCTGGGCCGTCGCCGTGGACGACGCCGGGCGGGTGACCGGCGTGGTCTCCCAGGCGGCCATCGGCGAGGCGATCCGCAGCGCCCACGCCGCAGGCCACGCCGAAGAGGCCGAGGCCGCCTCGTGAACGGCTTCTTCGACATCCCGAGCGACCTCCAGCACAGCTACGCCGGCCTGATCGGACTGCATCTGCGTGAGGCCCTGCTGCCCGTCCTGGCGGGGCTGGTCCTCGCGCTGCCGCTCGCCCAGCTCTGCGTCCGGTTCCGCTGGCTGTACCCGCCCGTACTCGGCGCCACCACCATCCTCTACGCCGTCCCTTCGCTGGCCTTCTTCGTGGTCCTCATCGACTACACCGGCCAGACCGAGCTGACCGTGATGATCCCGCTGGCGGTCTACAGCCTCGTGGTGCTCGTCCCGGCCATCGTCGACGGGGTGCGCTCCGTGCCCCAGGAGACGCTGGCCGCGGCCACCGCCATGGGCTTCGGGCCCGTACGGCGTTACGTGCAGGTGCAGTTGCCGATCGCCGTGCCCGCCATCATCGCCGGACTGCGGGTCGCCACCGTCTCCAGCATCTCCCTGGTCAGCGTCGGCACCCTCATCGGCAACCAGGGCGCTCTCGGCAACCTGCTCGCCGACGCGCAGAAGTACGACCGGCCCGAACTGGCCGTCAACTCCGTGATCACGACGGCGGTCCTGGCCATCCTCTGCGACGCCCTGCTGGTGCTGCTGCGCGTGGTCCTGACCCCGTGGATGCCGAGCGGCACCCGCAGACGCCCGAAGACCGGAGCGCGGCAGCCCCTGCCCGCCCGTCCGCAGGACGTGACCCGGTGAACGTACTGAACTTCGTCAACGCCTTCTTCAGCGACAGCGCCCACTGGCACGGCTACGACGGCATCCCGCAACGCCTGCTCGAACACGTCCAGTACTCCCTGCTGGCCCTGGCCCTCGCCGCCGCGATCGGCCTGCCCGTCGGCCTGCTGACCGGGCACACCGGACGGGGCGGCAACGCCCTCGCCTTCATCGCCACCGCGGCCCGCGCACTGCCCAGTTTCGGCCTGCTCGTACTGATCGTCATCGTGATGGGCTTCGGCCTGCTGCCCGTGATGATCCCGCTGGTCGTCCTCGCCGTGCCGCCGATCCTGGTGACCACCTACGAGGCGGTCCGCACCGTCGACCCCGCTCCGGTGGACGCCGCCCGCGGCATGGGCATGCACGAGTCGCGGATCCTGTTCCAGGTCGAACTTCCGGTCGCGCTTCCGCTGATCCTGAGCGGTCTGCGCTCGGCGGCCATCCAGATCGTGTCCACGGCCACCATCGCCGCGTACGTCAGCCTGGGCGGCCTCGGCCGGTACATCGTCGACGGGCTCTACCAGCGCGACTACGAGAAGGTGGTCGGGGGCGCCACCCTGGTGGCGGTCCTGGCCCTCGTCACGCTGGCGCTGTTCTGGGTGGCGGGCCGGGTGGCCGTGTCACCGGGGGTGCGCCGACGCTGAGACCGGCCCGGAGTCTGTAACAAACCGTGACCAGGGCGCTCTTGACTGATCACAAAGCGGCTGGATTGGATCAGTGAATGACTTTCACCGCGAACAGCAGCAGGTCCAGGACGAGGCACACCAGCGTGGCGGCCGTCGCGCTCACCGCCGCTGCGGCGCTGCTCGCGGGCTGTTCGTCCGGCGACTCCGGCGACAACCCCCTGGCGGGCGAGAAGGCGAAGGCGGGGACCGTCGTCGTCGGTTCGAACAACTTCGCCGAGAGCACCCTGCTCGCCGACATCTACGGTGAGGCGCTCAAGGCCAAGGGCCTCAAGGTCACCTACAAGCACAACATCGGCAGCCGTGAGACGACGTACGGGCTGATGAAGAACGGCTCCGTCACCGTACTGCCGGAGTACAACGGCTCGCTGCTGGCCTACCTGGACCCCAAGGCCGGGCAGGAGTCCGCCGACGCGGTGAACGCGGCCGTCAAGGCCAAGCTGGACAAGAAGCTGACGCTGCTTCAGTCTTCGCCCGCCGAGAACAAGGACTCGGTCACCGTCAACGCCGAGACCGCGAAGAAGTACCGGCTCACCGCCTCCTCCACCCTCGCGGACCTCAAGGACGCCGCCCCGGACCTGGTGATCGGCGGTTCCCCCGAGTTCCAGACCCGGCAGCAGGGTCTGAAGGGCCTGAAGTCCGTGTACGGCCTGGAGTTCAAGTCCTTCAAGGCGCTCGACGCGGGCGGCCCGCTGACCCAGGCGGCCCTGGCCCGGAACACGATCCAGGCCGCTGACATCTTCACCACGGACCCGACCATCGTGAAGAAGAAGTTCGTCGTCCTGAAGGACCCGGAGAACCTCTTCGGGTTCGCCAACGTCACCCCGCTGGTCAACAAGAGCGACCTCCCCGCGAAGGGCGTCGACGCCCTCGACGCCGTCTCCGCCGAGCTGGACACGAAGACCCTGCTGGAACTCGACGCGCAGGTGCAGCTCGAGAAGAAGGACCCGTTGGACGTGGCGACGACGTGGCTCAAGTCGGCTGGCCTGAACTGACGGCCTGAGAGCCTGAGTGACAGACGGCCTGACGGCCTGAGGGGCCGAGTGCCTGAGTGCCTGACGGCCGGCGGGCACGGCGGTCCGGCGGTCTCGCGGCCGCCGGTCCGGCCCGGGGGGTACCCGCTCCCACCCGGGCCGGACCCTTCCGGCGGCCGCCCCTACGCCTGCACCGCCGACGCGATCAACTGGTCGATCAGCGCGATCAGCACGTCCCGGCACGACTCCCGGTCCCGCGCGTCGCACAGCAGCACCCGGACATGGTCCGGCACCGCCAGCGCCTCCTTGATCTCCTCGGCGGGATACGGGTGTTCGCCGTGGAAGCCGTTGACCCCGACGACGAACGGAATGCCCCGGCGCTCGAAGAAGTCGATCGCGGCGAAGCTGGCCCGGGGTCTGCGCACGTCGACCAGGACCACGGCCCCGAGCGCGCCGAGGGCCAGGTCGTTCCACATGAACCAGAACCGCTGCTGACCCGGCGTGCCGAACAGGTACAGCACCAGCTCCCGGCTGATGGTGATCCGCCCGAAGTCCAGGGCCACGGTGGTGGCCCGCTTCTCCTCGATGCCGTCGAGGTCGTCGACGCCCAGACCGGCCATGGTCAGGGGTTCCTCGGTGCGCAGCGGGACGATCTCGCTGACCGACCCGACCATGGTGGTCTTGCCGACGCCGAAGCCACCGGCGATCAGGATCTTGACCGTGTCGGGTGCCGAAGACGCGTCAGTGGCAAGCTCAGAGCCGGCCAAGGCCGTCCCTCACTTTCTGCAGCAGGTCCAGGTCCGGAGCGGTACGGGAGACCGGGCGGGGCGGGCGGACGGTGATCCGGCCCGCCTCCAGCAGGTCGCACAGCAGGATGACGACCACGCTCACCGGCAGGTCGAGCCGGGCGGCCAGCTCCGCCACGGCGACCGGCTCCGCGCACAACCGCAGGATCCGGGTGTGCTCGGGCTGGCACCGGGCCGCCGTGGCGGGCGGCGGATCGACCGCCGTGACCGTCGAGATGAGTGTGAAGTCGGCGCGGCTCGGGCGGGTCCGGCCACGGGTCAGAGTGAACGGTCTGACGAGCCGGGCCGCCGCATCACCTACGTCCACCTCACACGCCGGGGCCGACGACGGGGCCGGCCACGCCCCGGGGCGCCGCGCTCAGGTGCTCGCCGATCTTCTTCACCAGCATGTTCATCTGGTACGCCACCACCCCGACGTCCGCGCCCGGCCCGGTCAGCACGACCAGATGCGCGCCGGGCCCGGCGGAGGTCAGGATCAGATAGCTGTTGGCCATCTCGATGAGCGCCTGGCGCACCGGACCGCCCCGGAAGTCCATGCTGACGCCCTTGCTGAGGCTCATCAGACCGGACGCGGTCGCCGCGAGCCGCTCGGCGTCGTCGCGCAGGAAGCCGGTGGACTTGCTGACCACCAGGCCGTCCTCGGAGAGCACCACGGCCTGGTTCACGTCGGCGACCCGCTCCACGAGTCCGGTCAGCAGCTGGTCGAGCTGGGTGTGCGTGGCGGGGATGGGGCGTGTCATTGCGGTGTCCTTCGTCAGCGGTCGGCGGGCGGAGTCGAGGGGAAGGGGTCGGCGGCGGCCTGCCTGGGTACGACGGGCGTCTCGTCGGAGTGGGGCGACGTGGCGGCGTCGTCACGGGCCCGGAGCGTGCCGCGCTGGAAACCGGCCAGGGAGGACGCGGCGGCCTCCGCGGTGAAGTCGTCGGGGGAGTCGTCGTCACCGGCGGGCGCGGCCTCCTCGCGCAACTCCTCCACCAGGCTGGTCTGCGGCACCCGGCGGGGGAGCGGGGCGAGACCGTCCCGGCGGGGGAGGACCTCGCGGGCCGCCGACGGGGCGGTGGAGGCGGTACGGGCCGTGACGAGGGGTCTGAGTTCACGGGCCGCCCCGGCGGTGCTGTCGCCCCCGCGCGCCGCCCCGGCGGTGCTGTCGCCCCCGCGCGCCGCCCCGGCGGTGCTGTCGCCCCCGCGCGCCGGCCCGCCGCGCTGCGGCTCCGCACTCGGCTCGGCATCCCCCACGCCCCGTCCGTGCACGGCCCCCGGCCCTTCCTCCGGCGCGTCGCCGTCCGTCGACCCGCTGTCCGAGAGTTCCCGCACCACGATCTCGTGCGGTACCAGCACGATCGCCGTGGTCCCGCCGTAGGGCGAGGAGCGCAGGGTGACGGCGATGCCGTGCCGGTGCGCCAGCTGGGCGATCACGAACATGCCCAGGCGCAGATCGTCGGCGAGCGCCACCACGTCGAACTGCGGAGGCACCGCCAGCTGTTCGTTGAAGGACGTGTAGTCCTCCTCCGACATGCCGAGGCCCCGGTCCTCGACCTCGACGGCCAGGCCCTTGGCCACCATGCCGGCCCGCACCGTGACGGCGCTCGGGGCGGGGGAGTAGGCGGTCGCGTTGTCGATGAGTTCGGCCAGCAGATGGATGACGTCCGCGACGGCGGGCGGCGCGACGAACACCTCCTCCTCGGTGAGCACCTCCACCCGCTTGTACTCGGCGACCTCCCCGACGGCGCTGCGCAGGATGTCGATCAGCGCCACCGGCTCGGTCCAGCTGCGGCCGGGCCGTTCGCCGCTGACGATGACGAGGTTCTCCTCGTAGCGGCGCAACTGGCTGGCGGTGGAGTCCAGTTCGTACAGGCCCTTGAGGATGTCGGGGTCGGTGTGCTCGCGTTCCAGCGTGTCGAGCTTGCTCAGCTGGAGGTTGACCAGGTTCTGGCTCTGCCGCGCGATGCCCAGGATGATCTTCTGGAAGCCGCGCCGGGTGTCGGCGAGTTCGACGGCGGTGTGCACGGCGGTGCGCTGGGCGGTGTTGAACGCCCGGGCCACCTGGCCGAGTTCGTCGTGCCCGTAGTCCAGTGGGGTCGTGGCCGACTCCGGGTCGACCGTCTCGCCGCGCTCCAGCCGCGCCACCACGTCGGGCAGCCGCTCCTGCGCGAGGCTGACGGCGGCCCGGCGCAGACCGCGCAGCCGCCGGGACAGCGAGCGGGTGATCCGCCACGACATGCCGACGCACACCAGTAGCGCCAGCAGTCCGCCGGCGCTCAGCAGGGCCGCCTTGAGCAGCAGGGCGTCCGCCTTGTCGGCGCTGCGCTGCAGCAGGCCCGACGTCTGCTGCTCGATGAGGCCCGCGTACCGGTCGGACAGCTTGGCCATGGCGGCGGACCACTGCCGGTGCGCGTCCGGCAGGGCGATCCGGTCGGCGGTGGCGCTCGCGTTGCGCGACGCCAGCACCCGGTCCTCGACGGACTGCAACGTCCGCCACTCCGGGCTCGCCAGGATCCGCTCGGTCTGTGCCTTGGCGCTGCCGGTCAGCTGCGGCAGGACCTGGTCCTGGACCAGCCAGCGCCGGGTGTTGACCATTTCCGTGAACTGGGTCCACGTCCCGTCGTCCAGGTGCCCCGTCGGCCAGGCCAGGGTCAGCTGTGCGTCCTCCCGGGAGACCAGCTCCGCCGCGTGCTCGAGACCGATCAGCGGGCCGGCCTGCGAGGTGAGGTCGCCGTCGTCGACCTGGGAGAGCTCCTGGAACGCGTGGATCTGGTCGTCGATGATCGACGAGTACTGGTCGAGCGCCTGCTGCGCGGTGATGTCGGTCGGGTTGTCCACCTGGTCCCGGTAGTACTCCAGGCTGCCCACCGAGCCCAGGACCGAGTACAGCCGGTCGGAGATGCGCGCGGGCGCCTTCTCGATGGCGTCCGCCTGCCCGACCAGCTTGGCCACCGCCTCGTCGGTCTTCTCGCGCTGGGCGTCGAGTGCCGCCCGTGAGCTCTTCGGCGAGGCCAGGAAGGCGGCCGACAGGCTGCGTTCCCGCTGCAACGCGAGCGTCGCGTCGGTGCCCATGGCGCCGGTCGACCGGCTGAGCTCCGTCTGGTCGCGCAGCCTGAGGCCCTCCGAGAACATCTGGATCGTCGTCACGCCCCACATGGCGGCGAGGGTGACGCTGGGCACGAGGGCCAGGAGCACCAGGGAGAGGCGTATGGAACCGAGGCGGCGCCGGGCACCTGTCCGTCGAGACATCGTCGTCCTAGGGCGATCAGCGGGGAGTGAGGAGCGGGGAGGCGGAGCGGTAGGAGGGTGTGGGGGACGGGCGCGTGGGTGGTGCCGTCCCGGGTGCGGCACATGGGATGCGCAGGATGTTATCCGTACAAGTGGGCATGGGGGCCGTGCCTGACCGAATCTTTGGCGACTCCGTCACAGGACATGCCCGGTCACCGGGTCCCGGCGGCCGCGAACCGCGCGACGGCGGACACGTTCGACCTGGTCACGAAGGCGGGCCCGGTGAGCACCGGTGACGTCCCGCCGCCGCTGACGTTGCCGTTGGTCCGGTACAGCCACAGGGCGTCCACCGCCAGGTAGCCCTGCAAGTAGGGCTGCTGGTCCACGGCGAACTGCACCCGTCCGCTCTTCACCGCCTCCACCAGGTCCTTGTTGAGGTCGAAGGTGGCGACCTTCGCCCGGCTGCCGGACTGCCGCACGGCGTCGACGGCGCTGAGCCCGTACTGGGCGCCCAGGGTGACGACCTCGTCGATGCTCGTGTCCTGGCGCAGCCGGGACGCGATCGCGGCGGTCACCGCGTCCATGTCGCTGCCGTCGACGTACAGGTTGTCGGTGTCGCCGTGGAACGTCTTCCTCATCCCGGCGCAGCGGGCCTCCAGTGCGACGTTGCCCCGCTCGTGCACCACGCACAGGGCGTGCCGGGCCTTGACGTCGTCCAGTTTGTCGCCGACGGCCCGGCCCGCGACGGACTCGTCCTGGCCGAAGTACTCCAGCAGGCCCGCGGGCCGCCAGGCGTCGATGCCGGAGTTGAGTCCGACGACGGGGATGCCGGCCGCTTTGGCCCGGGCGATCGGCCCGCGCATCGCCGCCGGCTTGGCGAGGGTCACCGCGATGCCGTCGACCTTGTCGTCGACCGCGTCGCGCACCAGCGCGGCCTGTGCGGCCGGGTCGGCGTCACTGGTGTACGTCAGGTCGACACCGTCCTTCGCGGCGGCCGTTTCGGCGCCCTTGCGCACCAGGTCCCAGAACGCGTCACCCTTGCCGCCGTGTGTGACCAGGGCGATCTTCATCCCGCCGCCCGGTCCGCCCGCCGCGTCCCCGTCCGGGCCGTCCCCGGCGGTGCCGAGGAGGGAGCAGCCCGACACCAGCAGACACAGGACGGACGCCAGGGCCGCGACACGCAGGCCTCTCGCGGAGGTGTGCGGCGGGCGGGGACTGTTCATGGGGGGCGGACCTCGCTGTGCGGCCGAGCAAGAGCAGGGGGAGAGCGCAGGCGGGGCCGCAGGTGCGCACCGACCGGATGACTCTCACTGGCCCGGAGCCAACCGTGTGTGACCACCGGTCGTCAAGTGAGCGGCCACATGCCGTGAGTTGATGCTGCCGCATCGTGATGATCTGTCCGGCCGGTCGAACAATGCCCGGTCGCGGATGCTCTCACCTCGGCTTTCCGTACCGTCCGTGCGGTTCGGCCGACCCTGCGACCGGCCTGACGGCGGACGGAAACGGTTGCCGCCGAGGGGCCTTCGGGCCCGCCAGGTGTACGACGTCCACGACCGGCGAGATCGTGGAGGCCGTACGGCTCCTGGTGGACCGCTCACCGCCCGCGCCGCGCCTCGCCCGCGCGAATGCCATGATCGTCAAACGGCTGCCCGGCGGTGCCGCGAGGCGGCCTCGTGCACCGCACGGGCCCCGTGCCGCCCGTCAGCCCGTCAGGACCGGCAGGGACCGATGGCCGTGCGAGATGAACGAGTCCACCGGCGGCAGCCCGTCGTCGGGTGCCGCGAGCGTGAGCCCGGGGAACCGGTCGAACAGGGCCGGCAGGGCCACGCGCGCCTCCAGCCGGCCCAGCGGGGCGCCCAGGCAGTGGTGGACGCCGTATCCGAAGGCCAGATGATCTTTGGACGCGCGCGTGACGTCGAAGACGGCGGCGTCCGGGCCGTGCTGCTCCGGATCGCGTCCGGCGGCGGCGTACGCGGCGAGGATCGCCTCCCCCTTGCGGATCACCGCGCCGTCCGGGCCGCCCAGTTCGCCGAGGGGGAGGTCCTCGACGGCGTAGCGCAGCGGCAGGCTGGCCACCGGCGCCTCGGCCCGTAGGGTCTCCTCGATGACGTCGTCCCAGGAGGCCCGCCCCTCGTGGACGTGCGCGCGCTGGGCGGGGTGGGTGAGCAGGGCGTGTACGGCGTTGTCGAGCAGGTTCACCGTCGTCTCGTGACCGGCGCTGATCATCAGCATCAGTGTGTCGAGCAGCTCCTGCTCGCTGAGCCGTGTGCCGCTCTCCTCCTCGTGGGCCGAGATCAGCGCCGAGGTCAGGTCGTCGCCGGGCATCGCCCGTTTCGCGGCGACCAGTTCACCGAGGACGGCGTAGAACCGGGCGTAGATGTCGGCTACTTCGGCCGCGTCGGCCGAGGTGTGGAAGACACCGTCCACCACGACCCGCAGCTCGGCGCCCAGCTCCTCGGGCAGGCCGAGCAGTTGGCCGATGACCTGGATGGGCAGCGGATAGCAGAACTCCTCCCGCAGATCCACCGCGTGGCCGCCCTCCCCCGCCTTGGCGACGCGGTCGAGGAGCGCCTCGGTGATCTCCTCGATCCGGGGCCGCAGTGCGGCGGTGCGGCGGGCGGTGAACGCCTTGGAGACGAGGGTGCGCAGCCGTTTGTGCTCGGTGCCGTAGGCGGTGAACATGTTCCGCACCGCGACCCAGGTGTACAGCGGCCAGTCGGGGGAGACCTCGCCGTCGTTCCAGCGCTGCCAGTGCCGGCGTGGGTCCTTCGACACCCTCGGGTCGGTGAGCAGCCGCTTCAGCAGCGGCGCGCTGCTGACCGCCCAGGCCGGGACGCCGTGGGGGAGTTCGACGGGCGTGACGGGGCCGCGTGCGCGGATCCGGGCGGCCTCGCCGTGGATGTCGCGGCCGGTCGGGTCGATCACCATCGGGTGGCTGAACTCCATCGGAATCTCCCTGGGCTGACGGCGGGTCACGGGACGCGCACACGCCGGTGGCGGGCGCGCGCCAGGTCCAGCCAAGTGGTCCGTGGCCGGGTGACGCCAGGGGATGGAGGATCACTGACCTGATTCAGGCGGTCTGGCCGGTCTGCCGCTCCAGGGGATGAGATGCGGTGCGCGCGGCCTTGGCCTCCTTGCGGCGCTGCCTGCGGCCGACACGGGGTTCCTGGTCGGGGAGCCAGCCGAAGGCGAGGCAGCTGCCGACCACGCCCAGGAGCAGCCCGACGAAGAAGCCACCGAGGTTGGAGGTCAGCCAGGTGCCCAGGGAGGCCAGTACCCCGATGACCGAGTAGAACAGCCGCTGGGCGGGGTTGAAGAGGATCAGCACCCCGCACAGCAGCATCACGACCGGGAGCAGATACCCGGCCAGGCCCTGCATGCCGACGTGCAGGATGACGTCCAGCGACGCCTTCAGCGTGAGCAGCACCTCCGCCCCGCCCAGGGCGAGCAGCAGCCCGCCCCAGAACGGGCGGTCGGCCCGCCACTGCCGGAAGGCGGGCCGGACGCCCTCGCGCGGACCGCGCGACATCAGCACCCCGATCCGCTGAAGCCCAGCTTCAGACCGGGCAGCTTGAACACACCGGCGGTCGTGGCGTAGTTGGTCTGCCGCAGGTTGGCGATGTGCACCGTGTCGGACTGCTGGCTGAAGACGCCCTTCGGCCCCCGGCCCTTGGGGCCGGCCTTGTCGAGCGTGCTGGCGTCGTTGCCGATCTCGATGTTGTTGAACGCGGCGTCGCCGGTCAGTTCGGTCGAGTCGGTCGTGAGGTCGCTGGCGGTGACCTTCTGCGCGCCCTCACCGGCCCGGATGACCAGGTTCGTGCCGCCCAGATCGACGCTCTGGCACAGCTTGGAGAGGGTGGCGTTCTTGATCACGGACGTGACGACCAGCACCTGGCCACCGGTGTCGCCGGCGTTGGGGCTGCCTTCGGCCATCTCGTCCAGGCCGCCGAACTGCGCGAAGCCGGTGCCGTTCAGCTCGGTCGCGGTGACGGTGAACGGCATGCCGGAGATGGCGAACTGCACGCCCAGCGCCCCCTGGGCGGTGAGCACCGCGAGGCTGGCGGCGGCCAGGGCGGCCGGCACCGCCATCACCGCGGCCCGGCGGGCGCGGACCCGTCCGCGTCGCGCGGGAGCGTCGCTGGCGTCCGGGGCGGTGACGCCGTCCGGTCTTTCGGGGGTCTGCTCGGCGGAGGTCATGTCTGCTCCAGGTGCATGTCGGTGCGGATCGGACTTCGGTGGCACGTTGCCCTGGCGCGGACATCGACCGCGTACGCACGTCTCCCGCAACTCCCGGAGGTTGCAAGGGCTTTCTCGTTACGCCGCAGTAGCCGATGAGGAAGTTACCGGGGGTTACATGAAGGGTCAAGGGAAGTGTGGACAAAGAGTGGTGATTGTGCGTCACAGGTGAGTCGCCGTTGTTCCGAAAGGCTCAGGCTGCTGACAACTCCCTTGCGGGGCCTTGACGTTGGCGGAGACGCAGGTCTACAACTCTCCTCGTCCCACCGGGTCCGTGGCGCCGGATCCGTCGCGCGGCACGTCCCCGTGTCCCGGACCCGCCCGTCCCCGTACGGGCATCTCGTCGCCCGGTGCGTCCGCACGGGCTTCCTCGCCCGAGCCCCCTTGCCACGGCACGGCCGCTTCCCTGGCGCCGCGCCACCAGCCACCCCCGCCCGGCCCGGCCGGAGGTCCCCTCCCGTGTGAACCTCCGGCCGGTGACCGGCCTGCCGTTGCCGGCCCGTCACGTACGGAGAAGGCGTGACGGGCCGGCGACGGCCGACGCCCGGCGCACCCCCCACCCCCCGCTATCGAAAGAGGTACACCCGCATGCGTACGCGCACCCTCCTCACCTTCACCGCCGCCGTCGCCGCCCTGGGCCTCGCCGCCCCCGCCTCCGCGGCCGACACCCCCGTGCTGACCACCACCGACGGCGCGGCCGTCGCGGTCGGCGACGTGCTCGACGCGTCCCTGGCGAGCGGCACCGCCGCCACCTTCTACTCCAGCGCGACCGGCACCAGCGGCATCTCCTGCACCAAGTCGGCGTTCTCCGCCACCGTCACCGACAACCCGGCCGCCCCCGGCACCGCCACCGAGTCCCTGACCTCGCACAGCTTCGACACCAGCGGCTGCACCACCAACGTCGTCGGTGTCCTCGGGGTCAGCGGCATCACCGTCGACAACCTGCCCTACACCACCAGCGTGACCTCCGGCGGCACCGTCTCCGTGACCCCGGCCGCGGGCTCCACCGTCCAGTCCACGGTCAAGCTGCGCACCCTGCTCGGCAGCGTCACCTGTGTCTACCAGGCCCCCGGCCTGACCGGCACCGCGAGCAACGCCGACAACAGCATCGCCTTCACCAACCAGCAGTTCACCAAGGTGTCCGGCTCGTCGCTGTGCTTCGCCAACGCCTTCTTCACCGCCAAGTACGCCCCGGTCAACAAGGGCGGCGTCGCCGTCAACGTCAACTAGCCGCAGCCGGGGCGCAATCTCAGCGCCGCCGCAGTCGTACGGCCAGGGTGGCGCCGCCGGTGAGCAACAGCACCGCGACGGCGCCGCCCGCCAGCATGGGCGCGGACGGGCCGGACGGTGAGGCGGAGGTGGTGGCCGGCGGCGCCTCGTCGCCTTGCGGCGCGGGCCCGGAGGGCTGCACGGCAGGGCTCTGCGCCGGCTTCTGCTTCTCCTTCACCGCCTCGCTCTTCCGCCCCGCCGCCCGCTCCTTTGACTCCTCCTGCTCCTCCTGCTTCTCCTCCTGCTCCTGCTTCTGCGACTCCTTCTCGGTCTCCGGGAACACCACGTCCGAGCACGAGTAGTAGGTGTCCGGCGTGCTGCTGTTCTGCCAGACCGTGTACAGCATGTGCCGCCCGGTCCGGTCCGACGGCAGAGTGGCCTCGAAGCGGTACGCGCCGTCCGTCAGAGCCGGGTCCGTCACCTGGGCGAACGGCTTCTCGGGCAGGTCGGACCAGGACAGCGGCCGGGCCGGGTCGTAGCCGGGCTTGGTCAGATACATGCGGAACGTGCCGGTGTGCGGGATCGTCGAGACGTACCGCATCCGCAGGGTCGCGCCGGGCGTCATGCGCGTGGCGGGCCAGTCGGCACGGGCGAGGTCGAGGCCCCGGTAGGCGGGCAGGCCCCCGCTGCACAGCTTCCCGTCCGGGACGACCTGCCGGTCCCGGCCGTTCACGTTCGCCACCCGCAGGTTGTCCCACGCCGTGAAAGGCGCGCCGTTCGCGGCGACGGCCGCACGGCACGCCGCCGTCCCCGCACGCTCACCACCCTCGGGCGAGCAGGCCACCACCCGGCTCACCGGGTCCGTCGGAGCACCGTGCGCCCGGGCCGGCCCCGCCGCGAACAGCGGCAGCAGCAACGGGGTGACGAGGGCGGCCGCGAGTGCGGTGCGGTGTGCGGTCGTACGAGGCATCCGTCTGCTTCTCCTCGGCCCGGGGCGGCGGCGTTCGGTAGTGCAGTACGGGAAAACGGCCCGACGCGTTCATCACGCCACGACCCGCTCGAAAAGGGTCCATTGGGCGCCCAACTGCCCTTCATAGAGGGTGGGGTGCCCGTCGGATCGAGGGTTTCCCCCGTATCCCGGTGACCTTCTCTTTGCCTATCGTTCGACCACAGCTGACCCACAGGTAACCCCGAACGGGTCCGCTTCCACCCCACGCCTGGCCGGCCATCGCGTCGCTCTTCGCTTTTCGAACCACCCCCCTGCGCTTCGAGGACGAAGCGAGTCCACCGCCGCTCCGCCCAGCCCGGAGCCGGCCACGAAAGGCATTGACCGTGCGTACCTCCCCAGAGCTCAGACGGAAGCTGATATCCGTCGCCGCAGTCTCCGCCGCCCTGCTGACCGCAGTCCCCGCCTCGGTCGCCGTCGCCCAGGAGTCCGCCCCCCGCGCGGCCGCGGTCCCGGCCGCCCAGACCGAGGCAGCCCCCGGCCTCCAGGCCGAGCGCCTCATCGTCGGCTACAAGTCCGGCGCCACCGAGGCCAAGTCCAACAAGGCCGCGGCCGCCGACGCCGAGTCCAAGGCCGAGAAGACCGGCGAGGACGTCGACTTCCAGCGCCGCCTCGGCACCGGCGCCGCCCTCGTCGAGCTGGGCACCAACCCCACCCGTGCCTCCGTCGCCGACGTCGTCGCCCAGTACAAGGCCGACCCGCAGGTCGCCTACGTCGTCCCGGACCGCCTCAACAAGCCGACGGCCGTCACCCCGAACGACACCGAGTACGGCAAGCAGTGGGACCTGTTCGAGTCCACCGCGGGCATGAACGTCCCCGGCGCCTGGGACACCACCACCGGCAGCGGCGTCACCGTCGCGGTCATCGACACCGGCTATGTCACCCACTCCGACCTGGCCGCGAACATCGTCGGTGGGTACGACTTCATCTCCGACACCGCCGTCTCCGTCGACGGCAACGGCCGTGACAGCAACCCGGCCGACCCGGGCGACTGGTACAACGACAACGAGTGCGGCCAGGGCATCCCGGCCTCCACCTCCTCCTGGCACGGCACCCACGTGGCCGGCACCATCGCCGCCGCCACCAACAACGGCAAGGGTGTCGCCGGCATCGCCTACGGCGCGAAGATCTCCCCGGTCCGCGTCCTCGGCAAGTGCGGCGGGTACGACTCCGACATCATCGACGCCATCGCCTGGGCGTCCGGCGGCACCGTCTCCGGCGTGCCCGCCAACACCAACGTCGCCAAGGTCATCAACATGAGCCTCGGCGGGGGCGGCGCGTGCTCCTCCGCGACCCAGAGCGCCATCAACGGCGCCGTGAACCGCGGCACCACGGTCGTCGTCGCGGCCGGCAACGAGAACCAGAACGTCTCCAATGCCTCTCCGGCGAACTGCAACAACGTCATCGCGGTCGCCGCGACCAACCGCGCCGGCAGCCGGGCCTCGTACTCCAACTACGGCTCGCTCGTCGACATCGCCGCCCCGGGCGGTGAGACCCGCACCTCCACGGCCAACGGCATCCTCTCCACGCTGAACTCCGGCACGAAGACGCCGTCGAGCGAGAACTACACCTACTACCAGGGCACCAGCATGGCCACCCCGCACGTCGCGGGCCTCGCCGCGCTGGTCAAGTCGGCCAACTCCGCCCTCACGCCGGCCCAGATCGAGTCGGCCATCAAGGCCAACTCCCGTGCGCTGCCCGGCACCTGCTCCGGCGGCTGCGGCGCGGGCCTGGCGGACGCCGCCAAGACGGTCCAGGCCGTGAAGGGCAGTACGTCCACCGGCACGACCTTCTCCAGCACCACCGCCGTGGCCATCCCGGACAACGGCGCGGCCATCGAGTCGCCGATCACCGTCACGGGCCGCAGCGGCAACGCCCCCTCCGCCCTCCAGGTCGGCGTGGACATCACCCACACCTACCGCGGGGACCTCGTCATCGACCTGGTCGCACCGGACGGTTCGACGTACCGCCTGAAGTCCGCCGCGTCGGACTCGGCCGACAACGTGAACACCACGTACACGGTGAACGCCTCCGCCGAGGCGGCCAACGGCACCTGGAAGCTGCGCGTCCAGGACACCGCGGCGCAGGACACGGGCACCCTCAACGGATGGAAGCTGACCTTCTGATCCTCCTGCGGGAACGCTGAACGAGGCAGGCCACAGAGCGGGCGGGCCGGCCGGTGCGGATGGGGCACCGGCCGGCCCGCCTTTACGTCTGGCCCCACAACCCCCACAGTTAGATACCGAACGCGCTGTTTTCTTTCACCGGTTGCGCTTGTTTTGCCGGATGTGCACCCGCACTCCGGCACACTGGTGTGGTGAGAGCCCTCTCAGGGTGAGTTATCGTGTACGGCGGGTAAAAACAAACGGCATGACCCGTTCATTTCCGTCCCGGGAGAGTTCAGCCGATGGCGAGGCAGTTGCGAGCCGAGCAGACCCGCTCGACGATCATCACGGCCGCCGCTGACCTGTTCGACCGTCGCGGCTACGAATCGACCAGTCTCAGCGACATCGTGGAGCACGCCCACGTCACCAAGGGCGCTCTGTACTTCCACTTCGCGGCCAAGGAGGATCTCGCCCACGCCATCCTCGAACTGCAGTCGCACACCGCCCGCCGACTGGCGACGGAGACCGACAACCGCGGCCACACCTCCCTGGAGGCGCTGATGCGTCTCACGTTCGGCATCACCCGCATGTCCGTCGAGGACCCGGTGCTGCGCGCCGGTCTGCGGCTGGCCACGGGAGGGATCCGGCCCCGGCCGCCGCTGAGCCACCCGTTCACCGAGTGGCTGGACATCGTCACGGCCCGGCTCGTCGGCGCGGTCAAGGAAGCCGACGTCCATCCCGACGTCGACATCGACGTCGTGGCCCACTCGTTGGTCTGCTTCTTCGTCGGCACCCGTGTGGTGGGCCGCTCCCGTGAGCCGGTCGCCCGTCAGCCCCGCCGGACGGCCGAGATGTGGAACATACTCATCCGCGGCCTGGTCCCGGTGACCCGCCGGGCCCGCTATCTGAGCCTGGCCGCGCGGCTGGAGCGGGAGATCGCGCCCGTCTGACCCCCCGGAGCGGCGGCTCGGCCCGTGCGAGCGACCCGCGCGTTACGGTGAGGCGCATGCCCGAGACCCCCTCCGCGCCCCTGCTCCTCGGCAACCAGCCGGGTTCCTTCCCGCACAGCGTGCTGGCCGAGCGGCACCCCGCGATCATCAAGCAGGTCCGCGAGGCCTTCCCGTACGAACCCGCGCAGCAACACGCCCTCGACGACCTGCTCGTCAACTGCACCGAGGGCCTGATCGAACCCCTCCCCGCCGACGCACCGGACCGTGACCACTGGGAGGCGTGGGGACTGCCCGGGTACACCGGCCGGTCCTGGTTCGACGTGCCGTGGCTCTGGTCCGAGAGCTGGTTCTACCGCCAACTGCTGCAGGCCGTCGGCTGGTTCGGGCCCGGACCCTGGCAGGGTATCGACCCCTTCCGTCCGTTCAAGCTCGCCGAACTCGACTCCGCCGAGACCGACGAGGAACTCGCCGCCCTCGACGACCTCGCCGCCCGCCCCGCCGCCGAGCAGGCACAGGCCCTGCTGCACGGCTCCCTGTGGGGCAACCGCGCCGACCTCGGCTTCCGTCTCTCCGCCGAGGGCGCCCGGGCCGCGGACGCCGCGCCCGGCCTGGTCGCCGACGACGGTGAACGGCTCTGGTCGCTCCTGGACCGTGCCGACGGCGCCACCCTGTGCCTGGTCGCCGACAACGCGGGCCGCGAACTGGTCCCCGACCTCCTGCTCATCGCCCACCTCCTGCACAGCGGCCGCGTCCGCCGGGCGGTCCTGCACGTGAAGCCCTGCCCCTACTACGTCTCCGACGCGACCACCGCCGACGTCGTCGACGCACTGCGCCGGCTGACCAGCGCCGGGGGAGCCGCCGCCGGGTACGGGCGGCGGTTGTGGTCCGCCCTGGCCGACGGCCGCCTCACCCTGCGCGCCCACCCCTTCTCGAGCGCCCCGCTGCCCTACGAGGAGATGCCCGCCGATCTGCGTGCCGAGTTCGCCTCGGCCACGCTGACGATCGTCAAGGGCGACCTCAACTACCGCCGCCTGGTGGGCGACAGGCTCTGGGCCCCGACCACGCCGTTCGCCGACGTCACCGCCCACTTCCCCGGCCCGGTCGCCGCCCTGCGCACCCTGAAGTCCGACGTGATCACCGGCCTCGACGCTCACACCGAGGCCGCCCTGGACGCGGCGGAGGAGGGGCGCTGGCGCACCGGTGGCACCCACGCGCTGATCCAGGTCAGGGTCCCCGACTAGGCCAAGTCGGCCTCTCCAGGCCTGGGTCAGGTTCGCTTCACGCGATGGTGTGATCATGTCCGGCCCCGCGGATGCCGCCGCGGGGCGCCGGGTAGGGCCCGGCCATGACGCAGCCGTTCGAGCTCCCGCACTTCTACCTGCCGCACCCCGCGCGGCTGAACCCGCACGTCGACGAGGCCCGGGCCCATTCGACCGCGTGGGCGCGCGAGACGGGCATGCTGGAAGGGTCCGGCGTCTGGGATCAGGCCGACCTCGACGCCCACGACTACGGCCTGCTCTGTGCGTACACCCACCCCGACTGCGACGGCCCCGCCCTCTCCCTCATCACCGACTGGTACGTGTGGGTCTTCTTCTTCGACGACCACTTCCTTGAGAGGTACAAGCGCAGCCCGGACCGGGCCGCCGGCAAGGCCCACCTGGACCGGCTGCCCCTCTTCATGCCGCTGGACCCGTCCGCTCGCGTACCCGAACCCCGGAACCCGGTCGAGGCGGGCCTCGCCGACCTGTGGGCGCGCACGGTGCCGAGGATGTCCGCGGACTGGCGCCGCCGCTTCGCCGTGGCCACCGAGAACCTCCTCAACGAGTCGATGTGGGAGCTGTCCAACATCGACGAGGGGCGGATCGCCAACCCCGTCGAGTACATCGAGATGCGCCGCAAGGTCGGGGGCGCCCCCTGGTCGGCCGGGCTGGTGGAGTACGCGACCGCCGAAGTGCCCTCCTGCGTCGCCGGGACCAGGCCGCTGAGGGTGCTGATGGAGACGTTCTCCGACGCCGTGCACCTGCGCAACGACCTGTTCTCCTACCAGCGCGAGGTCGAGGACGAGGGGGAGAACAGCAACGGCGTGCTCGTGCTGGAGACGTTCTTCGGCTGCACCACCCAGGAGGCCGCCGACACCGTCAACGACCTCCTCACCTCCCGCCTGCACCAGTTCGAGCACACGGCGCTCACCGAAGTGCCCGCAATGGCCCTGGAGAAGGGCCTCAGGCCGGACGAACTCGCGGCCGTGGCGGCATACACGAAGGGACTGCAGGACTGGCAGTCCGGCGGCCACGAATGGCATCTGCGCTCCAGCCGCTACATGAACGGCAACGCGGTGCGCGGCGGCGGCCCCTGGCCGGGGTACACCGGCATCGGCACGTCCGCGGCCGATGTGCGCGCCCTGCTCACGACGGCCGGAGCGCAGCGGCTGCGCTCCTTCACGCACGTGCCGCACCAGAAGGTGGGGCCGTCGCGCATCCCCGACATCCGCATGCCGTTCCCCCTGCGGCTCAGCCCGCACCTCGGCCACGCCCGCCGGAGCCTGCGCGTCTGGGCGGACCGCGTGGGCCTCCTCGCCGAGGGCGTCTGGGACGAGGACAAGCTGCGCGCCTACGACCTCGCGCTCTGCTCGGCCGGCCTGGACCCGGACGCCACGTCCGAGGCCCTCGACCTCAGCGCGCAGTGGATCGCCTGGGGCACCTACGGCGACGACTACTATCCGCTGGTCTTCGGCCGCCGCCACGATCTCGCCGCCGCCCGGCTGGCCACGACCCGCCTGTCCGCCTGCATGCCGGTCGACGGCGAGGAACCGCCGGTCCCGGCCCACGCCCTGGAGCGGGGGCTGGCCGACCTGTGGACACGCACCACCGCGCGGATGACGCCCGGGGCGCGGCGCCGGTTCAAGGCCGCGGTCGACGTCATGACCGAGAGCTGGCTGTGGGAGCTGTCCAACCGGATGCACAACCGCGTGCCCGACCCCGTCGACTACCTGGAGATGCGCAGGGCGACCTTCGGCTCCGACCTCACCCTGAGCCTGTGCCGGATGGGCCACGGCCCGGCCGTCCCGCCGGAGGTCCACCGCAGCGGGCCGGTCCGCTCCCTGGAGAACGCCGCGATGGACTTCGCGTGCCTCGTCAATGACGTCTTCTCGTACCAGAAGGAGATCGAGTTCGAGGGCGAGTTCCACAACGCGATCCTCGTCGTGCAGTCCTTCTTCGGCTGCGACTACCCGACCGGGCTCGGCATCGTGCATGACCTGATGAGCCGGCGCATGCACCAGTTCGAGCACGTCGCCGCCCACGAACTGCCCCTCCTGTACGAGGACTTCCAGCTCGACTCGCAAGCGCGCGCGGCGATGGAGGCGTACGTGGCGGACCTGCGGAACTGGCTGGCCGGCATCCTCCACTGGCACCGGGAGGTCGACCGCTACAAGGAGGCGTGGCTGTCCCGGCGCACCCACCGCTTCCTGCCGGACCGGCCGCCCGCCGTGCCCGCCCTCAACTGAGGCGTCGATTTCCAGCCGGATCCACGCGGAACGGGACATGACGGAACCCTCCGTGGTGCGCCGGGGTCTTCCCGGGTGAGGGGAACACACGACGCACCACGGGGGATTCACCTTGACCGAGATCATCGAAAAGCCGAACGGTGCCATGGAGACGGAAACTCCGGAACAGGCACCCGCACCGGCCGAACTGGCGCCGTACATCGCGCCGTTACCCGTCCCGCCGGTCCTGCGCCCGGCCTCCGGGGACGTCCTTCGCGAGACCGAGATCGCGCTGCGCCCGGCCTGGACACGTCTGCACCCGCAGCTCCCGCCGACCCTGATGTGGGGCTACGACGGCCAGGTGCCGGGCCCGACCATCGAGGTCCGGCGCGGGCAGCGGGTCCGCATCGCCTGGACCAACCGCATCCCGGAGGACGGCGAGTACCCGGTCACCTCCGTCGAGGTGAAGCTGCGCCGGGACGGCCGCCCGCAGGCGAGCACCGAACCGGGGCGCGAGGGCGTGGAGCCGGACAAGAACGTCGCCGCGCTGCCCGCCTGGTCCGTCACGCACCTGCACGGTGCCCAGACGGGCGGCGGCAACGACGGCTGGGCCGACAACGCGGTCGCCTCCGGCGACGCCCAGCTCTCCGAGTACCCGAACGACCACCAGGCCGTGCAGTGGTGGTACCACGACCACGCCATGAACATCACCCGGTGGAACGTGATGGCGGGTCTGTACGGCACCTACCTCGTCCGCGACGACGAGGAGGACGCGCTGCGTCTGCCGTCCGGGGAGCGGGAGCTCCCGCTGCTGCTCGCCGACCGCAACCTCGACACCGACGAGGACGGCCGCCTCAACGGCAGGCTGCTGCACAAGACCGTCGTCGTCCAGGACGCGAACCCGGAGACGGGCAAGCCGGTCTCCATCCCGTTCACCGGCCCGTACACCACGGTGAACGGCCGCATCTGGCCGTACGCCGCCGTCGAGGCGGGCTGGTACCGGTTCCGGCTGCTCAACGCCTCCAACGCGCGCATCTACGACCTCGTCCTCGTCGACGAGGAGAACAACCCGGTGCCGGGCGTACTGCACCAGATCGGCAGCGACGGCGGACTGCTGCCGCGCCCGGTCCCGGTCGACTTCGACGAGGAACTGCCCACGCTGACCGCCGCCCCGGCCGAACGCTTCGACCTGCTGGCCGACTTCCGCGGCCTCGCGGGCCGGACCCTGCGCCTGGTCAACAAGGGCCGCAACCAGCCGCCGGGCGTGCCCGACCCGGCGGGTGACGTGCCCTACCCGGCCGTCCTGGAGTTCCGGATCGGCCGGACGTGCGAGGCGGACACCTTCGAACTGCCCGCGGTGCTCTCGGGTTCCTTCCGCCGTCTCACCCACGACATCGGGCACGGCCACCGCCTGGTCGTCCTGACGCCGCCCGCCACCAAGGGCGCCGGCGGGCACCCCGAGATGTGGGAGATGACGGAGGTCGAGCACCCTGACGGCCTTCAGGTCCCGGCCGACGGCGTCATCCAGGTCACCGGCCCGGACGGCACGACCAGGACGTACCGGCGCACGGCACGGACGTTCAACGACGCCCTCGGCTACACCCTCGCCGAGGGCAGCCACGAGCAGTGGAGCTTCCTCAACCTCGCGCCCATCGTGCACCCCATGCACATCCACCTGGCCGACTTCCAGCTCCTCGGACGCGATGCCTATGACGTGTCGGGCTTCGACCCGGCGGTGGGCGGCACGCGTACGCCGATCCGCTACGACGCGGGCACAGGCATCCCGCTCGCGCCCAACGAGCGCGGCTGGAAGGACGTCTTCCGGGTGCCCGGGAATCAGATGCTGCGGGTCATGGGGAAGTTCGACGGCGCGCACGGCCGGTTCATGTACCACTGCCACCTGCTGGAGCACGAGGACATGGGCATGATGCGGCCCTTCGTCGTGATGCCCGCCCAGGTGCTGAAGTTCGACCACGGCGGTGCGCACGGCGGCCACGGGGAGGGGCACACCGGCTGATCCCTGACCGCGCCGGGTCCCGGTCAGTCTCACTCGTTCGTGGCTCGTCGGCCGCCGATGCGCCGGGTAGAGCACCTGCCGTGATCGCTCCGGGCTCCGCCGGAGCCGATCGGCACCACCCGGAGGCGAGCCATGGAACAGACCGCGCTGCGACCCAAGCCGATGCCCGGGCAGGACCCCGAGGGGGCCGCGCCGACGACGGGGCCCGGCCCGTCGCGGCCGCGCCCGCCCGCGGCGCGGCGGCGCGGGAGACGGCTGCTGAACGTCCTGCTCGCGGGGCTCACCGGCGTGATCCTCGTGTTGTGCGGGATCGGTCTGGGGGCGACGGGGGGTCGGCTGCTCGGCGAGGGCGTGCGCTTCGTCCCGCGCGGCTGGCACACGCCGTCGCCCCCCGCTGCCTCCGCTGGCACGCCGGTTTCCGCCCCTCCCGGGCCCGCCGCCGTGACGCTCGGCGTGCAGGTCATGGACGCCCGCAAGCCGGGGGCCGTGATCGTGGGACTGCACGTCCCCGGGCCGGCGCAGGCCGCCGGTCTGGTGCGCGGCGACGTCCTCCTCGCCTTCGGCGCGACCCGGATCGACACCGCCGCCGATCTCGTCAGGGCCGTCGCCCGCGCCCGCCCGGGCGCCGAGGTCAGGCTGACGGTCCGCCACCGCAGCGGCGGCTACGAGCAGCTGACGCTCGTACCGGCCGTCGCCACATGAAGCCTGCCCTCACGGCACGCGTGATCACCGTGCGATGCGTGGTCCTTCACGGCACGCGTGATCACCGTGCGATGTGTGCTCCTTCACGGCACGCGTGATCACCGTGCGATGTGTGCTCCTTCACGGCACGCGTGATCACCGTGCGAAGCGTGTTCCCTCGCGGCGCGCCGCGATCACCGCGAGATGCGCCCTCATGGCACGACGCGGAAGTGGCTGGTGAGCCGCCCCGAGTCGTCCAGGACGTGGAAGGCGAACCCGGGCGGCGCCTCCCGGTCCGCGATCTGCTCGCCCTCCCACGGCAGTCGCAGCGTCCACGTCACACCGGGCCCGACGACCAGCGGCCGCCCCGCGAACGAGGTGGCGGCGGGGGTGTGGGCGTGGCCGGTGATCAGCCCCGCGACGGCGGGCCGGCGGGCCAGCAGCCCGGCCAGCGCACCCGGGTCGCGCAGCGCGTACGAGTCGGGCAGCGGATGGTGCAGTGCCACCGGCGGGTGGTGGAAGGCGAGCAGTGCCGGAAGGCTCTCGTCGAGCTCGTCGAGGGTCGACTCGATCCAGTCGTACGTCTCCTCGTCCAGCTCCCCGTCGTCACTGCCCGGGACACTGGAGTCGCACATCAGCACCGCGCCGTCGTCGAAAACCTGCACGCTGTTGACCGGCCCCGCACCCCCGGGGCGGTCGAGCAGCGCCTTGCGGTAGGCCGTGCGGCTGTCGTGGTTGCCGGGGCAGGTCAGCACCGGGAAGGGGGCGTCACCGGCCTGCAGCCCCAGGATGCGGGCGACCTCCTCGTACTCGGCCTCAGTGCCGTGGTCCGCGATGTCCCCGGTCACCAGCAGCGCGTCCACGCGGCCCGGCAGCTCCCAGAGGTGATCGCGCACCCGCTCGGCCCGTTTTGTGGCCCGCGGGCTCCCGTCCAGATGCAGATCGCTGATGTGTGCGAGTACCAGCACCGTCGTACGCCCCCTGGATCGAATGTTAACGGCAGGGCAGCATCCAAGCATTAGCCTAATGCTTGAGCAACCCACTGCCGTTAGACCGCCCTGTCGGGGCGAATGACCGCAGACGGCTCGCGCCGCCTCCCCCGGCCGGGCAGGATGCTGCCCGTAGCCCCTTCGTCCGCCCTGGGAGGCCCGGATGACCGGAAGCACGGCAGCGTCCTTCACCGCCGACGACTACCGGGCCCGCATGGAGCGCGCCGCGCGGACGGCCGCCGAAGCCGGTCTCGCGGGCCTGCTGGTGGCCCCGGGACCCGACCTGGTGTGGCTCACCGGCTACACACCCCCCGCGGTCACCGAACGGCTCACCCTGCTGGTCCTCGCCGCCGGACAGGACCCCGTCCTGGTGGTGCCCGCCCTGGAGGCCCCGGACGCGCACCGGGCAGCCGGTGCGGCCGCCCTGACCCTGCGCGACTGGACCGACGACAAGGACCCCTACGCGGCCACCGCCGCCCTCCTCGGCACCTCGGGCCGGTTCGGCATCAGCGACAACGCCTGGGCCCTGCACCTGCTGGCCCTTCAGCAGGCCATGCCCGGCAGCTCCTACGCCTCGCTCACCGAGGCCCTGCCGATGCTCCGCGCCGTCAAGGACGCGGCCGAGCTGGACCTCATGGCGGCCGCGGGAGCCGCCGCCGACGCGACGTTCGAAGAGATCCGGAACGTCCCCTTCGCCGGACGCCGGGAAGCCGAGGTAGCCGCCGACCTCGACCGGCTGCTGCGCCGGCACGGCCACGAGCAGGTCGACTTCACCATCGTCGCCTCGGGCCCGAACGGCGCCGATCCGCACCACGAGGCCGGCGACCGCGTCATCGCCCGCGGCGACATGGTCGTCCTCGACTTCGGCGGTCTGCGCGACGGCTACGGATCCGACACCTCCCGCACGGTCCACGTGGGCGAACCCACCGACGAGGAACGGCGCGTGCACGACGTCGTGCGCGAGGCCCAGGAGGCCGGCTTCCGCGCGGTGCGGCCGGGGGCGGCCTGCCAGGACGTGGACCGGGCCGCCCGCAGGGTCATCGCCGACGCCGGCTACGGCGAGTACTTCATCCACCGCACCGGACACGGCATCGGCGTCACCACCCATGAGCCGCCCTACATGATCGAGGGCGAGGAACGGCCCCTCGTACCCGGCATGTGCTTCTCCGTGGAACCCGGTGTCTATCTGCCCGGCCGCTTCGGGGTCCGCATCGAGGACATCGTGACCGTCACCGAGGACGGCGGGCGGCGCCTGAACACCACCCCGCGCGAGCTGGTCATAGTGGAGTGAGGCCCCGATGTCCCCAGCACGCCTCCCGAACGGCAACGGCGCGACCATGACCCAGGCACCCACCCCCACCGCGGACACCGTCCGACGGCTGGTCCGGTCCCTCCTCAAGGAAGGCAGGGACGGCAAGCAGAGCAAGCAGGGCAAGAACGCCGAGGACGGCGGGGGCGGCACGAAGACCCGGCAGGGCGGCAGCGGCCCGGACGTCAGGCCCGCCACCCCGGACGCCGAACCCGTCACCTGGTGGGTCGGCGCCCGCCACGTCCTGCGCCTCGCCCCCGACCGCGAGGCCACCCTGCGCCAGCGCCGCGAACTGCGCCTGCGCGACCTCGTCCGCCCGCACGTCCCGGTGATGGTGCCGATCAGCGTCGCGCACGGCGAGTGGGCACCCGGGCTGAGCTACACGCTGGACAGCAAAGTGCCCGGCGGCTCGGGCGAGGAGCACGACGTGTCCGCCGTCGGCGAGGCCGACCTCGCCGGGCTTCTCACGGGGCTGCGCGAGGTGCCGGTCCGGCAGGCCGAGACGCTCGGCGTGCCGCGTACCGCGCCGCGCTCCCTGGAGGCGCTGCGCAGGGCCGCCGTGCGCGCCGCCGAACACCTCGCCGAGGCCGACGAGTTCGACCCCGTGCGCCTGCACCAGCTCACCCCGCCCGCCGCGTCCCAGCTCGCCGCCCAGCCCGGCTCGGCGGTCCTCACCCACCACGCCCTCACGGGCGGCCACCTCGTGGTCAGCGCCGACGGCAGGGTGCGCGGCGTGCTCGGCTGGGCGCGAACGGCCGTCGGCGACCCGGCCGAGGACATCGCCGGTCTCGCGCTCGCCGTCGGCTCACCCGCCGCCGTACGCGCCGCCACCCTCGCCGGCTACGGTGCCCGCCCCTGCCTGCGCGGTCTGTGGCTCGCCCGCTGCGACACCGTCGTCCACCTCGCCGAGGACCTCGCAGGCAAGGATGTCCCCCTGCTGCGGACGCGGCTGCGGCGCGCCTGGGAACCGATCCTGCTGGAACGCGTGACGGACCTGGGGGACGCGCACGACGCCCCGTAGCGGGCGCCGCCCCGGTGACGACAACGGCGGGCGCCGGGCCGGCCGATGCCACGCTCCCGTGCGGCTGTCCTCGCCCGTCGTCACGCCCGAGGGCGGCACGACCCGGCCGGTTCGCACCACCGTCGTACGCCACGGGGACACCGTCACCGTGTGCACCGCGGCTGGGCGGTGCCCACATCGGGAGGCCGGCGCTCCTCACGCCCGTGATCGAGGCACAGGACGCGAAACTCCGCTGACCTCCCCGGTCCTCAGTCCTGCGCGAGCACCACGGCCGACTCCCCGGGCAGCCGCACCACGCCGTCCTCCCCGGGCCCGTCCACCGGCTCCCACGCCGCCAGCACGCGCGCGTGCGGCACGCCGAGCGGCAGGTCTGCCGGCTCGGCGGCCAGGTTCACCGCCACCAGGACGTCCCCGCGCCGGAAGGCGATCCAGCGCCGCTCCTCGTCGAAGGCCATCCTGGTGTCGGCGAGGTCGGGGTCGGTCAGGTCCGGCTGCTCGTGGCGCAGGGCGAGGAGGCTCCGGTACCAGGCCAGCATGCGCGCGTGGGGCTCGCGCTCCGGCTCGGACCAGTCGAGGCAGGAGCGGTCCCGGGTCGCCGGGTCCTGCGGGTCCGGCACGTCCTCCTCCTTCCAGCCGTGCGCGGCGAACTCCCGCCGCCTGCCCCGGCGTACCGCGTCCGCGAGCTCCGGGTCGGTGTGGTCGGTGAAGAACTGCCAAGGCGTGCCGGCCGCCCATTCCTCGCCCATGAAGAGCATCGGCGTGAAGGGTGCCGTCAGGATCAGCGTGGCCGCGCACGCCAGCAGCCCGGGGGAGAGCAGGGCCGAAAGGCGGTCCCCCTGGGCGCGGTTGCCGACCTGGTCGTGGGTCTGGCCGTAGCCGAGCAGCCGGTGCCCGGCCACCCGCGTGCGGTCCAGCGGGCGCCCGTGGTGCCGTTGCCGGAAGCTGGAGTACGACCCGTCGTGGAAGTAGCCGCCGGTCAGGGTTTTGGCGAGCCCGCCGATCCGGGCACGCGCGAAGTCGGCGTAGTAGCCCTGCGACTCGCCGGTCAGCGTGGTGTGCAGGGCGTGGTGGAAGTCGTCGTTCCACTGGGCGTGCAGTCCGAGGCCGCCCTCGGCGCGGGAGGTGATGAGCCGCGGGTCGTTCAGGTCCGACTCGGCCACCAGGAACAGCGGCCGGTCCGTCTCCGCGGCCAGGGTGTCCACGGCCGCCGACAGCTCCTCCAGGAAGTGGTACGCGCGCGTGTCCACCAGCGCGTGCACCGCGTCCAGGCGCAGCCCGTCGATCCGGTAGTCGCGCAGCCACGCCAGCGCGCTGCCGATCAGATACGCGCGCACCTCGTCCGAGCCGGGCGCGTCCAGGTTGACCGCGGCCCCCCAGGGGGTGTGGTGGGTGTCCGTGAGGTACGGGCCGAAGACGGGCAGGTAGTTCCCGGACGGCCCGAAGTGGTTGTGCACCACGTCGAGCACCACGCCCAGGCCGAGTTCGTGGGCCCGGTCGACGAAGCGTTTCAGCGCCTCGGGCCCGCCGTACGGCTCGTGCACCGCCCACAGCGACACCCCCTCGTAACCCCAGCCGTGCGTCCCCGGGAAGGGGCACAGCGGCATCAGCTGCACATGGGTGACGCCCAGCTCGGCGAGATGGCCGAGCCGTTCGGCGGCCGCGTCCAGGGTGCCCTCGCGGGTGTACGTCCCCACGTGCAGCTCGTACAGCACCGCGCCGGGCAGCGGCCGCCCCCGCCACCGCGCGCGCCACGTGTACCGCTCGTGGTCGACGACCGCGCTCAGCCCGTCCGGGCCGTCCGGCTGCCGCCGCGACCGCGGATCGGGCAGCACGGGCCCGTCGTCGAGCGCGAATCCGTACCGGGATCCCTCGCGCGCATCGGCCTCGCCCCGCCACCACCCCGCTCGTTCCGGATCGCGCTCCAACTTGTGCGTGACGTCGTCGCACCTGAGCGTCACTCGGCCGGCCTGTGGTGCCCACACCTCGAACTGCACGGACGGTTCCCCTTCGTCTGCTCACCGTGATGTAGCCCGTCCATGGTGCGCCAAAAGAGATCAATCCGCCGGGGCATCCACCCATTTGCGGCGGGTCCCGCCGGGTACGCGCGTGTGGCGGCCGATTTCCCGTTTTCTGGACAGCCCGCTCGCGCTGCCCGACAATCACCAGCGTGACGTCGTCCTTCGAGTTCAACACGTCCCCCGCGCGGCTCTCCGACGCGGAGCGCGACCGGGTGCTGAAGGTGCTCCGCGATGGCGTCGCCGTGGGCCGCCTCTCCCATGACACGTTCGTCCGCCGCATGGAGCTGGCGCTCGCCGCCCGCCGCCCGGACGAACTCGCCGTGCTCACCGCCGACCTGCGCACCGAGAGCCGCGTCTCGCGCCTGGTGTTCGGCACCGTCGAGGCGGTCTCCGGATTCTCGCTGCGGCTGCGCAGGGCCTGGCAGGCCGAGCGGCTGCCCAAACTGCAGCTGCCCCACCCGTCGCTCGGACATCCGCTGCGCATAGGGCGCGACCCCGCCAGCGGACTGCGCCTCAACCACGAGACGGTCTCGCGCGTCCACGCCGAACTCCGCCACCAGGGCGGTCTGTGGGTGCTGCGGGACCTCGGCTCCACCAATGGCACGACGGTGAACGGCCGGCGCGTCGTCGGCGCGGCCGTCGTCCGAGCGGGCGACCAAGTGGGCTTCGGCCGGATGACGTTCCGGCTGTCGTCCGGCTGACCGGAAACGGAGTCACACCTCAGTCCCGGCCTGGGCCTTGCCGACCGCCGGCCCGGTGACCTTGGCCGAAAACCCTTTGCGGTTCACGGTGTTGACGCGCTCCCGAAGTCGTGACTCACTGTGCGTACACCATCTACAGCTGGTGAACCGACGGCTTCGCATCGGGGAGGTGTGCCCTGCCGCCCCTGCTGCGCTTCCCGACCGTCGACGAACTGGGCATCCGGGCCGCCGCCCTCGTCGCCCGCCACCCCCGTGATGCACGGCTGCGCCGGGTCGGCACCTCCCGCGCCGGCACTCCCATGTGGTTGCTCTCGGTGGGGCACGGCAGCCGTCAGGCCCTGGTCGTCGCAGGCCCGCACGCCAACGAACCGGTGGGCGGCGCCACCGTGCTGCGACTGGCCGAGCGGGCCCTGGCCGACCCGCGGCTCACCGAGGGCGCCGATGCCACCTGGAACCTGCTGCTGTGCCTCGATCCGGACGGCTCGCGCCGCAACGAGGGCTGGCTGTCCGGCCCGTACACCCTCGGCCAGTACGCCCGGAACTTCTTCCGGCCCGGTTTCTTCGAACAGCCCGAGTGGCTGCCCGACGGCGCGGCCGGAGCCGCCCTGCCCGAGACCCGGGCCCTGCTCGACCTCCAGGACGAGCTGCGCCCGTTCCTCCAGTGCTCCCTGCACGGCGTCGACGTCGGCGGCGGCTTCGTCGAACTCACCCACGACCTTCCGGGCCTCGACCGGCGCCTGGCCCACATCGCCGCCCGGCTCGGCATCCCGCGCGAACTCGGCGCGTACGACGCCCTGTACTGGCCCGGCCTCGGGCCCGCCGTCTACCGCATCCCGCCGCCGCGCCGGGCCGACCTGGTCGCGGCCATCACGGAGGCCGCCGTCGAGTCCACCTGGTTCCACCCGTACCGGCACGGCACCGTCACCGCGGTCGTCGAGGCGCCCATGTGGGGCGTGCCGGCCGTGGCGGACGCCTCCCCGGCCGCGGACCGGGACGCCGTGCTCCGCGCCGTCAGCCGCACCCTGCGCCACGACGCCGGCCTCCTGCGGCACCTGCTGACCCTGATCCGGCCGCACCTCGCCGCCGTGCCCGACGCGGCCCGTCTGCTGGCCCCGGTCGACGACTACCTGCTGGTCTGTCCCGGCCTCGCCGACGCCTGGGACCCCGAAACCGGCGACAGCCCGGCCCATCCCCTCCCGCCCCTGAGCACCGCCCACCTGGTCGCCCTGCGGATCTCCGGGCGGCGGCTCGCGCTGCGCACCGCGGGGCTGCTGCACCAGCTCGTCCGGGCCACCGGCCGGGATCCGGCCGGGGCGCTGCCGGAGCTGGACCGGCTGATCGACCAGTGGTGCGCCGACTACCGCGACGGCTGCGGGGCGCGCTGGATCCCGGTCGCCCGCCAGGCGGAGTACCAGGCCCGCGTGGTGATCGCCGCGTTCGAGCTGGCCGGCCGGCACGCGCGCGCGTGCCCCGGGCCGGGCGAGCCGGTGCCGATGCAGCGCGACTGAGCCGGGTGGCCCGTGGCCGTCGGGCCGTACCGGCCCCTGTCCCACCGGCCGGCCCCGCTCGGCGGCCACCCGCGGTACCCGGTACGCCCCGTACGGGCCCTACCACGCCCTCTCACGGGCGTGCAGCGCCGCCGCGACGACCGTGCGGGACTGGTGCTCCACCTGGTGTTCCAAAGGCACCCAGCGGGCGCGGAAACGCTCCGCGAAGGCGTCGCTCCAGGTCGACACGAGCTCTTCGAGCTGCTCCGCCGCCCGGTCGTCGGTCCCGCGCAGCACCCGCAGCAGCATGGCCGCCGCCCGCAGCGGTACACGGCGCGCGAACGCGTCCACGCTGCCGACGTACGCCCGGGTGAGATCGGCGGGCGGGGTGTGCAGCAGGTCGGAGGCCAGCCCCGGCACCAGCTCGAGTCCCCACCGCGCGGCCCGCAGCAACGGACCGTCCAGGTCCGCCAGCCGAGGCAGCGCCTGGTCCAGCACGCGCGTCACCTCCAGCGCGTCACGCTGCAGCCGGCGGGCCAGCCGCCCGATCGCCGCCGCCGGAGCCGGATGCGGAGCCGGGTCGTCCACCAGGTCGCTCGCCCACATCGGCACTTCGACCACCGCGGTCAGCCCGCCGTACCGGTGGGCGTGGTACCAGGTGCTGTGCCGCGCGTCGTCCGGCAGGCTCGGGTACGCCGGTCCGATCCCAGGCGCCGGCATCACGTGCACGCCCGGCCCCGACGCGGGCCATCCGGCGGCGTCGGAGGCGCCGGTCTCCACCGGGATGTGCAGCTCGGCCGCCGACTTCGCGAACGGCTCGGCCAGCCCGGGCACGTCCCTCGTCAGCTGCACCCAGCTGCCGCCCAGGTCCGTGCCGTGCAGGGTGACCTGGAGGTAGGGGCGCAGCTCGTCGATGACGCCCGTCAGGGCCCGCGTCTCGGGCGGCAACCGGTCCGGCGGCAGCACCGAGGGCGCCCACTCGGGCTGCTCGGGGCCGGCGGGCCGGAAGAACCCCAGGTGGTAGTCGAAGAGGCTGCGCGGCGCCGGTGTCACGTGCAGGCTCGCCCCGTCGGGGTCCGCGCACAGCAGGAAGTGCCAGGAGACGCCGTCGCGCAGCTCCCGCTGCTCCAGGACCCGCCGGGCGAGGTCGAGCTGCGTGCAGGAGCCGGTCGGCTCGTTGGCGTGGGCGCCCGCGACCACCAGGACGGCACGGCGGGCGTGGCCCACGGACAGCAGGTGCAGGGGCCTGCCCGCGCGTGAGGCGCCCACCTGCCGCAGGGTGCACACCCCGGGGCGCTGAGCGGTCAACGCCCGGGCAGCTGAGACCTGTTCGGTCACCGTCGGGTAGCGCAGCTCCGGCAGGACACTCACCCCCGTCACATCCGCCCGAGTTCGCCATCGCAGTACCCCACGGCCATGGTGCGGTGTCAAGGGCGCGACGAGGGAGTCGCCAGGGGGCGCCCGGAAGCACGGCCCGCCGTTCACCGCCGGTGCAGCCCCCGCCCCGCCAGGGTGAGGAACACCTCGCCGACCGCCTCGGACAGGGTCGGGTGCGGGTGGACGTGCCGGGCCACGTCGGAGGGTTCGGCGTCCCAGCCGACGACCAGCTGACTCTCGGCGATCAGCTCCGACACGTGCGGACCGACCAGGTGCACGCCCAGCACCCGCCCGCCGGTCTCACGGACGACCTTCACCATCCCGCCCTGCCCGTGCACCATGCCCTTCGCCACGGCCGTCAGCGGCATGGAGTCGGTCTCCACCTCGTGGCCCCGCGCGCGTGCCCCGGCCTCGCTCAGGCCGACCGCCGCCGTCTGCGGCGACGAGTACGTGACCCGGGGCACGGCCGCGTAGTCGACCGGCGGGGACGGCACGCCCGCCAGCGTCTCGGCCACCAGCAGGCCTTCCGCGAACGACGCGTGGGCCAGTCCGGGCGACGGTGGCGGCAGCAGGTCGCCCACCACGTGGACACCGGGCACAGCCGTCTCCAGCCGGTCCCAGTCGGCCGGAACGACGAACCCGCGCGCGTCCGTGGCGAGCCCGGCGGCGGCCACGTCCAGACCGTCGGTGACCGGCGCCCGCCCGACCGCGACCAGCAGCCGTTCGGCCTCCACCGTGACGGTCTCGCCGCGGGCGCCGCGCACGCGGGCGCGCACCCCGTCGCCGAGTACCTCCGCGTCCAGCAGACGGGCGCCCGCCCGCACGTCGACGCCGCGCCTCTTCAGACCCCGGGTCAGATGACGGCTCACCTCCGCGTCCTCCAGAGGCACGATCCTGTCGGCGGCCTCCACCAGAGTGACCTCGGCGCCCAGGGAGCGGTGGAACGAGGCGTACTCCACGCCGATCGCGCCGCCCCCGAGCACCAGCACGGACGCCGGGAGGCCCGGGGCGAAGAGCGCGTCGTCGCTCGTCACCACGCGCCGCCCGTCCGGCTCGAGCCCCGGAAGTGTGCGCGGCCGTGAGCCGGTGGCCAGAACAAGCCCACGGCGCGCGGAGAGTTCGCGCACGCCGGGTTCGCCGTGCGGGTCCACACGGCCGCCGCCCGGGGTGCCCGTGCCGGTCACCCGCACCGAGCGCGGCCCGGTGAGCTGCGCGTCGCCCGCCAGCACCCGCACCCCCGCGCGCGCGAGACGCGCCTGGACCCCCCGGTGGTTGCGGGCCACGATGTCGTCGCGGGTCGCCACCAGGGCGGACCAGTCGATCGCGTCCAGGGTCGCCTTCACACCCCAGCGTTCGCGGGCCTCGGCGATCCCGTCGACGAGTTCGGCCGCGTGCAGCATCGCCTTGCTCGGGACGCAGCCGCGGTGCAGGCACGTCCCGCCGACCTTGTCCCGCTCGACGAGCACGACCTCGAGGCCGAGGTCCGCGGCGCGCAGGGCGGTGCTGTAACCACCCGTGCCGCCGCCGATGACGATGACGTCCGATGAGTCCATGCCCTCAGCCTCCACCCCGCCCTTGCCATGCGTCCAAGGCAATGTTTTTGTGGATTCGATGCAGGACGTTTATGGGGGAGGGGCCGTGAGCCTGCGCCAGATGGAGTACTTCCTGACGGTCGTCGAGGAGGCGTCCTTCACCCGCGCGGCGGAGCTGCTGCACGTCTCGCAGCCCGCGCTCTCCCACCAGGTCAAGGCCCTGGAACGGACCGTGGGCGGGGCCCTGTTGGAGCGCCTGCCGCGGGGCGTGCGACTGACGGCGATGGGACGGGCCTTCCGCCCGCACGCCGAACTCGCGGTGCGCAGCGCCGAACAGGCCCGCCGCGCGGCCCGCGCCGCGGCCGGCGCCGAGGGCGGTGAACTCCACATCGCCGCCGTCCACTCCGTCGCGGTCGGTGTCCTCCCGGACGTCTTCGCCCGCTGGCGCGCCGCCCACCCCCGCGTACTGCTGCACCTCCACGAGTACGCCACCGCCGAGGCGCTGGAGGAACAGATCGGGCGCGGCACCGTCGACCTCGCCGTCGGCCCGGCGCCGGCCGACCCGCCGGGCCCCGTCTTCCCCGTGGGCGAGGAGGAGATCGTCCTCGTGGTGCCCTTCGACGACCGCTTCGCGGACCGGACGACCGTGACCCTGCCGGAGCTGGCCGACCGCCCCTGGATCCGCTGCGCCATGGAGCCGGTCGTCCACGGGGAGCGTTTCCTCGACTGGGCGTGCGGCCGCGCGGGCTTCACCCCGCGCACCGCCGTGTTCACCGAGCACACCTCGACAGCGGTGCGGATGGCCGCCGCCGGGGTCGGCGTCTGCGCCGCCCCCGCCCACCTGGTCCGCGACGCGGTCGGCGGGGGCTGTGTCGTCCTCACCCCCGACCCGGCCTGGCGGCGCACCCTCACGGTCTTCTCGCGCCTGCCGCCGACCGGCGCGGCGGAGAGGTTCGTCGGCCTGCTGCGGACGTCCTGGCCGCGCCCGAGGGCCTCGCTGCCCGTCTACGAGGACTGCCCGCAGGACGGCCCCGCGGTCGCCTGACCTCAGTCACCCACCCGTTCCAGCAATGCCACCGGCAGCTCGGCGAACAGCTCCGCCACGCGCGCGTGCCCCGAGAACTCGCGCCCCGGCCGCAGCACGTCCGCCCAGCGGCCCGGCGGCAGCGGCAGCCGCGTCTCCCGCCAGCCGCCCGCCTCCGCGAGCCGCAGGGACAGCCGGGTCACGGCCGTCAGCACCGCACCGGAGCGGACGAAGGCCAGGCAGTGCGCCGCCGCCGGTCCCTCGGCCGGCAGCGGCATGTACGTCGCCGTGTCACCGAAGGAGCCGGGCCGCCGGGCCCGCAGCCCGAGCG
Source organism: Streptomyces sp. NPDC101110 (assembly GCF_044759525.1). Lineage (NCBI taxonomy): Bacteria > Bacillati > Actinomycetota > Actinomycetes > Kitasatosporales > Streptomycetaceae > Streptomyces > Streptomyces sp. NPDC101110. Next base: position 13,072 of record NZ_JBIVZM010000017.1, on the reverse strand, counting down.
CCGCCCGTGTCACCGCGGTCTTCTCCCCGGAGGTGCCGCCGGACTCCCCGGGCGGGAAGCCCACCGCCCGCCGGTTGTCCGGGTCGACCAGCGCCCGGTACTCCGCCTCCGTGCCCTGGTAGACGTCCGGGACGCCCGGCATCGTCAGCTGCACCAGGGCCGTACCCAGCACGTTGGCCCGGATGTGCGGCGCCAGCGACGTGCGGAACTCGGCGATCCGCTCACCCGGCGCCCCGCACGGCCCGGCCGCCACGAACGCCTCCACCGCCTCCTCGTACGGCGGCTCCTGCTCGGTCCAGCTCGTATACAGGCCCGCTTCCCGCACGTGCTTCAGCAGCGCCCCCCGCACCCGCTCCGGCGCCTCCCGGTCCGGCCCCAGCCCGAACACCGTCTGCCAGGCCGCCCACGCCAGTTGTGCGTCCGGCACGCCCTCCCCGGTGCGGGTGACCTCCGTGAGCACGTCCGCCCAGCGGTCCGGGCACTCGGTGAGCACGTGCAGCGCCGCCCGGACGTCCGCGCTGCGCTTGGTGTCGTGCGTCGTCGCGACCGTGCCGGTGACCGGCCAGTCGCGCTGCAGGCGCGCGCAGTACGCGTGGAACTCCTCCGGCGACAGGGCCGGAGCACCCGGGTTCCCGCCCACCTCGGTCGCCGACAGCAGGGGCAGGTACCGGTAGAACGCGGTGTCCTCCACGGACTTGGCCCGCAGCGCCGACGAGGTCTGCGCGAACCGCGTCCGGAACTCCAGCTGCCCGGGGTCGTCGCCGTAGCGCCCCAGCACCAGGTCCCGTACCACGTCCACCGCACCGGCCTCCTCGGGGACGGCGAAGGCGTGGCGGGCCTCGGCGGCGGCCTCCTCGGTGACCACGGCCGCGGCGTCCACGGACTCGTAGGGCCGGTAGACCTCCATGCGGACCAGGAGCTCCTGGAGGGCGGTGCGCAGCGCCCAGGGGGCGCGGTCGCGCAGGGCGGGCTCCGGGGAGGTCGCGCACAGCCGGCTCACCACCCGGGTGAGCCGGTCGGTCTCGGTCGCCAGCTCGTGCGTGAGGACCTTGTACGCCGCCCTGCGCACCGTCGCCTCCCACTGCCCGCCCCGGTCCGTCTGCGGGGCGGCGAAGCGCCGGTAGAGCCCCAGCAGGTCCCCGAACCCGGCCGGGTCCGTGAACACCCCGTCCACGTGCCGCAGGGCGTCGTAGCCGGTGGTTCCCGCGACGGGCCAGGACGCCGGCAGGTGCTCGCCGTCGGCGAGGATCTTCTCCACGACCGTCCAGCGGCCCCCGGTCGCCTCGTGCAGCCGGCGGAGGTAGCCGTCGGGGTCGGCGAGCCCGTCGGGGTGGTCGATGCGCAGCCCGTCGATCACGCCCTCGTGCAGCAGCCCGAGGATCTTGTCGTGGGTGGCCTCGAACACCTCCGGGTCCTCCACCCGCACCCCGATGAGCTCCGAGATGCTGAAGAACCGCCGGTAGTTGAGCTCGGTCCGGGCCAGCCGCCACCAGACCGGCCGGTACCACTGCGCGTCCAGCAGATGCGGCAGCGGCAGGTCCTCGGTGCCCTCCCGCAGCGGCAGGACGTGGTCGTAGTAGCGCAGCACGTCACCGTCGACACGCAGCTCGTCGAGCACCTCGGCGAGCGGCCCGCCGAGGACCGGCAGCAGCACCTGGCCGCCCTGCGCCTCCCAGTCGATGTCGAACCACCGGGCGTACGGCGACTTCGGGCCCTCCCGCAGCACCTCCCACAGGGCGCGGTTGTGCCGCGGGGCCATGGCCATGTGGTTCGGGACGATGTCCACCACCAGACCGAGACCGTGCTCGCGCGCGGTGCGCGCAAGCGCCCGCAGCCCCTCCTCGCCGCCCAGCTCCGCGCGCACGCGCGCGTGGTCGACGACGTCGTAGCCGTGCGTCGAGCCCGGCACCGCCTCCAGCACGGGGGACAGGTGCAGGTGCGAGACGCCGAGCGAGGCCAGGTACGGCACGACGGCCGCGGCTGCTCCGAACGGGAACTCGGGCTGCAGCTGCAGCCGGTACGTGGCCGTGGGCACCACCAGGTCAAGTCGCTCAGGTGTCATGGAAACGTACGTACCCGCCCTGCCGCCGTTCGTGTCATCTCCCGCGGCAGGTGCGCCGCGCGTCGCCCGGACGAGTGGCTTTCCGGGCGACGCGCGCGGGGGGCGGTCACACGGGCCGTTGCAGCACCGTCATGCTCCGGTCCGCCAGGGTCAGCCGGTCCCCGGCCTGCACCTTGGGACCGGTGTCCGGGGGCACGCCGTCGGCGAGGGCGGTGTCGACCACGACCTCCCACTGCCGCCCGTGGTTGACCGGGACGACGAACTCCAGCGGTTTCGGCGAGGCGTTGAACATCAGCAGGAACGAGTCGTCGGTGATGCGCTCCCCGCGCGCGCCCGGCTCGGAGATCGCGTTGCCGTTGAGGAACACCGTCAGCGCCGACGCCTGCGCCGAGTCCCAGTCCCGCTGGGTCATCTCCCGGCCGTCGGGAGTGAACCAGGCGATGTCGGACAGGTCGTCGTGCGTGCCCTCCACGGGCCGTCCGTGGAAGAAGCGCCGGCGGCGGAAGACGGGGTGGTTGCGGCGCAGCCACACCATCGCGCGGGTGAAGTCCAGCAGCCCGGTGTCCGCACCGTCCTGCGCGTCCTCGTCCGCTTCCGGCCACTCGACCCAGGACAGCTCGTTGTCCTGGCAGTAGGCGTTGTTGTTGCCGCCCTGGGTGCGGGCGAACTCGTCGCCGTGGCTGATCATGGGCACGCCCTGGGACAGCATCAGCGTCGCGATGAAGTTCCGCATCTGCCGGGAGCGGAGCCGCAGCACGTCCGGGTCGTCGGTCTCGCCCTCGGTCCCGCAGTTCCAGGACCGGTTGTGGCTCTCGCCGTCCCGGTTGTCCTCGCCGTTGGCCTCGTTGTGCTTGTCGTTGTAGGCCACCAGGTCGTGCAGCGGGAAGCCGTCGTGGCAGGTGACGAAGTTGATCGAGGCCAGCGGGCGGCGTCCGTCGTCCTGGTAGAGGTCGGAGGAGCCGGTCAGCCGCGAGGCGAACTCCGCGAGCGTGCGCTGCTCGCCCCGCCACAGGTCGCGCACGGTGTCCCGGTACTTGCCGTTCCACTCGGTCCACAGCGGCGGGAAGTTCCCCACCTGGTAGCCGCCCTCGCCCACGTCCCAGGGCTCGGCGATCAGCTTGACCTGGGAGACCACCGGGTCCTGCTGCACCAGGTCGAAGAACGACGACAGCCGGTCCACCTCGTGGAACTGGCGGGCCAGCGTCGCCGCCAGGTCGAAGCGGAACCCGTCGACGTGCATGTCCGTGACCCAGTACCGCAGCGAGTCCATGATCAGCTGGAGCACGTGCGGCGAGCGCATGAGCAGGGAGTTCCCGGTCCCTGTCGTGTCCATGTAGTAGCGGGGGTCGTCCGTCAGCCGGTAGTAGCGCGCGTTGTCCAGGCCCTTGAAGGACAGGGTCGGGCCCAGGTGGTTGCCCTCGGCGGTGTGGTTGTAGACCACGTCGAGGATCACCTCGATCCCGGCCTCGTGCAGCGCCTTCACCGCGGACTTGAACTCCAGCACCTGCTGGCCCCGGTCGCCCCAGGACGCGTAGGCGTTGTGCGGGGCGAAGAAGCCGATCGTGTTGTAGCCCCAGTAATTGTTCAGGCCCATGTCGACCAGCCGGTGATCGTTCACGAACTGGTGCACGGGCATCAGCTCCAGGGCCGTGACCCCGAGCTCCGTGAGGTGCTCGATGATCGCCGGGTGCGCGAGGGCCGCGTACGTGCCGCGCAGCTCCTCCGGGAGGCCCGGGTGCCGCATGGTGAGGCCCTTGACGTGGGCCTCGTAGATCACCGTGTGGTGATACTCGGTACGCGGGCGGCGGTCGTCGCCCCAGTCGAAGTAGGGGTTGACCACGACCGATGTCATGGTGTGCGGCGCCGAGTCGAGATCGTTGCGCCGGTCGGGATCGTCGAAGTGGTAGCCGTAGACCTCCTCGCCCCAGCGGATCGAACCGCTGATCGCACGCGCGTACGGGTCGAGCAGCAGCTTCGCGGAGTTGCAGCGCAGCCCGCGCTCCGGCGCGTACGGGCCGTGCACCCGGAACCCGTACCGCTGCCCGGGCATGATGCCCGGCACGTACGCGTGCCGTACGAACGCGTCGCTCTCCCGGAGCTCGATCGCCGTCTCCGAGCCGTCGTCGTGCAGCAGACACAGCTCTACTCGGTCCGCGGCCTCCGTGAAGACCGCGAAGTTGGTACCGGCGCCGTCGTACGTGGCACCGAGTGGATACGCCTCGCCAGGCCAGACCTGCATGGATACGACTCTTTCAGGTGTGCGGCGCCGGTGGGGACGCCTTGGTCCCGAGTCTCCCCGAAAGTGAGGGAACCTCCTATGACTTATCTCCCTCCTACCGAGTGACCAGTGCATACGCGATATGCCGAACCATTGGGGCAGACACGTACTCCCGGGGCTTGGGGGAGTAAGGGGAAAACGTGCGCAACATAGTGCACCGCCACCTGGGCAAGATGGTGGCCGGTACGGCCATCGCGGTGGCCGGGACCGCTGTGATGGTGGCGGTGACCCTGCCGGGCACGGCGGGGGCGGACGAGAGCGGGACCCGGGCGGGGCGGTCCGTCCCGCAGGGGGCGGGCGCCGCGCGGGCGGGCGGCCGGGCCGTGGCACCGGGTGTCGTCGAGGCGGCCCCTTCCGAAGGGCAGAGGGGCGAGGGCAGCGATCCGCTGACCGGCGACGAGCTGGAGCGGGCCGAGAAGATCGCCCTCAGCCGGCAGCTGTTCAGCAGCAGTGAGAGCGTCGACGGGGAACGGGGCCCGCAGCGCCTCGGCGTCGATCTGGCCGAACCCGAGGCCGACGAGGCCGCCGGGTCGGACGCACCCCGGCGCGCCGACGTGACGTTCTACGACTACCGGGACGACACCCTCGTCACCCGTACCGTCGATCTCGGCTCCGGCAAGGTGGTGCACACCGACACCCGGCACGGCGTCCAGCCGCCGCTGAGCCGCGCCGAAAAGGCCGAGGCGGCCGGCCTTCTGATCGCCGACCCGCTCGGCGCGGGCCTGAAGGCGGACTACAAGGACGCCACCGGCAAGGCGCTCACCTCGCCCGACCAGCTCCAGCTCAGCGGAGCCGTCTACCGGGCCGCGCCGGGCGCCCAGCCCGCCGTGCTCGACAAGTGCGGGGAGCACCGCTGCGTCCGGCTGTTCCCGAAGATCAAGAACGGTCCGTGGGTCGACGCCAGGTCGCTCGTGATCGACCTGAGCGGCCGCAAGGTCGCCCGGCTCGGCCGCTGATCCGCCCGCTTCACTCACCGTCCACCCTCGCTCCTCCTCGTCAGGGAGTCATCTCGTCATGCGCGTGAACAGCAACAGCAAGGCCCGCACGCGGGCGGCCGTGGGCCTGACCGTGGCCGCGCTGGCCGCGGGCGCCACGGCCGGGGCGGGACCGGCCACCGCCCGGCCGCAGGCCGCCCCCGCCCCGGCCGCCGACTGCAGCGCCGCCTACCGCATCGAGCAGAAGCTCTCCTCGGGCACCACCTGGCGGATGTGCTGGCGCTACGATGGCAAGGCCGGCCTCGTGCTGGACGACATCTCGTACCAGCCCAAGGGCGAACCCAAACGGATCAAGGTCCTCAACAGCGCCCGCCTCGGCCAGATCCACGTCCCCTACGACGACGGCAAGGTCGAGTACGACGACCTCACCGGCTTCGACTTCGCCCAGGGCCTGATGAACCTGGCACCCGGCGAGTGCCCCGGCGGCACCATCAAGACGGTCAAGGTCCCGGACTCCTGGAACGAGGACCCGAACGTCAAGGGCCTGTGCACCACCACCCGATCCCGCGGCCACGCCTACCGCATGCAGGGCGACACCGCGAACAAGGTCTTCCAGGCCGAGGGCAAGGACCTGCTCGTCTACACGGTGAACCAGGTCGGCTGGTACGAGTACATGACCGAGTGGCGCTTCCAGGACGACGGCACCATCACCATGAACGTCGGCGCGACCGGCAGTCTGTCCTGGGACGACTACGACGCCGGCGACGGCCGGGGGTGGCCCATCGGCAAGGGGGCGAGCGCCAGGGCCACCAGTCACAGCCACAACGTCTTCTGGCGGCTCGACTTCGCCCTGGACGGCTCCACCAAGAACAGGGTCGAGCAGTACGACTCCACCGTCTCCGCCCCCACCCGTGGTCAGCGCGCGCCCACCGTCAAGACGACCCGCACCAAGGTCACCAAGGAGCTGGCCGGAGACAGCAAGAGCTACCGGTGGTGGCGCATGGTCAGCGCCACCGGCAAGAACAAGGACGGACACGCGCGCTCCTACGAGATCGTCCCCGGACCCACCACCAGGTACCCGGGACGCGGCTACACCAAGCACGACGTGTACGTCACGCAGTACAACAAGTGCGAACTCTTCGCCAGCAACAACCCCGGAGCCTGCGGCGCGGGCGCCGGGAAGTCCGTCGACAAGTGGGTCAACGGGCAGACCCTGACCCACCCGGTGGTCTGGACGAACATCGGCTTCCACCACATAGCCCGGGACGAGGACCAGCAGCCCATGCCCGTCCACTGGCAGGGCTTCTCCATCGTCCCGCGCGACGTCACGGCCATGAATCCGCTCACTCCGGCCGAGCTCGGATGGCAGAACGGGCACTGGCGGCCCCGGGGTTGAGAATCAGCCTGCCCATCCGGCTGCACCGCCGACCGCTCCCGGAGTACCCTTCCTTGATCGTTGACAAGGGCAGTGTGCGGGGGAGCGGAAGGCGGTGCGCGGGTGGGCTCGGGAGGGCTGGAGCTGCCCCCTGGTGACGAGGGTCACGAGGGGAACTCCACAGATGTCCCGACCGGAGCCGTGTCCCTGGCACGGCCGATGGACGCGACGGGCTCGATCGGCCCGGAACTGGACTGGAACGCCGACGCCTGGCGCGAGGTGCGCACCCGCGCCCAGCGGGCCGGCCGGGCCTACATCTGGCTGAACCTGGTCGAGCAGCGGCTGCGCGCGGTCGTCGCCGCCGTGCTGCGGCCCGTCTACGAACCCGTGCACGGCGAGGACTGGGTGGTGGCCGCCGCCGGACCGGCCGGCCAGGAGTGGGTGCAGCGCGCGGTCGCGGTCCGCGAGGTCAGCCGCCGCAAGGGCTATCTGCTCGACCCGGCCGACGACAACGTCCTCTCCTTCCTCACCCTGCCGCAGCTGCGCGAGCTGATGGTGCAGCACTGGCCCTGCTTCGAGCCGTACTTCGACGACCGCAGGGACGTCGAGCTCGCCCTGGACGAGCTGGAGGTCACCCGCAACGTCGTCTCCCGCAACCGGGCCCTGTCCGAGGCCGTGCTGAACCAGGCCGAGCGGGCCTCCGCCCGGCTGCTGGAGATGCTCGGCGCGGGCGGTGACGTGCCCTCGGCACGCCGGCTGCCCGTCGACGCGGTCGAGGACCTGGTCGGTGACCGGTACGCCGACGTCGTCGCCGTGCACCCGGACCGGGTGCGGCTGATGCGGCAGTTCCCGGCCGAGGACATCTTCGGCGGCGCACGCCGTCTCGACGCCATTGGCATCGGCCTCAACCTGCTCGTGCAGAACTTCTCCGGCAGGCGCCTGGTGCGGCTGGCCGAGTCCGGCTGCCGGGTCCGGCTGCTCTTCCTCAACCCGGCCTCCAGCGCGGTCAAGCGCCGCGAGCGCGAACTGGGCATCAAGCGCGGCGAACTCAGCCGGGCCGTCGAGATGAACATCCTGCACATGCGCCGGGTCCGCGCCCGGCTGCGCGACCCCGGCGCCTTCGAGATCCAGGTCTTCGACGAGACGCCCCGCTTCACGGCGTACCTGGTGGACGGGGACGGCGCGGACGGCATCGCGGTCGTGCAGAGCTATCTGCGCCGCACCCGGGGCATGGAGGCGCCGGTGTTCGTGCTGCGCAACGGCAGCAAGGTGGTGAAGTCGGGCGAGGCGGACGAAAGCGGCCTCTTCCCCACCTATCGCGAGGAGTTCGAGGTGATGTGGGCGGATTCGCGGCCGGTGTCATGAAGTGGGTCCCGGTGCACGGTGGTTCTCCGGCCCGCGCCGGGCATGAGCGGAACGCGATCCTCTGATTGTCAGTGGTGCATGCGAAGGTGGCTACCACTGGGGGAACGCACCACAAGAAGGGGGACCGCCCATGGGCTGGCACCGGGAGCTGCTGGTCGGCTTCGACCTGGAGACGACGGGTACGGATCCGCGCGAGGCGCGCATCGTCACGGGGGCCGTGATCGAGGTCAGGGGCGGAGAGCCGATGGGGCACCGCGAGTGGCTGGCCGACCCCGGGGTGCCGATTCCCGAGGACGCGGTGGCGGTGCACGGCATCAGCAACGAGCGGGCGGCGGCCGAGGGCAGACCGGCCGACCAGGTGGCGGACGCCCTCGCGGACGTCCTCACCTCCTACTGGAAGTCGGGCGTCCCGGTCGTCGCCTACAACGCGACGTTCGACCTCACCCTGCTCTCCGCGGAGTTGCGGCGCCACGGGCTGCCGTCCCTGCGGGACCGCCTGGGCGGCGTGGACCCGGCCCCGGTCATCGACCCCTACACCATCGACCGCTGGGTCGACCGCTACCGCCGCGGCAAACGCAACCTGGAAGCGGTCTGCGCCGAGTACGGCGTCGTCCTCGACACCGCCCACGACGCCATGGCCGACGCCCTGGCGGCGGCCCGCCTGGCCGGTGCGATAGCCGACCGCCACCCCAAGATCGCCACCCTCGGCCCGGCGGCCCTGCACCACCGTCAGATCGAGTGGTACGCGCAGTGGGCTGCGGACTTCCAGAGCTTCCTGCGCGGCAAGGGCGACCCCACGGCCTCGGTCGACGGGGCCTGGCCCCTGAGGGAGTTGGCCGGGGTACCGGTCCGGGAGGGCTCGCCGGCCGTCAGAACGGGTACCACCGCACCGTCTCGTCCCCGTCCCTGAGGGACCGCACCCGCCGCTCGAACTCGGCCAGCGCCTTGGGGTTGCCCGGCGCGTGCTGCGCCACCCACGCGCAACTGGCCGTCTCCCGTGCGCCGCGCAGCACCCCGCAACCCTCCCAGCCGCGTACGTCCCAGCCGTAGGTCTCGGTGAACGACGCGTACGCCTCGTCCGGCATCCCGTACCGGTCGTGGGACAGCGCCATCACCACGAGGTCGTGCTCCCGCAGATCCGCGGACACCGTCTCCAGATCCACCAGCACGGGCCCGTCGGGTCCGATGTGCACATTGCGCGGCAGCGCGTCCCCGTGGATCGGCCCCGGCGGCAGATGCGGCGTGAGCGCGGCGGCCCGGGCGGCGAACCCGTCCCGGCGCTCGCGCAGATACGCCGCGTCCGCGGGATCGACAGCGTCCCCCGCGAGCCGCAGCCACCGCTCCACACCGCCCAGCAGATCGCGGGCCGGGAGTTCGAAGGGAGGAAGAGGCGTGGCGTGCACGACCCGCAGCAGTTCGGCCAGATCCCGCGGCTCGGCGGGCCGCACGGCATCGGGCAGCCGGTGCCACACCGTCACCGGATGCCCGTCGACCAGCAGCGCCTCCGGCTCGGCTGCCCGCACCGCCGGCACACCCGCCCCGGCGAGCCACTGGGCGACGTCCAGTTCGTGGCGCGCCCGGTCGAGGAGCTCCGCGTCCCGGCCGACCTTGACGACCAGGTCACCGGCGGCGAACACCGCGTTCTCGCCCAGGGCGAGCAGCCGCGCCTCGCGGACCGCACCGGACAGCACCCCTGCCGCGTCCAGTACGTCCCGTGCCCGTGCCTCGTCCATCGTCCGCCTCCGTCGTCCACGCCCCGGCCGTCGGGTTCCGGCCATCCACCGGCCAGTGTCGCATCGGCACAGGTCGGACGGTGTACGCGGTGCCTTGACGAGGCAGAAGGCCTGCACGAGCATGACCGGGCCGGCGAGCCGTGCAGAGGGGCTGATTCCGTGACATCGGTGACCGAGGCCGCACCCCCTTCGCCGCCCTCGCCACCGGGGTGGCGCGCCCGCCGCAGACCCGGCCCCGGCCGGCCCGGGCCGGGCGTCGACCACGGTGCCTGGTTCCTGGTGCTGCCCGCCCTGATCCCCGTCCTCGTCCTCAGCGTCGGGCCGCTGCTGTACGGCATCCTGCTGGCCCTCACCGACGCCCAGGCGGGCCGCACCGAACCCACACAGTGGATCGGCGCCCTGAACTTCCGGGACCTGCTGCACGACACGCTGTTTTGGGAGTCGTTCCGGATCGGGCTGGTGTGGGCGATCGGCGTCACAGTGCCGCAGTTCCTCCTGGCGCTGGGCCTCGCCCTGCTGCTCAACCAGGACCTGCGGCTGCGCTGGCTGGCCCGCGCCCTGGCGATCATCCCCTGGGCCATGCCCGAGGTCGTCGTCGGCGTCATGTGGCGGCTCGTCTACAACCCCGATGCGGGCATCCTCAACGAGACCCTGCGCGACCTCGGCCTGGGCGACGGCCGGGACTGGCTCAGTGGCCCGGCGACCGCGTTGCCCGCGGTGATCATGGTCGGCGTCTGGGCGGGCATGCCGCAGACGACGGTCGCACTGCTCGCCGGGCTGCAGAACACCCCGCGCGAACTGCACGAGGCGGCGGCCGTCGACGGCGCGGGCGCCTGGCGCCGCTTCCGCACGGTGACGTGGCCCGCCCTCAAGCCGATCGCCCTCGCGATCACCGCGCTCAACATGATCTGGAACTTCAACTCCTTCGCCCTGGTCTATGTGCTGACCAACGGCGGACCTGGAGGCCGGACTCGGCTGCCCATGCTCTTCGCCTACGAAGAGGCCTTCCGGTACGGGCAGTTCGGCTACGCGGCGGCGATGGGGTGCGTGATGGTGGCCGTGATCTCGATCGCCCTGGCCGTCTTCCTCGCCGGACACCTCAGGGGAGGTGACCGGACGTGAGGACCGCCACCCCGGCCCGCGCCGGCCGGTACGCCGCGCTGCTCGCCTACCTCGTCTTCCTCGCCTTCCCCTTCCTCTGGCTGGTCTCCACCGCGTTCAAGCCGCCGCGCGAACTCGGCAGCCTGCACCCCACCTGGATCCCCGAGGATCCCACCCTCGACAACTTCCGGCAGGCCTTCAGCGAACAGCCGCTGCTGCGGGCCGCCTTCAACTCCCTGGTCGCCACGCTCGCGGCGGCGGTCGTCGCCGTGCTCATCGCGACTCCGACGGCCTACGTCCTCGCCCGCCGCCGCACCCGGCTCACGAAGGCGGTGACGAGCTGGGTGGTCGTCAGCCAGGCGTTCCCCTTCGTCCTGCTGATCATCCCGCTCTTCCTCGTCCTGAAGAACCTCCGCCTGATCGACTCCGTGCCCGGGCTGGTGCTGGTGTACGTGGTGTGGGCGCTGCCCTTCGCGCTGTGGATGCTCACCGGATACGTGCGGGCGGTGCCACCCGAGCTGGAGGAGGCCGCGGCGGTCGACGGGGCGGGCCGGGTGCGGACGCTGGTGTCGGTGACCGCTCCGCTGCTCGCGCCGGGCATCGTGGCGACCGGACTGTTCGCGTTCATCACCGCGTGGAACGAGTTCTTCTTCGCGCTCGTGCTCCTCAAGACACCGGAGAAACAGACCCTCCCGGTGGTCCTCACCCACTTCATCGGTGCCGAGGGCGTCGCCGACCTCGGCCCGCTCGCGGCGGCCGCGTTCCTCGCGACCCTGCCCTCCCTGGCCGTCTTCGCGCTCATCCAGCGGCGGATCACCGGCGGCATGCTCACGGGGGCGGTGAAGAGCTGATGCGCACACGCCTGCTGGCCCTCGTCCTGCTGTTGCTGCTCGGCGGCTGCTCCGCCGGAGGCACCCGTGACGACGGCCGGATCACGCTGCGGTTCCAGTCCCTGGCCTGGCAGGAGGAGTCCGTCGAGGCCAACAAACAGCTGGTGAAGGAGTGGAACGCCACCCACCCGGGCGTCCGGGTCGAGTACGTCCAGGGCTCCTGGGACAGCGTCCACGACCAGCTCCTGACCGCGTTCGAGGGCGGCGAGGCACCCGACATCGTCCACGACGCCTCGGACGACCTCGCGGACTTCGCCCACGGCGGCTACCTGGCCGACCTCTCCGGGCTGCTGCCCGCCCGGCTCACGTCGGACATCCCGCGGCGCAGCTGGGAGACGGCCACCTTCGGGGACGGCGTCTACGGCGTGCCGTTCCTCCAGGAACCCCGAGTGCTGATCGCCAACGCCAAGTGGCTGCGGCGGTCCGGAGTGCGGATACCGACCCCCGAACAGCCCTGGAGCTGGGGCGAGTTCCGCAGTATCACCGAACGCCTCAGCGGCCCGGGCAGGTTCGGCGTCGCCTGGCCCCTGAAGGAACCCGTCTCCGCCACGCTCAACCTCTCCCTGTCGGCGGGCGGACAGCTCTTCCACCGGGGCCCGGACGGCAAGGTGACGATCCGGTTCGGGGCGGCCGACGAGGTGGTGCCGCGTACCGTCCACGATCAGGCGAACACCGACCGCAGCGCCTCGCCGACGACTCTGGGCAGCGGTGGCTCCGACACGCTGCCCGGCTTCTTCGCGGGCCGGTACGCGATGGTCCCGCTGGGCTTCTCCTACCGCCAGCAGATCGCGCAGCAGGCCCCGAAGGGTTTCGAGTGGCAGGTGCTGCCCGCCCCCGCGGGCGCCGCCGGGCTCACCCAGGGCGTCAGCCCGCAGACCCTCTCCATCGCCGAGGACTGCCGGCACAAGAAGGAGGCCGCGCAGTTCCTCGACTTCTTCCTCCGGCCGGCGAACATGGTCCGGCTCGCCCTCGGCGACTGGATGCTGCCCACGGGTGAGCAGGCCCTGAAGGACCCCGCCCTGCACCGGCGAAAGGACGGCTGGGGCACCGGCACGGCCCTGGCCGAGCACCTGAGACCGGCACTGGCCCAGTCCGTACGCGGCTACCCGGAGTGGAAGGACAAGGTCGCCACGCCCGCCTTCCAGGAGTACTACAGCGGGGCGATCGGCATCGGGGAGCTGCGCCGGCGGCTGGAGCGGGACGGCAACCTGGTGCTGGCCCGCTACCAGCGCTGAACCGGCCTAGGTGTGCTGTCCCGGGACGTTGGTGACACGCGTGCTGGGTGCTTGAACAGGTGAGGGCCTTCTGGGTTCGGTGTGGATTGCGACATCTA
>NZ_JBIVZM010000016.1:220259-252647 GCF_044759525.1 Streptomyces sp. NPDC101110 | reverse complement strand
CTCGGCTTCGGGTGTGATCAGTGGCGGGGCCGGCCGTTGGGGAATGCGCCGGCGGTGCGGTTGGCTGGCGGGGGGGGCGGGGGTGGGGGGGGGGGGGGGGGGGGGGGCGTGGGGGGGGGGGGGGGGGGGGGGGGGGGGGGGGGGGGGGGGGGGGGCGCCGGGGGGGGGGGGGGGGGGGGGGCCCCCCCCGGGGGCCGGGCCCCCCCCCCCCCCGCGGGCGGGGTTCAGGCGGCCGGCACCTTGTCAAGGAAGCCGTAGACGGCCTTGATGCGGCCCGCCTCGTCGGCGACCAGGACGTCGAAACCGATCGCGATGGGCTCGGCGCCGGGCTCGGTGACCAGGCCCCACTGGAACCGGGCCTGGTTGTGGTGGGCGTCGACCGTGCCGTGCAGTTCGAAGGTGAGGCCCTTGAACTGCTCACGGGCGCCCGCCACCACCGCGCCGAAGCCCTCGTGGCCCTCGACGGCGGCGAGCGGGTCGATGTACGGGGCGTCGGCGGTGAACAGCTCGGCGATGGCCGCCGCACGCTTGTCGGCGTCCGCCTCGTTCCAGATGGCCAGGTAGCGGTCGACGGTGGTGGTCAGGTCGCTCATGTGTGCTCTCCTCGTTTTCTGTTGGTGCGGCTGACCCGACGTGCCGTCGCCAGGCGTGCGGTACGACGGGGGTTCTGTATGTCTCAGGGGGTCTCGGGGCGGTCCGGGGCCGGGGCCCACACGGGGAGGGCGCCGGGAAGGACCTCGAAGGTGGCCGTGGAGCCGATGCCGTGCTGGTACTCGCCGTCGTGCTCCAGCGGCAGCCGGCGGCCGTCGGTGCGCTCCACGGTGACGGTCCGGCCGCGCGCGTACCGCGTGGCGGGGTGGCCGATGTGGGCGGCGGTGAGGGTCAGGCGCGGCACGTCGGCCGCGGCGATCCCGTCGCCGATGACGCAGACGTCGAGCAGGCCGTCGTCGAGCAGCGAGTCGGGCAGGACGTTGAACCGGCCGCCGCGGTAGGGGCCGCCGCCGACGTTCGCGAGGACGGTCGGGCCCTCGTGCACGACCCGCCCGTCGACGGTGACCCGGCCCGGGTACGGCGCATAGCCCGCGGCGGTGTCGGCGAAGGCGCGGGCGTACCGCTCGCGGCCGGTCAGCGGCAGGTCGCGGGCGGTGATCAGCGCGTCGGCGATCACACCGGAACAGGCGCCCAGGTAGACGTACTGGCGGGTCTCGGCGAGACGGGCCAGGTCCAGGCGGCGCGGGCGGGCGCTGCCGCCGATGCCGGAGTCGGTGAGGATCGCCTTGAGGGACTCCGTCCAGGGGCGGTCGCCCCACAGCATCTTGTAGCCGGAGTTGCCGGTGCCGCCGGGCACCACCGCGAGCGTGGCGCGCCCGGAGGCGGGCACCAGGCCCTGGACGGCCTCCCGGACCGTGCCGTCGCCACCGATGACGACGACCAGGTCGGGGGCGCCGGTCTGCCGTTCGAGGGCCCTGCGTACCGCGACGGTGGCGTCACCCGGTCCGGTGGTCGGGTGCACCTCGGTGCGCTCCAGGTACGAGTCGCACAACTGGCGTACCTGTTCCACCAGTTCCGGGCTGTGGCTGCCGGAGGCCGGGTTGGCCAGGACCAGTGCCCGGGTCGGGACCGGGGCTGCTGTATCTGCCATGCGGGCGTACTCCTTCGTCGGACGGCGCCGGCGGGTCAGGGGCCGGGGCCGCGCCTGCGGCTCGGGCCCCACGACGTCGACTCTGCCGCCGACCGCTGTCACGGCGCTGACGTGCGGCTGACGCTCCGGATGCCCGTGCCGGCGGGGCTTCCGCACCGGCGCCGACGGCGGGGCGCACGGGCACGGGGACGCGGGGCCGAGGGCACGCCCGGCACGGGGAGGCAGGGCGGGGACTCGCCGGGCATGGGGAGGCGGGCCGAGGACCCGCCCGCCGCCCGGCCGGGGGCCGGGCGGCGGCCACGCGGAAGGCGCCGCCCTCGCGGTCACTGCTTGGCGAAGGCCAGCAGATCCGCGTTCAGACGGTCGGCGTGGGTGGCGAACAGGCCGTGGGCCGCGCCCTCGTAGGTCAGCAGGGTGCTGCCGGGAACGAGTTCCGCGGTGCGGGGACCGCACAGCGGATACGGCGCCCCGAGGTCGGCGGTGCCGTGGACGACCAGGGTAGGCACCCGGACGGCCGCCGTCTCCGCCCGCTGGTCGGTGGTGAACAGCGTGCGGTAGATCTCCGTGGCGGCCCGCGGCGAGGTGTCCATGGCCAGGTCCATCAGCCACTCGGCCAGCCGGGGCGAGAGCGGCGTGCTCGCCGGATCCGCCTCGGGGCCGGCGAAGAACGGCCAGGTCAGTGATCTCAGCCAGGCGGCCCGGTCGGTCCGGATGGCCTTCTCGATCTCCTCGAGCAGCGCCGTCTCCAGGCCGTCCGGGTTGTCCGGGGCACGCAGCAGGAACGGCGTGGTCGAGGCGACCAGCGCCAGCTTCCCCACCCGCGCGGCACCGTACCGGGACAGGTAGCGCACGGCCTCACCGCCACCCACCGCGTAGCCGACCAGCAGGACGTCCCGCAGGTCGAGGTGGTCGAGCAGGTCGGCGAGGTCCGAGGCGAGGGTGTCGTAGTCGTAGCCGCTCCAGGGGACGTCCGAGCGCCCGGTGCCGCGCCGGTCGTAGGTGACGCAGCGCAGCCCCTGACCGGCCAGGAACGGCGCCTGGAACTCCCACATCCGCGAGTCCGCCATGGCGGCGTTGAGCAGCACCACGGGACGGCCTTCGCCCCAGTCGGTGCAGTGGAGCCGGGTCCCGTCCCGGGTGGTGACGTACGGCATGACACCTGCCTTCCTCGGTGGTGGGGACCCTCAGCGCCGTGCGGTCCGGCCCGGCGCCGCCAGGACCAGGACGGAGGCCAGGAGTCCCAGGGCGATGAGCGGGACGAGCGTGACGGCGAACGCGTGGGGGTAGGCGCCCGCCGAGCCGCCGGCGTCGGCCAGGGTGGGGAAGAAGACCGCGCCGGCGATCGCCACGCCGACGGCCGCGCCGCCCTCCTGAGCGGTGTTCAGGAGTCCGGACGCGGAGGCCGCGTGCTCGGGCACGGCCGCGCCCAGCACCAGGTTGGTCAGCGGGCCGGTCGTCAGGCCCATGCCGAGCCCGGCGACGAGGAGCGCGGGCAGCAGCCACAGCACGTGTCCCGTCGTGTCGAGGCGGTCGGCGGTCAGGGCGACCGCCGCGTAGCCGATCGCGAGGGTCAGCGGGCCGACGGCCACCCTGCGGGCGGTGACCGAGGCGGCCTTGCGCGACGACACCACCGAGGCGCCGAAGTAGCCCGCGCCCAGGGCCAGGAAGATCGACCCGGACTCCAGGGGCGACAGGCCCCGGCCCAGTTGCAGGTAGAGGGCCAGCACGAAGAAGAAGGAACCCATCGCGAGGAAGTAGACCACCGTCGCGGTCAGTCCCACCGAGAACACCCGGCCCTTGAACAGGGCGGGTTCGATCAGCGGGCCCCGGTCGGCCGCCGCCCGCCTGCGCAGGTGCCAGACGGTCACCGCCAGCAGGACGGCCGCACCGGCCATCGCCTCCCACACCCACAGCGGCCAGCCGCGCTCCTGGCCCTCCAGCAGCGCGAAGACGATGACGCCCAGGGACGCCGTGACCAGCAGGGCACCCACGAGGTCCAGCCGGGTGCCGCCCTCACCGCGCGACTCGGGGATCGTGCGGCCGGCGAGGGCCAGGGAGACCAGGCACAGCGGGACGTTGATCAGGAAGATGGTCCGCCAGCTCAGTCCCGCGATGTCGACCGTGATCAGGGCACCGCCGATGAACTGGCCGAAGACGCCGGCGAGTCCGATGACCAGGCCGTAGGCGTTGAAGGCGCGGTCGCGGGCGGCGCCGGTGTACACCGTGCCGATGATGCCGAGCACCTGCGGCACCATCAGCGCGGCGGCGGCACCCTGGGCGATACGGGCGACGACCAGGACGGTCGCCGTGGGGGCCAGGCTGCACGCGGCCGAGGCCAGCATGAACAGCACCATGCCGAGCGTGAACATCCGCCGGCGGCCGAAGAGGTCGCCGAGCCTGCCGCCGGTGATCAGTCCCGCGGTGAAGGCGACGCCGTAGCCCACGACGAACATCTGGGCCTGGGCGGCACCGGCGCCCAGGTCGGCCTTGATGGCGGGGACGGCCACGTTGGCGATGAAGAAGTCCAGCACCGTGATGAACGTGCCCACGAGCACCACCAGGAGGGCACCGGCCGAGGGGGCGGCGGCCGGTGCGCCGCCGGGGGGCGTCGGCGCACGCCCCTCGACGACGACTTCCGTGCTTGTCTCAGAAGTCATGACGACTCCGTTTCTCGATCATTTCGGGTGGTTGGCCGGTGGTGCCGGTACCGTGGCCGGTCACCAGGTCACGGGAAGGTGTGTCACCCCGTGGAAGACGGTGCCGCGGCGGAAGACCGTGCGCGGGTCGGCCGCCAGCCGCAGGTTCGGGAAGCGCCGCAGCAGGGAGCGCAGCGACAGCTCCATCTCCAGCCGCGCCAGCGGGGCCCCCTGGCAGAAGTGCGGCCCGAAGCCCCACTGCAGGTGGCCGCTGGTGTCGCGGTGCGGGTCGATCCGGTGCGGGCAGGCGAAGACCGACTCGTCGTGGTTGCCGGCGGGCACGGAGATGACGACGGCGTCGCCCTTGGAGACGGCCACACCGCCGAGTTCGAAGTCCTCCACCGCCAGCCGGACCATCGCGTCCTGGGAGATCGACCAGTAGCGCATCGACTCCTCGATGAAGTTCGGAATGAGCGCGCCGTCGTCGGCGGCCACCCGCGCCCGCAGGTCGTCGTCGCGCAGCAGCGCCAGGATGTTCAGGGCGATCTGGTTGGTGGTGGTCTCGTGTCCTGCCACCAGGACCAGCCGGGCGATGCCGACCAGCTCGTCCAGGGTGATGGCGCCTTTCGCGTGGTGGTTGACGGCGAGGCGGCTGATCAGGTCGTCGCCCGGGCTCTCCAGCTTGCGCAGCGCCAGTTTGGCCAGGTACTCGGACATCTCCTCGAAGGCGGCCAGGGAGACCGCCGGGTCCTCCTGCGAGATGGTGACGCGGGTCTTCTCGATGAAGAACGCGGAGTCCTGCTCCGGAACGCCCAGCAGCCGTGCGATGACGAGGGTCGGCAGCGCGCGGGAGAACACCGCGTGCAGGTCGGCCTGCCGGGGTAAGGCCTCCAGTTCGTCCAGCAGCTCGTCCACCAGCCGCTGGACCGGTTCGCGCAGCCGCTTCACCCGGCGCGCGGTGAACTCGGTCTGGATCATGGAGCGGAGCCGGGCGTGCTCGGGGTCGTCCAGGCGCAGGAAGGAACTCGGGTTCCCGCCGGGGGGGACCTGGATGCGCACCGGTGCGCCGGGCAGCCGTTCGTCGGCACTGAGGCGGGGATCAGCCAGCGCCTGCCGCACGTCGGCGTACCGGGTCACCAGCCAGGCCAGGCGGGACTCGGCGGCTCCCGCCGGGAGGCGCACCACGCAGGGGGGCGCGTTGCGCAGTTCCGCCAGGATGGGCGGCGGGTCTCCGTCCTCGGTGCGGGCGAAGGGCCAGTCCAGGACATCGGTGTGGTCCGCGAGCGACAAGTCGGCCTCCAGGGGTGAGGGGGCAGGCAGGTGGATCCCGGACACCGGCTCTCTTCCGTGGTCGGACTCGGACGCGCTGACGCCGCCGGGGCGGTGGGGACATGGGTGGTGTCCCGTCCCATGCCGCGGAGGGTCGTGCGCCACTGTCGCGCAGTCCGCTGACACGGCGCTGACACGGGGCCGGCCGGGCCGTGGAACCCGGGGAACTCGTGTGGGGCCGGTGCTGGGAGGTGTGGTGCAGACCGGGAAGGCGCCGGAGTGGGGCGCCTTCCCGGTGCCGCGCTGGTGCTGTGGCCGGGAAGGCCGGCCGGTCGACCTCAGCGCGCGTGCTGGGCGGCGATCCGCTGCAGGCGGTGCGCGAAGTGGGCGGTGACGGCCTGGGCGTGCGTGTCGATGTAGAAGTGGCCGCCGGCATACTCGTTGTGGCCGAGGTAGGCGGGGGTGCGTCCGGCCCAGTGGGTCATGGCGTCCGGCGCCTCCTGCAGGGGGTCGGAGCGTCCGCCGTAGGAGGCCAGCGGGCAGGCGACCCCGGCGCCGTCGTCGACGTACTGGGCGGCGACCCTGAGGTCGGCGCGGAGCGCGGGGACGACGAGGGCGAGCATCTCGGGGTTGTCGTAGATCTCGGCCGGGAAGGAGCCCAGCTTCTTGATCCACTCGACGAGCTCGGACTCGGGCATCCGGCTCTGCTCCTCGGTGGGCTGGAAGAAGCCCACGGGCGACCAGCCGGACATGCCGACCATGACGGGCGCCGGGCCGCCTTCTTCCTCCATTCGGATGGCCAGCCGGAACGCCAGCTGGGCGCCGAGGCAGTGCCCGAAGAACGCGAACGGCCGGTCGTCCAGGTCGTCGAGCACGGCCTCGTGCAGCGCTTCGAGCAGCGGCCAGAACTCCTCGTACGTCGGCTCCTCCCGGCGGTTGTGACGGCCCGGCAGGGTCACCGCCTGCGGGGCGATGTCGGGCGGCAGCAGGCTCTCCCAGTCCCGGTAGATGATGGCGCCGCTGCCCGCGTGCGGGAGCAGGAACAACCGGATCGAGGCGTCGGGCGAGGGCTCCACCGGGTGGAACCACTGGCCCGCGCGGGACATCCGGCTGCCTGCGGTGACGGTGGCGCCGGTGTCCGGTGCGTCGGTGGTACTGGTCACGACTGTGTACTCCCCACGGTGGTGGACGGGCCGAGGGCGCGTACCGCGGGCAGCAGCACCTCGGCGATCTCCTTCAACTGCGGTTCCGGGTCGAGCGATCCGATCCTCAGGACCAGGTGGCGGGCGCCGGCCCGGACGTAGCCGCCGAGCCATTCGGCGCACTTCTCGGCGCTGCCCCAGGCGTAGGCCTGGATGGTGCGCATCTGGTCGAGGGAACGGCCGTAGTAGTGGCTGATGTAGTGCTCCAGTTCGGCCTCGGCCGCCCGCTCGTCGTGGTTCACCGTGATCGTCGCGTACAGGGCGGGGGTGACGGCGCCGGCGGGGCGGCCGGCCTCCTCGGCGAGCTCGGCGATCCGGCGGCGGGCCCGGCCGTAGGCGTCGGGGTCGGGCAGGAACGGCAGCCAGCCGTCGTAGCGGGTGGCGGCGCGGGCGAGCACCTTGGGGGTGTCGCTGCCGGCCAGCCACAGCGGCGGGCCGCCGGCGGTGGCCGGGGAGGGCAGCCGGTCGAGGTGGTCGGCCTGCCAGAACCTGCCCTGGAAGTCGGCCGGTTCGCCCTCCTGTCCGGCGCGCCAGGCCGTGCGCCACAGGGCGGTGATCTCGTCGAGGCGTCCGACACGGCCGCTGAAGACGGCGCCGACCGAGGCGAACTCCTCCTCCGTCTCGGGCATCGGGAAGCCGGAGCCGAGCCCGAGGACCAGCCGGCCCGCGGCCACGTGGCTGAGGCTCGCGACCATGTTGGCGCCGATCAGCGGGTGGCGCAGGGCCGGGGTCAGGGCGGCGGTGCCGACGGTGATCCGCTCGGTGGCGGCGGCAGCGGCGGCCAGGACGACGAGCGGGTCCAGGCGGGGGCGGGCGGTGAGCGAGTCGCCCGCCCAGAGGGAGTCGAATCCCAGCGCCTCGGCCTGCCGGGCGAAGTCCAGCAGCGGGGCCGCCGCGTAGGTGCCGTTGATGGCCTGTTCCCGGGTGGGCAGCAGGATGCCGACGTGCAGGGGCCCGTTCATGGGCGACGACCTTTCTCTGTCCGTGGCTGACGCGGCGTCATGCGACCGTGCCGGCCAGCGGGTCCCGGGCCGGTGCCGTCAGCCGCTCCCGCACCGCGCGGCGCAGGATCTTGCCGGAGGGGTTGCGGGGCAGGGAGTCGGTGAAGTGGTAGGCGGTGGGGATCTTGTAGTCGGCGAGCCGGCCGCGCAGGGAGAGCAGCAGTTCGCGCGGGTGCGCCTCGGCGCCGGGGCGCAGGACGACGACCGCGTGCACGCTCTCGCCCCAGTGCTCGTCGGGCAGGCCGACGACGGCGGCGTCCGCCACGGCCGGGTGCGCGGCGAGCGCCTTTTCGACCTCGGCCGGGTAGATGTTCTGCCCGGCGACGATGATCGTGTCATTGATGCGGTCGCACAGGTGGAGGTAGCCGTCCTCGTCGAGGTAGCCGGCGTCCCCCATGTGCAGCCACTCCCCCACCAGGGTGCGCGCGGTGGCCTCGGGCAGGTTCCAGTAGCCGAGCATCCGGGACGGGGCACGCACGCATACCTGGCCGATCTCCCCGGGCGGGAGGGGGTCGCCGTCGGGGCCGATCACCTTGACCTCGTTGCCGGGGCACGGCCTGCCGACCGAGTCCAGCACCGGGCTGCCCGGGTGGTGCGCTTCGGGCGGCAGGCACACCGCCACACTGCCGGTCTCGGTACTGGCGTAGATCTGGGCGAACTCGCAGCCGTAGGTCTCCAGGCACTGCTTGAGCAGGGTCTCGGACATGGGCGCCGCGCCGTAGGCGATCTTGCGCAGGGAGGTGAACGCCTCTGGTCCCGCGCCGCGTTCGGCGGCCATCATCTGGAGCATGGCGGGGGCCGCGAAGGTGGTGGTGACCTTGTGGGTGCGGATCAGCCGGACCGCTTCCTGCGGGTCGAACTGCGGCATGATCACGTTGGTGCCGCCCGCGTTGAAGGTGTGCAGGAACCAGCCGATGCCCGCGACGCCGAAACCCGGCAGCGAGATGAGGCTGACATCGTCGGGCAGCCAGTCGATCCAGGCGACGCCGTGCTCGCGCATCGCGTGCGGCAGGGTGAAGAAGCTGCGGTGGGCGAGGACGGCGCCCTTGGGCAGTCCGGTGGTGCCGCTGGTGTAGATCTGCACCACGGCGTCGTCGGGGCCGGTGCCCGGCACCGGTTCGGAGTCGGGCTGGTCGGCGGCCCAGGCCGGCAGGCCCGCGCCGCGGGCGGGTTCGCCGTCGGCGTCGGTGCCGTCGACGCGGATCACCCGCCGCAGACCGGGCAGTTGATGGCGCACCGCGGCGACGGTGTCCCAGAACTCGTCGTCGACGAAGATCAGGGCGGCGCCGGAGTCGCGCAGGATGTGGTCCACCTCGGTCGGGGTGAGCCGCCAGTTGACCGGCACCAGGACCGCGCCCGCTTTGGCGCAGGCGAGCATCACCACGTAGTAGTTCTCCGACTCGCGCCCCAGGTAGGCGACCCGGTCGCCGCGCCGCACGCCGCCGGCGCACAGGGCGTGCGCGGCACGGCTGCTGTCGCGGTGCAGCTTGTCGTAGGTGGTGACGCGGCCCTCGCAGATGATGGCCGGGTGGTCCGGCCGGCTGCCGGCGTGGGCCCGTGAGGAGTGGGTGAGCGTCCAGCGCTCCCTCGGTGTGCCGCGGGGTGTGTCAGTCATGATCCGTCCTTGTGTGCGTCAGGCGGCCGGCACCGGCTCGAGCTGCCCGCAGAGGAACTGGGCCAGCTGCCGCACGGTCGGGTGGTCGTGGGTGAGCGAGGCCGGCAGGGGCAGCCGGAACGCCTGCTCCAGGGCGGCCTTGACCTGCTGGGCCATCAGCGAGTCCAGGCCCAGGGTGACGAACTCGGTGTTCGGGTTCAGTTCGTCGCCCTCCTCCAGGTGCAGGACGGCTGCGACCTTCTCGCGGACGACCCCGGTCACGGCGGCGGTCCGCTCGGCCGGCGGGAGGGCGGCGAGCGCGGTGAGGTCGAGGCCGGTGTCGTCGTCGGAGGCGTTGCGGGCGAGCCGGTCGTAGAACAGGTCGCCGGTGACGCTGCCCGCGACGTAGCGGTCCCAGTCGAACTCGCCCACCACCCGCTGGGTGCGGGGGCGCCCCCAGAGCCTGGCCAGGGTGTCCAGGGCGCGGGTCGGGGAGAAGAAGCGCACGCCGCTGCGTTCGATCTCCTGGCTGAGGTGCTCCTCCAGGCGGGCCGACATGCCGACCCGTGCCCAGGCGCCCCAGTTCACCGACAGGCCGGGCACGCCCCGCCGTCCGCGCCACTCGGCGAGGGCGTCGAGGGCGGCGCTGGCCGCGGCGTAGTGGCCCTGCGTGGCGCCGCCGAGGACCGAGGCGATCGAGGAGTAGGTGACGAAGAAGTCCAGCTCCGGGAAGGAGGACTGGGCGGCCTCGTGCAGCAGCCAGCCGCCGTACGCCTTGGCCTCCAGCTGTGCGTCGATGGCCTCCCAGGTCAGCTCGGCGATGAGCTTCTTGTCGTAGGCGCCTGCGGCGTGCACGATCCCGCCCACCGGGTGCGGGCCGGCCGCGAGGTGCCGCACCAGCCGCCGCACGTCCTCGGCGCGGCCGATGTCGGCCCGGACGAGGTCGAGTTCGGCGTGCTCGGCGAGGTCGGCGAGGACGGGGGCGGCCTCCTCGGTGGGCCGTCCGCTGCGGCTGACCAGCGTCAGGTGGCGGGCGCCGAGGGCGATCAGCTTCCGGGCGGTGACCAGGCCGAGGCCGCCCAGACCGCCGGTGACGAGGTAGGTGCGGTCCGGGCGCAGAGCGGCCGGGACCTCCTCGGCGGGGGCGGCGGGCTCCGCCTCGGGGGCGTCCGGGAGGGTAACCCAGGACTGTCCCGACGGGTCCGACAGGGCCGTCCGCAGCGCCTCGCCGGTCTCGTCGAGGCGGAAGTGCCGGGCGGCGTCGCCGTCTTCGGCGGACGGGGCGTGCACCACGGCCGCCGCGGGAACCGTGATCGTGGAGCGGAACGTGCCGTCGTGGCGTACGAGGACGTCGTCGCCGGGCGCGAACCCGGTCCCCTCGGCCGCGGCGAGGACGGTGCCGGTGGCCGCGGTGCCGAGCAGCGGCGGGGGCTCCTCCTCCGCGCCGAGCAGTTCCTCGCGCTCCGCGCGGCCGGTGTCCAGGGCGGTGCGGGCGTCGCCGGCGGTCAGGCCGACCGAGCGGACGCGGATCTGGACCTCGTCGGCCCCCGGGGGCACGTCCGTGGCGGCGACCAGCGCGAGGTCGGACAGGTCGCCCGAGTCGGGGGCGCGCAGTTCGAAGCCGCCGGACCAGGTGAGCGGGGCGTCGCCGGAGAGGAGCCGGCGGACGTAGCGGCGGCCCGGACGGTGGGCGACCTGGTACTCGCCGGGCGGTTCGGCGTGCCACTCCTCCAGCAGCGGGGTCAGGCCGCTGCCGGGGGCGACGTCGACCAGAGTGGCCCGGTACTGGGGGTACTCGGTGAGCAGCACCCGGCCGAAGCCCCAGAGCGTGGCGGCGGCCAGGTGTCCGCCGTCGCCGACCGGGTCGCCGGGCAGCCACTGGGCTCCCTCGGTCACCAGCCACAGGCGGGGCGGCCGGGCGGTGCCCGTGGCGTCCAGCGCAGTGACCAGGGCGAGCAGTTCGCGGTAGTTCTCCTCGCACTCGGCGCGCAGCCGGTCGGCGGACATGGCCTGCGGGAGCTGCCGCCAGACGCGGCAGACGTCGGTGACGGTGGGGTCCTCCAGGGCCGCCTTGAGTTCGGTGAGGCCGGCGCCCCGGGTGACCTTAAGGCCGGGCCGTCCGGCGAGGTCGGCGGCGCGGGCGGGCGACGGGTCGAGCAGCACGACGTGCCGGGCGGGGGCGGTGGTCTGCGGTGCGGGCAGGGCGCGGCGGACCCACTCGGGGCGGTGCAGGAAACGGCGGCGGCCGGTGCTTCCCTCGGGGCGGGCCAGCCGGACGCCGAGCAGTTCGGCGACCGGGTCGCCGTTCTCCAGGAGCAGCACGTCGGCGGTGCGGCGGTCCTGGTCGCCGTGCACCCGGGCGAGGACGCGCAGCTCCTCGCCGCGAGGCTTGCGGAAGTGGCGGACCGAGGCGACGCCGCGGGGCACGAACACCGGGCCCTCGGGGTCGAGGACGACGCACGCCTGGACGGCGGCCTCCACGAGTTCCGCCGGCACGTGTTCGACGGCGGAGGCGTTCCGGCCGGTCAGCTCCCCGGTGACCAGGCCGTCGGCGTGCCGGGCGGCGCGCAACAGCAGCCGCATCCGGGGGCCGTGCGGGCGGCCGACGGAGGCGAGGTCGGTGTAGATGTCCTCGTCGTCGATCTGCGTTCCGGCGGGGGCGAGGCCCGCGTCCAGTTCTGCCAGCTCGGAGACGGGGACCACCGGTTCGGGGTCGGCGGCGATCACCGCGGTGGCGTGCACGTCCTCCTCCCCGCCGACGACCGTGAACACCGCCACCTCGGCACCCCCGCCCGGCAGCGGCCGCCAGCGGGTGGTCAGGGCGGTCCTGGTCTCGGCGGGAACGTCGAGCGGCGCGAGCAGCCGGAGGTCGCGCACGGCGGACCGGGCGTGGCCCCGGACCGCGTCCTGGACCGCGAACAGCAGGTCGACGTAGGCGCCGGCGGGCAGGGTGGTGCGTCCGCCGTCGGCGAGGTCGGCGAGCGGGCCGAGGTCCTCGGCGGTGAACTCCGCGGTGAACTCCCGTACCCCCGAGGCGAAGCGCTCCTCGGTGCCGAGCAGCGGGTGGCGGGCGGAGCCGCCCGCGGCGGCGCGGCGGGGTCCGGCGGCCGGCAGCCAGTAGCGCTTGCGCTGGAAGGCGTAGGTGGGCAGGTCCGCCTTGGCCGGCACGGCGTGCCCGGCGTGGTAGCCGGGCCAGGAGACGGTGAGTCCGGCGGCGTAGTACTCGGCGAGTGCGGTCAGGGTGGTGGTGGCCGTCCGGTCCCGGCGGCGCAGGCTGGCCAGCCACAGGTGGTCCTCGGCGGCGACGCCGCGCCGGGCGAGCGCGGTCAGCGCGGCCTGCGGACCGATCTCGATCATGGCGTGCCGGCCGCGCCGGGCCACCGCGCGGATGCCGTCGAGGAAACGCACGGGTTCGCCGATGTGCCGCACCCAGTAGTCGGGGGTGGCGATGTCGCGGAACCGGGCGAGCCGTCCGGTCACGTTGGAGATCAGGCTGATGGCCGGCTCGTGGAACTCGATGCCGTCGAGTGCGGCGCGGAAGTCGTCGTAGACCTCGGCCATCTGCGGGGAGTGGAAGGCGTGCGAGACCGCGAGCCGGTCGACGCGCACGCCGCGTTCCTCGAGGATGCCGCAGACCTCGTCCAGGGCGGGGAGGGCGCCGGAGACGACGCACTGGTCGGGGGCGTTGACCGCGGCCAGTGCGAGGTCGGGGCGGCTCTCCAGGAGCGGCTCGACGTCCTCGGCGGGGGCGGCGACCGCGGCCATGCCGCCCTCGGCACGCACCGCCTGCATCAGCCGGGCCCGCGCGGCGACCAGCCGCACGGCGTCGGGGAGGCTGAACAGGCCGGCGACCGCGGCGGCGACGACCTCGCCGATGCTGTGCCCGACGAGCACGTTGGGGCGCACGCCCCAGGCCATCCACTGCCGGGCGAGGGCGTACTCGAGGGTGAACAGGGCGGGCTGGGTGTACTCGGTGCGGTCGATCGCCCCGGGGTCTTCGACGGTGCCGAGCAGCAGGTCGCGCACGGAGCGGTCCAGGTGCTCCGCGAACAGCCGGTCGCACGCGTCGACGTGGGAGCGGAACTCCGGGAGGGCCTCGTAGAGGGCGGCGCCCATGCCGGCGTACTGGGAGCCCTGGCCGGTGAACATGAAGGCCGTCTTGCGGATGCCGCTGGGGCCCTCGTGGTCCTGGCCGGCCGCCCGGTCCAGGAGCCGGGCCAGGGCGGCGCGATCGGCGACCGGGGCGGCGACACGGTAGGGGTGGTGGGTGCGGGCGACGTTGGCGGTGTGGCAGAGGGCGTCGAGGGGGAGGTCGGGGCGCTCGTCGAGCAGCCGCCGATGGTTCGCGGCCTGCTCGCGCAGGGCGGCGGAACTCTTGGCGGAGAGGGTGAACAGCGGAGCGGCGGGCGTGCCGGAGGACTGCGGTGCGGGGCTCGCCTCCGGTGCCTGCTCCAGGACCACCGCGCCGATGGTGCCGGCGAAGCCGAAGCTGTTGACCACCGCGCGGCGCACCTCGGCCCGCCATGGCTCGCAGGCGGTCGGCACGCGCAGCGGGTAGAGGTCCCAGGGGATGCGCCCGGACGGGGTGGTGAGGTTCAGGTGCGGGTAGATGGTGCCGGAGCGCAGCTGAAGCACCGTCTTGATGACGCCGACGATGCCGGAGGCCGGCTCCATGTGGCCCAGGTTGGTCTTCACCGACGCGGTGAGCACGGGGTTGTCGGCGGTGTGCGACTCGGCGAACACGTCCCCGATGGCGCCGAACTCGATCGGGTCGCCGAGCGGGGTGCCGGTGCCGTGCGCCTCCACGTACTGGATGTCCTCGGGGGCGAGGCGGGCCGTGGCCAGCGCGGCGCGGATCACCTTCTCCTGCGCGGGACCGTTGGGCACGGTCAGTCCGGCGCTGTCGCCGTCCTGGCCGACCGCGGTGCCGCGCACCAGGGCGAGCACCCGGTCGCCGTCACGCTCGGCGTCGGAGAGCAGCTTGAGGACCAGGACACCGCAGCCCTCGGCGCGCGCGTAGCCGTCGGCCGACTCGTCGAAGGTCTTGCACTGCCCGTCCGGGGCGAGCATCTGCGCGTTGGAGAACATCACCGGTATGCGCGGGTGGTGCAGGGCGTTGACGCCGCCGCACAGCGCGATGTCGGTCTCGCCGGAGCGCAGGGCCTGCACCGCCAGGTGCAGTGCGACCAGGGAGGACGAGCAGGCGGTGTCGACGCTCATGCTGGGTCCGCGCCACCCCAGGAAGTACGACAGCCGGCCCGACAGCGGGAACATCGTGATGCCGGAGGCCAGGTGGCCGTCCATCTCCTCGTACGGCAGGGACTCCAGCTCCAGCGCGTAGTCGATGGAGCTGGCGCCGACGTAGACGCCGCCGTTGCCGCGGCGCAGCGGTGCCGGGTCGATGTTGGCGTGCTCCAGGGCCTGCCAGGCGGTCTCCAGCAGCAGGCGCTGCTGGGGGTCCATGTACCGGGCCTCCTTCGGGGAGATGTTGAAGAAGGCGGCGTCGAAGAGGTCCACGCGGTCGAGGAAGCCCCCCGCGGTGGTGTGGATCTTCCCCTTGTCCTCGGGGGTCTCGGGGGTGAACGCGGCCACGTCCCACCGGTCCTGCGGGATCGGGCCGATCCCGCTGCGCCCCTCCCTGAGGAAGGCGTCGAACTCGTCGGGCGAGGTGCTGCCGCCGGGGAATCGCAGACCGATTCCGACGATCGCGACCGGCTCGGGCGGCTGCTGGGATTCCGCACGCGGCATGGAGGGACTCCTTAGCTTTCCTGAGAGGAACTGTCCTGGACGGCCTGGGTCAGGTGGTCCACCAGATGGGCGACCGTCGGCTCGTTGAAGAGCACGTTGGCGTTGATGGAGAGATCAAGGAGCCGCTCCAGGCTCTGCCGTATCTCGGTCAGCCGCAGTGAGGTGAGGCCGAGATCGAAATAGCTGATGTCGAGCGGGAGGTCCTCGGATTCGTCCATGAGGAGAACCGCCTTGAATTTCTTCAGGACGATCGACTCGATTTCTTCGGCGAGTTCGGCGCGCGGCAGATCACGCAGGCGCTGAACAGTGCTGTCGACGGGTGGCATGCGGTCATGCAAGCAGCGCAGGCTGACGCCCCACTGACGGACGGCGGGGCCGGCTTGGCTGAATCAGCACCCTGTCAGCGCCGGGTCAGATTTGGCTGCCACGCTCGCACTGCTTCGAAAAATCCGCTCGCCAAAGGTGAAAGGCTGAAGATGCTTCGCGAAGCCGCGCAGGAGGAGAGTGCCGAGGCACCTTCCGATATCAAGAGCTATGACCTCTACATCGCGGGCAAGGACGTCGCGGGTGACGGGTGGGTGTACACCGTCAGCGGCCGGTCCCTGCTGGAAGACGTGTTCACCAGCGTGAGCCTGAAGCGCGCCCTGGAGCAGGACCCCGAGTCGGAGGCGGCCAGGCATCCGTACGTCGTCGGGCGCTGCGCGGTCGCGGACGACGCGTCCATCGACCTGGCCACGCAGGCCGCGGCCGCCGCCGCACCCGACTGGGCGGCCGTGCCGCTGGAGCGGCGGATGCGGCTGGGCACCCGGTTCCGCGAGGAACTCATCAAGCACCAGGACGAGTTCCTGCGCATGCTGGTCGCCGAGTCCCACCCGGTCAAGCTGGCCCGCTGGGAGCTGAGCTGCCTGCTGCAGATCTACTCCCCGGGCTCCCTGCGCTGGTACACCAAGCAGATGCGGGTGGAGAAGGAGTACGCCGGCCGCACGCTGGTGCTGCACCGCCAGCCCGACGGTGTGGTGGCGTTCAACCCGCCGCAGAACGCACCCCTGCCGAGCGCCGCCCTGTGCGTACTGGCGCTGATGGCCGGCAACGCGGTGGTGGTGCGGGCGCCGCGCAGCATCGCGCTGAGCACCATGTGGCTGCTGCGGGACGTGGTGGCTCCGCTGCTGGAGGAGATGGACGCGCCGGCCGGAGTGCTCAACGCGGTGTGCAGCAACCCCAAGCAGACCATGGACCGCTGGATCGCGGACCCGCTGATCAACGACATCTTCTACATCGGCGGCAGCCAGGAGGGCCTGCGCTTCGAGCAGCAGTGCGTGGCGCACGGCAAGAAGCCGATCCTCGAACTGGCCGGCAACGACGGCATCGTGGTGTGGAAGGACGCCGACGTCAAGTGGGCGGCCGAGGCCATCACCGAGGCCTTCTACGGCTCCGGCCAGATCTGCATGGTGCCCAACTACGTGCTGGTGCACCCGGACGTCGCGGACAGCCTGATCGCCGAGGTGAAGGAGCAGGTCAAGGGCATCCGGCCGGGCCTGCCCGAGGAGGAGGACGTGCTGCTGTCGCCGGTGCGGCGCAGCGAGCGGTTCTTCCGGCTGCTGCGGCAGGCGCTGGACAACGGCGCCGAGCTGGTCACCGGCGGCCACCGCACCGAACTGGACGGCACGCCCTCGGAGACGGGCGTCTTCCTCCAGCCGACGGTGGTGCGCGTGGACGGCCTGGACCGGGCGCGCACCTACGACGTGGTGCGCGAGGAGACGTTCTTCCCGCTGGTGCCGATCGTGGTCCCCGAGCGGGAGGACGACGACGCCCTCCTGGAGGCGTTCCTGCGCTTCGTCAACAGCAACGACTACGGGCTGCGCAACTCCCTGTGGTCGCGTTCCGACCATGTCATCGAGACCTTCGTGCGGCGGGTCGTCAACGGGGGCCTGCTGAAGGTCAACGACTCCCACATCGGCTTCCTGCCCTATCTGCCCAGCCACGGCGGCACCGGCCGCACCGGCGGCGCCTTCGGCGAGGCCAACTACCCGATGCTCAAGACCTCCCACGTGCAGGGCGTCAGCATCGCCCGCGGCGTCAGTCCGTACGACGCGGTGTTCGGCGCCTGACCGCCCTCCGCCACCGCGGCGTCGACCCGTACGACGCGGTGTCCGGCGCCCGACCGCCCTCCGCCCCCTGAACCCCGCCGTTTCCGCTGGAGGCTTCCGTTGCGTTCCCTCGACCTCGCCCGCTCCGTCTGCGAGCGCTTCCACCCCGGTCTGCTCAAGGAGCTGGACCAGATCCCGTACATCGACCGCGAGCGACCCGGCAGCCCGGTGATCGACCTGTTCCGCATCCACGGCGGGGTCGGTCTGCTGATCCCCGAGGAGTACGGCGGTCACGGCGCCGACGCCCTGGACGCGCTGCGGGTCCAGCTGGCCCTGGGCGCCGCGTCCCCGTCGCTGGTGGCGGCCGTGTCGATGCACCACTTCACCATCGCGATGCTGTACTCGCTGGCCGTCAAGGCGGGCCGGCTGACCGACGAGCAGACGGCCCTGCTGCGCCGGATCGTGCCCGACCAGCAGGTGATGGCGTCCGGCTGGGCCGAGGGCCGGACGGCACAGAACATCCTCAAGCCGGCCGTGACCGCCCGCCCGGTGCGCGACGGGTTCCTGCTCACCGGCGCCAAGAAGCCGTGCAGCCTGTCCCGTTCGATGAGCCTGCTCACGGCGAGCGTCGCCATTCACGGCGACGACGGCGAGCCGGAGCTGGCGCTCGCCCTGGTGCCGGCCGACGCGCCCGGCCTGACCGTGCACCCCTACTGGGGTAACGACCTGCTGGCGGGCGCGGAGAGCGACGAGGTGCGGCTGGAGGACGTGTTCGTGCCGGCCGGCATGGTCGTGCGGGCCGGCGCCGACGACCCGCACCGCCTCGACGACCTCCAGTCGGCCGGGTTCGTCTGGTTCGAGATGCTGATCTCCGCCGGGTACGCGGGCGGTGCGCTGGCGCTGGTGGAGCAGGTGCTGGAGCGTGAGCGCGGCAGCGTGGCGGAGCGGGCGTCCCTGGCCGTGGACATGGAGGCCGCGGTCGCGCTGCTGGAGGGCGTCGCGCGGGCGACCGGCCCGGAGCCCGGTGACGAGGAGTCGGTGGCCCGCGTACTGGTGGCCCGGTACGCCGTGCAGAACGCCCTGCCCGACATCGCCTCCCGCGCCCTGGAGCTGCTGGGCGGCCTGGACTTCATCCGCGGCTCCGGTCCGGCACAGGCCGCGGCGGCGCTGCGGGCCCTCGCCTTCCACCCGCCGTCGCGCGCGGCCGCCGCCGAGCCGCTGCTGCGCTGGTTCGGCGGCGGCGAGCTCGTCCTCGCCTAGGGACGGTGCGCCGGCCGGTGAGAACCCGGTCACGGCACCACAGCCGCGGCCGGACAGGGCCCCGGCCGCGGCACGGTCCCGGTCCTGTCCGCACGACCCCACGACCCCTTGGAGTGAGCCACACGTGACCGTCATCCAGGAATCCCCGGCGGCTTCGTCCGCCGACGCCGAGGCGGAGGTCCTCGGCCTGTACCGCGCGCATCTGAGCAAGGGCCGGGCCACGCTCGCCGAGCTGTTCGGCAGCCACATGGAGGTGGCGTCCGAGGGCGCCTGGCTCACCACCAGCGACGGCGAGCGCTTCCTCAACGCCGGCGGCTACGGCGTGTTCGTGATGGGCGCCCGCCACCCGATCGTGATGGAGGAGGTGGAGCGCCAGCTGCGCACCCACCCCACCGCGACCCGCATCCTGCTGGAGCCCACCGTGGCCCGCGCGGCCGAGGCGCTGGTCTCGGTGCTGCCGCCCGGTCTGGACCGGGTGCACTTCGCGCTGTCGGGGGCGGAGGCGGTGGAGACGGGCCTGAAGCTGGCCCGCGCGAACGGTTTCAAGCGCACGGTCTCCATGCGCGGCGGCTACCACGGCAAGACCCTCGGCGCGCTGTCGGCCACCGCCAAGGAGGTCTACCAGCAGCCGTTCCGCCCGCTGGTGCCCGACTTCCTGCACCTGCCCTTCGGTGACGCCGACGCTCTGGAGGCCGAACTCGCCGCCCACCCGGGCGAGGTGTGCGTCATCCTCGAACCGGTCCAGGGCGAGGGCGGTGTGATCATCCCGCCGAAGGGCTACCTCAAGCGCGTCGAGGAGCTGGTGCGCGAGTACGACGGCTTCCTGATCCTCGACGAGGTGCAGTCCGGCTTCGGCCGGCTCGGCGAGTGGTGGGGCGCCGACATCGAGGGCGTCCTCCCGGACGTCCTGCTCGCCGGCAAGGCGCTCGGCGGCGGGGTGATGCCGGTCTCGGCGGCCGTCGCCACCCGCAAGGCCTTCCGTCCCTTCGACAAGGACCCCTACGTCCACACCGCCACGTTCTCCGGCCAGCCGGTGCTGATGGCCGCGGTCCAGGGCGCCATCCGGGCCGTGAAGGAGGAGCGCCTGGTCACCAGGGCGCTGGACCTCGGCGCCCGGCTGCTGCCGGCGATCACCGAGATCGCGCGCCGCAACATCCCCGACCTCGTGGTGGACGTGCGCGGCCGGGGCCTGCTGATCGGCGTCGAGCTCGTCGAGGCCGGGCTGGCCGGCGAGCTGCTGATCGAACTGTTCAACCACGGCGTGGTCGCCAACCATTCGATGAACGGCAGCTCGGTGGTGCGGTTCACCCCGCCCGCCGTGCTCGGCGACACCGACGTGGACTTCCTCCTCAACTCCTTCGACCTGGCCACCCGCGACCTCGTACGGGGCGCGGCCAAGATGCCGGAAGGCGGTAACTGATCGTGAGGCACGTCGAACTCGATGCCCTGATACCCGGGGAGCAGGCCGAGACGGTCCTGCACGCCGTACGAGGCTGGGAGCGGTACCCGGACCTGGCGCCCCACGTCAACGCGACCACGGTGCACGCCGCCTACCCCGACCCCGCCGCGTCCTCCAGCTGGGAGTTGCACTTCCGCAGCGGCCTGCTGCGCTGGACCGAGGACGACACCGTGCTGCCGGAGCAGGGCGAGATCCGCTTCGAGCAGTCCGACGGGGACTTCGACTCCTTCTCCGGGACCTGGTCGGTGACGCAGGACGGCGACGACGTCGCGGTCCGCTTCGACGCCGACTTCGACTTCGGCATCCCGAGTCTGGAGGGCATCCTCGACCCGATCGCCGAGCGGGTCATCAAGGAGACCGTGGCCTGGGCGCTGACCGGTCTGTTCCCCGCCGTGCGGATCAGCGGCGGCATCGAACTCACCTCGCCCGCCGCGGTCGGCGCCTAGCGCATCAGGGAGCTGCTGACCATGGACCAGGCAAACCCGTTCGAGACACCGCGCACCTACTCGCTGCACCGCGCCGAGTACCTGGTGGGCTTCGTCGTCGCCACCGGCCTGATGATCGCCCACTTCGACGAGATCCGCTGGCTGCCCGCGATCGCCCTCTTCCTCTACATCGACCTGATCGGCTACATCCCGGGCGCGATCGCGTTCCGGCGCAGTGGCGGGCGGCCGATCCACAAGGCGTACTACGTCCTGTACAACGTGATGCACAGCCTCATCACCCAGGCCGCTGTGGCCGCGCTGTGGTGCTGGCTGGTGAAGCCGGAGTGGGCGCTGCTGGTGCTGCCCTTCCACCTCTTCGGCGACCGCGGGCTGTTCGGCAACTTCATGAAGTCCTTCGCGCTGCCCTTCGAGCCGGTCCGCCAGCCCGGCTACCTGCGGCTCCTGGACGACCTGGGCCTGCCGCACCCCAAGCCGGTCGGGCATGTGACGGACCCGGTGCCGGTCGGGCACGTCCCGGTGCGCAAACAGGTG
Source organism: Streptomyces sp. NPDC101110 (assembly GCF_044759525.1). Taxonomy (NCBI): domain Bacteria; kingdom Bacillati; phylum Actinomycetota; class Actinomycetes; order Kitasatosporales; family Streptomycetaceae; genus Streptomyces; species Streptomyces sp. NPDC101110. Next base: position 231,772 of record NZ_JBIVZM010000016.1, on the reverse strand, counting down.
CCTGCGCCGCGGGCGGACGCCGCCGAGGCGCAGGAGGCTCCGGCGCGGGTCACCGCGGCCGGAGAGTCCGCGGCCCGGCAGGCGGAGGCGCTGCGATGAGCACCGCGACCGCGACCGGCCCGCGCACGCGCCGGCCCGTCCGCCAGGACCCTGCCGAACGGCGCCGGGCGCTCTACCACCTGGCGTCCCCCGTGTCGGTGCTGACCACCGGCCCGGAGAGCCGGATGCACGGCACCACCGCGAGCACGGTCACCCTGGTCTCGCGCGAGCCGCTGCTCGTCGGCGTCGTGCTGCGGGCCGGGTCGTCCTTCGCGCGGCGGGCCGCCGCCGAGGGCCGGTTCGCGATCAACGTGCTGGGGGGTGACCAGGCGGAGGTGGCCCGCCGGTTCGCCGACAGCGGGCGCCCCGACGGCAGCGCCCAGTTCGCGGGCCTGCCCTGGACGGCGGACCCGTACGCGCAGGCCCCGCTCATCGCGGGCGCGCTCGCCCACTACACCTGCCGCTTCCACTCCGCCCACGCCGCGGGCGACAGCGAGCTGCTGCTCGGCCACGTCGTGCGTGCCAGGGCGGACGAGGGGCTGCCCCTGCTGAGTTACGCCGGCCGTCTGCACGCCGGCACCCTGCATCCGGCGAAGGAGACCGCCGCGTCATGACGCAGTCCAAGGTATTCGTGGCCCCCGAGGCCGACTGGGACAAGGCGCCCGGTCTGCTGGACGGGGCGAAGGAACTCACCCTCGGCCCCGAGGAGTGCGACCTCGCCTACTGGATCACCTCGGTGGCCCAGGGCACGCTGCGCGACCGCGGCGTGACCGGCCACCACGACGACGCGATCGTCCCGGACTTCCTGAAGGAGCCGGGCCCGCTGCGCGAGGCACTGGTGCTGGAGTTCGGTCTGCGCGGGCTGTCCGAGGAGCTGGCCACCCGGCTGCTCGGCCACTACGTGTCGATCGCGCCCGGCATCCCCGAGATGGAGTTCTACGCCACCCAGCTGCTCGACGAGGCACGGCACGCCCGGGTGTTCCGCAACCACCTGGTGGAGCTGGGCATCCCGGCCGACACGCTCCTGAAGAGCATCGACGAGATGGCCCGGGACTACCGCGCCCGGGTGCTGGACCCGGTGGTCGACTTCACCCTCGACATCGTCCGGGACCAGGCCGACTTCCCCGGCGGTGTCGCCGTGTTCGCCATCGTCATCGAGGGCGTACTGGCGCCGGCCGCCGAGCTGAGCGAACGCAAGTGGACTCCCCTGTCCCCGGCCACCGGCGAGATCTCCCGCGGCACCGCGATCGACGAGATCCGCCATCTGACGGTGGCCAGCACCATCCTGCGCGATCACGTGGCCGCGCACCCCGAGTACCGTCCGCGCCTGCTGGAGATCCTGCGGGCCGGCGTGCGGCTGTGGGACGAGATCCCCGACCGGGAGTTCGTGATCCACCGCGAGGAGCTGTTCCAGGAGGGCATGCTCCGGCACGCCGACCGGATCGGCGACTACGAGATCTGGCCCGGCGTGCGGATGCTCGACACCACTCCCGAGCAGCGCTACGACATGGCCGAGCGGTGGACCGACGAGATGGCCGAGGCCCGGATGGCCTACATGGGCCTGCCCCTGGAGGTCCTCAGCAGTCCGGGGCCGGGCGCGTGAGCACCCGACGGGCCGCCGTGATCTGCGGGATCGGGTCGTACGTCCCGCCCGACGTGGTCACCAACGAGGATCTGGCCCGGCGCCTGGACACCTCGGACGACTGGATCCGCTCGCGCACCGGGATCGCCCGGCGCCGTGTGGTCGCCCCGGGCACGGCGACCAGCGACCTGGCGGTCGAGGCGGGCATGCGGGCGCTGAAGTCGGCGGGAGACGCGCGGGCGGGCGCGGTGGTGCTGGCCACCACCACCCCGGACCAGCCGTGCCCGGCCACCGCGCCGCAGGTCGCGGCGCGGCTCGGACTCGGCGAGGTGCCCGCCTTCGACGTGGCCGCCGTCTGCTCCGGCTTTCTGTACGGCCTGGCCAGTTCGGCGGGCCTGATCGCCGCCGGAGTGACGGACCGGGTGCTGCTGATCGCCGCGGACGCGTTCACGACGATCATCAACCCCGAGGACCGCACCACGGCGGTGATCTTCGCGGACGGCGCGGGCGCGGTACTGTTGCGGGCCGGCTCCCCCGGGGAGCCGGGCGCGGTGGGCCCGCTCGTGCTGGGCAGCGACGGCGGGCTGAGCCATCTGATCGAGGTGCCGGCCGGAGGGTCGCGGCAGCGATCGTCCGGCCGGGAGCCCGCACCGGAGGACCGTTTCTTCCGGATGGTGGGCCGCGACACCTACCGGCACGCGGTGGAGCGGATGACCGCCACCTCCACCGAGGCGGCCGAGCGGGCCGGCTGGCGGCCGTGCGACGTCGACCGGTTCGCCGCGCACCAGGCCAACGCCCGCATCCTGGAGGCGGTCTCGGAGCGGCTCGGCATCCCCGGCGAACGGCGGCTGAGCAACATCGCGCGGGTCGGCAACACCGGCGCCGCCTCACTGCCGCTGCTGCTGGCCGAGAGCGCGGCGGAAGGACGGCTCACCGCCGGGCACCGGCTGCTGCTGACCGCGTTCGGCGGCGGGTTGTCCTGGGGCGCGACCACGCTGGTGTGGCCCGAGGTGCAGACCGTCTGACGTCCCGTCACAAGCGGGGCCCGGGCAGGCCCCTCCAACAAGCGCTGTCCGACACAGCGGAGAACGGGCGCTTGCGCCTTCGAGAGAACTGTCGAAAGGAACCGACATGCTGGAGCAGCTCAAGGAAATCCTGTCCAACAAGCTCAAGGTGTCGCCCGAGGCCATCACCCCGGAGGCCACCCGGGAGGACATCGAGCTGGACTCGCTGGCCGTGGTGGAGCTGTCGCTGCTGCTGAAGTCCGAGCTCGGCCTGGACGTCAGCGACGACGACCTGCTGGAGGCGGAAACCGTGGCCGACATGGTCCGGCTGATGGAGGAGCGGAGTGCGAAGGTCTGATGGCGGGCATGGACATCGCCGTCACCGGGCTCGGCCTGGTCACCCCGGGTGGTATCGGGGTCGGGCCGAGCTGGGCGGCGGTCTGCGACGGCAGGCCGGCCGCCGCCCTCGACCCGCTGCTGACGGATAACCCCGTACGTATCTCCTGCCGGGTGCCCGGCTTCGACCCCGAGCGCCTGCTGAGCGCGCGGCGGGCCCACCGCCTGGACCGGTTCGTCCAGTTCGCGCTGGTCGCCGCGCACGAGGCGGTGGCCGACGCGGGCCTCGATCCGCAGACGTGGGACGGGGCGCGGGTGGGTGTGGTGCTGGGCTGCGCGGACGGCGGCCCGGGCACCGTCGAGGAACAGCACCACGTGCTGCGCGAGCAGGGCGCCGACCGGGTCTCGCCGCTGCTGCTGCCCATGCAGCTGCCGAACATGCTGGCCGGGCAGACGGCCATCGAGTTCGGGGCGACCGGGCCCAACCTGGTGGTGGCCACCGCCTGCGCCTCGGGCGCGACCGCCATCGGCACGGCCCGGGACCTGCTCGCCCTCGGCCGCTGCGACATCGTCCTCGCGGGCGGCAGCGAGGCCATGGTCACCCCACTGGTCATGGCCGGCTTCGCCCAGATGGGGGCGCTGTCGAAGCGGCACGACGACCCGGCCTCCGCGTCCCGGCCGTTCGACGCCGACCGGGACGGCTTCGTCGCCGGGGAGGGCGCCGGCATCCTCGTCATGGAGCGGGTGGCGGACGCCCGGGCCCGCGGCGCCCATGTGCACGGCCGGATCATCGGCTACGGCGCCACGGCCGACGCCCACCACATGACGTCGCCGCACCCCGACGGCGCGGGCATCGAGGCCGCCGTCCGCGCCGCGCTCGCCGACGCGGGCGCGGACCCGGACGACGTCCAGCACGTCAACGCCCACGGCACGTCGACACCGCTGAACGACCTGGCGGAAGCCCGCATGATCGGCCGGACGCTGCGCGGGGACCCGCTGGTCACGTCCACGAAGGGAGTCACCGGACACCTGCTCGGGGCGGCCGGGGCGGTCGAGGCCGCCTTCACCGTGCTGAGCGTCGAGCACGAACTCGTTCCCCCCGTCGCGAACCTCGTCATGCCCGACTCCAGGATCGACATCAAACTCGCCCAGACCGCCACCTACATGCCCATCGACCTCGCTCTGAGCAACTCCCTGGGCTTCGGCGGCCAGAACACGGCCCTGGCCATCGCGCCGGCCTGAACGGGCCGGGCCCATACCGGCAGCCGCCCGCGGAGCACCTCCGCCGGGCGGCTGTTCCCGTGCGGCACCCGGCCGCACGGCGCCCGCCGCGCCGGTCCGCGGGCCACCCCACCCCGCCTCACGTCAGGAGTCCACCGTGCACGATCCCCAAGAACTGCTGAAGGACGGGCCGCAGGCCGTTCGGCGGCTGGCCCGCCGCCGCCACGACCTCGACCCGGCCGCGCTGGCCGACGCCCTGCACGAGCGCAACGGCGCGCAGGCGGAGGTGACCCGGCTGCGCACCGAGCTGAACCGCACGGCCAAAGCCCGCCGCTCCGGCCCGCCGACCGATGAGGAGAAGGCGTCCGCCCGGGCGCTGCGGGCCGAGGTGCAGCGGGCCGAGGCCGCCGCCCGCACGGCCGCGGCCCACCTGACCGAGCTGCTGCTCTCCGTCCCCAACATCCCCCTGGACGCGGTCCCGGACGGCGACTCGGAGAAGGAAGCCGTCGAGATACGCCGGGGCGGTCCCGCTCCTCGTCCGGCGGACGGCGCCCGCCACCACGCCGACATCGGGGAGTCCCTCGGCATCCTCGACGGCCCGGCCGCGGCCCGGCTGTCCGGCGCCCGTTTCGCCGTCGCCCGCGGTGCGGGGGCACGACTGGAGCGGGCCCTGCGCGACTTCCTCCTCGACCTGCACACCCGCGAGCACGGCTACACCGAGCAGTCGGTGCCGTTCCTGGTCGACCGCGACACCATGACCGGGACCGGGCAGCTGCCCAAGTTCGAGGACGACCTGTTCCGCACCCAGGTCGGTGAGCGGGAGCTGTTCCTGATCCCCACCGCCGAGGTCCCGCTGACCAACCTGGTGGCCGGCCGGCTCCTGGACTCCCGCTCGCTGCCGCTGGCGTTCACCGCCTGCACGCCGTGCTTCCGGGCGGAGGCCGGGGCGTACGGCCGGGACACCCGCGGCATCCTGCGGCTGCACCAGTTCGAGAAGGTGGAGCTGGTGCGCGTCTGCGCCCCCGAGGACGCCCCGGCGCAGCTCGAACTCATGGTGAACCACGCCGAGGAGTGCCTGAAGCGCCTGGAACTGGCGCACCGCGTGGTGCTGCTGCCGGCCGGCGACCTCGGCTTCTCCGCCCGGATGACCTACGACGTCGAGGTGTGGCTGCCGGGCAGCGGCTCCTACCGGGAGATCTCCTCGGTCTCCGACTGCGGCACCTTCCAGGCGCGTCGCGCGGACATCCGCGTCAAGCGGCCCGACGGGAGCAGGACGCCGGCGGTCACGCTGAACGGCTCGGCGCTGCCGATCGGCCGCACGGTGGCCGCGCTGCTGGAGCAGGGCGTGCGGGAGGACGGCTCGGTGGTGCTGCCCGAGGCCCTCGTCCCGTACACCGGCTTCCGCCGGATCCTGCCGGGCGGGGACACCGCGTAGGCGCCGGCGGGCGCCATCGCGAAGGGGCGGGAGCCGGGTCCGCGACCCGCTCCCGCCCCTTTCGCCGCGCCCGGCCCGGGGCTCAGGCGCCCATCATGTGCACCCCTCCGTCGACGTGCACGATCTCCCCCGTGGTACGCGGGAAGAAGTCCGACAGCAGGGCGACGACCCCGCGGGCCGCCGGGTCCGGGTCGGTGGGATCCCAGCCCGCCGGGGCCCGGTGCTCCCAGACCCCGGCGAGGTCGGCGAACCCGGGGATGGACTTGGCCGCCATGGAGCGCAGCGGTCCCGCCGCGACGAGGTTGCAGCGGACACCGCGGCCGCCCAGGTCCCGGGCGAGGTAGCGGCTGGTCGACTCCAGGGCGGCCTTGGCGACGCCCATCCAGTCGTAGCGCGGCCAGGCGACCGCGGCGTCGAAGGTCAGCCCGACCACCGAGCCGCCGCGCCGCTCCATCAGCGGCAGGCAGGCCGTGGTCAGCGACTTCAGGGAGTACGCCGACACGTGCACGGCGGTCGACACGTCGTTCCAGTCGCCGTCCAGGAAGGAGAAGGCGCCCCGCGGCCCGTAGGCGATGGAGTGGACCAGTCCGTCCAGGGTGTCGGTGTGCTCGCGGATGCGGTCGCCGAGGCCGTCCAGTTGCCGCTGGTCGGTGACGTCGAGTTCGAAGACCGGGGCCGGCTTCGGCAGCCGCTGGGCGACGCGCTCGATCAGGGAGAGGCGCCCGAAGCCGGTGAGGAGCACCTCGGCACCCTCCTCCTGGGCGATGCGGGCCGTATGGAAGGCGATGGAGGCGTCCGTGACGACCCCGGTCACCAGGATCCGCTTGCCGGCGAGGAGTCCGCTCATGTCCGGGTCACCGCCTCGGGCAGGGCCCGCACCAGCGGGGAGTCGTGGTCGAGGGCGCCGAGTGCGCCGGCGCCGCCGGGCGAGCCCACGGCGGCGAAGAAGTCGGCGTTGGACGCGGTGTGGTCGCCCCACTCGGCGGGCACGTCGTCCTCGAAGCAGATCGCCTCGACGGGGCAGACGGGTTCGCAGGCGCCGCAGTCGACGCACTCGTCGGGGTGGATGTACAGGGCCCGGCGGCCCTCGTAGATGCAGTCCACGGGGCACTCGTCGACGCAGGATCGGTCCTTGACGTCGACGCAGGGCAGCGCGATGACGTAGGCCATCGTCAGCTCCTCTTCGTCACGGGGGTGGTCGGGGGGCCGGGGACGCCGTCGACCGGAGCCCCGGTGGTGCGCTCGCCCAGCAGCAGGACGGTCGCCGCCAGGGCCGCCATCGCCGCGGCGATGACCCCGAACAGGGCGCCGGGGCCGTGCGAGTCCAGGACCGGCAGCAGGACGAACGGCAGTGCGGCAGCGCTGAGTTTGGACAGCGAGTAGGCGGCGCCGGACGCGGTGGCGCGGATCGCGGTCGGATACTGCTCGGAGAGGTACACGTGCGAGACGCTGGAGAAGACGTTGCTGCACAGGGTGTAGACGAAGCCGAACGCCACGATGAGCACGGGCGATCCCGCGTAGGCGAAGCCGAGGCCGGCCACCATCATGGCCGCCGCGGAGGCCGCGACCAGCGTCCGGCGCTCGAAGCGGTCGACGATCGGCAGGGCCAGCGCGGATCCGACCGGGTAGCCCAGGAAGCACAGCGCGGTGAAGCCGATGCCCGCGACGATGCCGTAGCCCTTGGCCGCGACGATCTGGGGGGCCAGCGTGCCGAAGCCGTAGTAGCCGACCACGGACAGCACGCAGAAGATCCACAGCACCACCGTGCGGCGCCGCATGCCGCGGCCGAACACGTCGCGCACACGGTGGCGCACCGCGGCCGGTTCCACCGGTCCGGCGGGGTCCGCGGCCACCGGGCGAACCGTCGCGGGACGGTCCGGGTAGGCCTGCTTCTCCAACTCGGCCACCAGCAGCTCGGCCTCCTCGGTGCGGCCCTGGGCGGCCAGCCACCTCGGCGACTCGATCAGCCGGCGGCGCAGCACCCACACCACGGCGGAGCCCAGCGACCCGATCACGAACAGCCAGCGCCAGCCGTCGATGCCGAGCGGGGACAGGGGCACCAGCCACAGCGCGGCGAAGCCGACGGCGGGCACCCCGCAGAAGGCGACGGTGTAGGCCCAGGCGATGTACCGGCCGCGCCGCTTGGCGGGCAGCACGTCGGCCAGGTAGCAGTCGGACAGCACCTGTTCGGCACCGATGCCGATGCCGGCCATGAAGCGGGTGACGATCAGCCAGGTGGCGTTCGGCGAGAAGGCGCCCAGCAGGGAGAAGCCCGAGTAGATGGCGAGGTTGATCAGGAAGGCCCGGCGCCGGCCGAACCGGTCGGCGATCCGGCCGAGCACCAGCGAGCCGATGAACTGGCCGATGAACACCGAGGCCAGGACGAGTTTCAGCTCGGTCGCCCCGAAGGCGAAGTCGCTCTGGAGCACCTTGGCGATGGTGCCCGAGAGGTTGTTCTCGAACGTGTCGAAGAGCAGGCCGATGCCGATGACCATGGTGAGTCGTCGGTGCATCGGGGTGATCGGCATGCGGTCCAGGCGGACCCCGATCGCGGCGGGAGCGGTGACACCGCCCGCCACCGTGGTGGTCTGGGACATGGGGAGGCTCTCCTTGGACTCCTGGTTCTCAGGGGCTCCGGTGAGGCAACCGCCCGGGCCGACGGCGGGCCCGGGCGTGCGGCCCGGGGGCCGGGGCTGTGGACGCGTGGGGGGGTGCGGCCCGGGCCGGGGCTGCAAAGCCGTGGGGGGCGGCCCGGGGGCCAGGGCTGTGGACGCGTGGGGGGTGCGGGGGCCGTGCGGGACCGGAGCGTGGGGGGTCCCGGACCGGCGGCGACCGAGGGGCGCGGGCCGGGTCAGGCCGCCTGGGCTGCCCGGCGCCTGATCTCCTCCTCCACGGTCCCGGCCCGCACCGGCTCACTGACCTCGTGAAGGTAGGAGGCGACCTCCCGGTAGGACGCCCAGAAGCCGACCTCGTGGTACGGCACTCCGCGCTCAGCGCAGTAGGCGCGGGTCAGTTCCCGGGCGCGCGGCAGGTGCTTCTGCGGCATGGCCGGGAACAGATGGTGCTCGACCTGGTAGTTGAGGCCGCCGTAGAGGAAGTCGACCAGCGGGTTGGGGCGGATGTTGCGGGAGGTGAGGACCTGGCGCTCCAGCCAGTCCAGGGTCTCCTCCTCGCCGTCGCGGACGTCCATGCCCTTGTGGTTCGGGGCGAAGATCATGCCGAAGTAGACGCCCAGGGCGGCGTGCTGCACGAGGATGAACGCGACGGCGAGGACCGGCGAGAGCACCGTGAAGACCAGGGCGCAGTAGACCGCGGCGCGCAGCACGATCAGGAACGACTCCAGCACGGGCCGCTTGGTCTTGCCCTGCGCGATGGACACCACGGCCGTCCGGAGCATCTTGAAGCCCTCCAGGACGAGCAGCACGAAGAACAGCACGCTCTGGTGGCGCACGACGAACTTCTGCGTGCCCCGCCGGCTGGGATACTGCTTGACGTCGAAGATGACGGTGCGCCGACCGATGTCCGGGTCCTTGTCCAGGTGGTTGGGGTTGCTGTGGTGTCGATTGTGGTGGTTGACCCACCAGCCGTAGCTGACCCCGTTGACGAGGTTGGCGTGGATGTAGCCGACGGCGGAGGCGGCCTTCTTGCTGCGGAACATGGACTTGTGTCCGGCGTCGTGCCACATGAACGCCGACTGGCCGCCGCACAGCCCCATCCACAGGGCCGTCAGCAGCTGCCACCAGGAGTCGCCCAGGGCGAAGAACGCGGCGAATCCGATCAGCAGCAGAGTGGTGTTGAGCGCGAGACGGCCCACGTAGTAGCGCGGGTCGAGGTCGAGGAGACCTTCCGCCTTGACGCGTTTGAGGAGCTCGGCGAACGTCGCCGAGGCGCCGGTGCGCGGTCCGGCCGCGGAGGCGGCTGCTGCCCCGGCTTCTTGTGTGTGCGGACGCTGCATGCGTTGCTCTCCTTGGGAGAAGTGCCCGGTTCGGGCGGCGGCGCCGCTGCCCCGCGGATCTGCGGGCGCCGCGAGTCGACAGTGCTCCCGCGGGCGGTCGGGAACGCGCGGGCGTGCCCGCCCGGCGGTCCGGGAACGCCGGAGCACAGTGCGGTACTCCGCCGGGGGACCACCGGACGAACACGCGTCCAGCGTGCTGCGCCGCGCTGATGTGCCACTGATGCCGGTCTGATCGGCGGCGGCCGTCAGGCGGCGGACTCGGCGCGCAGCCGTTCGTCGAGCGCGAGGACGGCGGCGTCCGCGTCGCGCGCCACGTCCTCGTCGTCGGGCGCGCCGATGACGGCCATCAGCCGCTCGACCACGGTGTGCTGGAGGACTTCGGTGCTGGTGTCGGGTCCGTTGTCGCTCATCGCTGGTTCTCCTGTTCCGGAAGAGGGGTGGTGTGTGAGGGCGGTGCGGGGAGCGTGACTCGCGTCGCGCCGCGACGCCGCGCCCCGCTGCGGGCACGGCCGGTCCGGAGTGCCCCGCCGCGAGCGTGCGGGTGATGGTGCGTCAGAAGGCCTTGCAGGCACGAAAGACGTGGGCGAAGGACGCCAGCGAGGCCTGCGGGCCGTCGAAGGCGACGTACTCCGGGATGACCACGTCCGGAGCCCACTTCTGCTTGTACGACAGCTGGGTCTGCGCCGGGTACAGCGCTGCTCCCTCGGCCCACAGGGCGTGCATCAGCCACTGGAAAGCCGGGCTGTGACCGTCGATCTCATGGCCGGCGTCGAGGCCGGTGAACGGGGTGAAGCCGAAGTGCAGCCACTCGACGCCCTCCGAACGGAACACCTCGACGGCGGTCGCGTTGATGGCCTCCATCAGTCCCGGGGAGCCGTCCGGCACGCGTCGGCTCAGGTCGTGCATCCAGCCGGCCCGGCCGCCGTACACCGGCGAGTAGGAGATGTACGCCACGGGGCTGCCGTCGATGGTGCCGGTGAACAGCCGGCGGTGTGCCTGGGCCGGTCCGCCGATCTGGCCGACCAGGAACTCCAGTTGCTGGGCTCCGCCCTTGGAGCCGAGCCAGGCCCGGTCGATGACGGCGATCGCGTCCTGCCAGTCGTCGGCGGGGACCTCCTGGACGACCAGGCCGTTGCGGCGGGCCCGGGAGATCTTGTTGCGCAGCTGCATGAAGCGGGTGCCGCGCAGTGTGAAGTCCGGCAGGCCGACGGCCCAGGAGGCGCCGACCTGGTTGACGGTGAAGCCGCGGCGGGCGTAGTGCTCGGCGTCGGCGCGCTGGAGCTGGATGCCGACCAGGGTGCGGCCCTCGTCGCGGACGTGCCGGCGGAAGGCCTCCAGGAGGGGGCCGTAGTCGTCGGGGGCGGCGAAGGGGCCGCCGAACTGGACGGCGAACCGGCCCGTGCGGCGGTACACGACGACGCCGTCGGCACCGGGCAGTGTGAAGACGTCATTTCCGCTGTTGAGGGCCAGGAACGCGCTGGGGTTCTCGCTTGACGTATGGGTGCGTATCGCCTCGAGAACCGGGTTTTCCATGGCGGTCACGGTCATTGTTTTCCCCTTTCGGGAGCGTTTTCCGTCGTCCCGAGTAGAGCATCGAGGGCTGGTACGGGAAAAGACCGGACGGGAATTATCAGATCGAGTCAGAGAAACGTCAGCGCTTTGTCAGGCCCCCCTGTCAATGTTGTTCTCGTGAACGGCACGGGAGACCGGAAGCCGGGAACGAGGAGAGGTGCCCGGAGCGGCTCAACGGGGACCAGAGAGCAATCTCACGGTCGGGCCCACAAAGCCCACGCAGGTTCGAATCCTGCCCTCTCCGCGAAAACGGCCACGCACCAACGGCCACACCAGGAGAGGTGCCCGGAGCGGCTCAACGGGGACCAGAGAGCAATCTCACGGTCGGGCCCACAAAGCCCACGCAGGTTCGAATCCTGCCCTCTCCGC